>CAZUGO010000087.1:0-47430 GCA_964619935.1 uncultured Planctomycetales bacterium | reverse complement strand
CGGCCGCTCTGCGTGCGCTTGGCCCAGGGGCCGATCTCGCCGATCCCGACCCCGGAACTCTGCGACTGTGTGCCGCTGGACGATAACAGTTGCGGCCCGGTGACCGTCACGCCAATCGCCGATCCGCCCGTCGACTGGAACCTGAGTTGCGCAGGCGCCTGCCCAATCGGGGCCTTCTGCCAGATCCTGCTCGACGGGAATCCGACCGGACAGACCCGGATGTTTGCGAGCGAACTGCAACCCAACAGCCAGATCAAGTGTGGCTGCCAGGACGTGGTGGTCTGCCCGCTGCCCAATCCGCCGGGCACCGACATCTGCACCAACCTGCAGGGCACCGAGTGCACCGATCCGGAGACCCCGGAACAGCAGTGCTTCCCGACCTGCGTGAACTTCGATCCGCTCACCGGGACGGTCACCGCCCTGGAGTGCGACTGCCGCGGACAGGACCAATGCCACGTCGAGGTGGTGGACGGGACCCTGCCGCACTGCGTAGGCGACTGCCCACCGGGTGAGACCTGCGCGGAAACCCTGCTCCCCAACCCGGTCACCGGCGGGTTCGACCTGTGCTGCACCTGCGCGCCGGAACCGGGCGCCTGTTGCTTCGACGCCGATGGGGACGGGATCAACGACAGTTGCCTAATCGTGTCCGCGGCGGAATGTGCGGCCCTGGGCGGCGTGTTCCAGAGCGGCGGCAGTTGCGGACCCATTGGGGCCTGCTGCGTCGATACCGACGGTGACGGCGTCGAAGACACCTGCGTGGAAATGCCCGAGAACTGCTGCACCGGCGGCTTCCAGTGCGCCGCCGGTTGTACCGGCGATCTCAACGGCGACGGCGTGGACGAGCGCTGTAGCTGTCCGGCCGACCTCAACGGCGACGGCGTGGTTAACGCCGCCGACCTGGCGCTGCTGCTGGGCCGCTGGGGAGCGTGCAGCGGCTGTTGCCTGGCGGACCTCACCGGCGACGGCGTGGTCAACGCCGCCGACCTGGCGATGCTGCTGGGTGCGTGGGGCGCGTGCCCATAGCAGACGTCCGGCATCCGGGCAGAGTGCTGCCCGCCGAAACCTGTTGACAACCTGGGGCCCGGAAGGAACACTAGAACCTTCCGGGCCCCGCTGCGTTCGGAGGGAGAGCCAATGATGAAGCCTGATCATTTCGTGATTCTGTTGGTGCGCTCCTACCTCACCTGCGTTGCCTGACGGCGCGCGATTGGCTGCGGTGGGCAAGCCCGCGGCGCACGCGCTCCTCGGCTTGTCGTTTCGGCCCGGCGGTTGCACGCACCCGCGTTTAGGAGGAGGAGATGAGAAACACTTTGCTCGTGTGGACGACCCTGCTGTCGGCGTCCGCGACGACCGCCCATGGACAGCAGCCCTGCCCACAACCCCTGGACCAGACGCTGTGCACACCGCTGCAATCGGTGGCGTGCAAAGGTGGCGCTCCCGGCGAGTTCTGCCGGCCGCACCAGGTTCGGATCGCAAGCGACATCATCGGGCTGCCACTGGTCATCGCCGAACAGTGCGATTGCTTCGATGAGGTCGGCTGCGGTCCGCTGCAGGTGACGCCCGATCCCATCAGCAACGAGATTCACTTGTCCTGCGCCGGGGAATGCCCGATCAAGTCGCAGTGCCGGGTGTTTCTCGATGGGGTGTTCACCGACGACACCCAGGTTGAGGCCTCGGAGCTGGTGCTTGGCACGGTGGTGACCTGCGGTTGCCCGGCGATCACGCCGCTTTGTGACCTGCCCACCATCGGGGCCCCGGATCCCTGTGCGGAACTGCAGCCGTTCGACTGCCAGAATCCTGAAGGAACCGGCTTCTGCCTGCCGATCGAGGTTGCGTTTGATCCGGCGGGCGGAACGGTCACGGTTCTGGAGTGCGCCTGCGCCGATCTGGCAACGGATTGCCGCATTGTGCTGGAGCCCGGAGCGGCCCCCACCTGCGGCGGCCCCTGCGCGGAGGGCCATGCCTGCCTAGAGACCGTGACCGACGCGCCCGGCGGACCCGAGTTGATCCTGCGTTGCGAGTGCGAACCCTTCGGCGCCTGCTGTCTGGATGCCGACGGCGACGGGCTCATTGATGACTGCGGCCTGGGCAGCTCCTTGGAATGCGCCCAGGCGAACGGCTCGTTCCAAGGTGCGGGCGCGGAATGCGGGCTGACCGGCGCGTGCTGCTACGATGCCGACGGCGACGGCGCGGCCGACACCTGCCAGAACATGCCTGACGGATGTTGTCCCGGCGCCTGCCGGGGAGCGGCCTGCGCCGGTGATGGCAATGGTGACGGCGTCGATGATCAGTGCACCTGCCCGGCGGACCTCGCGCGCAACGGGGTGGTCAACGCCGCGGATCTGGCCCAACTGCTCGGCCAGTGGGGCCCGTGTGCCGGGGCGTGCTCCGCCGACCTGACCTGTGATGGTGTGGTCGACGCCAACGACTTGCCGCTGCTGCTGGGCGCTTGGGGCGCGTGCCCCTAGGGCCGCCAGTTGACGAATACAAACGCCTGATCCACAATTGCCCTGCCGGGCCATTGTGGGCGGTGGAGGGTTAGAGATGCACAGGCCGCCTTGTGCACCAGTCTGCCGGTCTTGTCTCTCAGATGATTCGACCGGTCATCCGGATCGTCCAGGATCGAACTCCTGGTTCCAGTTCTTTATATCCGTAACGGCATGCACGGCGACGTGCACAGCGCTCACCCGGGGAGGGGTCCAATGAGAATTCGACTGTTGAGCATCATCCTGATTGGTGTCTTGTGGAGTGCTCCGGCTAACGCCCAAACCACCCCATGTTTGCCCGAACCCATCTGCGAGCCGCTACTGATGACCGATTGTGGGGTGATCCCCAGCGCCACGGGGCTGGGCACTCTGACCTGCAGGCCCTTCGCCGTAATCATGGATGATGGCGGGCCGGTGGCCGAGAACTGCGCCTGCACCCAAACGCCCGACTGCGGCCCGGTCGGCGTGACCCCCGACGGATCCGGTGGATACAACCTGTCTTGTAACGGGCAGTGTCCGCCCGGCAGTGGCTGCCAGGTCCTGATCAACGGAACCCCCGCCCAGGCCGCCACCGTCAATACCGCCCAGTTGGACCTGGGAGACGAGGTTCGCTGCGATTGCGTGCCGCTGGTGGCGAGCTGCCCGGAACCGTCCGGGCTGAACCTCTGCGGCGCCCTCGAGGGCGCCTGCCTCGGCGAAGGCGGCGACTGCCTGCCGCTGTGCCTGGAAGTCCAACAGGATATCTTCAAGCAGCCGCTGCTGGTCGGCGTGGAATGCGATTGCGTCGACGTCGAAAAAACCGCCTGCGGGCCCATCGAGGTCATCCCGGTTCCGATGGCGTTGAACGGCCCCCCAGGGGCGGAATACGAACTGGCCTGCCTGGGGCAATGCCCCCCCGGTCAGCTCTGCGGCATCCTCATCGATGGACAACCCAGCGGCGCCCAGAGCGTGCTGTTGTCGGACGTTGCTGTGGGCAGCCAGATCAAATGCGGCTGCATGGCTGAGCCCGCCGCCTGCCCACCGTTGCCGATCTGTGAACCCCTGGCTAATACCGATTGCGAACTCAGCAACTGCTGTACGGCGCACGGCACCCCGGGGTGCGATGACCCCGGCTGCGAGTCGGCGGTCTGTCTCGCCGACATGTTCTGCTGCGAGGCCAACTGGGACGGCCTCTGCGCCGGCGCCGCATCTGCGTTGTGCCCGGATATCTGCCACGACAGCCCCTCCGGTCCGTTGGCCTGCCAACCGTTCTCGGTCAGCATCATCGATACCGCGGTGGGCCCGCGGCCGCTGGCGAGTGTCTGCGGATGTGCCAGCGGCAAGGGCGGCGCCTGCGGGCCGGTCGACGTCACCCTGGAGCCCGGCAGCGGTTTCAATCTGTCCTGTCTCGGCAACTGCCCCAAAGGCGACCATTGCCTGTTGGTGGTCAACGGCCAGGAGACCGGTCTGACCACCATCGGGGCCGCCGACGTCGAGGTCGGCGACAAGATCGAGTGTGAATGCAGCGCAGTCGATGATGTCTGCCCGGTAATGCCCATCTGCGAACCCTTGGCGCTCACCGACTGCCTGCCCAGCGATTGTTGTTTTGCCAGCGGCGTTCCCGGCTGCGACGATCCGACCTGTCAGGCAACCGTGTGTGCCGCCGACCCGTTCTGTTGCGACACCTCCTGGGACTCCATTTGTGCCGACGAGGCCGTATTGCATTGCCCGCAGCTGTGCGGCTTCAACTCCGGTTTGGTGGAATGCGAACCCTTCTGCCTGAACATTGTCGACGGGCCGTTCGGTCCGCGACCGGTGGCCCAGGAATGCGACTGCGTGGCGGCCGTCGATGACACCTGCGGTCCGGTGACGACCTCCTTGGACCCCATCGGCGGATTTGACCTGTCCTGCCAGGGCCTGTGCCCGCCAGGGACCGCCTGCGAGATCTTGATCAACGGCAACACCACCGGCCGGACCCACGTGGGCAATGCAGACGTGAAGCCCGGTGACCAAGTCAAGTGCGGCTGCGCCAATCCCGAGGTCTGCCCGCTGGGCGACGCGCTGTGCGGCAACCTGCAGGAAATCGACTGCACCGCCGCCGGGCCGGGCGAAAGCTGCCGGGCCCGCCGGGTGCGCGTGGGCACCAACATCGTGGGCCTGCCGCTGATCACGGCAGAACAGTGCGACTGTTTTGACGACGGTTGTGGGCCGGTCCAGGTCACGCCCGATCCAATCACCGGCGAGATTCACCTGTCGTGCACCGGGCCGTGTCCGATAGAATCTGGATGCCGCGTGTTCCTGGATGGTGTGCTGACCGACGAGATCACCGTGAACGCCTCCGAGCTGGTCGAAGGCACCGCGGTCACGTGTGCCTGCGCCGACCTCGAACCGTTGTGCCCATTGCCGAACGTCGGCGGACCTGATCCCTGCGCCGCACTACAGCGTTTCGACTGCCAGGATCCAGAGGGCAATGGCTTCTGTCTCCCGATCGAAGTCAGTGTCGCCCCCAACGGGGCCGTGACCGTTCTGGAATGCGGCTGCCGCGCCACCATCGATGAATGCCACGTGGTCTCTCAAGTCGGCGCCCCGCCGACTTGCGCCGGATCCTGCCCGCCGGGCGGCGTCTGCGTGCAGACCGTCATCAGCGAACCCGGGGCCGACATCCAGATCCGCTGCGACTGCGAACCGGGTGGTGCGCCGGGCGCCTGCTGCTTTGATTCCGACAACGACGGCATCGTCGACAGTTGTGCCGAAACCAGTGTCCGGGAGTGCACTGGGCTCGGCGGCAGTTTCGCGGGCGAAGGCTCGCTGTGCGGCCCGATCGGGGCCTGCTGTTTCGATGCCAGTGGCGACGGCCAGGTGGACACCTGCCAGGAAATGCCGCGGAACTGTTGCCCCGGAACGTTCCAATGCCTGACCACCTGTAGCGGCGATCCCAACGGCAGCGGCCTGGACGACCGCTGCACCTGCCCCGAAGATCTCAACGGCGACCACGTCGTCGGCCCGGCTGATCTGGCCCAGTTGATCGGTTCCTGGGGCACCTGCCCGGTGGATTGCTGCTCCGCGGACTTTAACGGCGACGGAGCCGTGGCCCCGTCCGACCTGGCCCAACTGCTTGGGGCCTGGGGACCGTGCGACTAGGCCAGGAAGATTAGAACTGGTCTGAGGAGACCCTAACCCGGGACCTGGAAACGCCTTTGGGCCTTCCAGGCCCGGGTCTTGGTTGGCGGACGGTCCCGGCAGCCTTGCCCGTCAGGATCGCCGGGCGTATGTTGAGAGTCGCAATTCAGCAGCATGGTCGGACACCGATTCCCACGTCGGATTCTCAAGCAATAGGGAGGTTTGCCATGCGTCCCAGCAGTCGACTGACGGCCGCGTCGTGTTGTGTGGTCCTGACTTGTGCGGGTGTGTCCGCCGGACAGGAGCCGTCATGCCCGCCGGCGCCGGCGTTTTCGGGGCAGCTCTGTGAGCCGCTGCAAGAAAGCGACTGCGTGGCGGCCACCCCTGCGGATGCCTGCTGGCCCCGCAGCATTGTCGTGGGCGCCGCCGGGATGCCCAGTGCGCTGTCGTGCGGATGCTTTTCCGCCGTAGGCTGCGGGCCGATCGGCGTCACCCCCACGGCCATCCCCGAAGACTACGTGCTGTCCTGCCTGAGTGCCTGCCAGGGTAACGGCGGACCGTGCGGATTGGTGATCAACAACGTGCCCACCGGGCAGGCCGAGGTCCATACCTTCCCGTTGAATCCCGGGGATGTGGTGCAATGCATCTGCACGGAAGTGCCGCCGCCGGTGTGCCCGCAACCGCCGGACTCGAACTTCTGTGCCGGATTCGAGTCTGACTGCCTGTCGCTCGATTTCTCGACACTGTGTCTGCCGGCGCGCATCCGCATCAGCCCGCAGCAACTGCCCGAACCGGAAGCCTGCTCCTGCCTGGTCCCCGACGGCGATTGCGGACCCATCCAAGTGGACCGCACGCTGCTGAGCTGCGCCGGCGAATGCCCGGCCATCGCGAGCTGCCAGGTGTTGGTCAATTCCATCGGCACCGGTATGACCCAGATCGACAGCACCGTCCTGCCGCCCGGAGCACTGGTCAGTTGCGGGTGCTCGGAGGCTCCGCCGCAGTTTGAGGCCTGTTGCATGCTGGAGTCGGCGCTGACCTGCTTCATGATCGACGTCAGTGAGTGCCTGCGCTTCGGTGGCGATCCTCAGGGGCCCGGTTCCGAATGCCTGGGACTGGAAGCCTGCTGCCTGACCGGCGGCGACTGCCAGTTCATCGACCGCCTGTGCTGCCTGGATCTGGGCGGCGCTCCGCTGGGCCCTGATTCCATGTGCGCCGGGCAAGGAGCCTGCTGCCTGGACATCGACGACGGGCCACTGGCGTATGATACCTGCGTTCAAGCCGATCAGATCTGTTGTGAGGGCGGCGTCTTCCAGGGGGTGGGGTCCACCTGCGACATCCAGGCCTGCTGCCTGGCCACCGGCGGCTGCCAGGAAACTGACGCCGAATGCTGCCAAGCTTCCGGCGGAGTCCCGTTGGGACCGGGATCGACTTGCGGCAATCCACCCTGCCCGGCCACCGGTGCCTGCTGTTTCGACATCGACGATGGGCCGCTGGCCTATGACACTTGCATGCTCACCGACGAGCAATCCTGCATCGAGGGTGGCGGTCTGTTCCAAGGACCCGGCTCCGCTTGCGACATTCAAGCGTGCTGTCTGCCCACTGGCTACTGCCAGGAAACCGACGCGGAATGCTGCCAAGCTTCCGGCGGAGTCCCGTTGGGACCGGGGTCCAGCTGCAGCGGCATCCCGACGTGCCCGGCAATCGGCGCCTGCTGTTTCGACCAGGACGGCGACTCCATTCCCGAACGCTGTGAGGTTCTGGACAGTCCGCACTGCCGCGAACTAGGCGGAAGCTTCCACGGGCCGGGTAGCACTTGCCAGGGAGCCGGTGCGTGCTGCTTTGGGATTACCGGAGGCGCCTGTGCGGTCATGGATCGCATCTGCTGCCAGTCGGTCGGCGGCGGCAACTTCCTCGGCTGCGGCGCCACATGCCTCGGTGACAGCAACAATGACGGCTTCGACGACCGCTGCACCTGCCCAGCCGATCTCAACGGTGATGGACAGATCAACGCTGCCGACCTGGCCATCCTGCTGGGTGCCTGGGGCAATTGTGCTTGCTGTCCAGCGGACTTCAACCTGGACGGGGTCGTCGATGCCGCCGACCTGGCGGCGTTGCTCGGAAGCTGGGGGCAGTGCCCGTGAGCGTGCGCGGGGCGGGGGCGACCGTGTCGTTCCGGGTGATCAGCACGCCGGCACTCGACCCCGCAGTCTCCCCGGCCACAGCGCCCGATGGTGGCATGTGCCCATCCCGTCATCGCAGCATGGGCCGCGGGAGTCGGCCCGCCACGAATCTTGAAGCCCGGTGCGGTAAGCGCCGGGAGCTGGCGCGGTAAGGGTTGGGAGCCGGCGCGGTAAGGGCTGGCTGCCGGCGCGGTACGGAACGGCCGCCGGCGCAGCAGGCGCCGGAGCCCAACACCCGGGGAGCGTGGTCCCAACACCCGGCGGCTGTGACCTCAAGTCTTCGCCGTCCCCGGGCATCACGGGGCAAGGTTGCCAGTGGCAGTGCCGGGCGGACGGTGGACCCCCCACTGCGGAACCGCAGGCCAAGTGCGATGCGGTTGGCACAGCGGTCCCGCCGCTGAACCATAGACCTGGGGTGTGAGACTGAAGCTGGGATTGCACGCTACTCTGAAGGATTGCTGGCTGGATCCGGTGCTGGCGGTGAGGCGGGGAGCGGCTTGCTGAGCATGAAACTCTGGTCACGTTCGACGGAGATCGAAGTCACCACCCAATGCTCGTCCGGGTCCACTGCCTTGTAGACCACCACGATCCCGTGATCACCGGGTCGGACGTTCTCCAAGCTGGCGCTGACACCGTTGATGAAGATCTCGGTGGCCTGTGAGACCCGTCCGACGATCGGCTCTATGATGCCCGAACGATGATCCTGCCAATTCATCGAGACCAGACCGCTTTCGACGTCGACGGCGGAAGCCACGCCGGAGACCGCAAAGTACTTGCGCTCCTGCACCGCCGGCCTGCACCCCACACCCAGCATGATGAGCGCCAAAGCCGGTAACCGCAGTCGACTGGCCATGAACATGGACACGCTCCAACCGCCTGCACACGGTCCTACAGGAACACCCACCCGTTAATACGAAACCGCGGACCCGTGGTTCACGGGGTGCATGGGCTCTGGGGGCGGCGGAGCCAAGCCGGCCCGCGCGGCGGGCCAGCACCCCCTGAACCCTCCGCCAGCAGGAAGCCGCAGGGCCCCATGCCGCAGCGCGGTGGCCCGGAAATACACTGCATGGCACGTGAGTACCGACTCGTGTCCTGCGACAGAACGACCCCAGCGATCTCATCCCCGGTGGGGAGCGCGACTCAGCAATCCGCTGTGACCCTAACCAACGCCATACTGAGCGGAATCTTTTCACAGGGTTATTGGCACATAACTTATTCTATAACAGACTGTTATACAGAAACTCGATAGAGCCTCTGTAATCGACGATCTCCTATAAAAGGTATCAAAACACCCCGGAAACGCGCCACGGGCAAAACCATAACATACTGTTAATAAGATAGTTATGGGTATGGCCAAATTCCCAAAAACGTAACCATAAGGGGCCCAATGGTCGCTTTTTGCAGGAATCCGACAAGCGCGGCGTATTCCGGTGGCGATCCTTCGAACCAGGTGCACCTACCTCAGGCCCGGCCCGCAACGCGCTGCGGCGGCGAGGTTGGAATGCCGCTGGCGCCCCGGAGGGGTGGGCGGCCCAGCTTGGGCTGCGCCCGGGCATGCCCCTGCTCCCAATCAGACCGATCGTCGGCCAGGTGCTCAATTGGGGCGCTGCTGCAGTTTCTGCATGGTGTGGAATGTCCCGCCGATGGTCTCGTGCATTTCGATGGTCTGGGTGACGACGAGCTTGTCGGAGAAGGTCGCGATGGTCCCGCGTCCGCCGTTGCCATCCCAGGTCAGGGGTTGGATGGTCTTGATCAGGGCAATCAGTTGGTTGAGCCGCGCTTCGCGCTCGGCCGCAAAATCGGGCCGCCCGTCGGCCGGATCACCCGGGCCGAAGAACGAGCCACTGTCGACCACGTCGATAATCGGCCGCTGGGCCACCGCTCCGGAGGCCACCACCGGATCCAACTCCGCGACATAGGCAAACTGCTGGCCAATCTGCAGGTAGGGCAGCAGCTCGTTGATGGTCAACGGGTACAGCAGGTCCTCCACGACGTAGGCTCGGGTGTACAGTTGCCGATCGAAATCTTCGCGGGTCGACAGCTTCAGCAATCCATTGAAAATGTGGTAGGTCAGCCGCTGCTGATCAAGTACCGCGTTGTCGGATGCCTGCTCGAGCACCAGGTCCAGCACTTCACCCAGGGTGGCTCCTTGGAGTGACAATGTGATCGGCGTATGGCGATCGATTGCCCCGTCGCGCTCAATGGCCTTCCAGCGGACGATCACGTGGGTCAGACCCTGCTGCTTGAACCACGCCAGCACGTCCACCAAGGGCAGGCTGTCGAACTCCACCACCCGTACCCGGGTGTCCAGCAGCCGAACCAAGTCAAGAGTTCGCCGGGCCCGCTTGGATTGAGACGTGCTGGACGACGCGGTCACCGCACTGCGCCGCGGCTGGGGCGGCGGCTGGGCTGGCGGTTCCTGGGCGCCGGCGGTACCGATCAGGATGATGCTGAGCATTCGGAGGCGTCCGGCAGGTCGGCACCCCGGGATCGGTGAGGCCATTCGCGGGCTCGCTTACGTAGGGCATGTGCCTTTTGCGGTCTTTTCAGCATCCTAGGCGCCCCGGTGGGGAATGTCGAGGCGGTTCGCCGGGTTTCCGCGAGCCCTCCCCGCCGGCACCGCCAGGCGGGCCAAACTCGACAACATCGAGGAATCTTGTAACAATAGCTGATTGCTAGTATTTACGATCATTGACTCATCAGGTGAAATCACAATGCCTTACAGTGAAGCGCTCGCTCATGCCAGAAGTGGGAAGATCCAGTCGGCCCAGGAAGCCTTGAGCCATTCCCTGGAGGATGAACAGGCATCCGTCAACGATTGGCCGGAGACCATCGAGTTGATCGCCCGGCTGCACAAGGACGACACCGTCGAGGCCCTGGCCTGGGCGACGTTGGATGCGATCCAGCAGCGCCTGCCGGCCCGCCAGGCCGTCCCACACTGCGGTCGGATTCTCAGGCTGTTCTCCAAACACGACGAGTTTCGGACCCGGGCGGTTGAACTGTACGAGCAGGCCTACCCGGAAGTGGAATCGCTGGAGACGCTCATCGACCTCGCCGGGCTTCGCGGCGGCAAACCGATTCGCCGGGCGCTGCAGACCCTGGACCTCTGTCTGGCCATCCAGCCCGACGACTACCTGGTGCACAAAGACGACGGTCCGGCGGCGCGGGTCGTCGCCGTGGACTGCTCCAGTTGGAACATCCGCATCGAGACACCCGACGGCCAGGAGCTGTTCGACGCTGTGTCGCTGGGCGACCACTACGAACGGGCCGAGCCGCACGACTTCCGAGTGCTCCGCCAGTTTGATCCGGATGGCTTCTGCCAAAAGCTCAACGCCGACCCGGCCGAAATCGTCCTGACCATCGTGATGGCACGCGACAATGAGATCACCTCGGACGACCTGGAGGCGATGCTGACCCCGCAGTACATCGAGCGGAGCGAATGGGCCAAGTGGTGGAACAAGGCCCGCACCGCCCTGCGAAGAAACGGCAACCTGCGGCTGGAAGGCCGCAATCCGGTGGTGATCATCTATGACCACCGCGCCTTGCCGCTCGAAACCGAGTTGGGCCGGAAATTCGATGTCCACGCCGGCCCCAAGGCCTGGCTGGACCTGGCGCTGCAATACGTCCGCGAATGCAAGAACCGCAACCAGCCCATCAAGGCGGCATTCCTGACCGATCTCCGCGAGTCCGTCAGGACCGAGGCCATCCAGATGGAATCCCGCGGCGATTCGCAGGCCTTGATGGCCTGGCTGACGGTGACCGAGCTGGCTCGGCTGGCCGAGCTGGATGCCGACGACGCCGATGCCGTCCGGCTGCTCACCGGCGGCGACTCGGTTCACCCTGCCTTTCGCAGCCTGCAGGCCGAGGTCTACTGGCCCTTGGCGTTGCAGGCCCTCAAGCGGGCCCGGCCGGAGTCCTGGTGCGAGAACTACGCCGACCTGCTGCCCATCGCCGTGCCCAGCCGGTGCGACGGCATGGTTCGGGAGATCAAGAACGTCGGCCGGCTCGAGTTGCTCACCAACGTCGTGCCCACCATCATGGCCGACCCGTTGACCTGTGTGAACGGATTGTGCTGGCTGTATTCCGGCCCCGCCGACGCCGCATTGCTCGACCTGCCGCCGCTGGTCACCCTGTTGACCCGGCTGTTCGCGGTGCTCGATCAACTGCGCACCTCGACCACCGTTCCCATCGAACACGCCAAGGAGGTCCGCAACCGGATTCGCAACACCCTGTCGGCCCGCAAGTGCCAACGCTTCCAGGACTGCATCGAGGAAATCGATATCGAGATGGCCAGCGCCATGAGAACCCAGATCACCCGGGCATCCGGCTTGAGTGATGCCCTGCGGACCGATCTCATGAATCAATTGCGCCGCCGGTTCGGCACGTTGTGGGCCCGGCCACGCAAGGAAATCTGGGAAGACGACAGGACCCTGTGCTGCACGCGCGAGGGCTATCAGGCCAAAGAGGCCGAACTCAACGAGTTGGTCAATGTCAAGATGAAGGAAAACGCCATCGCCATCGGACGGGCCGCCGAACACGGCGACCTCAGCGAAAACGCCGAGTACAAGTTCGCCCTCGAGGAGCGGGATCTGCTGCGGGCCCGCTCGGCCGAGATTCAAAACCAGATGGCCATGGCCAGGGTTCTGGGCCGCGAGGATGTGCCGTCCGAATATGTCAGTGTGGGGGCGACCGTGGAACTGCGCCAGCGCGGGGGCAACGATAGCCTGACCCTGACCTTCTTGGGCCCGTGGGAAGCCAATGTCGACCGCAACGTGCTCAACTATCTGGCCCCGATCAGCCAGCAGTTCATGGGGGCCAAGGTCGGGACCGCGATTCCCATGGAGTACAAAGGCCTGAAGGGTGAGTTTGAAATCGTGTCGATCCGGCCGGGAATTGCCTGACCGCGGGCCGCAAACCCGAACGCCCGGCCGCGTGCCTTGAGGGATCATCCGCCCATGCCGGCTCCCGGATCGCCGCTGCACGTCAATCACACATCCGGCGTCATGCTGGTGACTTTCCGCGACCGCATTCTGCTGGACACTGAAGAACTCAAAATCATCGAGAAAGACTTGCTGGCACTGGTCGTCGGCCATCCGGGCGTCAAGGTCGTCGTCGATTTCGAAAACGTCCAGTCGTTGTCGTCGCAGATGCTCGGGGCCCTGCTGAAACTGGGCGACCAAGTCGGCCGGCTGGATGGCCGACTGGGGCTGTGCAACGTCAACCGCAACATCAGGCGGGCGTTCGAAATCACCAAGCTCAAGAGGATCTTCCGGATTTACGACACCCAGATCGCGGCCATCCGCGGCGTGACCTGAGAGGCGCTTGCCTGATGAATGCCCCTGAGCCCAACGCGGCGTCACCGAGCGCTACCGTGCTCCTGGCCACGGGCGTGACCGTGCTCGCCGCCCTGGCCGGCGGTTGGCTGATGAGTGTCGTCTCGTCGTTCACGGGGCTGTATATTCCATTTATTCCCGGCGCCGTGGTCGGCTATGCGGTGGCCCGCTGGTGTCGCAGCAACCACCTCGCCGTGGCCCTGATCGCCGCCTGCGGTGGGTTTGCCGGAATGGTCTTCGGTGATGCCCTGACCTTCGACATGGTCGACTTCCCTGGCACCTGGAACTATCTCACCCATTTCTGGAAGGCGGCGAGCGTTTTGAAGGTCATCTTCTGGATCGCCAACGCGGCCATCGCGTTCTTGAGCGCCCGGGTGGAACCTGCGGTCGCCCGCGGTGAGCCCGTGCGACCCGCAACCGCCCGCTCCTGCCCGGCCTGCGGTGCCGCCAACCCGACTCCGGGCAGCTATTGTTCGGGCTGCGGCCGGCGTTTGCCGGCGTCTTGAGGCGCGCCGCTCCCGGAAGGCGGCGCGACCCAGCGACCTAGCGCAGCACGATGGTCCGGTCGCTGTGGGCACCGACCTCGCCGATCACACAGGCGACCGTCACGCCGTGACGTTCCAGGGCCTGCACCAGCAGGTCCGCCCGATCAGCGGCGACACTGACCAACAGCCCGCCGGAGGTCTGGGCCTCGGCCAGTACTTTGACCCGCAGTTCGTCCACGCCACCGGGATCCAGGTCCGGCCCGACGCACTCCAGGTTGGCGGCGGCCGCCCGGGTGAACATTTTCTTCCTGGCCATGTCCCAGGTGTGATCCATCAGCGGGACCGCGGCGGCGTGCAGCGTGATCGTGACCGCGGATGCCACGGCCACTTCGTGGGCGTGACCGATCAACCCGAAACCGGTGATGTCGGTGGCGGCATGCACCCCGACCTCGATCATCGCCTGGGCCGCCGCGCGATTGAGGGTGCTCATGATCGTGATGCACGGCTGCAGCTCGGTCTCACTGAGCTGGCCCTTCTTGAAGGCGGTGGTCAGATTCCCGCTGCCGATCGGCTTGGTCAGGATCAGCCGATCGCCTGCCTGGGCGCCGCTATTGGTGATGATGTGCTGCGGATGGACCACGCCGGTGACCGCCAGTCCGTACTTGATCTCGCTGTCACGTACCGAATGGCCGCCGGCAATCACGGCATCGGCCTGCTGCACCACGGCCGCCCCGCCGCGCAAAATGTCGCCGAGGAGACTCAGCGGCAGGCGATCGTCGGGAAAGGCGACGATGTTCAGACAGGTTAGCGGCAGCCCCCCCATGGCGTAGACATCGCTGAGACTGTTGGCCGCCGCGATCCGGCCGAAAGCCTCAGCATCATCCACCAGCGGTGGAAAGAAATCGACCGTCTGGACCAGTGCCAGGTCATCGCGCACCCGGTACACCCCCGCATCGTCAAACCCTTGAGAATTGACGAGCAGGTTCGGATCCGCACTCGGCGGTAAGTCGCGCAGCACCTGCGCCAGGCTGCCCATCGGCAGCTTGCCGGCTCAGCCGGCGCAGTTGGCATAATCGGTAAGTCTGATCTTCTTACCCATGTGCTTGATTCTAGACGTTGGCAGCGCTCTCTGCCAGCGACCGAGAATCGCCCGGCCGGCCCACAGCCGATGGCTGGGTGGCGAAGAACCCGAAGCGCCTGCGTACCGCTGAACTCACCCCGCCGAATGACCGATAACACGGGTGACGTGTGTGCCCTTCAGGACTCAACCCTGCCGGTTTGCGGGCTGCCCGCCGCCGGCGCCGGGCGCGGCGTGGTGCCGTCGTGGCGAACCGCCGCGCGCTTCTGCAGCCGGTCACTGCCGCTGTCGGTGGGTGCCGCTCTGGTGGTCGCCATTGGGTTGCGCCTGGCCATGGCCGCGCAAGGACACTACTTCTTTCCCGACGAGCACCGTTACGATCTGTGCATCCGCTTCTGGGATGGGGTCGCCGATTTGCAGCCCGCCCAGGCCGTGACCACCCTGTTCAAAGCCAAAGCGCGCCCGGGATTCGTCTGCACCTATCTGCCGCCGGCCCTGATCCAGTGGCTGCTGCTGCGCGGCTGGCACATCGACCCCTTGGACAGCAGTTGGATTCCGGCAGGTTGGACTGCACTGTTGTCCGTTGCCAACGGGGTCGGGGTCTGGCTCCTGGCCCGCCGCTGCGGCGGCAGCCTGCAGGCGGCCGCCTGGGCGGCCCTGCTCTACGGACTGCTGGCGCCGGGCATCTACTACGTTCATTTCCTGGTGCCGTATGTGTGCGCTCAGACTTATGTCCTGGGCGCCTTGCTGGCCATCCCCCACCCCGCCGCGACCGATCCGGGCCGCCGGCTCCTGGTCAGCGGGGCACTGTTTGGGCTGGCGATCAGCAGCTACCCGGGTTGCTATGACCTGGTTCTGCCGTTGGGAATGCTGGCGGGGGTCGGGCAGCGCTGGCGGATGCCCGTTGTGTTGTGCCGGGGTCGATGGCTGGCACTGGGAATCGCCGGCGTTCTGGGTGCCTGGCAGTTGCTGTCCCTCGCGGGCTGGGGGCCGACTTATGTGGCCAGCCTGCAGGCCCTGGCGCGGACCATCACCCAGGGCGATGCCGGCGAGACCTGGCGTTTGCCTTTCGAATACCTCTGGGCCGCGGATCGTGGAATGACGCTCATCCTCGGAATGGGAAGCGCCTTCGCGGCGCTTCGCCTGATGCGCGGCGAGCGGCCATCCACCGCCCTGGCGGTGTGTGCCGCGGCCCTGCCGTTGTGGTACATCTTCCACTTGGTGGACGCTGCCCGCACCGGCACGGTGCTCTATGGTCGCCTGGTTTTTCAGATCCTGCCGCTGGTGTGCGTGGTCGCGGGCTGGGGCCTGGCCGGCTCGAACGCCGGTGCCCGACGGTGGCCGGGGACGATTCATGTTGCGGCGCTGGTGCTGGCGGTCTGGGCTTGCTGGAACCTGCAGCCGTTCTTCGGCCTGGTGAGCCCCGGGCGCTTCGCACGCACGTGCGTTTCCTCCGGCACCGGTATTGCGGCATACGTGACCTCGATCGGCGGTACCGACATGATGCGACCGGATTACCCGGAGTTGGATCGCCGCCTGCATGAAGCACCGGTATTTCCCGGGCACGAAGGCAGCGCCGTCGTGCTGGCTAACGTGGCCACCATTTTTCCGGCGACCGCCTTTCGGGAACCGCCGGACCTGCAGCCCATCTGTGAGGCGCCGCACTTCCTAACCGTTCCGGCGCTGCGCTTCGAAGGCTTCGACCGCCACGGCCGGACGGTGCTGGGCAGCCGGCCGCTGCGGATGATGGTGTTGCCTCTGCCGGCGGCGGAACAACGCCAGCAGTGGTTTGATCAATGGGCGGGTGCCCGTCACCGCGGCGCCCCGCAGGAGCCGCCACCGCAGCCGTGAGCGACTGCTCGCGCCAGCCACACCCTTGGGCATGATCGCGTCCCGGCCGGCTTGCCCAGCCGCGATGCTTCACTCACGGTCCAGGCCGCGGGGTGGACTGCGCGACAGGGTCGGTCAGTTCGCAAATGGCGATTTGGTAATCCTTGGTGCGCTCGATCATGGTGACTTTCAATCCATCCAGATCGGCAAGGGCCTCCGGCCCGTAGCTCCAGTTCCGCTGGGGCACGCGGGTCAGGTAGATCATCACGAATGGCTCCTTGATGCCGCGCTGCCGCAAGTCGGCCAACCAGCGGCGGCGGACCTGAAGCTCATGCTCGGGCAGTTGCGGCAGCCCCTGGGCGGCGCGATCCAGTCGCAGGTAATTCGGCGGCCGGATCAGGGCGTGGTCTCCAAACAAGTCGGCGAAGCGCTCGTGGCAGTTGGACGAGTACAGCCGCGGCCAGGATCCCGCCAGCACCCGCTGCCGGGCACGCAGTTCATCCGGTCGAACCTCGAGGGCCACCCCGTGGTGATCGTAGGTCAGTGAAGCCCGCCGGGGTACTTCGTCCCGCGACCACTGGCCCTGGAACCAGGTCAGGGCGAACACCGCGGTCGCGGCCAGCCCGCGCAGGCCGCAGGCCCAGCCGCGCCGCCCAAACGGCACCCACAATACGACACCCAGCCCGAGCAACGGCGCCAGCGTCCACAACGGCCGCGGTTCATTGGCGAAGCGCCAATACGCCAGGGCGGTCGCGCCGCACAGGGCTGCGGCCAGACCCTGGGCCCACCACCGCCGCGAATGGCTGCACAGCAGACAGCGCAGGTCATGATGGATCCGCCGCAATGCCAGCCACAGGGCCGCCGCCAGCAATGCCTGCTGGGCAACAAAGCCCGCGGGCGTCGTGAACCACAAGGTGCGCCGCGAGGTGGTGAACCGTGCCCAGCAGTACAGCAAGCCCGCGGTTACGGCCATCCGAAACAGCAGGCGGAGCAGCGGGTGCCGCGGCGCTCGAACCCCCAGAACCGCCGCCGCCAGGCAGGGGATCAAGGTGCTCCAGTAGCGCTGCTCGTGGGTGTAAATGAACAGCATCAGCCCGCCCATGGCGACAACCGAACATCCCGCCAGGGTCCCCGGGAGCAGCGCCGCCAGACAGCGCCGCCGCCAGGCCTGCAGGCACAACAGGAGGATCACCAGCACGAAGCTGCCCATCACCAGCAGCGGCGGTAATCGGTCCGCCCAGTGTGCGGCGAGCTGCGACGGCAACAGCCAATGGATGATGGCGGTGCTCGGCTCGCGGATCAGGAACAAGGCAAAGGCCGGCGGATGGGTGAATTTGTCGCTCTCTGCGCGCCCGATCAGAACCAGATTCCGCACCATCCAGACACTGTAGGGCAGGGCCATGAGTGCGGCGCCGGCCAGCGGAATCCACACCGCCCGCGCCCCACCGTGGCGCCGCCAGACCACCAGGCTGACCACACCGAGCACCGGGAATGTAAACAAACCCGTTCCTTTGAGGGTCATCGACAGGCCGGCAACACCACACGCCAGCAGCAGCCAGGGAATCGCCCGCCGGGCGCCGGCGGTGCAGGCGATGGTCGCCGCCCAGGCCACCACCACCAGGCAGCAGGCGTTGCCGGCTTCGGTCATGGGACGGATCCAGTACAACCAGTTGGCGCCCCCCGGCCACCCGCAACTCAGGACCGTCCAGATCAGCGGCCCGGTGGCCGATCGAGTGCTGCGATAGGACAACGCCCCCCCGGCGGCACCCATGAGGAATAGAAAGCCGGCCTGCAGCCCGTACAGCGCCGACACCACCGGCAGGCCCGTCGCCATGGCCGCAGCCCACAACATCGAGAACAGTGGCGGATGTGCCGTCACCGGCGTCGCCGGACGCTCCCAGATGTCGGAATAGTAGCGACCTTCTGCCGCCAGGTGCCGGGCGGCGTCGTAGTAGGTCAATGCATCGCTGCGCGGGATGGCGTACGGCCGCGGCCAGAACAGCGTCAGGAACAACACGCAGACCAGGCCGGGCACCACCCAGGCCCACCACGGCACTCGTGGCGACGGTGCGGACGGCAGGCCTACACCGACGTATGACAGGGCTTGTGCCGGCATGCGTGCTCCAAGAGGGTGGCCACGTGTTGCTGTTGTTCCGCGGTCAGCTCATGAAACAGCGGCAAGACGATGCTGCGATCCCGGGCCTCGCGTGATGCATCCAATCGGGCCCGAACCGGCACATCGGCATGGGCGGCCTCCTGGTGGCAGCACATGATTCCGCGGCGGGTGGCCACCCCGTGCTCCAGCATGAACTGCATCACGGCGCGCTGGTCGACTCCGTCGGGCAGCCGCACGCAGAAGCTCTGCCAGTTGCTGCGGGCCCATGCCGGCTCCGTCGGGAGCCCCAAGCCGTCGATCGCGGACAGCAACTCGCGATAGCGATCCGCCAGCCCCCGCCGCCGGGCGACCACTTCCGGCAGCCGGCCCAACTGCACGCGGCCGACCGCCGCCTGGATGTCGGTCATGCGGTAGTTGTATCCCAGGTGACCGTAGGACTCGAAGACCACTTCCGACGAACCGTGACGCACGCTGTCTGGAACGCTCATGCCGTGCTGCCGCCAGCGGCGAAACCGGGCATCCCACTCGGCGTGGTGCGTGGTCAGCATTCCGCCTTCGCCGGTGGTCAGCAGTTTCCGTGGATGAAACGAGAAGCAGGCGATGTCACCGTGGGGTCTGCCGATGCGCTGCCAGGCGTCCCGCAGCCGGATCTCACTGCCCGCGGCACAGGCGGCATCCTCGATGACCGGTAACCCGTGCCGGCGGGCAATGCCGACAATCGCGCTCAAGTCGCAGGGCATCCCCATCTGGTGCACGCACAGGATTCCACGGGTGCGGGCCGTGATCGCTCGGGAAACGGCGGTCGGATCCATGTTGAACGTCGCCGGATCGATGTCCACAAACACCGGCATCGCCCCGCATTGCCGCACGGCGTTGGCGGTCGCCACGAAGGTGTGGCTGACGGTGACGATCTCGTCGCCCGTTTCGGCGCCAATGGCCAGCAGCGCCAAGTGCAACGCGGCGGTGCAACTGGACACCGCACAGGCATGATCGGCGTCGACCCACTCGGCGAAGTCGCGTTCGAAGGCGGCGACCTGCGGGCCCTGGGTGACCCAGCCGGACACCAGCACCTGGCGCGCGGCCTCGGCCTCCAGCTCATCCATCCACGGCCGCGTAAGCGGAATGGTGTGTTGCGCTGTCATGAGACTCCTTCTCGGAAACGGCAGCGGTCCGGGCCGCCGGAAAGTTAAGCCGCCGCTCGATGACATACGTCGGCCGGCCGCGGGTCTCGTCGAGGGTCCGCCACAAGTACTCGCCGAGCACACCGAGCATGCCCATCTGCAGCCCCGAAGCCAGCAGCATGATCACCATGAGGCTGGACCACCCGGCCGCCGGCGAGCCCTGGATGGCATTGATCACGATCCACACGGCATAACCCAGTGCCAACGCCATAAACGCCACGCCGGTTACCGACATCAGCCGCATGGGCAGGTGCGTGTACCCAGTGACCGAATCGATGGCAAACTTGACCTTGTCCGACAGGCTCCACTTGGACCGCCCGTGGAGCCGCGGCTGCTTGTCGTAGAGCACGGTGTCCTGATCGAAGCCGATCCAGGTCAGCATGGCCATGACCGAGCGGTTACGCTCCGGCATGTCGTTGAAGACCTCGACGACCCGGCGGTCGGCCAGGAAGAAATCGGCGCCGCCAGCCGGACCACGCGGCCCCAGGATGCGGGCCATCATGCTCCAGTACACCCGGCTGCACAGCCGCTGCCAGGTCGAGACCCCGCGATACTGCCGGCGTACCGCCCAGACGATCTGGGCGCCCGCCTGCCAGCGGCGCAGCAATTCGGGGATCAACTCCGGCGGATCCTGCAGGTCGCTGGACAACAGCACCAGGCAGTCGCCGGTGGCGCTGGCCATTCCGGCGGTGACCGCGGCGTGCGACCCACGATTGCCGGCCAGCCGCAGAGCGCACACCCGAGGATCGCGATCAATGAGTTGCCGCACGACCGCCGGTGTCGCATCGCTGGAGTGGTCATCGACGATCAAGAATCGGAATTCATATTCTGGATTGTCCTCGGCGATGGCATCCAACCGCTGATGCAGCACCGGCAGGTTGTCCTGTTCGTTGTACGCCGGAGCCAATACCCAGACCTGGGGGCGTGGTCCTGAGTCCGGGTGTCGGGCGGCCCGGTCGCCTGCCTCGTCAATCATGCGATCACCCGGTGGCAGGCGCCGGCAGCACGAACCTCGGCGAGTTGAGCTTCCAGCCGTTCGATGCGCTGGAGCAGATCGGCGGTCCGCAACCCCAAGGTATCGCCCAACGACCGGAACACCGCGGCCGGCGGCAGGCGCTCCTGGCCGGCGAGCTGGACCTCCGACAACCGCAACAGCCCGTCTGCGGTCAGCACGTCGGCCGTACCGCCGGATCGGTCGATGGCGACCACCCTGCCGGGGACCCGCCCGCTGAACTGCGGCACGTCGCCGAGGCGCTCGGCCCGCCAGACCCACAGCATGCGGCCGCGATAGAAGGTGTGCGCCCCCGGAAAGGGATCAGACAGAGCCCGGACCTGGTTGTAAATCACCAGCGCCGGGTGGTTCCAGTCGATCAGCCCGTCCGCGGGCACCCGTTTGCAGGTGCGGCTGCCGCGCTGCGGATCCTGAACACGGCGCCCAGCGCGATCGCGGGCCAACAGCGGGTAGGTCTCCCGCAGCAAGTCCGCCGTGGCATCACAGATCCGCCGGTACACGGTCGCGGCGTAGTCGTCCGGCCCGATCGGCACCTCGCGACTGGCCACGATATCGCCGCCGTCCATGTGGTCATTGAGGTAGAACAGGGTGACCCCGGTGTGCGATTCGCCGTTGAGAATCGCCCAATTGACGGGGGCGAATCCGCGATACTCCGGCAGCAGCGAATCGTGCACCGCCAGCGTGCCGTGGGGCGGCAGTTCATACACGCTGCGGTCCAGCAGCCGGCGGCATCCGACGACGAAGGCGATCTCAGGCCTCAACTCGGCTGCAATGAGTGCGGCATAATCGCGGTCGTTGAGGCAACGGGTCTCGTAAAGGGGCACACTCCAGGATTCGGCCAAGGCCCGCAAGTGCCGTTCGCAACGGTCTGTCTCGTGGTCGTCCTGGGTCAGACTGATGATCCCGACGAGGTCGGCGCCGGCCTGCACCAGCCCCTGGAGTGCGGTCAGGCCGCGGCGGGTACCGCCGATGAACAAGGTTCTCATGATCTGTCGTCCTCCGGCGTGTTGGCCGACCAGACGGTCAGTGCACCGACGGAGTGCCGCAGACATCGGTCGGCTGACACTCCGCCTGTTCCTGGCGATCGATCAACTCCCGTCGCCAGCGAACCAGCTCGGCGAGTCCCTCGGGCAGGTCGACCTCGGTGGCAAAGCCCAGCACCTCCCAGGCCTTGCGGCTGTCGGCCAACCGGCGTGGGACCGGATTAATGCCGGCCGGCGGCAGGAACTCGGGTCGAAGGTCGCCGTGGCCGGTGATCTGCGCCAGGACCTCGAGCAGTTCCAGCAGGCTGACCTCCTGCCCTGACCCGATGTTCAACACCTCATCGGTCACTGGGCTGCGCGCCGCCAGAACATTGGCCCGGACCACGTCCCCGACAAACACAAAGTCCATGGTCTGCGACCCATCCCCATGCACCTGCGGCGGCAACCCCTGGTCCAGCCGTTCCAGCCAGCGAATCAGCACCTCGGTGTACACGCCGAACACATCCATCCGCGGACCGTAGACGTTGAAGTAGCGCAGCGCCACGTAGTCCAGTCCGGCCATATGATGCAGGGCCCGGTACAAGGCCTCGTTGGCGATCTTGGCCGCACCATACAGGGTGCGGTTGTTGCTGCAGGTGTGCGCTTCGGCAGTCGGAAAGCGGTCGGCCATGCCGTACACTGACGCCGAGCTGGCGGCAATCAGCTTCTGGACACCGGCCTGCACGCAGGCTTCGGCGACATTAAAGGAACCGTCCACCAGCACCTCCTGGCACTCTCGCCAGTGGGATGCACAGGCCGAAATGCGCAGCGCGGCCTGGTGGAACACCACGTCGATGCCGTCGAAGTGCGGCCGGATGTCATCGAAGTTGCGGATGTCCTTGGGTATCAGCGCGACATTGCCGTGCTGCTGGGCCCATTCGATGTTCGACAACATGCCGCGGGTCAGGTTATCGATGATGCGGACCTCGGCCACCTGCTCGGCGGTGACCAGTTGATCGACCAAGTTCGACCCGACAAAGCCACATCCGCCGGTCACCAGAACTTTGCTGCCTTTCAGATCCACCGCGCACTCCTTCCTGGGGCGGGTCGCGCTGCCAGTGGCGACCGACCGTGACCGCATGGCCACACGCAGTGGATCGGCCAAATCGCAGGGACGCTACAGTTATCGGAATGATCCGGCGGGGCCGCAATCGGCCTTATCGGACTGCCCGCGGTAGTAGACCACCAGCCGCAAGCCGCCGCTGAGAAACTCGGCATGCCGCCGGTACGCGGCGACCTGCTGGGATCCGTCCCACGGCGGACCCCACACCGGCTGGTGGATGACGATGTAGTCGGGCCGGTCACGCATCGCCTCGTCAAATGCCGTCCGCAGCCGATCCGGCGGCCCGGCTGCCTGGCCGACCCGCAGCTTGGAATCGACTTCCAGCAGATACTCGCGCACCGTCACCGGCAGACCATAGCGGCGGATGTATAGCGTGTCGCCCACCGCGTAGCCGTAGCGCCGGCCAATCACCGCCACACGAGCGGAAGGGGACGGGCTTTGGCTTGCCATCCAGGCATAGAGCGCGGCGTAGGGATACTGATGGTCCTGGGTGTCGATGATGTAGTCGCCCCACCCGGCAACCCGGCTGCCATCGGCCCGCAGCGGACACATCCAGGCGTTGGCCGCCAGGCACAGCAGCGCCACGGCGCCCAGCCACCCTGGGCCACGGCGGGCGATACCCCGTAGACCGTGAACGGCCAGCACCAGCAGCGGCGGTAGCCCGTACAACATGAACCGTGAATAGCCCAGGTATCCCGGCAAAACGGCGCCGTCCACGCGCACGCGGCGTTGACCGTCCCCGCAGAATAGCAGCACGTACGTCAGCCCAACCGTGATGCACAGCAAGACCAGCCACGGTCGCCGGCGAAGCATCCGCAGCGCCCCGATTCCGGCCAGCGGCAACACAACGCCGAACTGTTCGACCATCGCCCGGGCCAGCACGGCATACAGCCCGGGCTCGGCGAACTGGGTGGCATCGAATCGAAATGCGTGGCGCACCGCCGGCCCCTGGTCGCGAACGTACAGGTAGACGGCAATGGGCAGCAGCAGAACCACCGCCAACTGCAACCCCCGAAGCAGCATTGCCGATCCGGGCGCGACCCGGCGCAACCGCTGAACCATCCCAAAGGCCGCCGCGCAGCCCAGGAACGCCACCACGAAGCCAACCGCGGTTTCCTTGAGAAAAGGCACCACCAGCAACCCCAACCAGGCCGCACCGACCGGCAGGCCCAGAAGCTGGGAGCGCATCAGGCGATCTCCTGCGGCACACACCCAGACCAGGATCGCGATGAGCGGTAGGTCGGCGTAGATCAGGGCTCCGTAGAACAGCAGCACCGGGCAGGTGGCCAGCGCCAGCGCCGCAGCGCTCACCGCCGCTGCGGCCGCCCGCTGGCGTGACGCCTCAGTCGCGCCAATGCCCAGCGCTGCCCACACCGCGATGCCGGCAACCGCCAGCGCCGGCAGCAACCGGGCGGCCGCAGGATCGGATCGCAGCGCCTCGAAGCCGCGGGCCACACTCCAGGACAATGCTGCCTGCAGCCACACCAGCACAAACGGATAGCGCCGTAGGGGCACGTCCAACTGCCCGGCGGCATTGGCATCCTTCATCGACACTGCCAGTATCGTGAGACAGCCACCGAGCAACACCACCCGAAGGGCCACGCCGAGCCGCCGCCCCGGATTGATTACCGCCACGCCCGCCAGCACCCAGCACCACGGTTGCCACCCGCTCCACGGAACTCGCTTCCAGGCATCGAGCAGGCTCCAGATGCGTGCCAGGTTGCTGTCCTCGTCACCGCGCCAGGCCAGCGAAGCCGAAAGGCCGGGCCATAGCAACACCACGATCGCCAGGGCCGGAACCCCGAGTACCGGCAGTCCCACCGGTATTCCGCGCGGCGGGGCAATCGGTCGCGCCGCGCAGGCGGTCCACAGCACGCCGGCACACAGCACCCCGCACCATGCCGTCGCCGCCGAAACGGTCAGCGTCGAGACCCCCCAGTACGGCGAAATCAGCAGCGCCAGGGCAAACCAGGCCGCGGCCCCCAAACCGACGGTGATCCGCGAAATCAACGGCTCGTGTTCGCGGTACGTCGCGATCAGCAGCACCAGCAGCGTCACCGCTCCGCACAGCTTGATGCCGGCATGTCCGCACCCCACAACACTCGCCACCGCAGACCATGCGACGGCCGTCCGCCATCCAGCCCGTACCCACCCGCCGGACGTGCCTGCCGCAGGCATCGAACCCCGACAATCCGCAGGAATATCCATACGGATACCATCGAGAGATTCAGCCCTGTAGATCATTCTCTTTGGGATCGGGATCCGCGAAGCATCCCGAAAGGGCAGGCGGTCGCCAAGTGCCGGATCGCCGGGCCGGCCGCAGGCGACGCGATGCACCGCAGTCGCGTCGCCGGGCGAGCACCCCGTCCGGTGGGGCCGGGCGCAGCACCCGCCGCCTGCTCAGCGGCTCGGCGCCAGCACCGCGCCCTGCGAATACCGGGCAGCCGGCGGAACCGTCAGTACCGGCACGGCTCAGGACTCACTGGTTGAGGGCTGCGGCGACTCGCCGGCGACCGAAGATCACCGTGCCGGCGGTGAGCAGCAGCAGGGTCATGACGATCAGGCCCCATTCCGACACGGTCGGCACTTCGGCGCCCTGACCTGCTTCGAACTCGACGGTAAGCACCGGACGAAAAAAAGGAATCGGGGACTCGCGACTGATCCATTTCTTGGAGGCGAAGGTCAACTCCTCGTTGCCGCGGATCATCCAGCCAAAATTGTCGGCCGGGTTGTCCAGCATGTCCTGCACATCCCCAACCAACTGCGGCGTGGAGGCCCAGGTGTAGCTAAAAGAATCATCGATCACCTGGGTGGACGACACCGTCGCGTCGAAGTCACCTCCCGGCGCGGCCCAGAACTGGCCGGGGAAGAACGTGTGCAACCAGGTGGCGTCGCCGGGCGTTGCCGGAGCGCCGATCCCGGCGAACGAGTCCGACGTGCCTTCGCCCCAGTCGGACAGCAGGCGATGCAGATTGTGCACCGATCCGGCGCTGCCCGGGCCGGCAATCTCCAGGATCAGGGTCAGGGACGCACTGCTGATGACGGCGCCCGCCGGAATGTTGCCGGCGACATCGAAGGCCAGCAGGGCCCGCTGGATGGTCTCGCCACCGGCCAGCCCGGTCCTTCCGGTGAACAGGCTCCCGGCCCCGTTGCTGGTGGTGCCGGGGGGCGGATCAGTCGGGTTCGGCGGATCCAAGGTGGCCGCAAAGATGGTGTTGTCCTTGACCGGGTTCAACGCAATCACATCCGCAAACGCCGGCAGCGCCATTGCCAAAAACACCCAGGCGCTCAACCATGCCTTGGAATTCACTTGTAGTCCCTCCGATTTGCGATACCTACGTAACCACGCCGCTGATGTGCCAATAGTCTTTCCATAGTCTAGTGCAAGCCCGCCCGGCTTTGAAGCGGCAATACCCGGCAGACCCAACCAGGGGCTCAAATGGCGATCCGGGCGGTCCGAAAATCAGCCTCCGTGCGCCGCCACGTTGCAGATGGCCGGACAAAGCCGTTCTTCCTGCTACCCACGGCCCCGCAGCCGGGTCAGGACCGCCCCGGCGGCATGGTACCCGCACATGCCGTGAACCCCGCCGCCGGGTGGGGTCGAGGCCGAGCACAAGAACAGCCGTGGATTGGGGGTCGCGTAGGGCACCACCGCCGGGAGCGGCCGACACCACAACTGGCGAAGATCGTTGGCCCCTCCGGAAATATCCCCTCCGATGCAGTTGGGGTTGGTCCGCTGCAACTGTTCGGCGTTGCACGTGGCTCGGGCCGCGATGCAGTCCCGGAAACCTGGCGCGAAGCGTTCGACTTGATGTTCGATTTCCGCGGTCATGTCGCGGGTGGATCGCTGAGGCACGTGGCAGTACGCCCAGGCGCTGTGCTTTCCCGGCGGAACGCGCGTGCGATCGAACAGGCTGGGCTGGGCCAGCAACACGAACGGGCGGTTGCAGTATTGCCGGTTCCAGGCCGCCCGCTCCGAGTCGGCGATCTCTTCCAGGGTTCCGCCGAGATGAACGGTTCCGGCCCGCGCACACTCCGGATGGCGCCACGGGATGGCGGAGTGCAGCGCCCAGTCCATTTTGAAGACCGCCGGCCCGTAACGATAGCGCCGCAACTTCTGCACATACGCCGGCGGCAACTCGGGGCCGCAGAGCGCGATCAACTGCGGCGGGGAAACATCCAGAACCACGGCCCGCGCCGTTGGCAGGTCCGCGAGAGACTCGATGGGGCAATGGGTGATCACCGTCCCACCGAGGCTGCGGAGGTACGCGGCCAACGCCCGGCTGATGGCTCCGGCTCCGCCGCGCGGCATCGGCCAACCCACCGCATGACCGGCGAGCCCCAGCAGCAACCCAAAGGCCGCGGTACCTGCGTGCTCGAGCGGCAGGACCGCATGGGCGGCCAACCCCGCGAACAGGGCTCGGGCCGCCACGCTCCGAAAACTGCGCCGGGAAAGTCCGGCTGCCGAGCGCAAGCCCTGACACCCAAAACGGGCCAGCGTCAGTGGGTCCCGCGGCAGGCGCAGCGGCCCCAGAATCTCGCCGACGAGCCGGGACCAACGATTCAGCAGCGGCCCGAGCAGCCGGCGATAAGCTCCGCCATCGGATCCCAACCCAAGGGCGGTCTGAAGCAACGAACGTTCCAACACCACGGCACCGCCATCGGCCAGAGGGTGGGCCAGGGGCGCGGCGGGGTGAACCCATTCCAGGCCGTGCGCGGTCAGCGGCAGCGAATTGAAGAACGGTGATCCGACGGCCAGCGGGTGAATCGCCGAGCAGACGTCGTGCACAAAGCCGGGCAGGGTCAACTCCATGGACCGCGCGGAGCCGCCCACTTCCGCAGCTCCTTCAAACACCGTCACCGCAAGCCCGGCCTGAGCCAGACGGATGGCGGCGCTCAGGCCGTTCGGTCCGGCGCCCACCACCACGACGTCACACGCCTCGGCTCGGGACATCGGTCAGCCACCCCCGATCCGGCAAGGCAACCACCGGCGCGTCGGGCAGCGTTGGTCACCGCCGCTGGCTGCGATCGGCTGGGTTATGACGTCCAGCCGCCCAGCACGATTGCCAGATCCGCGGCGTTCACGATGTTGTTGCCGGTAATGTCCGCCGGGCAGTCACATGCGCCCCAGGCGCCCAGGAGCAACGCCAGGTCGGCGGCATTCACCACGCCGTTGCCGGTGAGGTCGCCGCCAGCTTCGCAGCCATCGGGGATACCGGAGCCATCGGCATCCAGTCCAGTATCGAGGATGATGTCCAACAGGTCGAACTGCAGGTTGCCGTCGCAGTCATACAGCGGCCCGTCGTAGATCTTGAGGAAAGCCTCGAAATCGGACATCCCGATGGTGCCGTCGCCGTCCAGGTCCATGACCTCGCAACCCGGCTGAACGGCGGCGCCATAGCAGGCACTCATCACCCCGAAATCCGCGAGGTCGATGGTGTTGTTGCCGTCGGCATTGCCCAGGTCCTCGGGTGGAAACAGTTGCCAGGTGTGACCGACCGGCATATTGGTCAGGGTTCGGGTGGTCTTGCCGCCCGGCCAACTGACCAGCACCTCATCGGCCGTGCCGGCCTGGTCGGCACCAAAGTGTAGGGTCAACTCGTTCTGCCCCAGGTAGCCGTTGCCGCCGGCAAGAACCTCCTGGAACTGCCAGACCGAGCCGAAGCGGACATCCACCCGCGCGCCCACGCCGAAGTGATTGGGGGCCTGACCCACCAACTGGAAGCGGATCGAGTTGCGCAGGTCGCCTTCATGGTTGATGTACAGCTCGACATTGGTTCCCAGATTGTTCATCAACAAATCGAGATCGCCGTCGGAATCGACGTCGGCAATTGCCGAGCTGAACGATGCGTTGCAATCGCCGGGCAACGGACAGGTCCCGACCGACCCGGCGACCCCGGCTTCCAAGGTGATCTCAGCGCACGGAAACCCGCCGTCGTTGTGGAACAGGGCATTGGACGCAAACTGGGTGTTGACATAAAGATCCTGACGGCCGTCGTTGTCGAAATCGAAGAAGATCGCCCCCCAGGAGGTCACCCACAGGTCCACGCCGGCCGGTTCCGAAGACTCCACAAAGGTCCCGTCGCCTTGGTTCAAGAACAGCGGGTTGAAGCCGTCGATGTAGCCTGCGATGTTGGTACAGTACAGATCCGGCCAGCGGTTGCCGTCGAAGTCGCCGCAGGCCACGCCCATCGAGAACAGGCCCAGGTCGGCACCGGATCCGGCGGACACGTTGACCAAGTTGCCGTTATCGTTCCGCCACAACTGGTTGTTGGCGAACAGCGGCGGCAAATGGCCGCGATCGTTGGAGAGATACAGGTCCACGTCCCCGTCGCGGTCGTAGTCAAACCACACCGATTGGAAACCGTAGCCCTCGTCGTCGACGCCCTGCTCCACGCTGACGTCCTCGAAGGCACCGTTCCCGAGGTTGCGGTACAGGACGTTCTTGGGAGCCGGCGGATCGAGCACCAGGCCGGTGTAATTGCAGAGGTACAGGTCCAGCCAGCCGTCGCCGTCATAGTCGCCGAACGACGCGGCCTCGCCCTCACCGGCATCACCAACCCCCGCGGCGGCAGTCACGTTGATGAATTGAAAGCTGCCCTGATTGCGCAGCAGGACGTTGGCCGCGGTCCAGACCGTGATGTACAAATCGAGATCGCCGTCGCCGTCATAGTCCGCAGCCGCAAACCCGGAGGCCAGGGGGATCAGCGGGACGCCATTGACGAAGCTGCGGTTGATGAAGTTCCCGGTGCCATCGTTCTCGAAAATGCCGATGCTTCCAGTGACCGCCCCCAGGATGATCGCGTCGGGATCGCCATCGTTATCGAGATCGGCGAACCCGCAGCCCGACCCCTCGTTGCCGAAGGGCTGCGGATAAGGCTGGACTTCGTAGACCAGCCCCCTGGCCACGGCCTCTTCGGTAAACGGCTCCACCGCGGACGCCGCGGTCGCAACCATGCCCACCGCCAGCGCAGACACAAATCCGACGCGCCTCAGGATCACGAACATGATGTGCCTCCCAACTCTGTCGCCCTAGCCGAGGCCGGCAAGAGAATGCCTGCGAAATCCTCGACAATGAATGATTTGCGAACTCCACTAGTCTAGTGGTAAATGGGTCGGCGCTCCATCGCCTGCGGAGACCCAAGACCGGGGGGCCCGACGGTGCGCTTCTACCGTCGGGCCGTGATGCAGGTATTAGAATGACATAGAGTTATCGAAATCTCCGGAAAATTGCAGCGACACTGACAACCGGGCGCTCGGGCCCAGTTAGCCCGTCCACCCACCCAGCAGTAATGCCAAGTCGGCCGCGGTGACCGTCCCGTCGGCGTCCAGATCGGCCGGACATCCCGGACACGGTCCCCAACTGCCCAACAGCAACGCCAAGTCCGCCGCGTTCACCGCCCCGTCAGCGTTCAGATCAGCCGGCGCGGCGATGTCGAGCGTCACCGCGATGTAATCGTGGAACGTACGGTTGGAAGACCGCTCGGCATAGACCAGCACCGTCAGCAGCCCGTCAACAGCGACAAAGCGCTCGAGGTTCTGGCGGATGTGGCCGGCGAGGCGGGCATCGCGATTGCCCGCGAAGTTGTCCAGGTAACGGTTCTGGTTGTAGTGCCCGGCACCGTCACACCAGCGATGGGCAACGGCATCCCAGACGTACAACTCGGCCTGGGTGCAGTCGTCGGCATAGCCTTCCCAGGTGATGCCCAAGTCGAGGATGGCAGCGGATGGTTCATCGATGATGAACTCGAACACATGCGTCGATTCGTAACCGGCACCGGGATACGGAGACACGTATCGGTTGGTGTCGGAATCGCCGCCGCTGGCGTCGGGTGCGGCAAGGCGGGCATAGTCGGCGGCGCTCAACTCCGTAGTCAGTTGCGCGGGCAACCGCTCATTGAGGGCCGCCCAACCGGAGGTCTGCGAACCCCAGGCCCACTTGTCCACGCCGGCGCCGCTACTGAAATCATAAACCGTCTGCCCGACGCCGGCGATCTGGAAGGGGCCCTGGCTGATGCCCTGACCCACCTGGTCCTGCCGGTCAACGGCGACAACGCTGACCACCGCCTGGGCGGCGGGCGTGTTGGGGACCAGCCACTCATAGTGGCCGTCGTTGAACTCGTGGTCAGCGATCAGGTATGGGAAGGTCGCCCCGCCATCAACTGAGTAGTACAGCTCAACCGCGGTGACCTGCTCATCGTCGTCGGCACCCCAGTAGAGATCGTGGCTGCTGCCGCTGGCCAGCAGCTCCCCGCCGTCGGGCGAGACTACATGGGCCGCCGGCAGCTCGGATTCGTAACGGGGGACCTGCATGACGATGCAGTGGATGGCCCCGGCCGCCGGAATGATGCTGTACGAATCGATGGGAATGATCGTGGCATCGGGCGCGGCCGCTTGCCAAGCCGCCAGGGCCTGGGCGTCACGGGCGACATGACTGCCGCCGCCGGTTGCGTACGACGGCGTGAAAATGCGGTCGTTGACCCGGAACGCGTTGGTGTAGGTATAGTGCACCCCCCCGCTGTTCAGCGCCGGAAGGCGAAACACTTCGAAACCGAGGCTCTCCATGTACGGCACGGCGTTATTGGTAATCTGAATGGCGGTGGCGTTGGAGCCGGGAATGAACTCCGAGATCATCACGGTGTCGTCGTCGACCAAGTACATCCACATGTCCAGGTGGCCGGTGCCATCCACGCTCCACGGCAACTGCGGCATGAGGTGCAGGGTCTCGATCCCTTGATAGGTGTTCAGCAGTTGGGCGATGAAGGTGGCGTCAAATCCGTCGGACGCTGGATTGTCCAGGTTGATCAACGAGGTCATGAACCCCGATCCGTTGGGACCCGGCTGGAAGTTGCCGCCGGAGTAATACAGCCCGATGTCATAGGACGGCTGCATGAAGTAGTCGTCGGCCAGCAGCGTCGGCAGGAAATTGTCGAATGGGCGGGTTGGATAATAATGGCTGTCGACGACTCCACGGACGGCGTTCTGCCAAATGAAGTGTGGCCCATAATCGCGCAGCCAGATGGAATCGGTCGGCATGATGATGAAGTCCACCTTGGCGAGGTCGGCCCCGGCGGCCGCAAACTGGCTGCTGGCCGTGTTCTGTTGCGACACACTCGATACCACCACGTAGGCGCGCTCGTCATGTGCCGGATCGCCGGTCAGAGCCGCCACGCAGTCGGTGACCACCTGCGGCCAGGCTCCGGATGAATACCGGAACAACACCCCCGCCGTGGGGCTGTACTCCGGCGGGGACGCAATGGTGCCCGATGTCGGCACCCGCTGCACCGTACGGCGGGCGACGCGGTACGGCAGCAGGGAACGTCCGGGGTCCAGCGCCGGCAGCGCCGTCTGGCGCCAGTGCGGCAGCGGGCCGCTGACCGCCTCATTCCACGGAGCCTTCTGAACCTCCTGGGATAACGCCGAAGGCCCGGCCCAAGAACCGGCCCAACCCAGTACAAACACCATCAGCACATTGCTCGAGATTAAATGACGCATGTCCTGCCCTTTCAGAATGCGCACGATCTGTGTGCGAATGACCACGGGGCAGGTCACGGCTGGGCGGGTGTGCAAGCGAGGCCGGGTAACCCGGCGTGTGCGACAGAAAAACGCGACTGGTAACTCTGCTGGACGTGCGGGGCGGATCCCGGCCCGGCACCCGCCGTCGCAGCCGTCAAACCCGAAAACCTCTCTCCCTCGGATGTTCTAATTGTGCATCGCTACCGTCGCGATGTCAACCGGGCCGGGCCCCGAAAGCGGTTTCCTTGGGGAGCCGGACCCAAATCCACGGGTACGACCAGGCCGCCACCGGCCGCCGCCGCTGCAGTCCGCCGGAGCCTGAGGTCACCGTAGCAGGGGTGTTCAGAGCGCAGTCGCCGGGTGTTCCGAGCGCGGTCACCGGGTGTTCGGGTCCGGCGCCTGCCGCGCTGGGGTCCGGTTCCGTACCGCGCCGGCGTCCAACCCGTGCCGCGCCGGGAGCCAGCGCGTGCCGCGCCAGGGTCCGAACCCTTACCGCGCAGCGTTCCGTTGCTTATAGCGCCGAGGAACGAGCCCTCGATGCCAACCCCCCGGGCATGAATCCATACCGGGTCGGACACTAGCCCCAGGCGCCCAGCAGAATTGCGAGGTCCGCCGCGTCGACTGTGCCGTCGCCGTTGAGGTCGGGCGGGCACGCCGGGCAGACCCCCCAGGTCCCCAGCAGAATGGCCAGATCGGCAGCATCGACCGCTCCGTCGTGGTTGAGGTCGCCCAGGGGGGTAATCCCGCTGTTGGTCATGAGGATGACCACGTCCTGCAATTCGTCAACCAGGACCAGGTCCAGATCGCGATCGTTGTCGATATCCACCATCAGCGAACACGAGGCGGCCTGCGGCGCGGGAAACTCGGTGACAAAACCGAAGGCCCCGCCGACATTCCGGAACAGTCGCCAGTCACCATTGAAGCTGGATGTGACCCAGTCAAGATCGCCGTCGCCATCGAGATCGCCCAGGTCGGTGGCCAGTGGAAACGAGTCGGTGCCGTAGATCACCGCCGGCTGCAACGAGCCGTCGCCGTTGCCCAGCAGGATGGCACCGTTGTTGTTGGAGCTGTTTGCGGTGGCCACATCCTCGGCCCCATCACCGTTGAGGTCGCCGACCACCAGCATCCAGACCAAGCCGCCGGCGTTTTGCGGCGGCCCTACGGTGAACGTGCCGTCACCGTTGCCGAGACTGATCACGATGGTCTGGCTGGTGCGCGCCCCCACGACCAGATCGAGAATCCCGTCATCGTTCATGTCTGCCGCGGCCAAGGCCCATTCGCCGAACCCGCCGCCCTCGAAGAAGCTCGGTGCTGAGAAGCCGCCGCTGCCGTCGTTGACCAGCAGCGACAGGTTGTTACTGCCGGTGTTGGTGTTGGCGATATCGAGGTCGCCGTCGCCATCGACATCGAGCACGGCAATGCCGCGCGGCACCCCGCCGACCACGACCTCCTGCTGCGGGCCAAAGGTGCCGTCGCCCACCCCGAGCAGAATCGAAACGGAGTTGGTATTGATGTTCACCACGCAGACGTCGACGATGCCGTCATTATTGAAATCGGCGGGTTCGGAGGGACTGGCCCGGTCGTTGACCGGAAAGGTCGGCTGCATAAAGTCGGCGTACATGCCCGAGCCGTCGGCGTGATTCATGAACACCCGCAAATCGGCGGTGTCCTCGTTGACGATGGTCAGGTCGGCCCAGCCGTCACCGTCCAGGTCCGAGGCAATCCCGCCGTAGGCCCGGCTGGACTGGGTGGGTACGGTCCGGGTGGTCATGGTGTCCAGTTGGGCGAAACTCATGTTCGCCGGCATGGCCGCGGTCCAGAACTGGTAGGAATAACCGGCTGGGCGCAGGGCTGCTCCGCCAGCCGCCTGAAGATCATGCGACAGCACCACCATGACGGACTCGCCGAAGAACAGCGGGGCATCGGGCACCAAAGAAACGGTCTGATCGCCGTCAGACAACACCCGGGTTCCGGACACCACGCCGCTCCAGCGCCCGAACGCCCGGAAAGAGGCCGGCGTCACCGAAGCCGGCAGGACCGGCTGATCGAAGTGCACGACGATCGCCGCGCGCACCGGGGCCGCCAGGGTGTGCGCCGGCGGCTCTGTGGAGACCACGGTCAACTCCCCGGCAGCAGCGGCCCCCATCGCGGCGGTGGCCACGGCCAGCAGAACATACGACCCTTGAGCAATCATTGGGTAGCTCCCGAGCCAAGTGATAAGAACTCAGCGATGGACGCCACTGCGAACCCGGCGATCCCACCCGGAGAAGACTGAACCGCGACTGCCGGCGGTCCCGCTCAGTATAGCCGCACACCGCGGTGATTCCCAAATCGCTGGGGGCTCGAGAACCCACCGGCCCGGCTGGGTTCGAAGCCCGGTCCAATGCCCTGCCGGAGTCAGGGCCGACCGTCAGCGACCGGCCAGCGGATCAGGATGATGGCTTGGCGCTGCCGAGCCGATCACCGCGCTGAGAATGCCGGCCTCCTCAAGCATGTGCTCGAGCAACTCCATGGGCAGGCCGACCACGTTGGTGTAGCTGCCATCCAGGCGCTCGATGTTGGCGTCGGACTGGTCCTGAATTCCGTAAGCGCCGGCCTTGCCGTCCCACAACCCACTCTCCAGATAGGCTTCCAGCGCCGCGGAGGTCAGCGGCCGCATGGTCACCGTGGTGACATCGTGGCGGATCCAGCGGCGACCTTCGTGCACGTCCAGCAGGGTCACCCCGGTGATCACTCGATGGGTAGTACCTGCCAGTCGGCTCAAGATTCGGCGGGCATCCTCGATGTCGGCGGGCTTGCCGATGATGGCATCCTCATGGGCCACCACCGTGTCTGCGCCCAGTACGAACCCGGAGGTCAGCTCGCGGGCCACGCTGCGGGCCTTGAAGTAACTCAGGGCCTCGGCCCAGTGTTCGGGAATCTGGCCCGGCAATCGCGGCTCCGGCTCGGCCACCGCCGGCGTTCGGATCTTGAAACAAAACCCCCGGGCCCGCAGCAGCTCAATGCGGCGGGCGCTGTTGGACGCCAGGTAAAGTTGCGTGCTCATTGACTTCCCCCTCTTCGCAAATTGTACCACACCGCGTGAAACCTCCATCCCGATGCACCCAACCTGCTTGCGGATCCGGTGGTAGGCCAGCCCTGGGACCCCATGCCTAATCACCTGTTGTCGGCATTCCGAGTTGGCTTGCGTGACCCGGAAAGGGCCCTGATACTCGACCTGGCGACACTGAACGACGCCGGGCGGCGGGTGTGACCCCCGATTCGACTTCGGACATCGCCGCCCCCCTGCCGACAGACATGATGGACGTCTCCCCAAACAGGAGGACCGTTGATGCGGCTGATGAGCACCCCAAAGTTTCTTGCCCTGATTGCCCCGCTGGTCCCGGCCTGGTGCGGCTGCGGCGGCAGCGGCGCCGGGGGGTCGGACTCCGGAGAACCGCCGGTGGTCCCGCCAGCCTCGACGCTACAGATCGATTTTGACGACTTCTCGGGCAGTCCGCCGACCACCGAGGGCCCGCGCGCGCCCAAACAGGCTGACAGCTTCGAAAACTGGGTGTTTGCGGCTGGCAACCTGGTGGTCTGGAGCACGGTGCTGACTGTCTCGCTGGCGATTCCGGTGGCTGCTTTCGCGGAATCGTTCAATCACGAGCCGCAGCAAGTGTCCGCCCTTGGGTGGGTGTGGTCCTACGACGTGCTGGTCAACGGAGTTCGCTACTCGGCCGCCTTGCACGGCACGATTAGCGGGGCGAACATCACCTGGCGGATGTTGATCTCCAAGGAAGGCGCCTACACCGACTTCGAATGGTTCACCGGGGTCTCCAACCTGACCGCGACGCAGGGGACCTGGAGCCTAAGCCGCGACCCGTCGGATGCCACGCCGTTTGTGGACATCGCCTGGGAGCGCAGCACGACCGACGATGCCGCCGAAGTGCGCTACACGAACATCACGCCGGAAGCCGCCGGCAATGGCAGCTACATTGTGTTCGGCATCACTCCTGAGACCCCCTTCGACGCCTTCTACGAGGTCTTCGGTGCGGAGTTGGACGAGACCGTTCGTATCGAGTGGATGCGCTCCGACGCCTCCGGCCGGGTCCGCAACGAGACGCACTTCGGCAATGGCGAGTGGCATTGCTGGAACGACCAACTGCGCGACATCGACTGCCCGTAGGTGGGCGGGATTCGCCCACCGAGCAGTTCGCAAGCCCGACCGGGCCTGCACCCCTAATCGTCGATCGCGCCTTCCCGTCGTGCCCGGCAGCCCGGCTTAGGGGTTGCCGTCACATCGACCGTCCGCCTCGGGGCCTTCGACCACTCCGTTCCCGCAGCAGTATCTGCCGGACGGCGGTCCGTTGGTCTTGCTGTCACAGTCACTGGAGCAGTTGTTGCAGTCTTCGCCGGGCTCGCAGACGCCGTCGCCATCGCATGGATTCTGGCAGGCGGGCACGGCCGCACAATCCGGATCGGCACAGTCGGTGCCCTGGTTGCAATCGTTGTCCACGCCATCGCTGCAGTTGGATTCGGTGGACGGCGGCGCTCCGCAATCGGATGCACAACTGCAGGAATCCTCGCTGGCAGCGCAGTTGCCGTTGCCGCAGGTCTCGGGCGCCCCGCAGTCCAGGGCGCAACTGAAGCTGTCCTCGCTCCCGTCACAGGATCCGTCGCCGCAGCAGAACGCCGGCACCGAGCCACACTGGAATCCGCTCTGGCTGCAGCGGGCATCCAGACAATCGACCGGACCGTAGCCGCCGCCGCCGCCCGGATCGCCACTGCAACAGAAGCGGTTGCCGGGATTCCCATTCTGCTTACCGTTGCAGTCCCCGGAGCAGACCACGCAGTCTTCGCCGGGCTCGCACACCCCGTTGCCGCATGCGGATCCACCGCCCCCGGCGATGCAGTCGCCGGCGCACGAATTGCAATCCTCGCCGGCCTCGCAGGTGCCATTTCCACAACACGAGGCCACGACTTCATGCTGGCACCCGCTGGTCGGATTGCAACTGTCGCTGGTGCATGGATCCGCATCGTCACAGTCCAGCGTGGTGTTCGCACAGCCGCTCGGGCCGTCGCAACTGTCGGTGGTGCAGGCGTCGCCGTCGTCACAGTTGACCGCCACGTGGCTGCAACTGCCGCCGCTACAGGCGTCGGTGGTGCAGGCGTCGCCGTCGTCACAATCCTGGGGGCCGCCGCAGGGGGTCACCAGGCTCAGCGAGTTGATGACGTCGATGCGACCATACCCATACGCCGCATCATAGCCGGGCGCCCCCAGATCCACGGCGCCGTCGCGAATCAACTGCCGGACCTGGGCCGGACTCAGCGACGGATCCGCGTCCAGGATCAGTGCCGCCAGGCCGGCGACCATCGGGGACGACATGCTGGTTCCGGACTTCTGAGTGACCGAACTGCCGCCCGCGGCCGTGCTGGCCGACCAGATGTCCGATCCCGGGGCGCTGACATCCAGCAGATTGCTCTGATTGCTGAAACACACCACATCGTCGACCGCGATCCCGTTGTCGACGCAACAACCCCAGTTGAAGCTGCTGGTGGTGTCTTCACAATTGGGATAATCGTCTTTGTAGGTCGCCCCGACGGCAATCACATTGGTGCCGCAGGCCGGCGATCCCATGGAGTTGCTGTTGCACTCGTTCCCGGACGCGGCCACCACCACCAGCCCCGCGTTGACCGCGTTGTTGGCCGCCGTCGCCCAACTGTGGCCGTCACAGGTGCCCGCGAAATCGCCGGTGCCGATGCTCAGGTTGATGACGTCCGCCGGACCCCCCGGGAGACCGGGATCGGCACACCGGTTGATGCCGGCAATGATGTCGCTGTCGAACCCGCCGCCGAACTGGTTGAGGATCTTGACGCCGATCAACGTCGCGCCGGGGGCCACGCCCTGGAAGTCTTCGGGGCCCTCGCAGCCCCAGTCGATGCTCAGCCCGGTGCCACCCACCGCGATCCCGGCGACGTGGGAACCGTGACCGTTGTCGTCCTCTGGATCGGAATCATCGTTGTAATAGTCCCATCCGGCGGCGGCATCGATGCGGCCGGCGTACATCAAGTGATCGCTGTCAATGCCGGTGTCGCAGATGCACACCCGAACGCCGGAACCGTCGGCCGACAGTCCGGCGCCGCCAACCTGGCTTTGCAATCCACGCACCCGTGCCGTGGCCTCGTCGAGCTTGGTCAGGTTCGCGTGATAGCGATCCTCCTGGACCTCGGCCACCCCGGGCAAGGCCCGCAATGCATCGAGGGCAGCGGGCGGAATGTTCCGAAGGTTCACAACGTCGGGCAGCACGTGGTCATATTCGTGCTTGAGCACCCCGCCGCGCTGAAGCGCGAAGGCTCGAACCGTCAGACGGTTGGCACCCGGCTGCATCCGCACCAACACGCTGACCCGGTCGGGCTGGACGTCGTGGGGTTGCTGCGGTTCGGCCCGCGGGGCGGACAACACCGTACCGAGGCGGGCCGCCGGCACTTGCTCGGCCGGCGCCGCCGCCGATCCCCATCCGCACAGCGTCCAGCATGCCACCGTTAGGCCTATTGGGAAACTCTGCAACCGGTTCTGGCGTGTTCCTGTCATTGGACAATACCTCACGATAAGGGACCAGCAGACGGGTGCGCTCGCCGGCGGCTCCGGACCCGGGTCCGAAAACCTGGCCATGCAAGCAGGAGCCTCGACTGCGCTTTTCTGGGCGAACGGGACGGGGCGAGCAACGCAGTCCTGACCTACAGGATATTAGAGCGGCGGATGACATGCAAGCCGCCGCGCTCAGCCGAAACAGTGATTGTGGGGCAGGCGCAGCCCGATCCTGCGGCGGCGGTTACCCTGAGCACACGAAAGTGGGTCGACGACAGACACGGCAGCCCCTCTCCTGACCTGGCAGCCGGTGAACGTGCGAAGCGCGAGTGCTGCGTTACGCGGCTGCCATCGATCCGCAAGGGGTCTCGGTTGGCGTGCGGGCGGTGCAGCGCCAATCGCCGCTGGGCCGGTTGCAGGGAACCGACAACCCGGTCATGATTCGAACCCGCCGTTACGACAGCAACCCGCTGATTCTGACCGGTCCGGGGGCCGGCGCGGAAGTCACTGCTGCCGGCATACTCAATGACGCGCTGGCGATCGCCCCCACACAGGAGCACTACGGCCGGCCGGGCTGAATCTGACCCGTGCCCTGAAAACCCCTCCGTTCGCCCACGGATCGCCCATTTGAAGGCCGATTACCCCTTGACGACCTTGGAAATCCCACGATACTAGTGCCCGGACAATCACCACCTAAACCATTGAAATCAAGGAGGTATGCGGTGGCCAAGAAGAAGGCAAAGAAGAAGACCAAGGGTTCCAAGAAATCGTCGGCCAAGAAAACGGAAATGCTGCTGGTCGGGAGCAAGGCCAAGAACGCCCTCAAGCAATACAACGTCAACGTTGCCGGCGACGCGCTCGAAGGCCTGAACGATATCGTCTACTGGTACATCGACCAGGCCGCCAAGCGGGCCAAGTCCAACGGCCGAAAGACGGTTCGCAGCCACGACTTTCTGTCAAACTGAGTGGTGGCGTTCCGCGCCGCGTGTGTTCGGAATTCTGCCGGCAGCGCTCCCGACCCAGGGCGCTGCCGGCAGCCTGTTTATGACCAGCGACTCCGCCCGTCGCGCACCCGTTCCGGCCTGACATCAGGGCGGCGGCAGCGGTCCGCCGGGCAAGAGCCCTGGAAACTCGCTGCCCACATCTTCGAGGCGCAACGCCGCGGGCGGGTCGGTCGTGGCTGGCCTGCCGGACCAGGACCACCCGGGAATCGCCAGGCCGGCGGCAGGTCGATATCCGGTCCAGATGCGCTGGATCTTCCCATCAGCGCCCACCAGCACGAATCCCGGCGTGCCGCTGACCGCGTACGCCAAGAACGATCGCCGGAGTTCATCCCAGGCCACCGCGTCAGGAAACGGGCCCTGGTGCCTGGCGAAGAACGAATCCAACTGCGCCGGTAGTTCGTCGGTGATGGCAATCACCTGGGTGCGGCGCTGTCGTTCGAAGGCGTCGAGTTCCGGCAACGCCGCCTTGCACGGCGCACACCAGGTCGCCCAGAAATACAACAGGTAAGGACCGCCCTGGGCCAGATCGTCGGGCACCGTCCCGCGATAGGCTTCGACCGGCTCGAGCGACGGCGCGGGATCGCCGACCTTCGGCGGGCCGGGCAGTTCCGGCCACGCCAACGGGAACGGCCGCGGGGTCAGCTCGATCTGCAGGCGTTCTGACCCCCGCTGCACGAGCAGGGTCTGCGGCACCCCGATCGGTGCGGTCATGACCCATTCACGGATGCGATCGCGCTCGTCGAACGGCGCGTCCGGCGGGCCGGCGATGATGTCCCCGACCTCCAGTCCCGCCGCCGAAGCCGCGGAGTCGGGATAGACCACCACGATGGACACCGCCCCGTCGGGCAGACCAAACTCTGCCCGCCGCACCTCGGGCGCCGGCCGGAAGCGGATGCCCATCCACCCGGGCAGAACGGCGTCGGCCAGGGCCAACTCCTCTTCATACGACGGGAACGGCTCCGCCCGGGTCAGCAGCGGCCCGCCGCCAGTGGCCGACCCCAGGCTCAGCGCCTCGCAGTGCAGTAACGACTGGTAGGCGTCGCGCTGAGCCGGCGTGCCCTGGGTCTCCAGAAACACCTGGCCCGCAATGTCAGTCAGGACCATTTCCATGCGCTGCACCACACCCAGGCGGACCTGCATGCGATAGCGTGCTGCCTGGGCCGCCTCGGCCTTCTGCTTGAGCACCTGCAAGCGTTCGGCGGTCCCCGGGTCCTCCACCTCGTACGCCCGCAGGTCAGCCACCAATGCGCGGGTCAGTTCCGGCCGTTGGGTATCGTCGAGCGCCGCCAGAACCTCCTCGATCAGCCGCTCTTCCCACTCGGGGCGGGCCAGCAGAAAACGGTCCAGGTGGGCGCGGGCCAGCGAGTCCAGTGCCGCTTGCCAGGCCTGGTGATAGACACTGAACTTGTCGCTGATGTCCGGCAACAACGTGGCTTGCTGCTCCAGTTCCGACAGCGATCGTGGACTGAAGTATCCGAACGCCTGCCCGATGCGATCCAGCAGCCGAATCTGCGGCTCCCAGCGGGCCTTGTCCTGCCAGGCCTGGCGCAATAGCGGGTCGATCAGCTCATGGCGGGCCAGGCCCTGCTCCGCGGCCGCCGCTTCCAGGCAGTCGGCCAGGTACAGGACCGACGTCTTCAATGGGACATCGGGCGTCCGGTCGCTGACCAGCACCCGCTCATGGGCCGCATCCAACAGCGGCGCCGCCCGCAGGGCGTCGATGAATCGGAACGAATGACCGACATTGTCCTTGTCGCGATTCTCCGGATAACAGCCGTAGGCCGGGCGATCCGCCGTCGACGCAAAATAGCCGCAGACATTGCCGGGCACGGCGGCGTCTTCGTGGTACATCAGGTTGGCAAAGGCCCCCGAGTAGCATTGGGACATCAACATCACCACGCGCACCCCGGGATCGATCAGCGACAGCATCTGCCGCAGACCATCAACCGACAGCGACGCATCGCTGCCCCACAGCACAACGGTGTTGTTGGCCGTATCTTCCTCATTCTTATCGCCATGGTCGGTGACGTACAGCAGGATGGTATCGCCCGGCCGCAGGCGCTCCGCCGCCGCTTCGAACCAGGCCTGAAGGGCCTCAGGGGTCGCCGGCCGCAGCACCACATCGGGGATGACCGAACTGCGATAACGCAGTTGCGGGCGCAAGTGCTGCTCCAGCCGGGTTCCTTGAATCAACCAGAAGTCCGGCTCGCGCTGAACCTCTCGGACCGCCAGATCCGCGCCGGGATCGTCCCCGTCGGCGTTGAACACCGTGACGCGCCCGGGCGCCATCCCCAGATCGCGGAGCAGGGCATGGAGTTGAATGATGTGCAACAAGTGCGACTGGTAGTTGATCCTCGGCCGCCCGCCGCCGTTGATCAGCAATGCCTCACATCGTGGCGGCCGTGGCCCGATGGGCAAAGTCAACGAGGCGCCCCCGGCCGCCGCGACGGCACCGCCGAGCAGCACAGCGCAGCACCAGGCGCCTGCCGCACGCGTGCGGCGGCACCAGGATGGATGATTCGCAAGTGCAAAGCGCATCGAAGATTCTCTCCTGGATCGTGCCGACCGCTTTCCGCCAGGTGGGCGGCTCGGCGATCCTGACATTTCGGTTATATCGACCGCCGCGATCAATGACCACTGCTTTCGGCCGGTCCAGCCGCCGCCGGCGGGTTCGGGCCGTACAACTGTTCACGAATCGTCACCAGCACCCGCTGCTCGTCGAGCCGATTCTGGATGCGGTCGGCCACATAACGCCAGCGGATCCGTCCGCCGGGATCGAGCAGGATCAGGGCTGGCAGGGCGATGTCGTCGCCGTTCGGAGCCCCGCCGGCGTGCAGCAGGCCCAGGGCGCGAATCACCTGCCGCTGTTCGTCGGCGAGAATCGGAAAAGGCAGATGCTGGCGCTCGACCACGCGCCGAGATTGCGCCGGTGGATCCACGCTGATTGCCAGCGTGCGGACGCCCAGTGCCTGAAGATCAGCAGTGATCGCTCCGAGCCCGCGGAGTTCCGAAAGACAGGTCATTCACCAGAAGCCGCGATAGAACACCAGCAGCGCCGGGCCGGTAGCCGTCACGTCGCTCAGCGTCACCGGCTGTCCTTGGTGGTTCGTCAGGGTGAAGTCGGCCACTTGCCGGAGGCCAACGACATCTGACGGCGCTGGCAGTCGGGTCAGCACCACGAACCCCGGAACGGCCATGGCGATCCACAGCACCGCAAGCACCGCGACGGACCGCGTCCGCCGGCGCCGATCCCGGCGGGCCGCCAGCAAGGCCAACCCGCCACCGGCTGCCATTGCCACCCACATCAACAAGGCACTGCGGCGCAAGAAGCTGTTGTCTAGTGTCGCCATCCAGAGCAACGGACTGCCGAGCACCAGGGCCAAGCCGAGCACTGCCATTGCGAGGCGTCTCGGACCAACGGGAGTATCTGCCGAGTGGGGCATGGGTCCATCCGGAATCGGGCGTCACGAATCAGCGACCACCGAATTCATTATAGGATCATTTGCCGGTAATCGCCCCTTGAACCGGGGGCCGCCCGCATGCTGTAATGGGCGGGTCGCGTTACCCCGAGCCCCAGGAGCCCTCGTGGACACCGAAGCCTCCTACGTGTGCGATGCCTGCGGTGAGCGGATCGTCATTCCCATCGACGTCGCCGCCGGCAGTGCACAGACGTATGTGGAGGATTGCCCGGTGTGCTGCCGGCCCCAGGTGATCACAGTAACCCTGTCCTCCGATGGCGACATTCGCGTGCACAGCGTGTCAGAAGACGATTGAGGCGACACCCGGCGCTCGGCTGCCGGCGCTTCGTGACCACAGCTCCGGTTCCGAGAACCCGCTCACCGCCCGGGTCGCTACCCTTCTGACGGTCGCGCCCTGCCAAAATGACTGACCGGACGCCGCCCTCTCCGAACACCCGTTTCCCTAACCGAATGAAAAAGACCCACTTATGTTTGCTGTCGTTCGCCGGCCTTGTGGCACGGTGAGTGCTTGGCGTCTGATGTGGCCGCGTTGGCCGCACAACAGCAGGATGTAAAGGAGGTGACCCATGCTTCACGGATTTCCTTTCACCAACCGTTTCGAGGAGTTGAAACGGGAGATGGACCGCGTGTTCGACCATTTCGGGGCGGCCCCATCGGGTTGGCCCTCGGTCTATGCGGCCGCCTTCCCGGCAATGAACGTCTGGGACGCGGGCGACGCCCTCTGCGTCGAGGCGGAACTGCCCGGAGTGGCCAAGCACAACCTTGAGATCTTCACGGTGGGCAATGAGTTGACCGTGAAGGGCCGCCGGGCACCCCTGGAAGGCCAGTTCAACTACCATCGGCAGGAGCGCCATATCGGCGAGTTCATGCGCGTGCTGACCTTGCCGGTCGATGTCAACGCCGACCAGGTCGACGCGGTGCTGGACAACGGCGTCTTGACCGTGCGGCTGCCCAAGGCGGAGGCCGCGAAACGCAAACAGATCACCGTCAAGGCCGGCTAGTGCCCTGCGGCAACGCTGGCATCCGGACACTCACAGGGAGGCGACCTCATGGCCAATCACAAAGACATCGAGAAGAAAGAGACCGCGGCGCTGCAGCGGGCCGAACGCACCCGCTCCGGCCGCACCTTCATGCCCAGTGTCGACATCGTGGAGCGCGGCGACGAACTCTTGCTCATGGCAGACCTGCCCGGTGTCGCATCGAACGACCTGGACATCCGCTATGAGCGCGGCGAACTGACCCTCTTCGGGCGGGTACGACCGCGGCAGCAGCCGCAGCAGAACTACGTCCTGCGCGAGTACGGCGTCGGTGATTTCTACCGGGCATTCCAGGTCGGCGAGGATGTCGATGCGAGCAAGATCGAGGCCGAACTCAAAGAGGGCGTGCTGACCCTGCGCCTGCCCAAGACCGCCCGGGCCATCCCGCGGAAGATCCCGGTCAAGACCCCCTAGACAACCGCGGGTAGCCCCCTGCGGAATATGACCCCACAGTGCCGCACGCTGGAGGACCCGACCGGGAAAAACGCAAGATTGTTCCTGTGCAGCCTGACCGTTGCAGCAATCCCCCTCGCCCTGTTCCGGGCCGGACCGGCCGGCGGTACTGAGACCGCCGCCCCGGCAGTGCAGGATGACGACCCGTCAGATTGCGCTTGCTGACCGAAGGCATGCAGCGTTTTGTGTTTCTGAAGCGCTGAGCGCCCGACGGTTCGGTGGCACACCGCGTCGCCCGAACCTCGGGTCAAACCCGATCAGCCCGGGGTCATCGGTTTGGTGCCCCTCACCGTGAACAGCACCGAGTACGTCAGCGAGTCCTCTCGTTTCAGATACTCGCAGAATGCAAGACTGAATACGTAGTCCAGGCCGGAAACCGGAGACATAAGACTTCAGAGGTCCCCGCAGGCCGATGGGAACCACGCCCCACAGCACGACGCCCTGCCCGCCGACCACCGAATCGCTCATCGAATGTTCCTACGACGAACTACGCCACATGGCCTGCCGCCACCTCCGGCGGCAGCCGCCCGACTTCACGCTGCAAGTCACTGATGTGGTCAACGAAGCCCTGCTGTGCATCATTCGCAATCCCCAGGACCGCTGGAACAGCGTGGCCCACTTTCAGGCGATCATGCGACGGAAGATCGCCCAGGTCATCACGGATCACCTCCGCAAGCGCGGCAGCATCAAGCGCGGCGGCGCCCGCTCGGAATCGGCGGTGCCCCGGTCGGACGCCCCGCCTCAGCAGCGGATCTGGCGGCGGGTTCCCATGGACGACGTGTCGGCACAGGCGGCCGACCCGGCGTTGCACATGGACCTGGCCGATGCGCTCGAGGCCCTGGCGGCCGAAAGCCGCCGGCTGTACGTCATTGTCATGCTGCATTGGCTGCTGGGCCTCACCCATGCCGAAATCGGGAGGTCGCTGAGGCTCAGCGCTTCCACCGTCGAGAAGAACTTTCGATATGCACTGACCCTGCTGAACCGGGTCATGGTGGGATACTGTGACCGCCCGTACTGAGTTTCATCTGCGGGTCCAGGATCTTCTCGAACAAGCCGTGCGGCTCCAGCCCGCCCAGCGCGATTCGTTCATTCGACGGCAGTGCCCGGACGATCCCGAACTGCAGGAGGAAGCCCGCGCGCTGCTGCCCGGCTATCTGCGAACGGTGAAACGGCAATGCTCCGCGAGCCGACCGGTCGTGGTTCGGCAGCATGCTCCGGCCCAGGCCATCCAATTACCGCGCGTCATCAAGGAATACCGCCTTGTTCAAGTGTTGGGCTGCGGAGGCATGGGGGTGGTCTGCCACGGCGTGCATGTCCGGATGGGCCATTCCGTGGCCATCAAGCTGCTGCGACGGGCCTCAGCGGCACCCGAGTGGCTGCGCCGCTTCGCCTTCGAGGTGGAGGTGTTGCGCAATCTGCATCACCCGGGCATCGCCGGCATGAATTACGCCGATGACGTGGTGATCGCCGAACGCCCCTGGCCGTACTTCGTGATGGAATATGTCACCGGCGAACCGCTGACCTGCCATGCCCGGCGGCTGGGCACGGCTCAACAACTGGAATTGTTCGCCCGGGTGTGCGACGCCGTTGACTATGCCCACGACCGCGGTGTGATCCATCGTGATCTGAAACCGCAGAACATTCTGGTCGATGCGCATTCCCAACCCAAGATTCTAGACTTCGGCATCGCCCGCGTGGTCGACTTCCAGTCCACCCTGCTGCCCAATGAGCGCGACCGCTTTGTGGGCACGCGCAAGTACGCCAGCCCCGAGCAACGGGCTGGCCGGGTCGAACGCATCACCCCGCGATCCGACGTCTACACCCTGGGGCTGTTGCTTCACGAAGTCCTGACCGGCACCCTGCCGCAGCCGGGCGGCCCGGGACTGGCGGCTGCCGTGGCCGAGGTCGGCGTGAACCTGAACCTGAAGAAGCGCACCGCGGAGTTCCGCTACGGCCTGCAACAGATCCTGTCCTGCGCCTTGGCCGGAGAACCCCGCCGACGATTCGCCAGCGCCGGAGCCTTGGGGTCGGCCATCCGGCGGCTGCTCCAGACCGTTCAACCGCCCACCGGGTTCTGGGAGGCCATGTTCCAACGCGAACGACCGTCCCCCACACCGCCCGGCAATCCACTCAAGACCCCGCTCAGCGCCGTCATGCGGCGGCGTCTCGGCTGGGGGCTGCAGCGCCGCGCGCCCGACCCGTAGCACCGGTTCCGCCGGAACCCCCTTCCGGGAATTCACCAAGGGTCGCTCGCCTGGACCTCCCCGCTGATCCTTGGCTTGCGGCAGCCGGTGTTGAACCAACGAACGAGGGCGGCGAAGTCCGAGAACCCGTTCGCCAAGGCTTAGCGGACGTGCGACGCCGTCGAGCGGATCTCGTCGAAAACCCGAGCCCCGCTGTGCTATCATTTCCAGGGCGGATTGCCCTGCAGGGCAACGTATCGGTTCTGATGGAGGGAGAATGTCTGATGAAGCCACCGCGGGTT
>CAZUGO010000086.1:0-39109 GCA_964619935.1 uncultured Planctomycetales bacterium | reverse complement strand
GCCCGCGGCGGTTCACCTCCCGCGGGTCCTCCTCATGCCCCTGAGCACAGGTCACCTCAACCGGCCATTGGACGCCGGAGCCATGCCTCAAAAAACCCAAGCGTCCGCAGCGAAGCCACGCCCACGCCTCGCCATGGCCGTACCAGCCGTCGGAACCGAGAGCCGACGGCAAATAGCGAAGCGATCCCGAATGCCCGGGAGCGTCGTGGGGTCGTCATTGATGCAGCTTCGATGGAGTGAACGATCTGTTCCAATTCGAGCAGTACGCCCCAAACGGTCCTGCCCGTCTGCCAGCAGCCTGAAGTCAGGGTACTCACGGAATCAACCGCAATTGGTGTACCACACAGCCACACCGCCATGGTGAGAGCAGGTCCCTGAGCAATTCTGGGAGTAGCTGAGAGTTCCGTCACTACAGCGCGCACTTGCCCCCATGTTGCCGCTGCCACCGACCGATCCGACACTTGGGCACCCGGCAACGAGTGCAGCAAGCAGCGTCAAGCTCAGCCCAAGAAAGCAAGGTCTCGTCATCGGGGTACTCCGGGAGGCATCTTATTAACAGCGCTGGATCATCGTCCCGCCGCGGCAGATGTATTAGCAAGCACCGGTTGGGTGGACTGAGGAGTATCGCCCGGCTCCAATAGCGGACCTGGACGGAACCGTCTGAGTGAACAAGGCATCCCACCAATGCGTGCCGAACCTGCTCGATCACCTCTCCAAGAACTCATCGCCGGGAAACGCTTGCCGACATGCGACGACGAAATCGGTGGCTTGCGCCATGGTCAGTCGATTGGATACCCTGACATTTTCCTGGTCATCCAAGCCTTGCCTAAGCTGCCCATCGCTGAATACGATCAATGCCACGATAGAGGACACCGGGAAGCTCACAAAGCGAATGTCCTGGCCTTGGTCCCACTCAGCAAACACGGGTCTGTCACTACAAACGAATGGCTGATCCTCTACCGTGTTTATGAGATGCCATTGCCATTGCAGGAGGCGATGCTGGAAGCTCTTTGCCCAAAGCCATATCGCACGCAAGCTGCTCGGCTTGTAAAACTCCGTAACCGCGCTGTCGGAGAGTTGTCGCCTAATCATGCCGCACCAGATTCTCGTCAACGAGTTAACCTCACCTCGCTCAGTTTCGGAAAGCTGCTCAAGGTAGCTGGTCATAGTCTGCTGCGTCATAGCTGGTGAACGAGCAGCCGTCAGCGCGATGAACATGGCGATAGCAGAACGCTCATCCTGTGTGACCGGATCTCCCGTTGCCATCTTCCTCAATGCTGGGGCAGCCGGATCTTCAACATTCAGCTTCAAGAATTGGTCGAATGCATCGGTGCGGTTGCCGGATTCATCAATCATCGTGAGTAGATGCCGAAACCACCCGACGCCATGCGTAGTGCGGTGTTCCCATCGGTGTGTCTTGAGGTCATAGCAACGCAGGTTATCCGAAAACAAGGGGTCAGCGAAGTTTCGGAGATGGAAGCGGGCCAAGTAATGTTGTCTTTTCGCTGGTTTCGCCATTGACCTATTGCCTATCGCTGCCGTCCAAGAGCTGACTCAGCGGCGCAAGTTGGACCCCATCGACACCACCAAACCGGTGAACGATATTGTGCATCAGCTTGACCATTGCCGCTATGTCCTGAGTGAGCACCGGGGCAATCCGAGTGCTCGGAGCCGTGGCAACGAAGACTTCAAGTGCCTTGCCTAATTCCCAGGCGATGCGGAAAGCTCCCCAGCTGGGCTTCGTCCCCGAGGCGCGATCCCATGTCAAGTGCGCTAAGCGTTTGCTGATCAGGTCCACGAGTGAACCGTCAAGGAATTCAGGGACCGCGGGGGGTCGCACATTTCTCCAGTCCTCGTCCCGGTCGAAAAAATCCTCCGCGATGATATCTAAGGGGCGGGGCTTGTGGCTGTAGAGAAAATGGCACAGGTTGCGTGTTGCCAACAAGAATGTGTGCAACACCGCATTTGCTGTCGCCGGGTCTCTTGGTCGGCTCGCCATCGTCACGCTGCTCTCCAGCAGCAAGCGAAGCATGGAGTCCATCATGCTGGCTTCGTAGTCAACAGATCGAGATGCTCGCTGTAGCTCGTCAGCCGAGTGCCCAGGTCTCATGCTAGCCATTGTTTTTCCAACAGCGATCAATGTGGATTTCTACGGATGCCTCAGCAACATGATAGCCGCCAACCTCATGTACCGCCAGGCAACAGCCCCACAGGGCTACCTCCGACTTGAAGGGTTGATTCTTGAGCCCTCGGTCCTGCACAATGACGGCATGGGCAAGAGTCAACCGACTGTAAAAGGGGACAGCCCCCTTTAACGAGCCAGGCGTCGAGCCGTGCGCACCTGCCTGGGGCTACCCCTGCAGAAGTTGGGACCACGGGAACGCGGCGGTTCATATACGAAGGAGCACGCGAAAGCCCATCTGCTCGAAGTGCCGATCGTGTGTCAGCGAATCAGTGATTTCGTGCTCCTGCATGATCAGGAATGACGCACAATCGGTCAGGCTCCAAGCCTTGTCAGCCCGCTCCGCGTACAGGTTTGCGGCCTGCCAGAACAGTGAGCTTGTTTGCTGGAACACCGTCACACCAGAGTTGGCTTGGAGCTCGGCGACAAAACGTGACGCGGCCGTGCGAAGCGCAGGGCCACGCGCGCCAAGGTCGTTCAGGAATTCGGCGAGCACCATCTCACTGGTGACGATGCGGTCGAACTGTCGAGAAGCTTCTACTTGGCGTGCCACGTGATGCAGGGAGTCTCGCGGATTGAGAAGTGCGATCCAGAACCCGGTGTCGGCGAAGACGACGCTCAATCAATCCTCGCGGGGATAGTCGTACCGATAATGCTCGAAGTTCTTGGCAAGGTCGGGCGGCAGCTTGGCCCATTCTTCGGCGGGTACGGTGGCGGCGATGGAATCCGCGATGTCTGCAAGGCGGCGGGGCGCGGTTGCAGACTTACCGCCGTTCGCTTCGTGAACGGAGAGGTACTCCTCGACGGCTTGTCGGATGACCTGATCTGGCGTCACTCCGTTTGCCTGGGCGCACGCTTCGACTTTTCGCTTCAGGCTGTCGTCGAGTTGGAGGGGATTTTGCTCGTGCATGGCTGCATCCATAAGTTCTTGTAGCTCAAGAATGATTGTACGACGAAAACGAGACTTGGTCAACGGCTCGCGGGGCGGCAAGGGCGGCAAAGGCTGCACGGGTGACGGGGTTCGCTCGTGCCCCACCCTTCACCGGCGAATCAGTGCCGGAGCGACCTCACTGACCGGCGTCGGCTCGAAGTAGAGATCCCTCTCGATGCGAAGGCCCCCGGGGCCGCGGATGGACTCAAGCTCGGCAAGGCTGAAGTAGCCCCACTCAAATTCGAAGCCGTCGACGAGGGCGAAGAACAGGTCCTCGCCGTCAAACTCCGTGGCGAACCAGGTCCAACCCGTCCACGGGGTGAAGAATTTGACCTGAACGATTGGGGCGTGGTGATCCTCGGTGGCGTAGCGCTTCCGGGGCCGCGCTCGGATCTCGTCGGGAAGAAGCTGAAATGCACTTCCCTGGTACAGATGCCCGCTCCCGGCCGTGGCACGCCGGGCATGCCAGCGCCGGGTGTTGCGACGAACTGACCAGAAACAGAAACCGCGACAGGTCGCCGTCTTCGCGGGGCCACACCACCATGTGCCAGTGATTCGGCATCAGGCAGGGCAATCAAAGGGGGCTGTCCCAGGGGCCGCGTGCACCTCGACGCGCGTGACCGAACTCGTCAGGGACGCCCACGCGTGTCCCATCACCCTTGACGAACTCAGAAGCCGCTGCGCGGTAGGTGGTGACCTCTGTGCGAGAACGATGCTGCTGTCCGGGGCTCGCCCGCGACGCGGTCGTCACCTCATTCTATTCCTTTTACATGTACGTTCAGCGGGGCTGGGATGCCACCCGATCCTGGATCTAGCGGGCCTGGTCTTGGAGCTTCTTGAGCTGCTGGAGGGCTTCGAGGGGTGTCAGCCGATCGATGTCGATTTCCAGCAGGCCTTGGCGCAGGCGGTCGTCCTGCACGGCAAACAGTTCCAATTGTTCCTGCGGCGACGCCGGCGTGCCGCTGAGCACCTCCCGCAGCGATTGCCGCGAGAGGCCGCTCTCGAGCTGTCGCAGGACCTCGCGGCTGCGTTCGATGACCGCCGGCGGGATGCCTGCGATCTTGGCCACATGGACGCCGTAACTGCGATCCGTGCCACCTTCCACGATCTTGTGCAGAAAGACGATGCGTTCGCCATGGTCGCCCTCGGCCGGCCACTCCCGGACGAGAACATTGTAGTTGCGCACCCCGGGCAGCAACTGAGCCAGCTCGGTCAGTTCGTGGTAGTGGGTGGCGAACAGCGTGCGGCAGCCGATCCCCAGGGCAATGTGTTCGCTGATGGCCCAGGCCAGCGACAGCCCGTCGTAGGTGCTGGTGCCCCGACCCAGCTCATCCAGAATCACCAGCGAGTCGGCAGTGGCATTGTTCAGAATGTTTGCCGCTTCGATCATCTCGACCATGAAGGTCGATTGCCCGCGGGCCAGCTCATCGCTGGCGCCCACCCGGGTGAACACCCGATCGACCACGCCGAAGCGCATCGCGGCCGCCGGCACGTAGCTGCCAGTCTGGGCCAGCAGGGTCAGCAACGCCACCTGGCGGATGTAGGTGCTCTTGCCGGCCATGTTCGGCCCGGTCAGGATCAGCAGCCGGGCATGGTCGCCGTCGAGGTGGGTGTCGTTCGGCACGAAGTCCGGGCCGATGGCGGCCTCCAGGGCAGGATGGCGGCCGGCGGTGATGTCGATGATCCGCTGGTCGACCAGCTCCGGACGCACGTAGCCGCGCTCGGCCGCCAGGGTGGCGAACCCGGCCAGCAGGTCAATGGTGCCCACGCTGTGGGCGGTCCGCAAGAGCGCGTCGGTGTATCCGGCGACATGAGCTTTGAGCGCTTCGAACAGCTCGTATTCCAATTCGTCGGAGCGTTCCCGGGCGGTGAGCACCTCGGTCTCGTAGGTCTTGAGTTCGTCGGTGATGTAGCGTTCGGCGTTCTTGACGGTCTGCTTGCGGACGTAGTCGCCGGGCACCAGTTCGCGATGGGTGTGAGTGATCTCGATGTAATAACCGAAAACCTTGTTGAAGCCGACTTTCAGGGACGGAATTCGGGTCCGCTGGATCTGCTCGGCCTGGTAGCGGGCCAGCCACTGCCGGCCGTCGCGGCCGATGCCGCGGAGTCGGTCCAGTTCGGCATCGACGCCGGGTGCGAAAATGCCGCCTTCACGGACGGTCAGCGGTGCGTCGGCCTGCAATGCCGCCAGCAGGTGGTCCGCCAGCGGCGCGACATCACCCAGTCCTTCGAGCAGGCTGGCCAGCAGCGCGGCCTGGGTGTCCTGGAGCCGTTCGCCCAACTCACCGATGCGGGCCAGCGATTGGCCCAGGACCCGCAGGTCGCGCGGTGTGCACCGGCCGACACCGACGCGGGCGGTGATCCGCTCGATGTCGCACATCTCCGCCAGCAGCCTGCGGACGTCGCCGAGCCGCCGCGGATCGCCGTGCAGGTCGGCGACGGCTTCCTGGCGGTCACGGATGGCCTGCGGCCGGCGCAGCGGGAAGCGCAGGCTCTGCCGCAGCCGGCGGGCGCCCATGGCGCCGGTGGTGCGATTGACCGCGGCCAGCAGCGACCCTTCGGCGGTCCCCAGGCGCAGGGTCCGCTCCACCTCCAGGCAGCGCCAGGAGTAGGGGTCGATGTGCATGTGCTCGGTGAGCACGCGCGGCCGGATGCGGGCGAGATGGGTCAGCGTCGACTTCTGGGTCTCCTTGAGATACCCGATCAGGGCCCCCGCGGCGCACAGCGGGGCATCGATGGCGCTGTAGCCGAAGCCCTCGAGTGTGCGTACGCCGAACTGTTCGTGCAGGTAGCGCTCGGCGTGATAGGCATCGAATTCGTGGGCCGGCCGGCGGGTCAGGTGGGTACCGGCAAGGTCATGCAGTTGGTCGGCGACGTGGGCTTCGGACGGTTCTGACTGCTCGGGGACCAGGATTTCCGCCGGATGCATCCGGGCCAGTTCAGCGAGGATTCCCGCGGGTCCGCCGCTCATGCTGAAGAAGTCGCCGGTGGTCAGGTCCAGGCAGGCCGCCCCCAACTCCGACCCGTCGGCGCGGACGGCGGCCAGGTAGTTGTTGCTGCCGCTGTCGGGCAGGAGGTTGTCTTCGGTCAGCGTTCCTGGGGTGACCACCCGGACGACGTCGCGTTTGACCACCCCGGTGGCGTTTCTGGGATCCTCGGTCTGCTCGCTGATGGCCACCCGGTATCCGGCGCGAACCAGCCGGGCGAGATAGGAGTCCAGGGCGTGATAGGGGATGCCGGCGAGCGGGATGGGGTTGTCGCCTTTGCTGCGGGCCGTCAGCGTCAGCCCCAGCACCCGGGCGACGGTTTTGGCATCGTCGTAGAAGGTTTCGTAGAAATCGCCCATCCGGAACAACAGGATGGCATCGCCCACCTGGGCCTTGTGGGCGGTCCACTGCCGCATCGCCGGGGTCTGCGACGCAGTCGGGTTGGGACTGCTCTTCCGAGAGTTCTGCGGCATGGGCAGGACCGGGGCTGTGACCGTTCCGGGTGCGTTCACCGGCCCGCGCCGGCGATCGGGAATCACTTTACCAGGGGTCGAGCCGATGTCGAGGCCCCCCGGCGAAGTGGCAGGAGCAGCGGTCGATGCGCCGCCCAGCAGTCGACGGCGCACCGCCCCCAGGACCCGATGACCCGGGCGCGCTCCGCGGCATCGACGGCGCAATCGGCAGTCAGGTTGGAAGGGCATGAGGTGCAGGTCACTGGTGCCCAGGTCAACCCATCAATCGGCCGCCCGCCGGGTGGTCAGGGTGCGTCAGCCGGGCGGCGAGTGCCGGCGGTCGATGCCATGGAATCGAATTCGATCTCCACCGCCGGATCTTCGGGCAGGCGGGCCAACAGCGCGGCAATCGACTCCTGAAGGACGGGATGCAGCAGGTTCGGGGCGATGTCGGCCAGCGGCCGGAGCACGAAGCGGCGGGTGTGCATTCGTGGGTGCGGAACGATCAGGTCGGGTCGATCGATCACCTGATTGCCGTACAGCAACAGATCCAGATCGATCCGCCGGGGGCCGTTGGGCGTGAGGCGGCGGCGTCCGAAGTATCGTTCGGTGTCCAGCAGGGCGGCCAGCAGGTCGGCAGGCGGCAGCGTGGTGTCCACAGCGGTGACGGCGTTGAGATAGTCCGGTTGATCGGACGGCCCGCCGACCGCGGCGCTGCGATACAGCGGCGAGCAGGCGGTGATTCGAACGACGAAGCGGGATTCCAGGTGGGCCAGCGCCCGCCGGAACATGTCGCGCGGTCGACCCAGGTTGGCGCCGAGGGCGACGTAGGCGCTGGCACTCGGGCTCCGGGCGGTCACAGGCGGGTCAGCCATCACAATTGCAGCTTCTTGATCCGCCCCAGGGCTTCGCGGATCCGCTCGGTGGGCACGCATAGGGCGAACCGCACGTAGCCTTCGGCGGTTTTCCCGAAGCCCAGCCCCGGGATGACCACCACCTGGGCCGCTTCGAGCAGTTTTGATGCGAAACCCATCGAATCATAACCCTGGGGTACCGGCATCCACACGTAGAAGGTTGCCGTGGGCCGCGGCACGTCGAATCCCAGGTCCTGGAGGCCGTCGACCAGGACGTCGCGGCGCTGGCGGTAGAGATCGATCAGGGCGCGGACCTCGCGGTGGTCGGCGTGATTGAGGGCCTGCACCGCGGCGTGCTGGATGGCGGTGAACTGCCCCGAATCCAGGTTGGACTTGATTGCGGCGAGGGCGGCAAGGGCGTCGGGCTGTCCCACCGCAAAGCCGATGCGCCAGCCGGTCATGTTGAAGGTCTTGGACAGCGAGTGCAGCTCGACCGCGGTCGATTGGGCCTCGGGGACCTGCAGGATGCTGGGGGGTGGCGTATCGAAGGCCACCTCCGAATAGGCGGCGTCTTGCACCACCAGGATGTCGTGCTGCTTCGCGAAGGCGACCACCTCCTCAAAAAACGCCAGGTCGGCGACCGCGCCGGTGGGGTTGTTTGGATAGTTCAGGTACATCACCTTGGCGGCGCGGGCGACGTCGGCGGGGATGGCTGCCAGATCGGGCAGCCAGCGGTTGGCGGCCCGCAGGGGCATGTCCACCGGGGTGCCGCCGGCAAAGACCACGCCGCTGTGATACACCGGGTAACCGGGCGACGGTACCAGGGCCACGTCGCCCGGGTTCAGGGCAGCCAGGGCGAAGTGCCCCAGACCTTCCTTGCTGCCGATGAGCATCAGGATGTTGCCGGCGGTGTCCAGGGTGACGCCGAAGCGTTTCTGAAACCAGGCGGCGACCGCCTGGCGGAAGGGCGGGCAGCCTTGGTCCAGTGGGTAGCGATGGTTTGCCGGATCGTCGGCAGCCTGCTTGAGGGCCTCGATGATGAACGTAGGCGTCGGCTGATCGGGGTCGCCGATCCCGAAATTGATGACGTCCTTGCCGGCGGCCAGCGCGGCTCGCTTCTTGCGATCGATATCCGCAAACAGGTATGGCGGCAGGGTATCCAAACGTTTGGCGCGGGTGAAAGACATCGGCGTGCTGGACCTCTGGTGTGCCTCGGGGTGCCTCGCGCCGTCACAGACCGGGCGCTGGCGTTGCCGGCGGAAACGCCCACCGGTTTCCAGGCGATTGTAATGCGGGCCAGGGGTGCGTCAACTGCTGCGAAGCGCCGCGGCGGCGGACGGGCTGTGTGCCGCCGCGACAGCCGAGGGTCAGGTAGGCTCGCGGGTCGGCGGGTTGTCGCCGGTGCCCTTGAGGCCGGCGTTGGCCGAATGGTCTTCGTGGGGAACCAGGAAGGTCGTGCCGCATTGCCCGCAACGGACCTTCTTGCCACGGGTGCTGTCGGGCACCTGCAGGATCGAGCGACATTTGAGATTGGGGCAGAACAAGGTGACCGCCATAGCACGCTCCCTGCGGGCGACGTCCCGGATTCGCGGCAGCGGTGTGCGCCGCCGTCTAGAGTTGCTATCGGCCAGGCGGGTGCCGGTCTGAATCAGGGCCGGCGGGTGCCCCCAAAACGGGCCCGGCGGCCGTTCAGGCCGATTCTTTCTGGGACTTGTTCTTGGGTGCGAACAGGCCGGCCCGGCCGTCGACCACTGCTTCGGTGATGATGTGCTTGCCCATGCGTTTTTGTTCGGGCAGTTCGTACATGATGTCGAGCATGATCTCTTCGGTGACCGCCCGCAGGGCCCGGGCGCCCGTCTCGCGGCGCAGGGCCCGATCGGCGATCATTTCCAGGGCCTCGGGGGCAAACTCCAGTTCGCAGCCTTCCATCTCGAAGAACTTCTTGTACTGTTTGACCAAGGCGTTCTTCGGATCGGTCAGAATGCGGACCAAGGCGTCGCAGTTCAGCGGGTCCAGGGTGGTCAGCAGCGGCAGCCGCCCGACCAGTTCCGGAATCATGCCGAACTCCACCAAGTCTTCGGGGGTGATCTGCCGCAGGATTTCGCCTTCGATGCTGACGCTGTCGGGGTCTTCCATTTCGTGCGAGAAGCCGATGGCCGAGCGTCCGATGCGCCGCCGGATGATGTCGTTTACGCCGACGAAGGTGCCGCCGCAGATGAACAGGATCTGGGTGGTGTCCATCTGGATGTACTGCTGCTCGGGATGTTTGCGCCCGCCCTGGGGCGGGATGTTGGCCACCGTGCCTTCGAGCATCTTGAGCAAGGCCTGCTGGACGCCTTCGCCGGAGACGTCGCGGGTGATGCTGATGTTCTGCGAGGTCCGGCCGATCTTGTCGATTTCATCGATGTAAATGATGCCGCGCTGGGCCAGCTCGAGATCGTACTCGGCGTTCTGCAGCAGGCGGAGCAGGATGTTCTCGACGTCTTCGCCGACGTAGCCGGCCTCGGTCAGCGTGGTGGCGTCGCCGATGGCGAAGGGCACATTCAGGATTCTGGCCAGGGTGCGGGCCAGCAGCGTCTTGCCCGATCCGGTGGGTCCGATGAGCAGGACGTTGGACTTGTCGAGTTCGACTTCGTTGTCGTCGGCGCTGTCGGCGTGGACCAGGCGCTTGTAATGGTTGTGCACGGCCACCGAGAGGGTCTTTTTGGCGCGCTCCTGTCCGATGATGTACTCATCGAGAAACTGGTAGATCTGGGACGGCTTGGGGATGTTACCCAACTGGGCCCGCTGCGGGCTGGCCTTGCGTTTTTCCTGGCGGATGATGTTGTGGCACAGCTCCACGCACGAGGCGCAGATGTAGACGTCCTTGGGGCCTTCGACCATGGGACCGGCGTCCCGCTGACTCTTGCCGCAGAAGCTGCAGAAGCTGGTCTTGCTGGTGCGGCTGCCTGAGGATCTGGACCCTGCCATGAGCGGTGGCGCTCCTGATTAGCTGTGGGGGCCCCTGGGTCGGTTCCGGGGTCCTCTGTTTATCGACAGTGGTATCATAACGACTTCATTTCAAAATATCCCGCCGCCGGAACCCTGGGACTGGGCTCGTTTTCTATCGCGAACCATCCCAATTACTTGCTGGCGGAGTGCCTGGTACTCGACTTCGGTAATCTGCTCGTTTTCGCGCAGGTCGCGCAATTCTTGCAGGGACCACGGCTGCTGCGCGGCGGGGCCGTCATCGCCGGCGTGGTATTGTTTGCGCAGCCACATCCAGACCACCCACAGCGCCAGCAGCAGGGCGATGACCACGGCGGTCCACAGCAGCACATCACCAAAATGGTCCGGGGTCTTGGGGCTCTGCATCGAAGAACGGGTCCCATGAATCGCGACTCGCCGACTCTATTCAATCGTAGCCGCGCGGTCCGGGTCGGGCAAGCACGTTGTGCCCGGCGTGCCGCGGCGTGCCGGGAATTGGATTGGATTGCCGGGCGGGCATGCTAGAATGCCCCCCGATGAATCCACTGAACTGGCTGAATGAGCGCGCCTGGTGTTTGCGGATGGCGCTCAAGACAGCGGCGCTGATTGTGCTGGGGGTGCTGGTGTTCTTTCCGCGGCTCGACTTGATTCCGGCGACCGTGCAGCGCCATCTCGATCCCAACGCCCTGATCGACCCCGATGCGGCCGGGCTGACTCCGCTGGTCGAAGAATTTGAGCGTGACCGCCAGGCCGACTGGGACTCCCCACGACTCTTGAAGGAACTCCAGGGCTTCGTCTACCGCAAAGTGCCCTACGCCTGGGACTGGGACCTGTGGGGCAACGTCGACTACTTTCCCACGGTCGAGGAGACCCTGGCCAAGGGTCGCGAAGATTGCGACGGGCGGGCGGTGCTGGCGGCGTCGCTGCTGCGGCGTTACGGCTACCAGTCGCGCCTGGCCTCTGACTTCGGGCACGTCTGGGTGGTGACCGAGCGCGGCGAGACCATGAGCCCCGGCAAGCGGCGCTCGGTCGACTTCACCGCGGACGGGATCAAGGTTGATTGGGGCTTCGTCTGGGATGTGCCCCGAACCCTGGCCATGGGGATCGCGGTGTTCCCGCTGGCGCGCGAGACCGTCTTGGTGATCGGGGTGTGGCTGCTGCTGATCGGTCGGGGGGTGCGACCGGCGGAAGCCTGGGCCTGGCTGCTGTGCCTGGCCCTGGGGCTGATGTTCATCCGCGAAGGTGGGCGGCCCGGGCAGAGCCATCTCGGAAAAGTGTGGCTGGGCGCGGGACTCTGGGCCTGCGGCTTCGCAGGGCTGGTCTGGCAGTCGCGGCGCCGCCGGCGCCGCGGGGCGCCGCCCATGAGTGAGGCAATGGCGTGATCCAAGCAGTGCCCGGGTACCCCAACGTTCGGGTGGTGCACCATCCGCTGATCCAGCAGAAGCTGACCTATTGCCGCAAGAAGACCACCAAGAACCGCGAGTTCCGGCAGTTGCTGAACGAGATCGCCGCCCTGATGGTCTACGAGTTGACCAGCGACTCACCGACCTGCGAGGTTCGGATCACCACCCCGCTCAAGGACATGGTGGGGGTGGAGCTGGCCAGCGACATCACCCTGGTGCCCATCCTGCGGGCGGGGTTGGGCATGACCGACGGTGTGGTCCGGCTGATTCCGCAGGCCCGCATCGGCCACATCGGGCTGTACCGTGACGAGCAGACCCTCGAGCCGGTGACCTATTACAACAAGCTTCCGCAGAACGTCGCCGATTCCGACGTCATCGTCATTGATCCCATGCTGGCCACCGGGGGTTCGGTGACGGCGGCCATCAGCGAGATCAAGCGCTCCGGTGCCACCCGGATCAAGCTGCTCTGCCTGGTGGCGGCTCCCGAGGGCATGAGCCGGATGCTGGCCGAACATCCTGACGTGCTGGTCTACACCGCCGCGGTGGATGAGTGTCTCAATGACCGGGGATTCATCGTGCCGGGGTTGGGCGACGCCGGTGATCGACTCTTCGGAACCGAGTGATCCGGCAGCCGGCCGGCCGCATCACAGTCCTTTCAGGGCGGCCAGCAGATCCACGAAGGCCTTCTTGGCGTCGCTGAAGAACATCAAGGTGTGATCCGCCGCGAACAGCGGGTTGGGAATGCCGGCGAAACCGGGGCTCAGGCTGCGTTTGACGACCACCACGGTGCGGCACTTGTCGACCTCGACGATCGGCATCCCGGCGATGGGCGACTGGGGATCGGTTCGGGCCGCCGGATTGACCACGTCGTTAGCGCCGACCACGATGGCCACGTCGACCTGTTCGAGCGTGGGGTTGATGACATCCATCTCGATGAGCTTGTCGTAGGGCACGTCGGCCTCGGCCAGCAGCACGTTCATGTGACCCGGCATCCGCCCGGCGACCGGATGGATGGCGTATTCTACCGTGCAGCCGCGGGCCTCGAGGGCGTTCGCCAGGTCGCGGACGGCGTGCTGGGCCTGCGAAACCGCCATGCCGTAACCCGGAACGATGACCACCCGCCGGGCGTCCTCCAGCAGCATGGCGATTTCTTCGGCGGAAGCGGCCTTGACCCGCCCGGCGTAAACCTCGTCGGCGGTCGGGCTGTCGCCGGTCGGGCCCATGCGGCCGAAGATGACCTTGGCCAGCGAGCGGTTCATGGCCTTGCACATGATGCGGGTCAGAATCAGCCCCGACGCTCCGACCAGCGATCCGGCGACGATCAAGACGTTATTGCTGATGACAAAGCCGGTGGCGCAGGCGGCCAGTCCGGAATACGAGTTCAGCAGGGCGATGACCACCGGCATGTCCGCGCCGCCGATGGGGCTGACCAGCAGGATGCCCAAGCCCAGCGCCAACAGCACCACGAGCGCGTACAGCGCCAGGCTGTCGGGCTGGGCGGTCATGACCGCGCCGAGTCCCAGGCACAGCAGCAGCAGCAGCAGGTTGACCCACCGCTGCCCGGCGAACAGGTTGCCGTCAGGAATCCACTTGACGTTCTGCAGTTTGAAATACGCGACCACGCTGCCGGTGAAGGTCACGCCGCCGATCAGGCCCGACAGCGCTGTGGCCACGGTGGCCTGGATGCCGGGCAGGGTCGCGCCCCCGTTGGCGGTGTGGGCGAGGCTTACGGCCATGGCCCCACCGGCGACCAGCGCCGAAGCGATGCCGCCGAAGCCGTTGAACATGGCCACCAGTTCGGGCATGCCGGTCATGGGCACGCGCTTGGCCCAGACGACCCCGATTGCCGTGCCGACGGCCAGCGGCAGAATCACCGCCCACCAGGTGATGGTCGATGGCCCCATGGAGCCGGCCACCAGCACCGCGGCGATGGCCAAGGCCATGCCCAGCATCCCGCGGATATTGCCGGCGACTGCCGACCGCGGATGGGTCAATCCTTTGAGGCCCACGATGAACAGCACCGCGGACAACAAGTACGCCAGGTTCTCAAGGCTTGCGGCTTCCACGGGTCAGTGCTTCCTGCGAAACATGTCGAGCATGCGATGGGTCACGGCGAAACCTCCGACCACGTTCACCGTGGCGAAGGCCACCGCCAGCATTCCGATGAGCCGGGCACCAATCCCGACCTCCGGGTGTCCGGCGACGATCAGGGCTCCGATGACAGTGATTCCTGAGATGGCATTGGATCCCGACATCAAGGGCGTGTGCAGCGTCGGCGGAACCTTGGTGATGATTTCAAAGCCCACAAAAAGGGCCAGCACCAGAACGGTCAGCAACATGACCAGGTGGTCAAGCGAGTTGACGGGATCGATGGCGGCGGTGACAGCGGCTTCGGTCATCGGTTTAGAGCAACTCCTTGATGCGGGTGTTCACCACGGCGCCACCGCGGGTCAGCAGGGTGTCGCGGGTGATGTCGTCCTCGAGATCCAGCACCAGGGCGCCTCCGGCGAGCAGGTGCAGGAAGAAGGTGGTGATGTTCTTGGCGTACATCTGGCTGGCGTGAAAGGGCACCTCGGACGCCAGGTTGGTCGGGCCCAGCACCGTGACCCACCGGCGTCGAACGCACTCGTCCGGACGAGTGACGGCGCAGTTGCCGCCGGTGGCGGCGGCCAGGTCCACGATCACCGACCCGTCGGGCATGCCGTCGACCATTTCCGCGGTAATCAGGACCGGGGCCTTCTTGCCGGGAATCGCCGCCGTGCAGATGACCGCGTCGCTTTCGGCAACCACGCGGGTCATCAGCTCGCGCTGCTTGCGATAGAACGTGTCGTCCATGGCCTTGGCATAGCCGCCTTTGTCTTCGGCGGCGCCGGCTTGCAGGTCCATCTCGATGAACTTGGCGCCCAGGCTTTGAATCTGTTCCTTGACGGCCGGGCGCACGTCGTAGGCGCTGACGACCGCACCCATCCGCCGGGCGCTGGCGATGGCCTGCAATCCGGCGACTCCGGCGCCAATGACGAACACTCGGGCCGGCCGAATGGTTCCGGCGGCGGTCATCATCATCGGGAACATCTTCGGCAGGCGATCGGCTGCCAGCAGCACGGCTTTGTAGCCGGCGATGGTGGCCATCGACGACAGTGCGTCCATGCTCTGGGCCCGGGTGATGCGCGGCATCAACTCCATGGAGAAGGACGTGACTCCGGATGCCGCCAGTCGGGCGACGGCCTGCGGATTGCTCAGCGGGTCGCAGAATCCGATCAAGGTCTGTTCCGATCGCATCAGCGGCAGGTCGGTCTGGCCTGCTTGTGGATTCGCGCCCAGCAGCCGAACCTGCAGCAGGACCTCGGCCTGCGCGCAGACCGAGGCGCGCTCGGGCCGCACCTCAGCGCCGTGTGCCTGATAGGCACCATCGGCAAAGCCGGCCTCGGCGCCGGCCCCGCTTTCGACAACCACGGCTTGACCCTTCTTGATCAGCGTCGCGGCGACTTCAGGGGTCAGGGCGACCCGCCGCTCGCCGGGATAGGTTTCTTTCAGAATGCCGATTCTCATGGTTGCCTCGACCGCCCGCCCGATCACCGGGGAGGTAGTTGTACAACCAATCAGGAGGCGCTGCAATCGATCGCCAGCCGAAATCCGGCGGTCGCCGGCGGGCACGACGGCGCTGCGACGGGCGACGGGTCCGCGGTCAGTCGAGGTACATGCGGGCGAAGGCCGCGGCGGTCAGCGGCCCGGCGCTCACGCGCCGGGTGAGTTCATCCCAGCGGTAGCGGTTGCCGGGTTCGAACACCTGCTGCCGCAGGAAGGCGCCGGCTTCGGGGCGTCCGTAGAAGCAGGTCGTCGCCGGATCGTCGACCCCGACGATCCGGGCGGCCATGTGGGCGTGCAATTGGCAGGCGAACAACTCGCCGAGCATGTAATTGTGATAGTACACCGGCGCGGCCACCACGTGCATCTTGGCGCCGTAGTCCGAGCCGCTGCAGTCGTCGGGCGGCCGCTGCAACTGGTAGCGTTCCTTGAGTTGCCACCACAGCCGGTTGAGGTCGGCGGCGGGATCGGCGTACAAGGCCTGTTCGAACCGCAGCATGACCTGGGTCCAGCGGCTGAAGATCAGCTTCTCGGCCCGTAAGTCGGCCGCGGCGGCCGCGGCGCAGCGGTCGGCGTCGGCATCCTCGAGCTTCAGCACGCAGCGCAGGAACTCGGGATTCCGGGTCAGGGCACCGAAGAGCATGGCGATGCCCTCGGTGGTCAGGATGTGTGACGGCTCGCGCAACAGGAACGGAACGTCGTCGGCGATGTACCGGTCGTAGACCGCGTGACCGAGTTCATGGTGGAGGGTGTCGAGCCAGTAGCTGTTCGGCCTGATGTTGCACAAGATCCGGACGTCCTGGTGCCGGTCGATGCTGGTACAAAAGGCATGCGGGCTCTTGCCCGGCTTCTCGTAGAGATCGCTGGCCGCCAGGATGCCGTCGACATCCAGCCCGATGCTGTGGTAGTGGTCGACCGAGAGGGCGACCGGGTCGTGGTTCTCGATCAGCGGATCCAGGCTGAATTCCGGCCGCGGGGGCGCCTCCTGGAAGAACAGATCACCCAGGTGCCAGGGCCGCAGTTGGTCGGGAGCGATCCCGAAATGGGCGGCCCGCCGGGCGGCGATGTCCCGCATCAGCCGGGCGAAGGCGGCGGCGGTGCGGCGATCGAGTTCGTCGAAGATGGCGAACAGCTCGCTTTCGTCCAGTTCCTGGAGGGCCAACTGCAGCGCGAAGTAGTCGCGGTACCCCAACGTGGCGGCAACCTGGTTTCGCAGGCCGACCAGTTCGAGCAGGAGGGGTCGCACTTTGCGGCCCACCGTCATGTAGGCTTGCCAGGCTTCGCAGACCCCGGCATCATCGTCCGATTCGCGGAGGATCCGGCGGATCTCGTTCTCGGTGCGGGGCGTTCCGCGGACGATGCTGCGGTGGGTGTTGAAGATCTGCTCCAGGTCGGCCTCCAGCTCGACGATGCGGCGGCTGAGGGTTGGGTCGGCCTGGTAGGGCAGGTGCGCCGCCCAGGCCACCTCCAATTGCCGGCGGAGTTGCGGGTCCGCGATGGCCCGTCTCCGGTGGCGGCAGAGTTCAGCGAACACCTCCCGGTCGCCGTGCCAGCCCACCCGTTGGTTCTCCGCGTCCTTGCGCTCCTGAAAGGCCCGATCCGAACCGGAGATGCTGGCATGCCAGTGCGCCAGGTTCGCCCGGAGGGTCAAGGGTCGAAGGCCCTCCGTATATCGGTGCAGCAGTTCAGTCAGAAGTCGGTCATCCGTGTTCATCAACAGGCTCCGAGCCGGTCATGGGCCGGTTTCCCCACGAAAAGAGCAAAAGGCGTCCGAGAACAAGGCCGATACCCATGCAGCCCGAACCCTGCGAGTCTCCAGGTGGCCCGCGACCCGCAGCCGATTAGCGGACTATAATAAAGTAGGGCCGGACGCGGGGGGCTTGACTGTCATGGTCGGCAGTTCCATAATGATGAGGTCGCAACGGATTGTATGCCTGCCCGTGGGTATCTTTTGTAAGCTTCCTGATTACGATCGCGCTTCGCCCGGGGTTTTTTGTACGCGATCTCGCGTGCGCCCTGAGGCATGACTAGGATCGTATGCAGGACAGCTTGCCATGAGGAGAAACTTGATGCTCAAGAACACACCCCGTCATCCCCGAGGCTTTACGTTGGTGGAGTTGCTGGTGGTCATCGCGATCATCGCCCTGCTGATCTCTATTTTGCTACCGTCCTTGGCCCGGGCACGTGAGCAGGCCAAGAAGGCCAAGTGTCTGGCGAACCTCAAAGACATCGCCTCTGCGTCGAACTCGTACTCGACTGAAGATCCCAACGAAGAACTGGTTCCTCGCTGGGCCGGCGTGTCGTTTGTGGGCGTCGGCGCCGGTGCGGCCCAGTGGATAGGCGGGGCCTTGAACGAGTATAACTGGGGCGGCAAGGGTGGCAACCCGGACCTGTGGAGCGGGACCGACCGCGAGATTCATTACTTTACCCAGAAGAACGGCCCGAAGACGCCCAACGGCCCCGGCGGTCGGCTGCTGAACAAGTTCCTGTATCCGACGATCACCAACGCCAACGACGATGACCAGGACGTGGCCGTCCAGAAGGACGCCGGCATCGACCTGCCGGCATACCATTGCCCATCCGACGTCGGCGTGTCACCGTCGACCGACGGTAAGGACCTGGTGGAAATGTTCACGCTCGGCCAGATGCTTCAGGGGAATATGTCCACCGAGGTGCCGATGTACGACAGCATCGGCAACAGCTACAAGGCTCACTTCATCATGGTGGGTTTTGTTGGCAGCCCGCCAGCCGGTATGTTCCCGCCCGACGCGGAGGTTCCGTCGCGGTTTGGTGTCAGCGCCGCTCAGCGGCCGTACTCGCAGATTACCCGCACTTCCCGCGTGGTGGTGTATTCCGAGGGCAATTCACTGTGGACCCACGGGTGGAACCACGAGGTGTGGGGCGGCGGCACCGATCAGCAGTTCGCCCAGGGCTGGCACGGTGAGAAGCAGATATTCACCGCCTCGTTTGCGGACGGCCACGCTGGCGTCATGGATCAGAACGTGCGGATGCGGCGTCCGACCGGGATCGATGGCGCCGGGTTTGCCTATTCAGAGCAGTGGAGAGTTCAGGGTTCGCGGCCCGAGTTTGAGCTCATGCCGGTGCTGAATGCCTACACGCTGCGGGACCTGTTGTTGCGCGGCGACAACTGGCAGTTGGATGCCTTCCCGGCGCCGCTCGCTCCAGTGTACTGGTTCGACGGTTCGGGAGCTCCTTAAGGGGGTGGTCTATGGCTGATTCGAATTCAAAGAAACTGGCGATTGGAGGGGCCTTGGTGGTCGTTCTGGCCGCGGTTGCCTACTTCGCGGTTGGTCAGGGCAGTTCCACGCCCCAGACGTCGACCACGCCGCAGACCCCGAGCACCCGAACGTCTTCCGGGGCGGACGTGAAGGTCGAGGAGGTTCCCGTTCGGGGCGCGCGCAAGAACCCCGGCGCGGACCGCGACCGAGTGACCGCTGAGGACGATCCCCAGGGCGAGGAAGCGTCCGCCGCCGACCAGCAGACGGCCAAGCGTCGTGGCGACACGCGGAACAAGCCGGCCGGTCGGCGCACCGAGAGCGCGGAAGAAAGCGATGACTTCCGCGATGCCAAGCCGACCCGCGGCATGCTGCCCGGTCCCGGCTAATTGCTGAAGCCGGCGCGGCGCGCCCTGCGGCGGCAACCAAGACGTACGAGGGACACTCCGAGGGCCATTCGTGAACCGCGAATGGCCCTCTTGTTCACCCTGCAGGCAGGACGATCGGACGGTGCGTTTCGATTCGGTGTGTCTCGAGTCACTCGCCTATGTGCTCCCCGAGCAGGTGGTCACATCCCTGGAGCTGGAGGAGCAACTGGCTCCGCTCTACCGGCGCTTCGGGCTGCACAGCGGTCGGCTGGAGTTGATGAGCGGCATCCGCGAGCGGCGCTTCTGGGAAGTCGGGACGCTACCCAGCGACGCCAGCACGCGGGCGGGTCGAGCAGCGCTGCGACACGCCGGTGTGTCGCCGGCCGACATCGGTGTCCTGCTGCATACCTCGGTATCGCGCGACTTTCTGGAACCGGCGACCGCCGCGGTGGTTCACCGTAATCTGAAGCTGCCGCCCGAGGCGGGTTTCTTCGACATTTCCAACGCCTGCCTGGGTTTTTTGAACGGCATGGTCACCGTGGGGCACCTGATCGAGACCGGCCAGATCCACCGCGGACTGGTGGTCGCCGGTGAGAGCAGCCGCCCGTTGGTAGAGAGCACCATCGCCGCATTGCTCAACGGGCCGCCACCGACTCGAGCCGACCTCAAACAGGCGTTCGCTTCGCTGACCATCGGTTCCGGAGCGGCCGCCGCCGTGCTGACCCACGCCTCGGTGAATCGCAAGGGGCAGCGCTTGTTGGGGGGTGTGGTCCGGGCAGCCACGCAGCACCATGCCTTGTGCCAGGGCAGTGCCGACACCGGGTTCGGCAGCGGCAGTCCGATGTTGATGACCACCGATTCGGAGTGGCTGCTGAACGCCGGCTGTGAATTGGCCGGCGAGACCTGGCAGCGCTTCACGTCAACCCTGGGCTGGTCCAACGCAGACATCGATCGCTGTTACACCCACCAGGTGGGCGTGGCGCACCGCGATCGTTTGTATCAAGTCATCGGTCGCGATCCGCAGTTGGACTTTACAACGGTCGAGTTTCTGGGCAACATTGGATCTGTGTCCCTGCCGTTAACCATGGCGCTGGGGTTGGAGCGGCAGCCGGCCCGTCCCGGAGCGCGGATCGCGCTGCTCGGCATCGGCAGCGGGCTGAGTTGCATGATGCTGGGGCTGCAATGTTGCTGAGCCGCCGGGTCTGGTTCAACCGCGCGGGAGGAGACCGTCACATGGCCTGGATTCAACAACGCTCCGATCAGGAAGCCACTGGGTTGTTGGAGAAGATCTACCATGACGCCAGGCGCCGGGCCGGCAAGGTCTACAACATTCTGCGGATCCAGAGTGTCAACCCGGAGGTCTTGCGGGCCGGCCTGGGCCTGTACATGCAGACCATGCACGCGGCGTCGCCCGTCCCGCGGGTCCTGCGCGAAATGATTGCAACGGTCGTCTCGCGCCTGAACACCTGCCATTACTGAACCGAGGCCCATGCTCAGGACCTCCGGTCGGAGGGCGGCAGCGCGGCGCTCGCAGCGCAACTCAAGTCAGACTATCGCCTGGCCGAACTGGATGGCGCGACCCGGGCGGTGCTCGATTTCGCAGCGAAGCTCACCTGCACGCCGGGGCAGATGCAGGCCGCCGACCTGGACGCGCTGCGGGGTTGCGGCTACGGTGATCGAGCCATTCACGACATCGTCCAGGTGATCGCGTACTTCAATTACATCAACCGTGTGGCCGACGGGCTGGGTGTCGATCTCGAGCCGGGCATGCTCCCGAAACCGGCGGCAGACTGACCCGGTTCGCCGGCGACAGCGGTGTTGATTTCACCTGCGGCTGGCCCTATGCTTGCCCCCCAAGCGTCCCGGTTGGGTGCATTCCCCTCAGCAGGAGCAGGCCTTTGGCGGCCGATCACGATCATGGTGCGGCGGACCGTCCTGTTCGCCACGGTCCTTATCCTGAACTGACTTGGCCCGCGGTGATCGTCGGCTGGCTGCTGGGCTCGATGATCGCGCTGTCCATCGGCTACGCCGCACTAATCCTGGGCTTCTCGATCGAAGGCTCTGAGCTGGCGGCGATTCTGGGCTGGGGCATCCTGCGCGGCCTGATGCGGCGATCGAGCATCATCGAGAACAACATCAACCAGACCATCGCCTCGGCGGTGAACGGGGCGTCCGCGGGCATGATGTTCTCGGTGCCGGCCCTGTTCATTCTGGCGGACCAGGACCCCGAGAAGTACGGCGGGGTGACCTCCTTCAGCAAGGTCCTGATGGTCTTGGCCTGCATCACCGGCGGGGTGCTGGGGTTGGCCTTCATCATTCCGTTGCGCAAACAGATGATCGATTTCAACCGGCTGGCCTATCCCGGCGGCATCGCCGTGGCTGCCATTCTGAAGTCGCCCGGTGCCGGGCTGCACAAGGCGGTGCTGCTGGTGGCCGGCGCGGCGGTATCGGGGCTGGCCTACGGATTGTTCATCACCTTCTTCGGCGATCATCCGCAACTGCACGTCGGTGCGGCCTTGGGTTTGCCCAGTTTCTTGAACGTCACCTTCTTCCTGTCGCTGATGACCATCGGGGTCGGATTTCTGTCCGGCCGTGGTGGTCTGGTGTTCGGCTACGGCGGGTTCATCTGCTACTTCATTCTGGCGCCGCTGCTCAAGCACTTTGGCGATGAGGGTCTGACCGGGGTGTTCGATCCACCTCCACGGAGCGCGGTGGTTGTCGCGGATGATTTCGAGATTGTCAATCAAGCCGCCGTGGCACTGGACGGCATCGACGGCCCGCTGGCCGCCCGACTGTGGCAGTTGACCGAACGCACGTCGGGCGGGTTGTTCGACCGCGCCGCCGCTGAGGTGGTTGTCGCCGCCGGCGAGCGCCTGATTGCCCAATCCGGGCCAGACCCCGCGGTCGACGACCAGCAGGCCGCCCACCGCCGCACGGTGGGCCGCGAGTTGCTTCGTGCCACGCGGGCTCGGGCCGTGCTTGAGGCGATTGGAGTCAGGGACGGGTTGGACACCGCCGCGGCAGCCGCCCTGAGCGGGGCCGGGTCAAGCGTGGCGGTCATTGCCGCGGTGGCCGATCTGGAGCAGTCCGGACGGATCAGCGCCGGCGACGGTCGGACACTGCTGGCCGCCACCCGCGCCCAGGAACAATACGACGACGTCCCCGATGCCCTGCGGCTGTCGCTGTTCCGCCCCACCGGCATCGGCATGCTGATCGGGGCGGCGATCGGTGGGATCATCGCGGCATTTCCGTTGGTTCGCAGTGCCATCAGGTCGATGCAGGATGCGGCGCGGGACAAGGGCTCGGGCAGTCCGGAGCCTGATGAACTGCCCATCAAGTTGCTCTACGGCGCAATTGTCGGCGGGTGGTTGATCCTGATGCTCATCGCGGAATACTCGGTTCCGGGGATGACCTGGTGGCGCAGCGCGTCGATGGCGGTTCTGGGTACGGTGTGGATCTGGATTGCCGGCGTGATCGTCTCGGAATGCCTGGGCCGCACCAACTGGTCGCCGCTGTCGGGGATGACATTGATTGCGGTGACCATTCTGATTCTCATCAGCAGCGGGTTGGGCGACACCTCGTCGATCATCAGCTCGGTGATCTGCGGGGCGGCCATCTGCGTGGCGATCGCCCAGGCCGGCGACATGATGCTGGACCTCAAGTCCGGCTACCTGGTGGGGGCCATGCCCAAACGCCAGCAAATCGGACAGCTTCTGGGCATCTGGCTGGGGCCCATTCTGGTCATCGTGCTGATCTTCCTGCTGCATCAGGCCTACGGCTTGGGCAGTGACCAGCTCCCGGCGCCCCAGGGGGCGGCGCTGGCGAGCATGATCAACGGCATCGTGGGCGGCGATGTTCCGGCGTGGCGCTATGCGGCGGGGGCCGGTCTGGGCGGGTTGCTGGCGTTCAGCGGCTTGGGCGGTGTGGGGGTGCAGGTCGGGTTGGGCTTCTACATGCCCTTTGGCATCGTCCTGACCTACACCATCGGCTGTGTCGGGCGCATCATCATTCAACGGCGCAAGGGCCTGCGGTTCGCTGAGGACATCGGGATTCCGATCGCGGCCGGGCTGATCGTGGGCGAGGCCTTGGTGGGCGTCGGCAACGCCGCCGTCCAGATTTTCAAGAGCTTGTGATGGTCGGGTTAGGCAAGATCCTGCTGTTCGGCGGCTTTTTTGCCGCGGCGTTCATCACGGTGCGGCGGCCCGACTCGGCCGAGCTGGAGTGGCGGACCGTTGAGTGGGGTTGGTACGCGCTGGCGTTTGCGGCCGGCGTGGTCGGGGTGGTGCTGCTGCGCCGTGCGGCCGGGCAGATCCGCACCCACGCCCACAAGCTGGAGGCCGACAGCCGCATCCTGGTCACGGCCCTGTCGACCATTACCGCCCGGTTGCGGCAACTGAGGTCCGAGTTCGGCGGCATGTCGGTTTACGATGTTCATCAGTGGATTGATCGGGCGCTGGCGGAGGAGCTGGCCCGCTTCGTGGAGGCCCGAGAGTCGATGGTCCCGTTGTTCGGGTTGCAGGATTACGCTTCGATCATGACCGAGTTCGCCATCGGCGAGCGCAAGATCAACCGCTGTTGGTCGGCATCGGCCGACGGCTACATCGACGAGGTCGACATTTGCCTGGCCCGGGCCAGCGAACACATGGAACGTGCTCACGATCTGCTGAAGGCCTGTTGCGGTCGGGTGGCGCCTGCCGGCGAATCACCCCACCCGGGCTAGGCAGCGCCGGGAATGGTTGCCCGAGGGGATTCGCCCGATTAGGATCACCCGAGACCCATGACCGATTCGCTGCAGTCCATTCGCCATTTGTATCCATTTCGATCCCACCACTACCAACTGGGCGGGCAGCGGATGCACTTTGTCGATGAGGGGCAGGGCGAGCCGCTGCTGCTGCTGCACGGCAACCCGACCTGGTCGTTTTACTACCGGCAACTGATTCTCGGCATGTCGGCGCATTGTCGGGTGGTGGCCCCCGACCACATCGGTTGCGGACTGTCGGAGAAGCCGCAGAACTATGCCTACACCCTGTCGCGGCACATCGACAACCTGGAGCGGCTGGTCGATCATCTGGGCCTGGAGTCGGTGACGCTGGGGGTCCACGACTGGGGCGGCCCCATCGGCTTCGGCTACGCCCTGCGGCACCCCCGGCGGATTCGCCGCTTCGTGGTGTTCAACACGGCGGCTTTCATGGGCGAGATCCCGCGGCGGATCGCGTTTTGCCGCCTGCCGGTGGTCGGCCACATCGCGGTGCGCTGTTTGAATCTGTTTGTCCGCGGCGCCTTGTGGTCGGCCTGCGGTCACCGCAGCCGCCTGACTTCCGACGTCAAGCGCGGCTACCTGCTGCCCTACCCGACCTACCGCAGCCGGGTGGCGGTGCACCGCTTCGTTCAGGATATTCCCACCAGCCGGGCCCACCGCACCTACGAGGTGGTGGCGGCGATCGACCGCGGACTGGAACAGCTCTGTGATCACCCGATGATCATTTTCTGGGGCGAGCAGGATTTTTGCTTCACCACCGACTATCTGGAGGGCTGGATCCGCCGCTTTCCTCAGGCCGAGGTCCACCTGTTCACCGACGCCGGCCACCTGGTCGTGGAAGACGCCCACGAACGTATCCTGCCGTTGCTCCAGGAGTTCATTGCCAAGACCGGCCCATGACACTGCCGCAGCGCATCGCCAACATCGCCGATCGCGTGGACGCCATGGCGTTGGAGCGTCCCGAGCAACCCGCCGTGGTGAAGCTGGGCGCCGGTGGGGGGCGTTTGACCTTCGCGGAACTGACCGCCGAATCCAATCGCTGCGCGGGGGGCTTGCAGTGGGCCGGCATTACGGCGGGGATGCGGGTGCTGGTGCTGATTCGACCGGGGCCGCAGTTCAGCGCGGTGATCTTCGGTTTGCTCAAGCTGGGAGCGCTGCCGGTGCTGATCGACCCGGGCATGGGCGTGCGGGCCTTCGTGGCCTGTGTCCGGCAGGTCCGGCCCCAAGGCCTCATCGGTGTGCCGGCCGCGCATCTGGTGCGGCGCTGGTATGCCGAAGCCTTTGCCACGTTGCAGGTGTCGGTCACCGTGGGGCGGCGCTGGGCCTGGAGCGGGCAGACCCTGGACCAGGTCCGGGCCCGCGGGGCCTGTGAATTCGAGACGCGGCCCACCGCCCCTGAGGATTCTGCGGCAATCCTGTTCACTTCGGGGAGCACCGGTCCAGCCAAGGGCGTGGTCTACGAGCATGGCATGTTCGCCGCCCAGGTGCGCTCGATTCAGTCGCACTACGGCCTGCAGCCGGGCGAGGTTGAGTTGGCGACGTTTCCGTTGTTCGCCTTGTTCTGCCCGCTGATGGGCCTGACCTGCGTTCTGCCGGACATGGATTTCTCACGGCCCGGGCAGGTTGATGCGGAGCGGGTGGTCCGCGCCGCCCGCGACGGCCGGGCCACCAACGCCTTCGGCTCGCCGGCGCTGTGGCGTCGGGTGGCAGCCTATTGCGGTCGCCGCGGCATCGTTCTGGATTCGCTCCGCCGGGTGCTTATCGCCGGGGCTCCGGTCGACTGGCGGATCCTGCAGGCCGTGAAGTCCTGCCTCCCCGAATCGGCGGAGGTCTTCACACCTTACGGCGCGACCGAGGCGTTGCCGGTCTCATCCGTTTCCGCCACGGAACTGCTCGGCGATTGCGTGGAGCAGACCCGACGGGGTGCGGGGATTTGCGTCGGCCCGCCGTTGCCGCAGCGGTCGGTGCGGATCATCGCGATATCCGATGAACCGATCGCTACCTGGTCCGAGGTCAAGTGTCTGGAGGCGGGTCGAATCGGTGAGATCGTGGTGTCCGGTGCCGTGGTCACCCGCGGGTACTATGACCTGCCCGCGGCCACGGCTGCCGCCAAGATCGCCGACGGGCCCCGCGTCTGGCATCGCATGGGCGACGCCGGGTACCTCGACGCCCGCGGCCGGCTGTGGTACTGCGGCCGCAAGGCTCAGCGGGTCGAGACCGCCGCCGGTCCCAGTTACTCGGAGTGTTGCGAGGGCGTCTTCTGCAGCCATCCGGACGTGCTCCGCTGTGCGCTGGTCGGGTTGGGTCCTGCCGGCCGGCAGGAGCCGATCATGGTGGTGGAGCCCGTTGCCGGGCGCGCTGGGAGTCGGCGGCGGCAGGCCCAACTGGTCGAGGAGCTGCGCGACATCGGTCGCCGGCAGGCCACGACCGCGGCCATCCGCCGCTTCCTGTTTCGCGGCAGGTTTCCGGTGGACACCAGGCATAATGCCAAGATCGACCGCGAAGCGCTGGCGGACTGGGCCCGGAGGCAGGCGCGATGAACGCCCTGGTGACCGGGGCCGGCGGCTTTCTTGGGGGGCACATCGCCCGCATGCTGCGTGACCGCGGTGACGGGGTGGTGGCCCTGGGTCGGCGGCAGAATCCCCGACTGCAGGCCGATGGCATCGCGACGGTGCAGGCGGATCTGGCGGACGAGTCGGCCCTGACCAAGGCCTGCGCGGGCGTCGATGTCGTGTTTCACGTCGCGGCGCTGACCGACGTCTGGGGTCGCCGTCCAGCGATGTGGCGAACCAACGTGCTGGGCACTGAGCATGTGCTACAGGCCTGCCGGCGGCAGGGTGTCGGCCGCCTGGTTTACACCAGCACACCAAGCGTCGTGTTTGGCGATGGCGATCTTTGCGGCGTGGACGAATCTCAGCCCTACCCGCGGCGCTACCGCTCGTGGTATCCACGAACCAAGGCCGAAGCGGAGCAACGGGTGCTGCAGGCGAATTCTGCGGCCCTGCGGACGGTAGCGCTGCGCCCGCACCTCATCTGGGGCCCGGGCGATCCGCACTTGATCCCACGGGTCATCGAGCGGGCCCGGGCCGGACGGTTGGTCCGGGTCGGCGACGGCCGCAATCGAGTTGATGTGACCTACATTACCAATGCGGCCCGCGCTCACCTGCAGGCCTGCGACGCGCTGGCCCGCGGCCAGGCGGCCGGGCGGGCCTACTTCATCAGTCAGGGGCAGCCGGTCGAGCTGTGGCCGTGGCTGGATGAAATCCTTCTGCGGCTGGACCTGCCGCCGGTGACGCGGTCGGTTTCCTACCGGATGGCTCGGCGGGTGGGTGGGGTCCTGGAAGTCCTGCACGCGGTGACCGGCCGACCGCGGGAGCCGATAATGACGCGATTCATCGCCTCACAGTTGGCCTGCTCCCATTATTTTGATATTTCAGCCGCGCGCCGCGATTTGGGATATGCTCCGGAAATCGGCACTGCCGAGGGCCTGGAGCGGCTGATTGCCGATCTGCGTGGCCGAACTTCCCGTCGAGCGATAAACCCATTATCATGACGCACTTGGGCGCAGGTGCTGCTGTGAGTTCTTCGAACCAAGACATCTCGGATCGCGATCGTATCGTCATCACCGGAGTTGGTCTGACCTCGCCGCTAGGCAATGATCTCGCTGCCTTGCGGCGCAACTTGCTGGCCGGCAATTCCGGTATCACCCGGATCGAGACCCGCTTCATGGGCAAGGTGCTGGCCGGGATCTGCCAGTTCGACGAGCGGCAATATCAATCGACCAAGGAGCGCCGCCGGGGAACCCGGGCCGGGGCGATCTCGATTTTCTGTGCCAACGAGGCCCGGGCGCGCGGCGGGTTGGACCTGGAGGCGGTCGGTCGCCAGCGGGTCGGCGTGTACATCGGCGTGACCGAGCACGGCACCGTCGAAACCGAAAACGAAATCGCCGTGATTCGGGAGTTCGATTACGACACCAAGTGCTGGTCGCATCACCACAACCCGCGGACGGTGGCCAACAACCCCGCCGGCGAGATCACCATCAACATGGGGATCGCCGGTCCGCATTACACCATCGGTGCCGCCTGTGCCGCCGGCAACGCCGGCTTGATCCAGGGCATGCAGATGCTGCGTCTGGACGAGGTCGATGCCGCCCTGTGCGGCGGAGTCTCGGAGGCGGTGCACTCCTTCGGCATTTTTGCGAGCTTTGCCAGCCAGGGGGCGCTCGCCCACCATCCTGATCCGGCGCGGGCCTCGCGGCCGTTCGACGCGGCCCGCAATGGGATCGTGGTGTCCGAAGGCGGTTGCGTCTATCTGCTGGAGCGTCTGTCCGACGCCGTCGCCCGCGGCGCGCCGATCGTCTCCGAACTGGTGGGCCATGCCATGAACTCAGATGCCCACGACCCGGTGATGCCGCTGCCGGAGCGCCTGGCCCAGTGCATGACCATGGCCTTGTCGCGCGCCGGCTTGTCGCCCGGTGACATCGACATCATCAATACTCACGCGACCTCCACGCCCAGCGGCGATGAGCAGGAAGCGGCGGCCATCCGCGAGGTGTTCGGCGACAGTTCCCGGGCAGCCATCAACAACACCAAGAGTTTCATCGGCCACGCCATGGGGGCCGCGGGGGCCTTGGAGCTGGCAGGCAATCTGCCGGCTTTTGAAGACCACCAGGTCCATCCGACCATCAACATCGAGCAGCTCGACCCAGCGTGCGCCATGCGGAACCTGGTGATCAACGAGCCGCTGCGGCTGGATCGCGTGGACTATATTTTGAATAACTCATTTGGTATGCTGGGCATCAATTCCGTCGTGATTGTCAAGCGCTACCACCCTGGCGATACGGGCGCCAAGAGGCGTGCGGCCGACTGACCTGAACCCACAGATCGAGGATGCCATGACCGATTCCGAAATCCGACAAATCATCCTGGACATCATCGAGGTGGTCGCCCCCGACGCCGACGTCTCCGATCTCAAAGGCGACGTCAGCCTGCGCGAGCAGATGGAACTAGACTCCATGGACTTTCTGGACATCGTCATGGAGCTGCGCAAGCGCTACAAGATCGAGGTGCCGAAGGAGGACTACCACCATTTGGCATCTCTGGACAGTTGCGTGGCCTATCTGGGTCCCAAGTTCGCCGCCGTGGGAACCGCAGGATAGCGGCCGACGATGATGACCCCGGCGGCAACCGCGGCGGTCGGTCCGGCCGGTTCCGGGGGCCATTCGACCTGACCGCCAGCCGACTAGGCTGTGATCTGGCGTTGAGCCAACAACCGATCGGGTCGACTGCTTGGCCTGCGCAGGTCCGCTGGCCGGCTGCGGCCAGCGAGAGAGAAGGAGCCCTGATGGACGGTCACAGGTACGCGAAACGAACCACGATGCTGATCCTGGCCGCCACCGTGTCGGCAGCGACCGCTCAAGAGCCGGCGGCCCCGGCGGTCCCGAGCGCAGCAGCGGTCATTGCCCGGCACCTCGAGAACAGCGGTGGGCTGGCCGCCTACCGCAAGGTTCGCAATCGAGTGACCCGCGGGACCATTGAGTATCCCAGCTTCGGCTTGACCGGGACGCTGTCGATCACCGCCGCCGATCCGGGCAAGCTGAAGATGGTGACCCACTTCGAAGGGCTGGGGGAGACGGTCGAGGGCACGGACGGCACCCAGGCCTGGTTGGAATCCGCCATTCAGGGTCCGCGTCTGTACGCCGGCCGCGAGTCGGCCTTCAAGGTCCGGCAGGGCGTCTTCAATCCACTGATCAAGGTCGACCAGTTGTACACCGCCGCGGCCTGCACGGGCGTCACTGATGTCGACGGGACACCGTGCCACACGGTGGTGCTGACCCCGGTGGGCTCGACCCAGCAGGAGACCTGGTACTTCAGCGTTGAGTCCGGCCTGCTGCTTCGCCAGGACCAGGCCGTCGAGCGACTGGAGAACGTCTATCAACTCGAGACCTTGCTGCAAGACTACCAGGCGGTTGACGGGGTTCTGCTGCCGCACACTCGGATTCATCGTCAGGGGGGCTCGGAGGTCAAGATCGTGGTGAACTCCATCGAACACAATGTCGACCTGCCGGCTGACACCTTCGCGCCGCCGACCGAAATCCTGGAACTCATCGGCGGACAATCCGCGCCGCAAAGCGCCGCGCGGCCGACCACCCAACCGGCGGCCTCGGATGGGCCGTAACCGCGGGTGAGGTCACGCGACTGCTGCTGAGTCCCGCGGCGCGGTGGTTGGAATGTCGGGCGTGGACCACGAGGTCATCATCATCGGAGCGGGGATGTCCGGCCTGGCCGCCGGCATCCGCTTGGCCCAATACGACCGCCGCGTGTGTATCGTCGAGCGGCACACGGTCTACGGCGGCTTGAACTCATTCTACACCCGGGACGGTCACCGGTTTGACGTCGGTCTGCACGCGCTGACCAATTACGTCGAAGCGGGCGTGCGTAATGCTCCGCTGGCGAAACTGCTGCGACAACTGCGGATCTCGCGCGAGCGGCTGGAGTTGTGCCCGCAGCGCTACTCGATGGTGTGCTTTCCCGGCTGCCGCCTGCGCTTCGGCAACGACGTCGCGCTGCTGGTCAGCGAGGTGGCGTCGGCGTTCCCGGCCGAAGCCGATCGGTTTGTGCGCTTCGTGGAGGAGGTGCGGGCATACGACGACCTCCGCTACGATGTCCAGCCGCAGTCGGCACGCCGGGTGCTCAACGCCCGCTTTGGCGATCGGCTGCTGATCGAAATGCTGCTGTGTCCCCTGCAGTTCTACGGCAGCGCGGAGCCGCAGGACATGGACTACACCCAATTCGTGACCTTGTTCAAGAGCATCTTTCTGGAGGGCCTGGCCCGCCCCAAGGGTGGGGTCCGCCGCATCATTGCCGAGTTGGTCAAGCGCTACCGGTCCTGCGGCGGCCGCTTTCGGATGGGCTGCGGCGTGCGGCGGCTGGAGCATGACGGGGCTCGGGTCACGGGCGTGGTGCTCGACGACGGCCGCACGCTGACCGCCGAGGTCGTGTTGTCGTCAGCCGGCCGGCTGGAGACCGCGGCCTTGTGCGGGGGACCGCCGCCGGCACCGGCGGAGATCGGGCAGCTCAGTTTCGTGGAGTCCATTTCGGTTCTGGACGTGACGCCGGCCGCGTTGGGCATCGATGCCACCATCATGTTCTTCAATGATGCCGAGACCTTCAGCTATGAGCGCCCGGCCGAGCCCATCGACCCGCGGAGCGGCGTGTTCTGCTGTCCCAACAATTATGCCGATCACCAGCATCTTCCAGAGGGCCTGCTGCGGATGACTTCGCTGGCCAACCACGACCGCTGGGTGGGTCTGGAGCCGTCTGCCTACGCCGCCGTCAAGGAGCGTTGTTACCACCAGGCCGCCGACCACGCCGTGCGTTTCATTCCGGAATTCCGCGATCACGTGGTCTATCGCGACATCTTCACGCCGCGGACCATCGCCCATTACACTGGTCACCTCAGCGGTGCCGTCTACGGTGCCCCCCGCAAGGTCCGGGACGGCCGCACGGAACTGAGCAATTTGTTCCTGTGCGGGACGGACCAGGGTTTTCTGGGTATCATCGGTGCCATGCTCAGCGGCATCGGGATGGCCAACCTGCACGTGTTGTCCCGCTGACGCCACACGCCCGGTGGCCGCTCGAGGATCGCTCGTGAGTCAGCCAGAACCATACTTTACGCCGGCCCAGGATCGCTCGGCATACTACGAGTCGGTCCGGCAAAAGACCCGCCGGCGCGATCGCCTGGAAGGGCTCCGCGATCATTACGACGTGATCGTCATCGGCAGCGGGCTGGCGGGCATGACCTGTGCCAACGTCCTCGCCAAGGCCGGCCGCTCGGTGCTGCTCCTGGAACAGCACTACAACTTCGGCGGGATGGCCACCTGGTTCAAACGCCGCGGCGGACATGTCTTCGACATCTCGTTGCACGGTTTCCCGGTGGGGATGATCAAGAGCTGCCGCCGCTACTGGACTGCCGAGATCGCCGGGTGCATCGCGCAGCTCCGCGGCATCCGTTTCGACAATCCGCAGTTCCAATTGGAGACCACCTACTCGCGCGACGACTTCACGCGGATTCTGGTCGAGCAGTTCGGGATCGCCCCGCAGGCGGTGGCCGCCTTCTTCGACACCGCCCGCGGCATGGACTTCTACGACGACGCCCGCATGACCACCCGCGAGTTGTTTGAGCAGTTCTTTCCCGGGCGGACCGATGTCTGGCGCCTGTTGATGGAGCCGATCAATTATGCCAACGGGTCGACCCTGGACGACCCGGCGATTACCTACGGGATCGTGTTCTCCAACTTCATGAGCAAGGGTGTGTTCATCTTCAAGGGTGGGACCGACAAGCTCATTCGCATGATGAAGCAGGAATTGGCGGGCAACGGGGTGGACCTGCGGCAATCCTGCCAGGTCGAAGCGATCCGGGTGCAGGGCGGGCGGGTCGGCGGCGTGGTGGTCAACGGCCGCCGTATGTCCAGCGACACGGTGGTCTCGAACGCCAACCTCAAGGCGACCGTCGAGCGCCTGGTCGGAGCCGATCGCTTCAGGCCCGAATTCGTCGCCCAGGCCCGGGCGGTGCGGCTGAACAACAGCAGTTGCCAGGTGTACCTGGGCATCCGCAAGGGCGCCACCCTGGACTATGTCGGCGACCTGATCTTCAGTTCGGTGTGGCCGGAGTTCGACCATCGACGGATGTGCGCCCGGGACATCACCAGCCGGACGTTTTCGTTGTACTATAGCGACACCCGGCCGGACCTGGGCCGCTATGCCGTGGTCTCCAGCACCAACGCCAACTACGCGGACTGGGCGGAACTGCCGGAGGGCGACTATCAGGAGGCCAAGCGACGGCTGTGCGAGACCACGCTGGATCACCTCGAGCGATACGTCCCCGACATCCGCGACAAGGTCGATCACATCGAAGCGGCGACGCCCCGCACCTTCGAGCACTATACCCAGCAGGCCCGCGGGGCGACCTTCGGCACCAAGTTCGAAGGGCTGCAGGTCAGCATGGATCTGCCCAAGGAGATCCCCGGCCTGTTTCACACCGGCAGCGTGGGCATCATCATGTCCGGCTGGCTGGGGACCATCAACTACGGCGTGATCGTGGCCAACGAAGTGGACCGTTTCCTGGGCAGCGCCCGGACCCCGGCGTAGCGGGCGCGGTGCGGTGCAGCACCCCGCCCCCGGGGACGACGCGCAGCCGGGCGGAGGCAGCGACATGAACAAAGCGGAATCCATCGACGGCCTACCGCACCGCCCGCCGTTCTTGTTCGTCGACCAAGTGCTGGCGCTGGACGCCGACCGTATCTGCACCCGGGTGCTTGCCGACCCGCAGGCTGAGTTCTTCCGGGGGCACTATCCGGGGAATCCGGTGATGCCCGGGGTGTTGCTGTGCGAGTGCTGCTTTCAGGCGGGTGCCCTGCTGGTCGGCCGGCGGCTGGGCACTGAGACGGCGGCGAAAACCACGCCGGTGATCACGCGCATCCGCGAAGCCAAGTTCAGGCACATCGTCCGGCCCGGTGATATCCTGGAAGTCGCGGTGCAGTTGGACGAGCAGATCGACGACGTCTTCTTCATGACCGGGCGGTTGACGGTCGGTGAGCAGCCGGCCCTGCGGGTGACCTTTGCGGCCACCGCGCTGTGAGGGTTCGGAGCAGCCCCGAACAGGAAGAGATCATGCCGCTTCGCAGATTGCTGTTGCGGATCATGCTGTGGTCGCTGGGGCTGGCGGCCCTGACCAGCGTCGGGGCCATCCTGCTGAGTCAGGGGGCATTGCCCTGGCGCGTGACCGGAACCGGTCTGGCCACTGCCACGGCTTGTGGTTTGTTGATTCTCATGTCTATGCTCATCGATCGCGCGCCCACCCGCTTCGCCGGAATGCTGGGGATGTTTGCGGTCATCCTGGAGTTCAGCGGGGCCCTGTTGCTGATCTGGGATGCCTTGCAGTTGTTCGGATCCGGTTTCGAAGAGCGCATGGCGTTTACCATGGCGCTCGGCGTTCCGGCGGCCCTGCTGGGCATGGGCAGCGTGGTGCTGCTGGGCGGCCGCCGCACGCGGGAGTCCGGCGGGGTGGCCCTGGCGAGCTGCGCCGCCGCTTTCGCGGTCGCGGTGACCGGCGTCTGGTCGGCGAACGTCTGGTCGGCGAATTGGAGGCCGGGCGCCACGGAGGACCTTTTTGCGACGGCGCTGGCCGTGCTGACCGGCGGAGTGCTGGTCAGTGCCAGCCTGGTCGAGATCCACCGGCCGCTGCCGCGGCGCTGGCCGTGGCTGGGTGTGGGCCTGGCTGTGCTCGGCAGTAGCCTATGGCTGGTCCAGATCTGGGGGTCCGAAACCGATCGCGGCGTCGCATGGTGCAGCGGGTTGATGGCTGCCGCGGTGGCCGTGGCCCATGCCAACCTGGTGCGCCTGTGCCCACTCAGCCGCCCGCAACTGTGGGTGCGCTGGGCCACCGTGGCCGCGGTGGCCGCCACTGCCGGGTTGATCGAACTGCTGGTGATCGAAGGCCGCCTGTATCCGCTGACCGGCGGGACCCTCGAGATCCTCGGACGACTCACCGGCGCCAGCGGCATCCTCGCGGCCTGCGGAACACTCGCCCTGCTGGTGTTGGCCCGCTTGAACCGGAGTGTCGACTACGAAGCCGGGGCGCTGGCGGACTTCCGGGTGGTGCTGGTGTGTCCGCGTTGTGCCAGGAAGCAGGACCTGGCTCCGGGGGGCGATCGTTGCCGGGCCTGCGGGCTGAGGATCCACGTCGTGGTGGAAGAACCCCGCTGCCCGAAATGCCAATACCTACTCTACCAGTTGACCTCGCCGATCTGTCCGGAATGTGGCACGGCAATCGATCAGGCGTGAACCGCCGCCGTCGTGGTTTGACGGGCGCCGAGGGGCGGGGTACAACGAGGCCCGCTGCCCGTTGGAGGTTTCTGATGTCTGGGGGCCGCGGGCGGCGAACGGTGGACGGGACGGCATGGTGAGCTTTCTCGATCTTGCAGGCCAGACCATTGTGGTGTTGGGCGTGGCCAACAAGCGCAGCGTGGCGTTCCACATTGCCCGGGTCCTCGAAGCGCAGGGCGCCACCGTGGTGTACAGCGTGCGCTCCGAGCAGCGCCGCGACCAACTCGCCCGCCTGCTGCCCGGCCGCGAAGTGCACGTCTGTGACGTATCCGACAGCCGCCAGATCGAGCAACTGGCGGTCGCCGTGCGACAGAGGCATCAGCGCATCTCCGGCCTGGTGCACTCGATCGCCTTCGCCAACTACGCGCGTTTCACCGGCCGATTTCACGAGGTTCGGCGGGACGACTTCCTGCAGGCGGTGGACATCAGTTGTTACTCGCTGATCGCCCTGGCCAATGCCTTCAAGGAGCACCTGGACCCGTGCGGCAGCGTGGTGACCATTTCGATCTCGACGGCGCACATGGCCGCCGAGGCTTACGGCTACCTGGCACCGGCCAAGGCGGCCCTGGATTCCGCGGTGACCTTCCTGGCGAAGTCCTTCAGCCGCTTCTCGCAGATCCGGTTCAATGCCGTGTGTGCCGGACTGCTCAAGACCTCGGCCTCCGCTGGCATCCCCGACTATCTGGATCATTATCTGTTCGCCGAGCAGGCGACCTTGCGCAAGGCGGCCCTGACCTGCGCCGAAGTGGCCGACGTCGCTGCGTTTCTGTTGAGCCGGCGTTCCGCGGGCATCAACGCCCAGGGTATCGTGGTTGACGCCGGCATGGGCCGAAACTACTTCGATGCCGACATCGTCAAGCACACCACCCGGGCGGTCTGGCCCACGGCCGAGGGCGGCGGTCCGGATTCCCCAGCGGCCGGCGATGCCGAACTTGGGTCATGAACCCCTCCGCCAGAGGACGCCACGTGGTCCTGCAACCGCTGCTGATGGGAATCCGCAGTGACCCGACCGCGTCGCCCCGCGTGCGCGTTGCTCTGCAGCGGGCCAAGGCCCGCGAGGCGCTGGCCGTGTGTGCGACGACCTGCGGGGCCCCCGCGGGCGACTGGCCGCAGGGTGGGGACGGTGCGCCGCTGCCGCGCGACGGCTGGCATTGGTCAATCTCGCACAAGCCGGCGATGGTGGCCGCGGTCCTTGCCGAGCGGCCGGTGGGCATCGATGTCGAGTGCGTCGTGCCGCGCCGTCATGCAGGGCTGTGGACCCGCCTGGCGGATGAACGCGAGTGGGACGCCGCCGGCCGCCGCGACTGGGAGATGTTCTTTCGCCTGTGGACGGCCAAGGAAGCCACGCTGAAGGCCAACGGCCGGGGCATCGGGGGGTTCGACGACTGCCGGGTCATCGACGTGCCCGACGAACAACGCGTCCTGCTGCGGTATCGCGGTGCCTCATGGTCCGTGGAGCACTACAGACACCACGGGCACATCGCGGCGGTCACCGCGGTCGGCGCGGCGGTGCACTGGACCGTTTCCGCCGACCGCTGAGGGTCATGCCGCCGACTTGAACCACGATGAGACGTCAAGACCTGATCGAGCGGGCCGGCCGGCCGATGAGTGTTCGCCGGCCGGCTTCTGGGTTCCCGCTGCGACACCTACGCCCGTACTATTGGCACCCGAAACAGACGGCTGACTTGGGGCTCGCCGAGCACACACCGCCCCCCACCACGGAGATGCTGCCATTGACATCGCCCTCGACGCAGACCGTGTGGTCGGCAGCGTCGTTGTCGTCGCACACCGCGATGCGCACCACGCCGTCCAGATCGCCGTAACTGCCACTACAGCCGGAGGCGGAGTTGTCTTTGACGGTGATGGAGCCGTCGTAGTCGCCGGCAATGGGGTCTCCGCTCAAGGACCCTACCGCGATGGTCCCGCCGGCATCGTGGTCGCCCTCATCCTCGTTGATGGTCACCGTGCCGGTGCTCTGCAGCCCGCCTTCGAGATGAATGACAGAACCGCTGGCGGTGGAAGTGCCCACGATGATGTCACCTTCGCAATCGTCTTTGATGGTGATTTCCGCGGTGCTGGTCAAGGATTCTCCCACCGCGAGATCGGATCCGTTATCCAGGATGCCGTCGATGGTGAGCGTTCCCGAGAGGTCCGCCTCGAAATCGAAGTCCCCGCCCGCGTCTCCTTGAACGATCATATCGCCATCATAATCTCCATCGACGTCCACCAACCCGTTCATGTCTGTCTTGACCGTCAGGTCCCCGGTGTGGGTCTCGCTGGAGATGTTGTCACCGAGCTTGAACACGCCGCCGGAGCCGTTGAGGCTGCCGTCAATGGTCACCGCGCCAGGGCTGGCGAACGTCTTGGGGAAGTGGATGTGGCCATCCACGCTACCGTCCACCTGGACCGTGCCGCTCATGGTCTCCACGATCCAGACCAGCCCGTCATCGCCGGAGTGCGGCCCGACGTCTCCGCCGATATCGAGCGTACCGCTCATATTTCCGTCCACGCGGATCAGGCCGTCAACGTCGTTAGTGATGTTGATCGTCCCGGTGACGGCGCATTCTTTGATTGCGCCAGACGGGTCAAAGCACCACAGGTTCCCGCCGGCGGCGATGGAGTCGAAGGTGGCAGTCCCGGCGAAGTCACCATTGTTCTCGGCCGGGTATACCGAGCCCTGGATGGCTCCGCCGTTCCTGATCTCCGAACCGCTCTCGGCGCTGTTGGTGATGAACAACGTGCCTTGCACGGGATCGTTGGTCAAATCGATGATCCCGGTCGAGGTCAGGGTGTTGACCGTCACGAAATTGGTGCTCCCGGGATCCTCGGTGCTGGGCACACCCTCGGTCAGCACGAGCGTGCCGCCCAAGTCCCCACCGATCTCGAAGCCGGAAACGCCGCCGGCGCTGGTATCGTCCCCCAAGTCGCCGATGGTGATGGTGACATTCGAACTGGAGACGTCGTCAAAGATCTTGAACGTGCCGACGGTGCTGCCGTCGCCAATGGTGTCCACGGTCACGGTCAGCGTACCGCTGGCACTGTTGAGCACATCGTCCTGGATATACACGATGCCGCCGCCGCTGATCTCATCAATGTCGAAGGTGTGGTTGGCGCTGCTATCGCCGTAGTCGCCCACGATGTTCAGAAACCCGGTGACCTTGGCGACGGTCAGCGGGCCGACGACTGAGCCGCTGATCAGGACCGCGCCCTTGACCTCGTTTTGGACCGTCAGCTCACCCGTGAGGCTCCCTGATATTAGGAGTCCGTTCAGGTCTGCCGTACCGGTCCAGCCGCCGCCCGCATCCAGATGGATGGCACCGATGTCCGTGGCGCCGGGGTTGGCGCCGTTCATGACCGACACTCCGAAGTCGTCCGTACCTACATTTGGATTAAGGGAAATGGTGCCGATCTTGCCGGGGCTGCCGCCGTCATCCGAGCGCACCTTCCAACTCAGACTGCCGGCCTTGAGGGTCACACTCGGCTTGGTTGAATCCGTCTGGTAATCCACGGTGAAGTGCGTGCCCTCAAAAGGCGTGCCGCTGTCAAAGCTCACGCAGATGTCCGGTCCGGTCGATGGGTTGGTCGTGCAGTTTTCTGCTGCAACCGAAGTGCTTGGGGGGGGGGGCAGTTACGATGGCCAGGGCCAGACCACCGATGAGGCTGGGTGTAATCCGGGTTCTCATTGGATGCTCCTTGGGCTAGAGTGGTGAGCTGCGGGCTGCTGCTTCGCCGGCAGCAGAGACTAATTGGAAAGGGGCGAGTCCCATGACACGCGTGGTTGCGATCCTGATCATTCTGGTGGCGGCCCCCGTATGGGCTGACGTGGTCTCATATGAAGCCGCCTCCTTGTTTCCGGAAGAGACCGGCTGGGTGCGCGGCGTCGACTGCACGCCGGAACGGTGGCTGGAGAATAACGTTCTGCATCAGATTGTGCAAGCGGGAGAATGCTGGGAACCGCCCGGGGGTGATCAGGACCATTATACACGGTCGATCATGGAATTCGACGGTGCCGAGACGTTTTTTGTCGAGTGGCGCCTGCTGGCCGACGGTGAAAGTTCTGAATTTATCTGGGGTGGCCCCGCCTTGCTGACCGCCTGGAATCAGGGTGGGGAGGCCTACTGGTTCGCCATTTCCCGGGACCAGGTGAAGTTCATCCAGGACTCGTTTGCGGTGATCCTCTTTGTTGACATCCCTCCGGATCAGGTCCACACGCACCGCCTGGAGGTCTACGGTGACCAGGCCTATTACTGGTTCATCGACGGCGAGTTGATCCACGCGGGGACGCCTGGGGGTCCGTACCCCTCCTTCTTTCCGTCCATCAACTGGGTTGCCCGCTCCGGCTTTCTGGAAAGCCACGCGCAGTGGCATTACGTGCGGTTCGGAGACATTCCGCTTGCTGGATCCGGTGATTTCAACAGCGACGGCGAGGTGGATTCCGGCGACGTCTTCTACTTTGAGGAGTGTGCAACGTCCGCGGCTGGAAGCTGGCCGGGGTGCGT
>CAZUGO010000085.1:0-72320 GCA_964619935.1 uncultured Planctomycetales bacterium | reverse complement strand
ATCGCGACGCGGTTCTGGGTAAGCACTTGGGCCATGTTCAGATCGGTGCCCACATTGAAAGTGACGTCGAGATACATCTGACCGTCATTCGTCGACTTGGAGGCCATATACAGCATGTTCTCGACGCCGTTGACTTCCTGCTCAATCGGCGTCGCCACGGTGTCCGCGACGACCCTGGCGCTGGCCCCCGGGTAGATGGCCGAGATCTGAATGGTCGGTGGAACAATCTCCGGATACTGGGCGATCGGCAGCGCCCGCAGGGCCACGATGCCCAGCAGGATGGTGACGATCGATATGACGCATGCGAAGACGGGACGATTGATGAATGCGGTCGCGAACATGACGAACTTCCTCAGATACCGCCCGTGCTACGAGGGGTGCGGCCCCGCAGCCGGCTGGGTTGTGGGCCGCGGGGCGCTCGCTCCGACGGCACGCGTCGGCATCGCGGCGCGCTGGGGCGTGACCGGCTTGCCCGGCCGGGCGCGCTGCAGGCCGTTCACGACGATCCATTCACCGGCCTGCAAACCTGCGGAGACCACCTGAAGTCCGTCGTCCTGCAGCGGCCCCACTTTCACGAACCGCCGTTCCACGACGCCGGTGTCATTCACCACCAGAACATATTTCTGACCCTGATCCGTTCCCAGGGCCTGCTGCGACACCAGAATGGCCTGGTAGGGTTCGCTGACCGGTACCTGCAGTCGTGCAAAGAGTCCTGGCTTGAACACGCGGCGTGCGTTGTCAAAGGGCGCGCGCACGCGCAGCGTCCCGCTGCCGGGATCGACCTGATTGTCTGCGAAATCGATCATGCCGGTGTGGGGAAAGCCCTCCTCGTTTGCCAGGCCCAGATACGCTGGAATCTTCAATTCGCCAACCGGCGGTGCGACGGCGCCATCCGGCATCCCGGCTCTGTACTGCTCGCGGATTCTCAACAGTGATCGCTCGTTCACCGTGAAGTACACATACATCGGATCCATGGAGACAATGGTCGTCAGCACGCCGTCGGAACCTCCGGAGTCCGACGGCACCAGATTGCCCACGGTGATGAGCGCCTGCCCGACCTGTCCGTCGATGGGCGCTGTAATCCTGGAAAACTCCAGGTCGAGTTGAGCGCGTTCGACCATTGCTTCCGCCGATTGAATGGCGGCAAGCGCCTCCCCGAGCTCGGCACGGGCCTTGTCCAGATCCTGGGCGCTCGCGGCGCCGCTGGGCACGAGCTTCTCATAGCGGGTGACGTCCGCCTGAGCCTTATCACGCTTGGCAGACCATTGTGCCTTCTGCCCCTCAGCGTTCTTGACCTCGGCCTGGAAGGTACGCGGGTCGATCTCGAACAGCAGCGCGCCCGCCTGGACCTCGTCGCCCTCCTTGAAGTGAATCGCATTCAGATAGCCGCGCACGCGCGAGCGCACCTCGACGAAATGCACCGCCTCCGTTCGACCTGTAAACTCCTCGTGGTCGACAACGGTCCGCTCCACGACCTGGCTGAGGGTCACCTCGGGAGGGGTGGGCGCAGGCGGCGCCGCCTGGGAATCGGATCGACAGCCCCATTCGGCGCCGCACAGTGCGGCGAGCATCAGGCCGCCCAGTGCCGTGGCCCGCTCGCTTGAGACGCGCCTGCTCCTACCTCGCCGCCTGTCGATCGGGTGCCGGCGATCGCCGACCTGAGTCACATGCTTTGCGGGTTTCATCGTCAGTCAACCTCATGTCCTGTGAGTCCACAGCGCTGCCCCCAAGTGGTCGCGCCCGGCCGCGACATGCTCCGGCGGCCGTGCCCCGCTGCCGCCCGCCGCAGCGTCCCACTCGGCTTGCAGCGCCGCAGCCTACTTGGCCTTGCCGGTCCTGCGGGCCTCGAAGGTCTGCCGCGTGTCCTCGCTGATGAAGTAGTACGTGCGCCCGTCCTGTTGCAGAGTCGCACCTGCGATTAGCTTGGGAAAGCGCGTGCCCGAAACCGGATCCTGGACCATGTGATCCTGCAGGTAAAACGGGTTTTCGTGCAGGGAGATATAGACCTGCACGAATGACAGAATCCGGTCATCGATCCAACGGGCGATGGCGTCTCGATCGACGGCGTCGACCGGCATCTCCAGCTCGGCGTGCGAATCGAACTGCATGAGAATCGGGATAATCCGCAGGTCGTAGTTCAGGATGACTTTGCAGAGATCGTGGTCCGTCGTCGCCTGAAATTGCAAAGTGATCTTCGCCACGTCAGACTTGAATTCGAGTTCAATGCTGCGGGTCGACGGCGTCAACTTGGGACTCGCCGCAACCTGGTCGCCAAACTTCTTGATCAACACTTCCAATCGCGGCTTCCAGACCTCGCGCAGGCTGTCGAACACACCGCTGATGCGCTCCAGGCGCTGCTCCCATTCCAGGTACTTCTGCGTCTCGGCGGACAGGAAGCCCTTGCGCTTTTCGTCCATCGCGGACAGCGCGCTGTCAATGCTATCGGCCAGCTTCTTGGTATCGATCATCGTGGATCTCCTTGGTCTGATTGCATGACCTCAACGAACGCCGGCATGCTCACGGTTCGAGAGCATGCGGCTCGCGTGTCGTGCCAGAATAAGTTCCTCGTTTGTCGGAATGACCCACGCCGCCACCGCGCTGTCGGCGGTGCTGATTCGGGGGCCGCCGGCCGCGTTCGCTGCTTCATCAAGCCGCAGTCCGGTCCAGGCTGCTTCGCGGCACACCCGGGCCCGGATGGCCGCGGCGCGCTCTCCAATGCCGGCGGTGAACACCAGGGCATCCAGGCCGCTCAATGCCGCGACCAGCGAGCCCAGTTCGCGGCCGATTCGATACACGTAGATGTCGATCGCCAGTCGGGCCCGTGGATTGTCACTGGCCAACAGGGTGCGCATGTCGCTGGAGATTCCCGACACCCCGAGCAGCCCGGACTGTTCGTAAATCAACTTCTCGATGGCCCGCGCATCCATCTTTCGCTGATCCATCAGGAACAGCAGCACGCCCGGATCGAGCGCTCCACTGCGCGTCCCCATGGGCAGGCCGTCGACTCCGGTGAGCCCCATCGTGCTGGCCACGCTGTGCGCCCCGCGCATCGCGCACATGCTTGAGCCGCTGCCCAGGTGCAGCACGATGGTCCGCCCTGCGGCCGCCTTGCGGTCGATCTGCGGCAACATTGAGGCGATGTACTCGTAGGACAAGCCGTGGAATCCGTAGCGCCGAACGCCCGCTTCGGCATATTCGAGCGGCAGCGCGAACAGCTTGGACACCGGAGGATTGGTGTGATGGAAGGAGGTGTCGAAGCAGGCGATCTGCGGAAGCTGCGGGGCGTGCTCCAACAAGACGCGAATCGGCGCCAGATTGTGCGGTTGATGCAAGGGCACCAGCGGCACGAGCCGTTCGAGCGCTTGCAGCACGCTTTCATCAACCTGCACCGGTCGGGTGTATTGTGTTCCGCCATGGGCGACCCGATGGCTCACGCCGATCAGCCGGTGCTGGACAACTTCCTTTCGCAGAAATTCGAAGAGGTGCTGGATTCCGCCGTCGTGTCCGAGTCGCGTCCCTTCGCCCCAAGAGTGCTCGCTGACCACGCGGCCGCCGTCATCCTTCGCGACGAATCGCGGCGCCGTGAACAGACCCTCAATCTGCCCGCCTCGTTGCAGCTGCAGATCATCGCCTTCGGCCGCGTACATTGAAAACTTGATGCTTGACGAACCCGCATTCAGAACTGCGATGGCGTCCGACATGGTGATCTCCTAGTGCACCAGCGCCGCGGCGCCGGGCTGGTGTCGGGCGTGCGCGACGAGGGCCATCACCGCTGCCGACGCCAGGCGCGTGCGCACGGTATCCGCCCGGCTGGTCAGCACGATCGGCACGCGCGTGCCCAGCACGATGCCAGCGCTGTCGGCGCCCGCCAGGTACTGAAGCTGCTTGGCAAGTATGTTCGCGGCTTCAAGATCGGGCGCCAGCAGGATGTCGGCCTGGCCCGCGACCGGGGAATCAACCTTCTTGATCTTCACCGCCTCAGCGCTGATGGCACTGTCAAGCGCCAGAGGGCCGTCCAGCAGGCCGCCGACGATCTGCTTGCGATCGGCCATTTTGCAGAGCACCGCGGCATCGATCGTCGATGGGATCGCGGGATTGATGGTTTCAACGGCGGACAGAATCGCCACCTTGGGCCGCTCCACGCCGAGGGTGCGGGCCAGATCGATCGCGTTCTGGACGATATCCGCCTTTTCCCGCACTCCGGGAGCGATATTGATCGCCGCGTCGGTCACCATCAGCAGGCGCGGGTACGTCGGAACGTCGAGAATGAAGGCGTGACTGATGCGCCGTCCGGTGCGCAGCCCCGTCGCCGACGGCACCACCGCGGCCATCAGCTCCTCGGTGTGCAGGCTTCCTTTCATGAGGGCCTGCACCGCTCCCGACCGGGCCAGGGCCACCGCCTTGACCGCTGCTTCCTCACTGTGCTCCGTCGAGACGATGCGACAGCCGCTCAGGTCCACCTGGTGCGCTGCGGCAACCGCGCGAATCTTCGCTTCCGGTCCCACCAGAACCAATTCAATGAGCTTGCGACGCGCTGCTTCAAGCGGCCCCAGCAATGAATCGCGATCGCAGGGGTGCACCACGGCGCACGAGACCGGCGGAAGACCCTCACAGGCGCGGATCAGCCGGACGAAGGCATCGGTTCTTCGGAAGATCACTTCCGGCGTCGCCAGGTCGCTGTAGCTGATGGGTTGCAGCGGCGCCGCCGCGGTCGCGGTTCCCAAGGCCACCGCTTCGCCTGATTGATTGGTGCAGCGGCAGTCGAATATGACCAGTCCGCCGTCGGCCTTCTTGTCGCGCACGGTCACCGTCGCGCTGATCGTGTCGCCGATACTCAGGCACCCGCGGAACTTCAGATCGACGGCCGCCACGCGCGTGCCGGGACCGGGAAACCGGCGGTTCAGGACGTAGCTGACAAAGGCTTCCGAAGCGACGGCCTCGGTCGATGTCCCGGCTTCCGGCCCACCGTCGCCCTCGATGTGGTAGCCATCGAGGTCACCGGAGACGAACGCCAATGACTCGATGTCGCTCCGCGACAGCGTGCGCGACACGGTTTCGGACTGTCCGATCTTGATCTTGTCAAACGGCGTGTTCGAATACGCGTTCATGGGTCCACAAGAACATGTTGCCATAGGACAGGAAAAACGCCGCCTCGCTCGCAGCAACGCCCAGGTCCCGGTAGAAATCGAAAGAAGCACTGATCACCCAAGGGAGGACCCGCCTGTGATTCGCAACCGGATCCTCGCCGACGGATTCCGCCAGGGCTGAGCAGACCGCGATCTCCGCTTGGTACTCGCCCACCGGCAAGCCGGCCGACGCCGGCTTTCCAGGTTACACTGCCGTACTCCGCAGGCCGTGCTGCGGGCTGGCAGCCGCGTGACTCGGGCCGACGAACCCCGTTCACTCACGGCAGCGCACCCCGGCCGCGAACGCCTGCAAGCTCAGGTTGCGACCACCGCCGGCTCCTGTTCCTACAGTTGACGCATGAACGCCACGAGATCCTGCTTCTCCGGATCAGTGAGTTTCAACTCGAGAATCAGGTTGAAGAACTCGACCGTGTCCTCCAGCGTCAGGAGCCGCCCATCGTGAAGGTAGGAGGGCGAATCCTTGATTCCGCGCAAGGGGAAGGTCTTGATCGGACCATCGGCACTGGCCATGCGCCCGTTGATCATCCGCGGCTTGTAGAACCGCTCCGCCTTCAGGTTGTGCATCAGGTTGTCCGTGTAGTACGGCGCCGGGTGGCAACTGCCGCAGTTCGCTTTGCCGAAGAACAGGGCCTGCCCACGCATTTCCGACTCGGTGCCTTTTCGGGGATCAATTTTGCCATCGATACCCAGCTTCGGTGCCGGCGGAAAGTCGAGGAGCGCTTGAAACTCAGCCATGGCGTGCACCTGGCTGCCACGCTCCAGAATGTTGGCTCCCTTCTTGGTGGCAATCACGGGGTCGCCGTCAAAATAGGCGGCGCGCTGCTCGAACTCGGTGAAGTCCTCAACGCTCTTCAAAGCCCGTTGCGATCCGAAGAGCCGTTGGATATTCACGCCACGGAGCGGGGGCGTGTCGATGCGGTGCCGGAACTCCTGAGGACGAATGTCGCCCACCAGATGAGTCGCTGCGTTGGTGTGCCCGTTGGCGTGGCAGTCGAGGCAGGCCACACCACGGCTTGGACGTTCCGAGCGGCGGTCCTCCGTCTGGTTGAACTGCTGCTGGGGGAAGGCGGTCACCAGCAACCTCAGACCTTCGAGCTGCTTGGGGTTCAGAAGGCCGTTGAAGAGCTCGTAGTAATTGTCGATGGTCACCAGCTTTCTGTGGGAGACGTCGCCGAGGTCCGGCCGGGTGGTCAAGTAGATGGGTGCGGGGAACTCTGGCAAAAAGTGGTCTGGAAGATCGTAATCCAGGTCGAAGCGCGTCAGGTCCCGCCCTTCCTGCTTCTTGATCTCGTCGATGTGGAACTTCGGAAAGGTCATGCCGCCTTCTGCATGATTCGGGTGTGGAAGGGGCAGGAATCCAGCGGGGAACAGGTCCTGGTCACGAATTGCGTCGGGTTCCATCGCCGCCAGATTCGCCCAAGTGGATCCCTTCGGAAGCTTGACCCGCACCCCTTCCTGAATCGGCTTGCCTCCGGACATCGTCAGCCCCTGGACCGGGCGGTCGCTCAAGTCGTACCGCTCATTGAGCAGGTCCACCTGCCGCTCCATCACTGTCGCTTTCGCGGCCTTCATTCGGCCCATGATGGTCGCGAAGGCCTCCTTGATGTCGACAGGGGCATAACTCGAGGCCTGCTCCTTCGTTGGTTGGCCGTATCCGACGCCCGAAACACCGACCACGAGGGCGACCGACCCCAGGAATATGTAGCCGATTCTCTGTGTTGTGTGTCTCATCGTCCTATCCTCCACGGTTTGAGTTTCGCCGCGGTGGCGCCAGAACGCGCTAACCCCGCGGCGGCGCATGGCCCCGGCCGCAACAGACGCTATGGCTCCGGGACCCGCACTGGGTGGAGTCTAGCCGCCGACACTGTGTTTCGCAATCCATTGCACGGCTTCGCGTTTTGACGCATCATGGCGCCTGTGGGGCGGGCTGAAACGAAATCCCCCAAAGCAGTCGCTGGAGCATTCCGGATGCGCAGCTGGGCGACGCCTGGCGACTGCCCTGCCGCCGCCGCCTGACTGGCGGAACCGGCTTTCGTCCAGCCGTAGGGTCCGTGCGCTCCACCCGCTTCCGTAGACCCGCAAGATCGCAGCCTGGTCCACGTCACCCCACCTGCGCGTGTCTTCGGTCCGACTCCTGGCAACTCCCGGGGCGGAATCACCGCCCCAAGCCCCGGGCCGCAACCATCAAACCCAAGCAGCAAATGGCGTTGTGCCCGGGGACGCCGCGCCCGGCGGGATTGGCTCTCAGGTCAGCCTGGGGTCGCGCCGCCAACATCGCTCCGTGGTGTCGCTTGACAGCCGGCGGAATCAGCGCATAATGTATGCGGATACTTACTTTTCGCACGTGTCAGGATCGCCCGGACATGCCTCGCCCCAGTCAAATCGCTGAGAAACGTAGAGAACTGCTGCCCGTTGTCGCCCGGGCCTTCGCAGACTTGGGGTATCGACGAACGACCACGGCGGAACTCGCCCAGCGCTGCGGTGTGCAGGAGAATATCCTGTATCGCCTGTGGGTCGACAAGAAAGCGATGTTCATTGCCGCGATCGCCTATGTCTACGAACTATCGGTCGCAGTGTGGAAGGGGCTGCTGGCAGGGAAGGACGACGTGCGGACGGGTGCGGAGAGACTGCTCGACTACGAAGCTGGGCACCACGGTGAATTCGGACACTACCGCATCATCTTTGCCGGCTTGAGCGAGACCGACGACCCCGAAATCCAGGCGGCGCTGGCCGACATGTATCGGCGCTACCAGCGTTTTGTACGTGAGCAGGTGGCGGCGCACCGGTCCCGGCGGCAGACGCCGTCGCCGCCCGATGCCGCCCTGACCGCATGGGCGCTCGTCGGCCTCGGGACCGTCGCCAACATCGGGCGGGAATTGGGGCTACTGAGTGATCGCCAGCGGCGACGGCTCGTGGCCAACATCGGACGAGTGCTATTGGAAGCGGCAGCCGCGTAGGGACGGTCCCGCGCGGCTTTTTTTTGGCGGATATGTAAGTGAATACATACCGAATAGTGCAAAGGAAAAATGCCATGCAACCCTGTAACCTGTGGCGGTGTGCCCTGGTCATCAGCGTCCTGTGTCCGGCGGTCGGTCCGGCCGCTGCGCAGCGGTCCGACCCGCACACCGCGCGGGCGCGGACTGGGCAGCTCTTGACCGAGTTCAAGACCGCCGGCCGCGACGCGTCGCTGACGGTTTTTCCCGCCGGGCTGATCGGGCGACCCACGCGGCAGGTCGGAGACGTGGTCGCACTGCTGCTGGAGCGGGCTGGGATGAAGAAGCTCGAGATCGACGCGCCTGACTTTCGCCCGCCAGACCAAGCCGACCTTCCGGCAACCGCCAAGGCATTCAGCGCCTTCGTGCAGGCCAACCCGCTCAGGACGGACTACGCCCTGTTTGCCGACTTCCTCGGCGCTTACGAGCAGGGATTCTCAGAGGTTCGTATCGTGATTACCAACCGTCAGGGTGAGACGGTCTGGCAAGATCGGCAGACGCCGAACGACGCCGACTACATGAAAATCAATCCCCAGGAACCGCTGCAGTGCTGCCTGCTGGTCGTACAGCGCCTCCGTCCCGTGCTGGGGCTCGACGATCCGACGCGCGACTCCGCCCCGGAGGGCAGGCTCGCACAGCGCTGGGCAAAGAGTACCGGCTTGCCGGACCAGGCGGAACAGGCTGAGCTGCAGGACCGCCAGCAGGAATTCAAGAAGGCCGCGGCCACGGCGACTCTGCTGGTGTACCCGGTGCGGGTCGGAGGCGAGATGAACACGGGCAGCGCGACCCATGTTGCCAAGCTGATCAACGAGGCCGGGCTCAGAACAGCCAGCACGACAGAGAACGGCCCGCAGCTGGAGGTCAAGGGCAACATGAGCGAACAGAAGGTGTTGTGGGATATGGCCCGCGGCGTTCGCGAGTTTGTCCGGTCACACCATCCGGCTGCCGACTATGTGCTCTATGCCGACTATCTCATGGGCAAGGACGCCTCCGGCAAAGTCGCAGTCGGCGGGGTACACTTTGCCGTGTGCGATCGTGAAGGCCGATGGGTGATCGTCGATTTCCAGAACAGCCATTGGGCGGACTTCCAAGCCCTGAATCCCAAGTCGCCCGAGGACTGCGATCGGCTGGTCGTGCGGCGGCTGGAAGGATACTGCAAATAGGGCGCGCCGCGCACCGTGCCCATGCTTGGCGTGAACCTGCCGAGACCGCCGGGGAGAAGCTTCATCATGACCGGTAATCGAAAAAACCAGCTATTGGGCCCCTTACACTTACGTTTTCGGAAACGGCGGCTGTTTCCATAAGTCATTATGTTACCGTATGTTACAGATTTGGCCGTGGCGCGTTTCGGGGGTGTTTTGATACGTTTTGGAGGAGATCGTCGATTACAGAGGCTCTGTCGCGTTCCTTTGTAACACTATTATATACAGATAGTTAAGACCACAAAACCCTGTGAAATTATTAGGTCAGTATGGTCTCGGTTTGGTACTGCCACCGACGGACGGTAAACGGGCCCCGGGCCGAGGTCAGGCTTCGCAGTGGGGACCGCGTGCGCCGCCCCGGTCCGAAGCCGGGCGCGCTCGGCCGGGCCCGAGCCCGCCATTCAGGTTCCGGCAGGCCGCGGTGGATCCGGCCCGGCACGGATTCATGGGGAGCATTTCCAACCAGGATTCGTCCCTGTGCGCGGCAAGCGTTGGACCCTGGCGCAGTACGCGCCGGCTCCCAGCGCGGTACGGGTTGGACGCCGGCGCGGTACGGAACCGACTCCGGCGCAGCAAGCCCTGGACCACAACACCCGGCAACCGCGCCCTGAACACCCGGCGACTTTGACCCCAGGCCTCAGCGTGCTTGGGCATCAAGTCGCGGCTGCATGGGCTTGCTTCAGCCAGCCGGGCAGTTCTGGATCCACTTCTTTCAGCAGGGCCACGAGTTCGCCATGCCGGGTGCGTTTCGATGCATTCGCGACCTTGATCCACGGCGACGAGCCGCTTCGAGGAAGAGATTGCAACGGCGGGAATTCCCCTCCGGCGGCAAGCGCACTCAGGAGGCACCCCAGGGAAGCAGATCACACCGCTGCGGCTGCGGAAACCCCGCGGCTGAGGGGGCCCAGGAGCGGTGACCCTTTTCTGGGCGAACACGCGGGACTGCCAGGCCAGCCGTTGCCTCTGGTGGTTCACCCTGCGACGGCGCGGAACCACAGCCAGGCCGCGGCAATCAGCAGTGTGGCAATCGTCACCGGGATACCGGTCCGGGCGTGCTCGCGCCAGCCGATGTGCAGGCCCAGGCCGGCGGCCTGGTCGACGACGATGATGTTTGCGATGCTGCCGACGATGATCAGGTTCCCCGCCAACGTGCTGGCGAGGGCGAGAATCAGCCCTGCCGTCGCGTGCCCGGATACGGGCAACAGGATCATCACGGCCGGGACGTTGGAGACCAAATTGGACAGGGCGGCCGTCACGACAAAGAGTGTCGCAGGGTGCCGCAGGTCCACCCCTGCGTTGGAGAGCCGCTGGACTCCGGCCTCGAGTAGGCCGTGGCTGGAGGCAGCGTGGTTCACAATGAACAACCCGGCGAACAACACCAGCAACTGCCAATCCACCAGGGCGAGCATGTCGCGCGAGTGCAAGCGCCGGTTCAACAGGAGCATCCCCGCCGCGGCGAGCGCTGCCACGTCGCGGCCCACGGGCCCGGTGAGAAAGACCACCAACAGTGCCGTAAGCACGGCGATGCCCTTGGCGGTCTGCCAGCGATTCAGTTCAGGCGCTGCGACGTCGATCGGGACGGTGTCAACATGCCACTTGCCCCGGAACTGCCAGCCCACAATCGCCCAGAGCGTGACACATCCCAAGAGCGCCACGGGAACTCCGTCCAGCAGATAACCGGCGAACGACAGTTGCAAGTACTGCCCGATCAGCATGTTCTGGGGATTCCCGATCAACGTGGCCGCCGATCCGATGTTGGCGGCACAGGCCAGGGCCAGGAGCATTGGGGTCGGACGGATGCCGCGCCGCAGGCAACCCTGCACCAGCAGCGGCGTCATGGCCAGGCAGACGATGTCATTCGCCAACAGGGCAGAGAAGACCGCGCTGACCGCAATCACCAGGCCCAACAAGACGGCGGGCGTTGCAGGAACTCGAGCAAGCCACTGGGTGATTGCGGAATAGGCGCCACCCAATCGGAACTGCGCCGACACGACCATCAACCCGAGCAATAGCGCGATGGTCGGAACGTCAACGGCGTTCCAAGCGTCGTGCGCCGAGATGCGGCCTGACGCGACCAGGACGATGGCCCCCAGCAGTACGATGCCCGTACGATCGATCGCCAGGCCGGGCAACCGTCCGAGCATCATGCCCAGGTAGACGATTGCGAAAACGGTGAGGAGCAGCCGGTCCACGTCGTTGTTGTACCGCGGCCGTGTCTGCCGGGGAAGATGGCAATCCCCGCCAAGTGCCGCAGGGTCAGAGGGAAGCATGATTGCCGCTTGCCATACCCCTGCTCAACGCTGGGGAACGGCTCCTCGCGCCGCACGAGGACGTCGCCGCAGGGCGGGTTCGCGGGTCAGATGCGCCCGACCTTGCTGAACACCAGCAGCTTGAGTTCGGTCATGTCTTCCATGGCAAAGCGCACGCCCTCGCGACCGAACCCGCTGTCCTTGATGCCGCCATAGGGCATGCTGTCCACGCGCATCGACGGCATGTCGTTGACCACCACGCCACCGTACTCAAGTTCGTTGTAGGCATACCAGGCGTGGTCGAGATTCCGGGTGAACACCCCCGCCTGCAGCCCGAAGTCGCTGGCGTTGGCCCGGGCGACGGCCTCTTTGAAGGTGCTGAACGATTCCAGGACCGCCACCGGGCCGAAGACTTCCTGACAACTGACCTTCTGCTGCCGATCGACGTGCTCCAGGTAGGTTGCTTCGACCACGCTGCCGCGGCGCCCCCCGCCGCACAGCAGCGTGGCTCCGGCAGCCACCGCCTCTTGGACCCACTGTTCGACGCGCCGGGCCTCGTCTTCGGTGATCAGCGGGCCCAGGAAGGTATCCTCGTCCGCCGGATTCCCGGCCTTGAGTTTACGGGCCCGGTCGACCAGCCGGTTGCGGAGTGGGGCATAGATCTCCTGGTGGGCCAATACCCGCTGCACACTGATGCAACTCTGGCCCGATTGGTAAAACGCGCCGATGGTGATGCGGTCGGCCGCATGGTCCAGGTCGGCGTCCCGGTCGACGATGCACGGCGCGTTGCCGCCAAGCTCGAGGGTCACCTTCTTCTTCCCGGCATGGCCTTTCATCCACCAGCCGACCCCGGGCGAACCGGTGAAGCTGAGCTTCTTGATGCGGTCATCGGTAATCAGCGGTTCGGCCTCCCGGCTGGAACACGGCAGAATGCTGAACGCGCCCTTGGGCCACTTCGTTTCCGCGAGGATCTCACCCAGCATCACGGCCCCGATCGGGGTGGCCGAGGCGGGCTTGAGCACGAACGGGCACCCTACGGCGATCGCCGGAGCGACCTTGTGGGCGACCAGGTTCATTGGAAAATTGAAGGGCGTGATAAAGCTGCACGGCCCGATCGGGAAGCGGCGAATGATCGCCTCGCAACCTTCCGCACGCGCGCTGATGTCCAGCGGCTGGTAGGTTCCGTAGATCCGGACGGACTCTTCCGCGGCGATCCGAAAGGTGTCCACCAGCCGGGTGACTTCACCGCGAGCGTCCTTGATCGGCTTGCCGGCCTCGATACACAGCACTTGGGACAGGGCTTCGTGGCGCTCTTCGACCCGCTGCACGATGTGCATGAGGATTTCCTGGCGGCGATGTCCGGGCAGCCGCCGCGTTTGAGCGAATGCCGCGTGTGCGGCGGCAATCGCCCGTTCCACGATCGTGCCGTCGGCCGCGGAGACCTGCGTGGCCGTGGCGCCGCTGAACTTATCGGTGACGTCCAGGGTCGGCTCAGTGTTCACGGCTTCGCCGGCAACGTACAGCGGATAGCGCTTCAACAGCATGGCCAGCTCCTCCAAGGACGGCCGATCCCGGGTGCGATCGACCTGGTCGTCTTATACCGCATCACGGTCCGGGGCTCCACTGGGCCAGCCCCCGGAGTCGCCCAGTTCACGATCACGACATTCGACCGCCACACCGCGTGCCTCGCGGGAAGGGTAGTGCATCGCGCCGTGCAGGCGGCGCCGTGAACTGCCGCAGATGCAGGCCTCCTTCGGGATGCGCCTGCGGCACCTGCGGGAGGCGTGAATCATCCGAAGCCACATGCGGTCGAAGGTTCGCGGTTCCGCGACACAGGATCAAGTGAACAAGAAAGGGGGCGCACCTGGAGCGCCTCCGTTCCTTCCGGGTTCTCGGCTGGCCGGAGGGGCGCGATGCGGTTCGGCCCTCCGACCCGCGGGGGGGACCGGGCTGCCGGCCGGCCGGCCCCATTGCGAGACGCGCGCAGAATGGGGAAGATGGGACGATAACCTCTTGGCAGGAGAACCTGATGCGGTGGTTCGCAGCGATGTCCCTGATCGGCGCCTTGATGCTATGTACGGGCGGTTGTGGCAGCGGTGCCCCAGGCGACAATCAGAACGACAATGGTTCCGGGCCCACTGACAACACCAACGACAACGGCGCGGCGGGCGGCACGGACGATGTCCAGCGGGTCGGGATGGACGCCGCCATTCGCTCGGCGATGTCGCTGATTGCCCTGCGAATCGAGGACGACGATCGGTTCGCACAACAGCAAAGCACGCCGTGTCCGTTGGGCGGCAGTCGCATGGCAAACGCCGACGGCAGCATGACCCTGATGAACTGCGTGCTGTTCCCCGGGTTCTCCCTATCGGGCGACGTCACCTTCGTAGCCCAGGAAGGCGACCTCCAGGGATTTGTGATCGACGCCGACAACCTCAGCGGCGTCAGCAGCGCCACCGACACCCAGTTTCTGCTCAACGGATCGATCCAGGAGATTGAAAACGAGGACGGCTCGCTGACCTTCAGGATGGATTTCTTTTCCGCCCAGACCACCGAGGGCACCACCGATGTGTTCGCCCTGACCGGCGAGATCGTCGTCCAGCAGGACGGCAGCATGATCGGTAGCATGTCCGGCGATTCCGGTTCCATGTGTCTGTTTGACGGAGCCAATATCTTCAGCATCATCGCCGGCGGTGAGCAGGGGCTGGAGCGGACCTGCTTCTATCCGCCGTTGGACGGCTGCGTCGCCGATAACCGCTGTGAAATCGAGTGCCGCCCGCCTTTTGCCGACGCCGACCCGGATTGCTCGGAACAACAACTCTGCGATGCCTATGGCCTATGCGACAATTCTAACGGCAATGGAACTGGCAACGGCAACGCTAACGCCAACGCCAACGACAACGACAATGGAAACGGCAATGGCAACGCCAACGCTAACGCCAACGACAACGACAACGACAACGACAACGGGAACGACAATGGTAACGGTAACGCCAATGACAACGGCGGCAGCGTCGAGCCGGTTGAGGATCCGATCCTGACGTCCAGCGCCACGCTGCAGTACGGCGACTACGACCTGCCCGCTATGCCCGGAACCCGCCTCTACCAGGTGGCCCTGGTCGACAATCCATCGCCCGATCTGCAGCCCGCCGTCCCCTATGAAGTGCTCGCCTTCGACCACAACGACAGTTGCCCTGGAGGCATTTCGGGCGTATCCGTCAGGTTCACCATCGAGTCCGGCTCGATTGTCGTGGACAGCTTCGTCGGCGACAGCGGCGCTTGCGACAGCCCGGCCACCCCGGCCGGCGAACTACCCCTGACCCTCACCGCAGGGGACAACGTCTTGCGGCCGACGATTTCGTGGGCACCCCAGCGGCAGGTCTACACGGTGATCGTGCGCGCGGCGGATGGCGCCGCGCGGCTCTATGGCATCCGGCGGCAACCCGGTGACGACGACACCTGCTCGGGTTGTGTGCTGTTGTCGGGCCCGTAACGCCGCCCGGGGCGGCAGCGACCAGCCACGCAGCGGGTGGGCGCGCGGCGGCAACGCTCTAGGGGCAAGGCCCCCAGCCCCCCAGCACGAATGCCAGATCGGCTGCGTCCACCAGGGTGTCACCATTGAGGTCGGCGGAATGACCCGGGTTGGTACCCCACGCGCCCAGCAGAAGCGCCAGATCGCCGGCATCAACCGCTCCATTACCATTAATATCGGCGGAACAGGGTTGAGCGGAGACCGCCGGCCCGACGGCGGGTGCGGTCAGGGCCTGCGGTGCACCGGGTTTGAACAGCCCCACCGTGACGTCCGCGGGGGCCGGCGCGCGGTTTGCGTTGAATCGGAAGTTGTACAGCGTGCCCCAGCGCAAGGCATTGGCGTGGGGGTTGTCCAGAAATGACTCGGTGGACCAGGTGATCGACCCGTCGGCGATTACCGCCGTCCAATCGGTCCCGTCGTAGGGCTCGCCGGAGTGGTAGTCGACGTCGTGGAAACCGACATCGCTGACCCGCACTCCCCCAGGAACCGGTACGCTGAAGCTGCCGGCGCTGCGGTCCGAGTTGAGATTCTGCAAGGCAAACTCGTAATGCCAGAGCCCTTCGGCCAGTTCCCAGGCCGCGTAACCCACAAAGAAGGAGCCATCGCCAGGAACGTCGCGCTGGGTGACGGTACTGCCGGGATCGTGCGCCGGCCAGGCCATGATGGCCGGACGCTCGAACTGGCCGGCAATACCGGGAATGAAGCTGATCGCGTAGCTCGGCGGCGGACCGACGTTGACCTGCCGATAGGAGGCGTTGTTATCCTGATTGCCGGCCGCCGCATCATCCGGCGCCACGATCTGGCCTTCCAGAAAATACAATGCCCCGGGGATACCCAGGTCTTGGTTGCGGACCTGTAAGCGTTTGAAGATGACATCGCCGGCAACACCCTGGCTGTCAAACGGCCAGCTAAACGCCCCCGTCGTGGCGGTGACCTCCGACTTCGGTCCCATGGAAAACTGTGAGCCCTCGGACGATGCCGAATGCGGATCTTCGCAGTAAGGGGACAGGTAGTTCAGGCAACCGCCAACGGGGGTGCACTCATTGGGCGTGCAATCGCTGCCGACCTGCAAGGCACAGAAATTGTGCCAGACCCACGATTGTCCGATGTGCTCAAAGCGCCCTTCCAGCAATCGGAACAGGTTGTGTCCGAGGACCGGATGATCCGGTCCGTTCAGGATCATCTCCAGATTGGAGTCGCCCAGGTTCACCTGGGTCAACCCGACCGAATAGGCGGAGATGCCGTCGACCTCTCCGTTGCGGACGACCTGCTGGATCTCGCAAACCGCCGCGTCAGGCTGTGCCAGAAGGGTATCAACCGCTGCCGCAAGCGTCGCCAGCAGGACGACGCCGGCGGTCGTGGAACGAACAGAGTGACCGGCCATGTTCAAGCCCTCGCTGCCCACCCCGAGTGATTGGACCCCTACGTCATAATACCCATCCGGCCCGCGAGGATCCATCAGGTCCCAGGAACCCGGCAAATTGCCAGATGGTGCTCAGGGTTGTTGGAACGCCATCACGCCGGGTGGGCCTGGGTGTCCGGCGCCCGGGTCGTTCCCAGTCCCTGGCCGCCCGATTGCTCACCGTGAGGCCGGGGAAGGTCCAGATTAGGCGCGGCGGTAGCGGATCTCCATGCCCTTGAATTCCCGGCCGTCGGGCCCGCTGAAGTACATCTCCATAGAGTGATGATCGCGGTCTTGCAGGGTGATCACCGAGCGCTTGATCATGCGACCGCCGCCCTGGGGGTTGGTCATCTCGCCGTGCATGGTCCAGGTCTTGCCGGACTCGTCGACCTGGCCGACCTCGGTCTGCATGATGGTGCTGGCGTTGTCGATCCACACGCCTTCATAACGTTGATCAACGGTGTTGTAGCCCCAGAAACCGCGGCCTTCAAACGCGGGAAACGGACCGTCGGACGGATCGCCGGTGTACACATGCTTCAGAAAGCGGCCGCCCAAATCCAGCGTGTTGACCATGACGCCGGTGGAGACCAGCGGGTCGCCGGGCCCCATCCAGATCTTGACTTCGGCCTTAAACGAGCCGACGAACGGCTCCAAAGCGCGGTGGGCAGCGGTGGTCGCCCCCATCTGAGCGCAGGTGTCGTGGTGTTCTGCCATGAGCTTCGACCTCCTGATGTGACTGCCGTGCGCCGTCCGGACCCGGCCGCGGGACGACGTTACTTGCCCGCCTGGCACACGATGGTGCCGGTATCGGTGTGGACCACGGCCTTCTGGACTGCGATCGGATCGCCGGCCGGAGTCTCGAAAAACTCGGCGCCGAGCATCGTGTAGCACCGGCCGTCCTGAAAATCGTCCAGGGTGTTGAGTTCGAACGCCAACAGATCGCCGCGCTGCAGATTGTTCGGGAATCCCAGCCCGTCGCCCAAGGGCACGTTCAGTGGCAGATCGACGACGATCAGGGTGCCGTCGTCGCCCGGCGCGGGGTCGGCCACCTCGATGTAGCGGGCCGAGCCGTAGTGGCTGACGCTGCTGCCGTGACTGGCCTTGAAGGCATCCAACCGCAACACGAAACAGTTTTCCTTGGACAGTCCTTCCCGCCAGAAGTACAGCCGCATGGTCAATGGGTTGCCCGGGGTGCACCGCTCCGACACACCCAGCTTGTAGGCAATGGTGTCGACCGAACCGACCTCGCAGGCCCCCAGCGCGGGCTCTTCAATCTCGGTCGGAATCGGCCCCGTAGCCGATCCGCCCTGTTGTACAGCCAGCGCAGTCAACGCAACATTGACCCCGAACAGGTCATCGATGAACGTGTTACACAGGTTAGCCCCGGATGCACCGGCCGGGCCGCTGGGTCCGGCGGGGCCCGCCGGGCCGGCCGGGCCGGTCTGCCCGCCGCCCGGACCGCGACAGTCGTCAATGTCGATCACGCCATCGTTGTTGATGTCCTCGTTCGGATCGGCAACGCCATCACGATTGGTGTCCCAGCAATCGATGCCATCCGCGCCGGCGGGTCCGGCAGGGCCGGACGGTCCCGCTTGCCCGTCGGAACCGGGGTCGCCGGGGGCACCCGGTTCTCCGGCAGGACCGGTCTCGCCGGTCGCACCGACGCAATCGACCCGGTCAAACAGGCCGTCTGCGTTGACATCCTCATCCGGATCGCCGACCCCGTTGCCGTTGAGATCCCAGCACACCGCCCCTCCGGCCAACTGCGGACCACCGCCATCGGGCAGCAGCAGGTTGAGCGCCAGGGCGCCCACCCCGAACAGCAGGTCGCGCTGGTAGTCTTCCAACCCCAGGAAATCGCCGTTAATTGAGAAGCTGCAACCCGGCGCAACCAGCAGTGCGGTCGCCAGAAGCAGACTGATGGCGGGTGCGTGTTTGCTCATGGTGGTATCCCTTTCGCGTGTTCCAAGGGGGGTGATCGACGTCGTGGCGCCGCACTGCGTCGCCGGATTGCCGGTCACCCGCCAGGCTTAAAGACCCATAACCTGGCGATACCATAGCGGGCCGGACCCAAAACCGCCAATCCTGCAAGGTCCGGATAACCACACCGGCCCCCACGCCGACCGACGTCCCGCGGAGGCCGGCACCACGGGGTCCCAGGGGGGCGGCGGCGGCACAGTGCCTGGTCAGCTCTGCGGGACGGTCACATTGGTGGCGACAATGCGCAGACGGCCCGCTTGAATCGAGATGTCGCAGATGGTGGCGCGGTTGGTTTCGATGAAGTAGGCCATCCGCTGGCCACCTTCGCTGCCGAACCGCACGCTGAAGAACCCGCCGGAGAGGAGGTTCCCGTTCACATCAAAGCCGCCGAAGGATAACTCATCGGCGACCCAAAAGAGTTGCTTCGCTTCGGCATCGAAGCGGACGATGTCGCCGCCGACATCGAGGACGTCCTGGGTCATGAAGTCGGAGTCGGGATCCTCAAAGACCACGAAGCGATCCATGGTGGCACCGCCGCCCGCGGTGCCGTCGCCAGCGTCGGGGGCCTCGCTGCCGGGGCTGCCCGAGTCGCCGGTGTCGCCGTCGGCCGTGTTGTCGTTGCCGGCCATCGAGTCTCCGGCGGTCCCGTCAGCGGCGATCCCGCCGGCGCCGGGCGCGGAACAGGCACTGCCCAGTGCGAGTAGCCCGATCAAACTCCATCGAACCCAAGGTGTGCCGACCATCCCGATTCCTCCCCTCATGGTGCCAATGATGTACCGGCAGACCCGCCTGCCGGGCGACCCGGCCTTTCAGTCTAACGAAATGGCGGCGATCCCCCAAGTCGAGGCGGATCCCAGCGCCGGCCCCCTTTCTGCCGGGGCCGGATGGCGGCTATGATAGTGTTGATGTGTTATTTTCCTAACTTTGAGCGCAGGAACCCCAAACACCATGACCCCGAGTTCCGTCCGCAACGTCGCCATCATCGCACACGTCGATCACGGCAAGACCACCTTGGTAGACCAACTCCTACGGCAGAGCGGCCAGTTCCGGGCCACCCAAGTCAGTGGCGACCGCATCATGGACTCCAACGATCAGGAGCGTGAGCGCGGCATCACCATTTTTTCGAAGAACTGTGCGGTGTGGTACCGCAACATCAAGATCAACATCATCGACACCCCGGGTCACGCCGACTTCGGCGGCGAGGTCGAACGGGTGCTCAAGATGGCCGATGGCTGCCTGCTGCTGGTTGACGCCTTCGAGGGTCCCATGCCGCAGACCCGTTTTGTGTTGCGCAAGGCGTTCGATTACCATCTCAAACCGGTGGTGGTCATCAACAAGATCGACCGCCAGGACGCCCGGCCCGACGACGTCCTCAATGAGGTCTTCGACCTGTTCATCGAGCTGGGGGCCGACGACGACACCCTCGATTTTCGAACCATTTATGCATCGGCCATCAAGGGCTACGCCACCACCGACCCGGCGGTGATCACTTCTGACGTGACCGCCCTGTTCGAAGCCATCATCAGCCATGTCCCGGCGGCCCAATTCGATGACCAAGGTCCCCTGCAGGCCTTGATCACCACGCTCGATTACAGCGACTACGTCGGGCGCATCGGCATCGGCCGGGTGTTTCGCGGGACGGCCCGCGCCGGCCAGACGGTCACCGTGATTCATCGTGACGGGACCCAGGTTAGCGAGAAAATCGGCGAGTTGTACACGTTCAACGGCCTGGAGCGCACCAAGGTAGACTCCATTCCGGCCGGTGACATCGGCGCCTTCGTCGGGCTGGATTCGGTGGACATCGGCAACACCATCGCCGACCCGGAGCGCCCGGAACCGCTGCCGCTGATCCCCATTGACGAGCCCACGCTGCACATGACCATCCGGGTCAACGACTCGCCGTTCGTGGGCCGCAGCGGTCGATTCCTGGCCAGCCGGGCAATCCGTGAACGTCTGGACAAGGAAGTGCAGCACAACGTGGCCTTGCGGGTCCAGCCCGGGCCCACTCCTGAGGAGTTTCACGTATCGGGCCGCGGCCTGCTGCATCTCGCCGTGCTGGTAGAGACCATGCGCCGCGAGGGCTTCGAGATGGCCGTTGGCAAACCGAAGGTTATTTTTCGGGAACTGGACGGCAAAAAGACCGAGCCCATCGAGCACTGCGTGGTCGAAGTGCCGCCGGGCCACGTCGGCCCGGCGATGGAGCTGTTGGGCAACCGCCGCGGCATTTGTATGAAGATGGACAACTCGCCCGGCAACGACCTGACCCACCTGGAGTTCACGGTGCCGGCCCGTGGGCTGATCGGGCTGCGCAATCGGCTGATGACCGCCACCAACGGCACGGCCATCGTGCACCACAATTTCTACGAGTACGAGTTTTTCCGCGGGGCCATTCCCGGACGGCCCAACGGTGCCTTGATCGCCCACGAAACCGGGCAGGTAACCGCCTACGCCCTCGACCAGCTATCCGACCGCGGCACCATGTTCGTGGCGGACGGCGAACAGGTCTACTGCGGCCAGATCGTCGGCGAACATTGCAAGGATGACGACATCGTCGTCAACGTGTGCAAGGGCAAGAAGTTGACCAACATGCGGGCCAGCGGCAGCGATAAGACCATTACCCTGCGGCCTCCGCGCCAAATCACTCTGGAAATCGCGTTGGAGTTCATTGAGGACGATGAGCTGGTCGAGGTCACGCCCGACGCCATTCGCCTGCGCAAGCGGGTGCTTTCGGAAAACGATCGCCGCAGAACCCGTCGGCAGCACTAACCCGATCGCCGGGAATACGACCGCGAGGACTCTTGCTTGCGCGCAATCCGCAGCGATGGCTTCGATGGTTTGTTGGCCCAATCCTCCGGCTCGTCAAACAAATCGCCGATGTGCTCGCCAGGACAAGAACAGCGCTGGGCGTGGTCGTTCTGGGCGTCATCCTTCCCCCCCAATAGCCGGCGGATCGTGCCTACCTGGCGCCCGCCACCGGCGGAGCCAACCGCGTCCCGGAAAAGGAGATATGACTGATCAGGGTAGGGTAGTCCGCAGCGCGCCACCGAACCCGACTGCTGGGTCGTTGGCATCAGCGGCCCCAGAAGTGTCGCTTGTGCTTTTCCAGTCGAACTGATATGTCGCACCCTGCCAGGGGCGTTAGCGGACGTTGCCGGTCGCCCCTAGTCACGTTCCTACCTTGCCTGTGGTAGGGACCAGCGACTAAGCTGAATTGGGCCGCCGGTCAGGATGGCTCACGTCCCGGCTGATTGACTCGTATTGAGGAGAGGGTTTTGTTGAACCGACGTGGCTTTGTTCTTAGCGCCTGGCAACTGGCCACCGCCACGATGGTGGCCCTGGGGCCGGCGGTCGTTCCGACCTTGGCCGACATCGGCCCGGACGTGGCGATTTGCGACATTCAGAGTTTGCGGCGCTGGGGCGCCCTGGACAACATCACCGGTTACTCGATCGGGACCTTGTCGGTCAACGTCGGTGACGACAATCTGAGTTGGATCGAGGCCACCCCGTTCCACCCGGTGATTTCCCAGAACCTGTTCCGGCTCAAGGACGGCCGTTTCGAGCACATTGGTCAAAGCTGGGTCAAACACACCTTCTGCGCCATTCAGAACGACAGCCCGTGCAGCGCCGGCTGCATCACTCTGCCTTCGTGCGGTGATTACCTGACCCCGGGGTGCCAGGATCCGTACTCCGCCAATCGCAACGGGACCCAGAATCTGATGGGCCCGAAGTGGCAGATCAACGCCGCCACCGGCCAGTTTCCGTGGCCGCCGCTGCAGGGTGACCAGGGGTTCGTCGGCGACGTTACCTACAAGCGCCTGCAAGTGCACAACGAAGACCTCGATCCGGCGCTGAACGCCGGCGCCCGATACTTCGTCGAAGGCATGTATATCACGCCCGATGAGCAAGGCACCGAAAACCGTTTCAACAATGCGACGTTCCGCGAGGTGCTGGTCGGGCCGGCTCCGAACTACGATCTATCTTTCCTGGAGGACGCCGTTTTTCAGGAGGTGGCCATCACCGTCTGGCCTGAACTGGACCGCGAAGTCCAGCTCACTTCCATGACCATTCCAAACGACGGAATGGTGATGCTGGGCGCCCGTGCGGCTGACAGCGACGGTGACGGCATCTGGCAGTACGAGTACGGCATCTACAACATGAATTCGGATCGCTCGATCGCCAGCTTCAGCCTGCCCTTGCCGGAGAACGTCACGGTCAGCAACGTCGGCTTCCATGACGTCGACTATCATTCGGGCGACGGGCCCAATGCCATCAACTTGGACGGCGCCGACTGGCCCGCGACCGTGGCCAAAGGCGCCCTGACCTGGTCGGTGATCGAGCCCCACGCGACGAATCCCAACGGCAATGCCTTGCGCTGGGGCACCCTGTACAGCTTCCGCTTTGACGCCGATTCACCACCGACCACGGCGACGGCGACCCTGGGTCTGTTCAAGCCTGGAACACCCGACAGCGTGACCCTCGCTGACCTGCCGGCGCCCAGGCTGCTGCCCTATTGCACCGGTGACATCGAACCTGACGGCCTGGTGGACGCCTTGGACCTGGCGTTGGTGCTGGGGAGCTGGGGCACGGCCAACCCGATCCCCGACGTCAACCACGATGGGGTGGTCAACACCTCCGACCTGGCGTTGGTGCTGGGCAGCTGGGGGCAGTGCGACCCGCCGGCGGTGTGCTGTAATGCCCGGCGGCGGGCGCGGTGCGAGATCCTGACCGCAGCCGAATGCGGCAGTGCCGGGGGCATCTATCTGGCGGGCAGCAGCGATTGCGCAGACTGCCTGACCGCGTTATGCGGCGACCCGGCTGCCGGTGACTGCTGCTCGGCGAACGGTACGCCCGCTTGTGACGACGCGGCCTGCTGTATGGCGGTCTGTGACACCAGCCCGGAGTGCTGCGACAGCGAATGGGGCGCCGGTTGTGCCGCCGCGGCCCAGACGGTGTGCCGGCAGCGCTGCGCCGACCCGCCGCCCAATGACGCCTGTGCGGACAGCCTCGCGATCCTCGCCGGTGACACGGCCTACACCACTCTGGGCGCCACCACCGACGGATCGGCCCATGCCTCCTGCCAGTTTGACGGCCAGACCTACAACGACATCTGGTTCGATTACATCGCCGACTGCACCGGTGCACTGACCATTGCCACCTGCGGGCAAGCGGACTACGACACCGACCTGGTGCTCTACCAGGGCTGTGATTGCGGCACCATGGTGCTGGCCAACTGTGCCGATGATTCCCCCGGCTGCGCCGGCGATACCTCGCGCGTGGCGACCAGTGCGGTGCAAGGCACCTGCTACAAGGTGCGCGTCGGCGGCTTCGGAGCCGCCAGCGCCGGCAACGGCACACTGTCAATCATCTGCGAGTAACCAACGTTCCATACCCGCGGGCCACGTTGGATGGGGTGGCATGCTGACCTGGAACCTGGGCATTGCGGCGACGACTGCGACCGGGTTGACTCCGGCCGCTTCAACTTGCAGGCCGGATCATGCCGCCGATCCACCGGGATGGGCTCATTTGCCGGTGAACACGGTATTGCGATCCACGAAGCACAGCTTGTTGCCGAATGGATCTTCGGCGTAGAACGACCGCTCGCCCCAGGGCCGCCGGGCGATGGACCCCATTGATCCAGGTGCCAGGCGGCCACCCGCGGTCTGGACCGCTTCGCGGGTGTGCTCCAGGTCGTCGATCGCCAGGTAGATGTGGTCCGGTGCCGGGACGGCCTCGAATTGATCACCGTCGGCCCGCGGGTCAAGACACGCCAGGATGGTGCCGCCGCAGTCAAAGTAGTGCCGTCCGCCGGACACCCGACGGCCGGGAGCACCCAGAACCGCCGCGTAGAACCCTGTGGCCTGCTCGATGTCGGCGACTTGCAACACGATGCGGAACAATGTCGGTCTCATGGGCTGACCTTCGGGGCTTCGGGAGCCGACTGCTTGCCCGCCACCTGGCCAAGGTCGTAGGCGGCAATGTCCAACGGCGTGTACGTCCGATGATGCTCGACGATGCGAATGCGACTGTCGAGCGGCACATCTGGAAAGACCTGGCGCGTCCCTGACCGCGGCCAGGTGATCTCGAGCCGGTCGATGGCCCGGGCATCGCCGAGGCCGATCTCCTGACGCAACGGTGACCCGCCAAAGCTGCTGACCGACCCGACCGCTCGATGAATCTCGCGAACACCGCCGGGGGTGCGCACGGTGACCCGAATACGGGCGCCCACCGCCATGCGGTTGCTGGCGCTGCCGACCAGCCGGAGCACCAGAAACCGCCCGCCGTGCCCGGGGTTGAGAAACAAAGCATTGTGATAAACGTCGCCGCGGTAGAAGCCGCCAAGCTGATGATAGATGTCCTGGTCGCCGTCGTTGTCCAGATCGGCGAAAGCCACGCCATGGCCCTTCTGCAGGTGCCCGAATCCGCCGGACCGGGTGACGTCCTGGAAGCGCCGGCCGGCGTCGTTGCGCAGCATGATATTCGGCATCAGGGCACCGTAGTCCGGCTCGCCAGTGGTCAGGTAGATGTCCAGGAATCCGTCATTGTCGAGGTCTCCGAAGTTGGCCCCCATCGGCAGGTAGGCGTGCTTTAACCCCACCGCGGCGGCCACATCGCGGAAGCTGCCGTCGCCGTTGTTGCGATACAGGCACGGTGGCGAGGCGGCGTACGGCTGTTTGAGGTAATCCGCCGCCACATCGCTGAGCGTGGCGTCGTAGGCGGCCACGAACAGATCCAGCCAGCCGTCGTTGTCATAGTCGAAAAACCAGGTTGCGAAGCTGCGACCGTCGGGCGAAGTGACCCCCAGCTCGGGGGCCACATCGCTGAAGGTGCCGTCTGCATTGTTGCGGTACAGCCGATTCCGGCCGATGTTGGACACATACAGGTCCATGTCGCCATCGTTGTCGTAATCGCCGGCGGTGACGCCCTTGCAGTAGCGGTCGTTGGTGACACCGGCGGCCGCGGCAATATCACTGAAGGTGCCATCGCCATTATTGCGAAACAACTGCCCCGGGTAACTTGCGGAATCCTCGGGGAACTCGCGCCGCGACTCGTTGCCTACGTACAGGTCCAGGTCGCCATCGTTGTCGAAATCGGCCCACGCCGCGGACTGGGTCGGTGCCGCCGGATCGGCCAATCCGGCCCGGCGGGTGCTGTCCACGAAGGTGCCGTCGCCGGCGTTGGTCAGCAGCGAGTTGCGGATCCGACCGGCGTCGTACCACCAGGCCCCACGCAGGACCAGGAGGTCCAGGTCGCCATCGTTGTCGTAGTCGGCGGGAATACAGTTCAAGCCGCCCAACTGGTCGTCCAGGCGGGCCCCCGCCGAACGATCTTGAAAACCGGCCTGCCCGGCGTTGTGGTAGAAGGTCATCGGACCCAGCGGATCGAGGGTCGAGGTCACGATGTCCAGATAGCCGTCGCCGTCGAAGTCCTCGACGATCGCGCCGCCACATCGATTCACCGTGTCGACGCCCAGCGCCGGCGCAATGTCCGGAAATCGCCCGATGTCGGCCTGCGAATCGAAGATGCTCAGGTCGATGCGCTGGGCTTCGGGGACACCCTCCGGATCGCCCGCGGCCATGGCGGTCAGGTTCAACAACCAGCGCAGCCGCAGGTCGCCGGGTTCGAGCTGCAGTGCTGCCAGATAGCTGTCACGTGCCCGGCGGGCCGGTTCCTTGAGCGCGTGCACGCCGGCCCCTTCCAAAGGAAAAATGCAGCAGGATGCGTTGTGGCGGGCAATGCAGTTCTCGACCTCGGCCTGTCGCAGATAGACCAGCCCGCGCACCCGCCAGTCGGCCGCCGTGGGCTGCAACCCGCGAGCGCGGATGACCGCGAAGACCTCCTCGATGCAGGCCACCGCCTGATCGACCTGCCCTTCGGACAGGTACACCCAGGCCAGACGCTCCCCATGACTAATCCGCTTGGCGTCCGACAGGTCAGGACGCGCCAACAGCTTCTGCAGCGCCGGGATCAAGCGGGCGGTAAAATAAAGCGGTGGACCCGACGCCTCCAGGCGGGCGGCCTCGGCCTCGAATTCGGGGCGCTGGGGCACCCAGGGTGCAGCGTCCCCGGGGGCGGCCGGTTCGCCGGCGGCCGCGGCATTGGCAAGCAACGCCCCGCGGACCAGTGCCAGCCACAACCGGTGGAACCGGCGACGGCACCCCGGATGTTTGAATTTGTGCATGGTCACGCAACCCTCGTCGCTGCCGCCGGCCCTTGCGGCCGGTCGGGGCATCTGGACTGATCCCGGCGCGACACTCAATCACCCCTGACACCATCAGGGGGCCTGTCGAAGCACATGCCAGCGCCCCGCGGGCAGCGGGCCGAACTCCTGGCGGTCGCCGCCGGGCCAGCGCACCGCGATGCTCGATGCGCTGCGTTCACCCCCCAGGCCGCAGTGGATTCGCGGATCCATGCTCGAGCAATAGCCGCAACCCGGCTGCACCATGCGAACGCGCGTCCGGCCACCGCTGACGATCGCTGCCACGGCCCCGATGGCGTCACTGCCGTGGCGGTTGAGCAACCGCAAGCCGATCCACTGGCCTCGTTTGGCGGCCACGTTGCGCAGGACGTAGGGCGCGGCATCGCGGTTGGCGACCACGAGGTCCACGGCGCCGTCGTTGTCCAAGTCTCCGATGGCCACCCCGCGACTGGTATGGATCCCCGGCAGCAAGGTTCCGCCGGGCGGGTCCAACACCTCGAACCGCCCGCCGTCGCGGCCTGCGAACAGCAGGTTCGGCTCGGCGTACGGATCATCGTCGCGATACCGGGGCACGTGCAACATGACCCGGCCGTTGGCGACGTACACGTCCTGCAAGCCGTCGTGATCAAAGTCGGCAAATCCCAATCCAAAGCCGGTGTAGGCCACGCTGGGCACACCGAGCCCGACGCGGATGGTGGCATCTTCAAACAATCCGCCGTCGTTCAGGTAGAACGTGTTGGTTTCCAGGCGCAGATGGGTCATGAACAGGTCCAGGTCCCCGTCATCTTCGACGTCGACCGCCCAGACACCCATGCCGGCCTCGGCCACGCCGTGCCGATTGACCGCACAGCCGCTGATCAACGCCTGATCGACAAAGCGCCCGTCCTGCTGGATCCACAATTGGTTGGGTGTGCCATCGTTGGCCACGTACAGGTCCGCCGCGCCGTCGCCATTGAAGTCGCCGGCGACCACACCCAGCCCCTGACCAAAAGCCCGATCCATCCCCAATGCGGCACTCACGTTGTCGAAGGTGCCGTCGCCATTATTGCGAAACAGACGATCGGGCGCCGGGGCGTTGTAGTTGCCGGGCTTGCAATAGTCGGGCTGGCCTCCCAGCGAGGTACAGTTCAACTCGTGATCGCAGGACCAGCGGATGTAATTCACCACGAACAAATCGAGATCCCCGTCGGCATCGTAGTCCAGGAACGTGCTGCTGGTGCCCCATCCGGGATCGTCGGTACCGCTGGCCGACCCGACGTCGGTGAAGCCCCCGTCACCATTGTTGTGGTACAGCACGTTGGGACCGACATTGGTGACGTACAGGTCGACGTGGCCATCACCATCGTAGTCGCCGCAGGCGCAGCCCATGCCGTAGCCGGTATCCCCGACACCGGCCCGTTGGGTGACGTCCTCGAATTGCCAGCCGCCTCGATTAAGGTACATCCGGTTGACGGCCCCGGCCGAGTGCGGCGTTTCGATGGCACCGCCTTGAACGTGGTACATGTCCACCAAGCCGTCGCCGTTAAAGTCGCACAGCCCGATCCCCCCGGACATGATCTCCGGGAACCAATGTCGCCGGTGATGCCCGGAGGCATGCACGAACTCGATTCCGGTTTCGGCGGTGACGTTTACGAACCACGGTTCGGCCGCCGCATCGCGACCCGTGGAGGCTGCCGGTGACCGCCGGCAGCCCACGCCCGGCAACAGCAGCGGCCACACGCATGTTGCGAACATCGTATACCAGCGGCACCCACCAGCCGCCGCCCCCTGGCCGGCGAACTTCCGTGTATTGAGGCAGTGCTGCGCGGGCATTCACTGATTATAACGAAGACCGCGCGGCCCGACGAATGGTCACTCACGAACCACGGTCCAGGCGATCGGATAGCGCTTGCAATCGGGGATCGTCCGAACTGAGCCGCCGGGCAGCGCCCAGGACCCGAGCCGCCTCCTGGCGCTGCCCCAGGTGAATGCAGACGTCGCAGTACAGCACCGCCGCATCCAAGTCGCCCGGGTGGTGTTCCAGCAGCCACTGGAGTTCAAGCCTGGCTTCGGCGAATTGCCCGCGGCGGTGCAGCAGGGTCGCCAGGTAACGGCGTGCGTTCGCGTGGGCCGGGTCCAACGCCAGCGCCCGGCGATAGTCGGCAAGTGCCGGCTCCTGACGTCCGAGCTGCTCGAGCACCCGGGCCCGGGTGAACCGGGCGTGGGCCAGGTCGGGGGCCAGGGCCAGCGCCCGATCGGCGGCCTCCAAGGCCCGCTCGAAGTCCTGCAAGCCGCAATACACCGCCACTAGGTTGACGTGAGCGCGGAAGAAACGCGGGTCCTCTTGAATGACATCCAACAGCGTTGTCCGGGCCGGCTCGAGGCGCCCAAGATCGAGATACAGGAGGGCCAGGTTGTTGGCAATCTCCAAATCGTGTGGATGCCAGCGCCGGGCCCGCTCCAGGAGGGTGACACCCTCTTCGGAGCGCCCGGCCCGCTGGAATTGTAGGGCCCGGGCCAACTGAGCGGCGACGGTCATGGAGCCGAGCCACTGCGCCCGTGACCAGGGGTCGACCAGGTAGCGCCGCCGGGCGTCGACTCCTTGAGCCAGATGCCGTCGGCCTTCTTCGACACGACCGTCGCGCAGGTAGGCCGTGCCCAGCAGGTAGTGGGTCATGCGGTCGTCGGGGCTCAGCTCAAGGGCCCGTTCCAGCAGTGGGACGGCGGCCTGAGGGTCGTTCTGTTGCAAGCGGGCCTCGCCGACGCCGACGTAGCCGGCCGCCAACCGTGGCGCCAGCGCGATGACCGCCTGAAACTCGGCGACTGCGGGTTCGACGGCGCCGCGATCCAGCAGCATGGCGCCGAGTCGATGGCGGGCGGCAGCAAAATCGGGAAACCGTTCTACAACGTTCTGCAACAGCACCAGGGCCGCCTCGGGATCGCCCGATTCCGCCAGACTGATCGCCCGGTGAAACGGGGCTAACCGCTGGTTCGGATCGCGCTCGGCAACCGCCTCGAAACAGCCCGCGGCTTCGGGCCACAGTTGATGAGCGGCATAGGCGTTGCCCAACTCGGCCAGGGCCTCCGCCGATTGCGGCTCCAGGCGGGCCCGGGCGATGCGCTCCGCCAGATAGGCCCGCACCTGGTCCTCGAAGTGCTCCAGCTCAGCGGGCACTGGGATACCCGCCTCGTGCGCCGCCGGCCGGGGCCCGAGCATCGTCTTGATCACACCGGCGATGATCCCGGGGATGACCAGGAGCACGACGAAGATGGTGATCCCTTGGCGGCCGACCGTCTTGGCGGTTGCTGCCTGCCGGGTGGGTCTCGAAGCTCCCGCCGGTTGTTGAACCACGTGTCCACGCCCTGATCATGGCCCCGCGAGCGCTCGCCGCGGTTGCCGCAGCCGATCGCGAAACGAGTCCTGAGTTCGCAACCGCGTCAGATACGACGCGCGATACCGCCGGTATGCCGGAGCATCGGGATAGTGCTCATCCGCGGGATATGGATAATCCGACATCCCATGAAACGGCAACGGCTCGACCGTCTTGCCGGTCGCCGAGTTGAGATCGCCATCCTTCAGCCAGCCGTCGGTATGAATGACGAAATCGCGCCGCCAGCCGTCCGCCAGCGGCGGTAGCGCCGTGGCGTCGAACCGCAGCGTGATCTCGTCGCCGGGTCCGACGATGACGTATTGGCTGTCGGGCTGCTGCAGCAGGTCGGTGACCTCGCCGAAGCGGGTGTACCAGCCCACCAAGTCGCGCCACTGCCGCTGGTGATCCAGCGCCTGATAGTCGGGGATCATCGGCCCGCCGGGCACTCGCACATACTCGTGTGAGAAACCGCGCTCGTGCAGATCGGCGGAAGCCACCGGGAGCAGGGTCTGCCGCACGGGCACGTCCTGCGGACCGACCGTCGCGAACGCGCGATCCCAGAAGATCGCGAAGTTGGTCGAGAGCTTCACGCGGTGATCGGTCGTGGGCAGCCGGCCGGTGAGGTCCAGCACAATGGTCTTGTCCTTCCCCGAAGGAAACCCCACCGGCAGATGGCCATCGATCCAGCCGCCGCGGCCGTCGGCGACCGACACCCGCGGCAATACGGCCTGCAGGCGGGGGTTCTGGTCCACCGCGACATTGACGCTGGCGTCGGTCGGCCACAGCCAGCCCTGTAGGAACAGGTGGACCGGGTCATCTGCCGCGAACTCGCCCAGGTCCAGGATCAGGTCATGAGCTTCGACCAGCCCCTGGTAGCGCGTGGGCCGGAAGCCGCCCACGTATCGCCGGTCCCGGTGGGCCAGCACTTCGGTCAGATCGCGATCGTCTTGATCGCGGGCCGGCAGCGTCCGGGCCTGGCGCACCGCAAAAAGCTGCAGGCCGGGATACGGCGGCGGCTGGCACTTCTCGTCGGCGAAGATCCAGGTGTCCTGCGGATGATCGACCACCACCAGCCGGCAATAGTCGAAATAGGCGGTCTCCCAGAGTTCCTCGGTAAACTGAAGTTCATAGAACCCGTCGCGCGGGACCCACTGCTCGGCCGTGATCCGGAAATAATCATCGGAAGTTCCGTGATGGCCGTAGATGCCCTGCATAATCGACATGCCCAGGGCGCTGCGCCACAAGACATCGGTCACAAACTCAAACCGGGTGCCATTCCAGGCATAGAGGTACGGGCAGGAACCCTTCAGCGATTGCTCCTCGACAACCACCTGGTTGGCCGCCAGATTCATGCGATCGGATGCGCGGTACTCGAGGTTCTGATAGCTGCCGTTGGGCCAGACCACCCGGAGCAGGTCGGCGTGGCGGTGCGGGCCCAAGCCGAAGTGCGTGGTCGCGCTGCGGACGTGCCGTTTCTGGTACAGCGCCCCGGCCCTGACCTCAATGGTGCTGCCGATGCCAAATGCGTTGAATCGGGTGTCTCCAGTGATCAGGGCGGACAGCGAAACCGCCAGCCAGTTTCCCGCGCCATGGCTGCGGTTCAGGCAGGCCTGCCCCCGGCCGGACAACAGGTCGACGCGTCCATCGCCGTCCAGATCCACCGCCTGGATCCCGGCAGACGGGTCCAACCGCGGACCGCTCGAGTCCAGTGAACCATCGGCATACAGCCGCAGCAGGTCGGTCCGGCCGTCACAGTCGAAGTCCGCGGCGGCGACCCCGCGAACCTTCTTCTCCGACGCGGCAGCGCCGACCGATTCACGCGGCTGAAAGTCGGCACCGATCTCGAAGCCGGTGCCATGGACACTGTCCAGCAGCTCCAGCCAACCGTCGTTGTCATGATCCACGATCAGCGGATCCGACGGCGTCTGCAGCCGCAACGTCGACCAGGGACCGTCGATCGCACGGAACACACCCAATCGCTCATTGGAGAACACCGCGACACCCCAGGGATCCGATCCGCGGGTCACCACCAGGTCGATGTCGCCGTCGTCGTCCAGGTCGATCGGCTGGATCCGGGTGATGTTCGAAAGACCCTCCGGCAGACCCGGGCAGGTCCGGCCCCGGCCGAACCAGCCCTCACCATCGTTCTGGAAGGCCCGCAGCCCGGCATCATCCCAGACCAGCAGGTCGAGGTCGCCGTCCTGATCGAAGTCGAACGGTTCGGCACCCCTCAGGCCGGGACCGTCGGGCACGCCGCGTGAACCGCCGCCGTCACCGAAGCGGCCATTCCCGTCATTCAGGTAGGCCCGCAATCCCCGGGCCGTGATCAGCAGCAGGTCCATGTGCCGATCATTGTCGGCATCCATGAACGTGACCGCGCTGGCCGGCGCCGCGGTACCCAGGCCGGACTGCTCGGTGACATCCACGAAGCGACCACCATCGCGCACCAGCAGGCTGCCCGGCGAACCCTCACGCAGGACGTACAGCGCAGGGGAGCGGTCGGGTCGCACCGTACCCACCGCAATGCCCCGCACCCGGGGGTCGCCGGCAATCGCGGCCAACCCCAATGCCGCGGTAGCTTCCTCCAAGCGCACTTCAGCGGCGGCGGCCGAGGTCGCGTCCGGGCCCAGCGGTCGCAGTGGATGGGCAACGGCCGCTGGAACATTGTCACTGCCGACGGCGAGCTGCAGGATGTCAGCGCGAAACCGCTGGCTGCCGCGCAGCAGATTGCCGACGATGGTCACCTGCCGCGCGACGGCCGCCGCATCGCCGGTCGCTTCGGCGGCGGCCCAGGTCTGGAGCGGCTCGTCGACGTCGACCGGGGGATCGACCAGCAGCGCCGCCAGCCGCAGGCGGTATCGGCTGGCCTCCTGGAGGTTCCCGCGGCGGGCTTCGATCGCACTCGCTTCCAACAGCGCAACCAGATTGCGCGGCACGACGGTGAGCAGCGCCGCGAACTGCCCGGCCAGATCCTCGGGGGTCGTCCCCGCAGTGGACCGCAGCGCCGCAATCAGGCCGTAGCGGACCCTTGCGTCCTGCGGGTGGTTCTTGGCCAGCGCCCGCAGCAAGGTCAGCGCTTCAGCATGCGCCGCGGTGGCCTGCAAAGCGGCGGCGCACACCAGGCCGACGTCCGCATTATCCGGGGCCGCCTGCCAGGCCTGACGGGCGTGGATCAAGGCCTCGTCGAAGCGCTGCAGCCCGATGAGACTCGCAGCGAGGTTGGCCTGGACCGCCGGATCCGGGACTGCGGTGAGCAGCCGTTCATAGTGCTCCGCCGCCGCCAGGTACTGATCCATCTCCAGGTAACCGCCGGCTTGGTAGAAGGCGCCCAGATGTTCCACCGGAAATTGACCGCCCGGGGGCTCCCCCGGCTGGGGGACCCTGCCGCGATCGCACCCGCCGACCACCGATAGCACCAACACCGCCGCCCGGAGGCCCGCCGCCCGGTCGCGGCTGCCGATCCGCAACCGATTCTGACTCCCGCCAGGTCTGTTCATGGATTCGGCTCGCGCCTCACGACAATGCGCTGATCCACGGCAGGCGGCTCGATGGTTTGCCTGCCGCCATCCGGCCAGATCACCTGTAGGGCCTCGATGGCGTCGTGGCCCCCCAACCCGAAGCTCACCGGAAGCTCGCTTTGCGACAGGTAACTGCGGGTGGCCATGACCTGCCGGCGGAGGATCTGTCCCGCCGCCTGCAATTCGACCCAGGCGCCGATGGCATCCTGATTGCCGCCCGAACCGATCAGCTTGACCTGCAGCCAGTGGTGTCCGGTGTCCTGCTCGTTCCGCAGCAGCAGCACCGGGCCGGCAACCTGGGTCAGCAGGAGGTCCAGGTCGCCGTCGCCGTCGATGTCGGCAGTGGCGCTGCCGCGGCCCACTATGGGTCGGGCCAAGTCGCCGGACCGCTCGCGCGGCACCTCCACGAAGCGGGTTGCTGCCGTGGGCCCGGCGTTCCAGAACAACTGGGCCGCTTGCTGATAGTGCTGGCTGGGCTGCACTTGGTTGATGCGCTCCTCCAGGTGACCGTTGCACTGCAGGAAGTCCAGGCGACCGTCAAGGTCATAGTCCAGGAACAACACGCCGAAGGTCAGGGACTTGCGGCTGGGGGCCCCCAGTCCCTCGATGATCGCGAGATCGGCGAACTGCGGGCTCCCAGCCTCGGCAACAAACAAGGAGGACATCTCGTTGGCAAAATTACCGATTGCGATTCCCAGGGCCCCGTCGTTGCCGTAGTCGGCCACGTCCACGCCCATGGCACCGGTGGCATTGCCCATGCGATCGTAGGCCACACCGCAGCGCGTGCCGATTTCCTCGAAGATCCCACCGCCCTGGTTGTGAAACAGGAAGTTCCGGACGGTGTCGTTGGCCACCAGGATATCAATGCGGCCGTCGCGATCGATGTCCGCGATCCCCAGAGCCAGGGCTTTGCCCACCGGACCCCCGCTTGCCGGGTTCACGATCTGGATGCCGGCGGATTCGGAGATGTCACGGAAGGTCCCGTCGCCGTGGTTGCGATATAGATAGGAGTGGGTGCCTTCAAAATGGGTCGGGGCACCGTAGGCCCGCCCCAGGCCCACCAGCCGGAAGTCCACCGCAAAGTCGATCGCACGCGACCACTTGACGTAGTTTCCGACGAACAGATCGAGGTCGCCGTCGTTGTCGATGTCCAGGAAGGCGGCGGCAGTGCTCCACGCGTCCAGGTCACCGGCCACCCCCGCGGGCGTGGTGACATCCACGAACCGACCGCCGTCATTGCGAAACAGACGGTTGGTTCCCAGGGCGCTGATGAACACATCGACATCTCCGTCGCCGTCGTAGTCCGCCACCGCCGTGCCTGCGCCGTACAGGCTGACTTCCAGGCCCGCGGCGGCGGTGACGTCCTCGAAGTGTCCACTGCCGTCGTTGCGATACAGCACCGGTGTCGGCGGTGGACCCGGGTCCGGTGCCGCCGACCAGTGGGTTGCATTGATCAACAGCAGGTCGGGATCCAGATCGCCGTCATAGTCGAAAAAGGCGCATCCCGAACCCATGGTCTCGGGCAGTAGCACCTCACCTCTGGCGCCGTTGACATGAACAAACGCGACGCCCGCCTGGCGGGTGACGTCGCGAAATAGAGCCGCCGGTGGCAACGCCGGTGGCGGCGGCTCGGCCGGGGCGACCACTGCCACCACCACGGCGGGTTGTGGCCCACGGCTGCCCAGGATCCACCACAACGCACCGAACACCACCCCGGCGCACACCACCGCGACCACCGACCACCAGAAGGCCCGCCCAATGATGGCGTCTTGGGTCGGGACCAGTGGGACATCGGGCCGGTTACTCACGGCCGGCCTCCGTGTCCGCCGCCGACAGAGCGCCGGAGGGCACCACCAACTCATAAATGACCACTGCCTCGGCGGCATGATTGGCCGCCGGATAGCGCCGGCGGGCCGCCGCCACCGCCCGGTCCCGGGCGTTGTCGTCCGGCTTGTAACGGGCGTGGGCCTGGCGGTGCATCTCGGCCTGCTCCTCGATGCCCAGGGCGGCATACGCTCGGGCTAGGTTGTAGTGTGCGGTGACGTTTTCAGGATCGAGGGCCAAGGTCCGCTGAAACCATTCTATGGCGGTGCGATACAGAGCCGCGGACTGCGACGGCTGACGGCGCTGCTGCTGCGCCTGTTCCATGAGCGTCTGCCCCAGTTCGTTCAGCAGCCGATAGTCCTGGGTGAAGTCAAAGCCGCGGGCCCGGCACTCCGCGGTGTCGCGCATCTCCAGCAGGCTCTCAAAGTTCGCGACTGCGGCGTCCAGGTGTCCTTGCTGCTTGTTGACCAGGCCGCTGAACCAGGCCAACGACCAAGGCGCAGCGGGCGGCTGATGTGCTGCCGCGGCCCGCAGTGCTGCCGCGGCCTCATCCAGGCGACCCTCCTTGAGGTACACGCGAGCCCGGTTCAGCGGCCCCTCGGCGCGTCCCAAAGACTCGACGACGGCAAACGCGTGTTCAGCCTGACGCAATTGACCGTGATGCGAGCCGGCGCCCTGCTTGCGCAACAACCCGATGCCGTAATCATTCCAGCGCTCCCACAACGGTGGCTGGTCCTGCGGCGCCCCAGCGACCGCGGCCCGGGCCCCGATCGGCAGGCGCACCCGGTCGACCGCCAGCGTGCTGATCGGCAGGTCGTTGCCTGCGAAGCGCGGTCCCTGAAACAGCTTCATGTATTCGGCGTCGAACTTGCGATAGCGCAAGTGGGCCACGATGTCGACCGGCTGTTCGAGATCCGGCGGCACCTGCAGGCGATAATGCACCACATCGGCCGCTCCGGGCGGGATTTGGTGATCATAGACCGCCACAAAGATGTCCTCGGGATTTCGCCGATTGATCCGCTGACCCTCGCGATCGATGACGAAGGCGTTCACGAAATGAGCCTGCGGATCGACGGCGCCGTCCGGCGGGCGCAGGCCGCCGCTGCGGCCGAGGATTCGCGCTCCGGAGCTGACCTCCAACTCCACCCACAGCTCGTTGGAATCGGCGGTCCCCTGGGTCAGCGGGTGTCCGATGTTCACGGTTCGCAGAACCACCTCCAGCAGGTAGTCGGCCCCGGGACGCAGGGCCGGCAGGTCTGGCCCGATCGGACCGTGAAGCACACCGTCGATGGTCCCGCCTTCGCGGATCCCGAAGATGTCCACCCGGGCGACATCCTGCAGGAAGGCCTGGTGCTCATCGATCACCGCCTGCGGCATGCCCAGCAGGTGGGCCAGGGCCGTGTTCGCCGCCGGAAAGCGGTGGTTGTGGACGGTGAGCAGGCCCGACCCGTCGTAGTCCTTGGCCCCGAAATCGGCGGACTCCGACAGCGGCATGTGGCAGCCGTTGCAGTTGTGGCGGGCGCTCGGTGGGTAGTAATAGCTGCTCACACCGTGACCGGAAACCCCGCTGAGCTGATAGGTGTCGTAATGGTTCTGGCCGCGCAGGAACTTGTAGTGATTCAGCTCCTCCGGCAAGTGGACCTTGTGACAGGACCCGCAGAATTCGGGCGTGCGATGCAGCGGCTTGAGAAAAGTCTTCTTGTGGAAGGCCGGTTTGGCCTTGATCAATTGATGATTGATGTACTGCAACACGGCGTGGTCACTGTAGGTGAACGGATAGGCCTCCGGCTCGCCAATGGTGAAGTCGGCGTTGCCGCGGGGGCTGTTGATGCGGGTCACCGAGTGACACACCGTGCAGGTGATGCCGGCCTGGGCCTGGACATCAGCGGCCAGGTCATAGGTCGGATCGTCGTACTTGGGATCATCAAACGCACCGCTGAAGAAAGGAACGGGATCGTGGCAACCGGCGCAGAAGCGGGAAGCCTGGACATGGCCGTCGCGCTGGTACACCGCAGCCCGCGTCTGCAACACCGAGAACAGGTACGCCGGGTTGTTGAATGAACTGAATCGATGGGCGCTGTGCGTCCAGGCCTGATGGACGTCGGCGTGACAATTCAAGCAGTAGTGGTCGTTCACCAGGGCCCGCGCCGGAATGAAATCGCCGGTGGCGGTGCGGGCCAGCGAGGGAAAGAAATAACGCTCGCCCGATTTCGGGCCCAGCACATCCCAGCGCCGGGGATCCGCGCCGTGCAGCAGGATCATGAGCACCGCGAAGGTCACGGCGATGCCCGCCCAGCGCACGCCGATCCTCCAACGCAGCGGTTGGCCGGCCAATCGATGCAGGACGAACAGCCAGACCACCACCAGCGGTCCCAGCACATGAATCCAGTAGGCGACCCGCCGGGCCGTCGGATCGCGCATCACCGGCAAGCCGTCCAGACGCATGAGGACCACGCCGGTGGCCAGCACCGTCAGGCTGGTCACGAACAATGCCAGACCGGCCCGGACCGCCCGCCGATTGGGTCGGCCCCAGGCCCGGGACAGATGCACGGTGCCGAACACCACCACCGGCCCGATCAGGGCAAGCCCCAGCACCAGGTGGCCCAGGAACATGAATTGGTAGAAGTAATTCTGATAGATGCCGCCGGTCAACCACTCCAGCAGGGTGATACTGCCGAGGTACACGGCATTCACGCCGACCAGCGAGAACAGCAAGAACACCACCGCCAGCAGCACGCGCAGCCGCGGACCGACGGCAGGAACATAGGGCCTGCTTTGCGACGGAGCATCTCTGGACGGATCACTCAAGACCACACTCACATTCCGGGTGCCCGATCCCGCGGGTTCGGGTGAGGCCTATGGCCGATTCACGCATTCTAGCGTGCGGCGGTCGCACTTTGAACTGGCCGGTGATGATGGTTCGCGGGCGGCATCCGGCGGCCGGCGCGGACTCCCCAGCAGAGCCTGCCACCAGCGCAGGCCGACGGCCGGGAGATTCCACGACAGCTCCAGCAGATCCCGACCGGACAGGTGCGTTCCGAACGCACGCGAAAGCGGATCGTGAAATGGCCGGCGCACGGCATCGAGGCACCATTGCCGCCAACCGGCCGCCTGCAACACGGCATCGGGCGAGCACTGCGGCGCCAGATCGCCAACCACGCCCTCCACGAGCAGCAACACCTTGCGAAACAGCAGCAGATCGCGGTCGAACCGCACCGCGGCCGTTCCCACGCAACCGTCAAGCAGATGCACCAGCCAGTCGACCCCCGGCCGGGCGCCACGCACCACCCGCCCGATGGCCCGGCGGCAGGCCTGCTGCAAGGCGGCGGGATCGCCGACTCCCAGCGCCGCGGCCTCGATCGCGGCCCACAATCGCCGGGCATCCAGGGTCCACCCGGCGAGTACCATTTGTACAACCGCTTCTCGATGGGCGATGCTGAGGTGACCGACCGGCGCCCAATCCAGCAACCCCAGGCGCCCGTCGTCCGCGACCAGCAGGTTGCCGGCGTGTGGATCGGCGTGAAACAGCGCCCGCGGCGCCGTGCTCAACAGCGGGCCGGCAATCAGCGTCCGAACCACCTGCTCGGCCAGGGCGCTTTTCCCCGCCGTGAGATCATCGATCCGACGGCCGAACAACCGCTCCATGGCGGTGATCCGCGGGGTGCAGAACGGCAGCAATGCAGGGACGGCCACGCCGCGGTCGCCGTGATAGACCGCCGCGGCGGACCGCAGGGCCTGTTGCTCGACCGTGGGCTCCAGTTCACTGGTGAGTGCGTCGCGGACCTGGGTGAAGGTAGCCCGGTAGTCCAGATCGGCGATATCCAGGCGGTCACGATGCTGGTCGAGAAACGCGGATACGCCCGCCCAAGCCTCCAGATCCTCCTGCAATTGCGTTTCGATACCCGGCTTGAGCAGCTTGAACACACCAGCGCCACCGTCCCAGGTAAACGGCAACACCACGGCGACACTGGCCTCGGCCAGCGGCCGGTCTTCCAGGGTGATCTTCAAGTCCTGGAGCGACCCCAGTTCCTCGCCGATGCGTTGCCGCAGTGCGGGCATCGGCGTCGCCGGCGGCAGGGTCTCCAGAAACCGCAAGGCCCGGCGAAACCTGGGGTCCAGACGGCGATCGCGGGCCAGCAATTGACCCAGCTTGTGCAGCGTTGGACACAAACGCATCAGCCGAACCAGTTGCACCGCGGGGTCGCAGGCCAAGGGCCGATGGTCGCGCGCCACCACCCAGGCGTGCTGCCGAGCTGGCGGCAGGTGGCTGACGAAACACGCCAGCCCCTCGCGGACGGCCGCGGCGTAGCGCTGGTAGGCCGCGGGCAGCAGTCGAGCCGTGTCCAGATCGGCAAAGCCGGCCTGCACCTGGGTTGGGTTGAGCGGGCACGGATTCATTGGTGCATTCTCCTGTATCGGCATCGGGGCGACTGCCTTTGGGATCCAATTTGTCCTGCCTCAAGGCGACCGATATAATCAAATTGAGCGACCGCCCCTTGGCGGGCGCCGCCAAACGACACGTCCCAGCCCTTGACGAGGAGATGTCAACCCATGGATCTTCATGACAGAGTTGCCCTGGTGACCGGAGGATCCCGTGGCATCGGCCGGGCCATCTGTATCGCCCTTGCCAAAGAGCAGTGCGCGATCGCCCTGAACTACCGCAGCAACGAAGCCGCCGCCCGGGAAGCCGCAGCGGAAGTCAAGAAGCACGGAGTTGAAGTCCGCTGTTACCAAGCCGACGTTTCCGACGAGGAAGGCTGCAACATCATGCTCGAGCAGGTGCTCTCGGATTTCAAGAAGGTCGACATCCTGGTGAACAACGCCAGCATCACCAACGACCGGTCGTTTATGAAGATGACCCGTGACCAGTGGCATTCCGTGCTGCTGGTCAACCTGGACGGCGCCTTTAACATCACCCACGGCCTGCTTCCCCAGATGGTCGCAAGCGGCTGGGGTCGAATCATCAATATCAGTTCGATCGTGGCCCAGATGGGCAACTTCGGGCAGTCCAACTACGCGGTGGCCAAGGGTGGGCTGATCGCGTTCACCAAAACCCTGGCCCGCGAGCTGGCTCAAAAAGGCGTGACCGTGAACGCCATCGCACCTGGCTTCATCGAGACGGACATGACCGCGGTGCTAAGCGACGAGGTCCTGGACACCGTGCGGAAACTGACGCCAATGGGCCGACTGGGGCGTCCTGAAGAGGTGGCCCGCGCCGCCCGCTTCCTGGCCGCCCCGGAAGCGTCATTTATCACCGGCGAGGTCATCAACATCAACGGCGGACTCTACATGGGCTCCTGAGACCCCGCCGCCCCTACCCGCTCGGATGCCATCCGGCATCGGCCCACAGTTGGCCGCTTACCGCGGCATTGCGAATCAGGAAACAGATCGCGTGGGCGATTTCCTCAGGCAGTATCAACCGCCGCAGTTGGGTGCGTGGCAGAATGTGCTCCGCAATGCGTGCCTCTCCCAACACCCGCACCATCGCCGTGTCGGTGTACCCAGGGTGGATGATGGCACAGCGAACCCCGTGATAGATGGCCTCGCAGGACAGCGTCGCCTGAGCCCCCTCCAGCCCGGCCTTGGCCGTGGCGTAGGAGATCTGGCCGGTGTTGCCCGCCGATGACACCGAACCAATGAAGATGACACAACCCTGAACGCGCTCCTCGGGCTGCCACTGCCCCAGCCCGCGCCGCCAGCGGTCGGTCGCCACGCTGGCGACCGTCTCCAGAGCCCAGTAGATGGGCGCCTTGAGATCGACATCCATGACCCGGTCCCAATCCGATTCGGCGTAGATGTCGGGCTCGCTGGTCTCCTTGTCGACCTTGACCGCCAGGCGATCCCGGGTGATGCCGGCCGCCGGAATGCAAATCGACAGCGGACCGTAGTGCTCCCGCATGTGATCGGCCACCTCCCGGCGAAACGCGGCACTGGTCACGTCACCTTTGAACGGGATCATGACCTGCCGCCCGAAATGGCTGTTGGCTTCGCTGGTGAAGTCGCCGACCTTGTCCTGATCGACCACCGCAACCGCCTTAATGCCCTCGCGAGCCAATTCCATGGCGGTAGCCCGGCCGATGCCGCGGGCCGCCCCGGTCACCACGGCTACCTTGGTGGTCAAATCCAAACGCCAATCCCGCGACTCCAGGGCCGGCCATGATGTCGCCGAATCACTGCTCCGGTCACTATCGCAGATCATCATCCACCTCTCTTGAGCGGGACCCATCCAACTTCATGCTGCGCTGCTCGAGCCAGGTGCAGGCCTCCGGCCACAGGTCGCGGTGCGCCCGGCTGCCGACCGCCATTCCGATGTGGCCCGCCGGAAACCGTACGACCCGGGAATCCTCCGACGACACGGCGTCGTTAAGCGGCACACTCTGAGCCGGCGGCACCAGGTGGTCCTGCTCGGCGACCAGGTTCAAGACCGGACAGCAGATGCGCTTCAAGTCCACGGTCTCGTCGGCAATGGTCAAGGTGCCCTGAATCAGCCGGTTCTGCTGAAAGCAATACTTGACGAACTGGCGAAAGACCTCCCCGGCCACCGGGATGTTGTCGTTCAGCCAAGTCTCCATGGCGAAGAAGTTCTCGACAAAGCGCTCGTCTTCCATGTTGTCGTAGAAGGAGATGTATTTCTGAATCAGATTCTGCACGGGTCGCAGCAGCAGGAAGGAAGACTGCAGCCACTGCGGCGGCATGTTGCCGTAGACCTCGACCACCTTGTCGACATCGAAGTACTTGGGGTCGGTCCACACCGACAGCAGGCTCTCACGACCCGACCAGTCCACCGGCGCCGCCAGGAGCATCAAGTTCTTGACCTTGCTGGGCCGCAATGCCGTGTACATGGCACTCATCGAGCCGCCCATGCAGTAGCCCAGCAGGTTGACCTGCTCGCATCCGCGCTGCTTGCAGATGGTGTCGATCGCGTGATCCAAGTAGCCCAGGACATAGTCTTCCAGACCGAGACCACGGTCTCCGCCGCTGGGCACGCCCCAATCCAGGTTGTAGACGTCGAATCCGCGATTCAGGAAGTGGCTGACCACGCTCTTGCCGGCCTTGAGGTCCAGAATGTACGGCCGATTCACCAATGCGAACACCACCAGCAACGGCGTCTGGTAACGCTGCGGAATCTCAGATTCGTAGCGCAGCAGCCGGACATTGTCCTCGCGGTGCACCGTGCGGGACGGCGTGGCCCCCACACGAACGCCCTGCATGGCCTGCATCACGCCGGGCAGCGCCGCTACCTTGGCCATGTATTCCTGCCACGCATCCAGAAACGGATTGGGCGGATTGGAGTGCTGGTGATCAGTGGCTGCGGTCGACATGATCGATCTCCTGCCCGGTCTCTCCGGATTCAGGCCGCGACCCGACTTCCAGACGCCGCACCCGCTGAGACAGGTCGTCCAGCTTTTCCACCAGCCGATCCTCCAACCCGCGGACCAGGGCGACCAGATGATCGGCGTCGCTCTTCGTCGGAAGCTGGGCCGCCGACAGGGTGCGCTGCAGAGTCTCGTTCAAGGCCTGCTGCCACGCCAAGCTGTTATCAACGGTCCGCTTCATGGCGCCGAGAAAAGCCTCGCTGCGCATGAACTGGTCGGCGTGCGCCGCCATGCTGTCCAGGAACATCTGGCGCATCTGGTCCATCACCTCAGAGCCGGCCGTTGCCCCCCCCGATGGCCACGACCCGCCCTTGGCGAACTGGGCCCAGGCTGCCATGAACGGATCCGTTTGCCGGTTGGCTTCGCCACCGTCGGGCATCTGAGACTCCTTGCCAGCACCATGCCACGCGACCACCGCGCCACGGATGCCACCTGCGAACGGCGCCGCGCCACGCCGTTCGCTAATCTGTCCGCCGCAATCATGCAGCGGCGGTGGCTTCCAGGGGCGTCCCGGCTGCACGCCGGGATGCGCTTACAGGCTACTTGGCCGCCGGACGAGGTCCCGGCTTGCCGTTGCTGTCCGACCACATCTGGCCGACCAGCTTCGACCAGCTCTCGTACATCTGGTTGTGCGCCTTGATGAACGACTCGTTGGAACTCCGCAGCGTCTCGAAGGAACTCTTCCACAAGTCGGACATCTTCTCGTAGAAGGCCATTGGATTGTCGCAGCCGCCAACCTCGGCCGCCTCGCGGAGCATGTCCAGACACTCCTTCGACTGCTGGTCGAACAAATGCTGGCAGCGCTCCAGGTTCGCCTTGCTGAACGGAACGGTCTCGTCGGTGACCTTCTCCACGCGCTTGCGGAACGCATCCAGGTTCTGATCCAGCAGGTTGCTCCAGAACTTGGTCGATTCCTGCTGGATGTTCGCGCCGGTCTTCATGGTCTTGGCGAAACTGTCGCTAAGGTGCTCAAAAATCTGGTTGAAGTCTTTGGTTTGGGCAGGCATGGCCGTTCCTTTCCTGTTGGACCCGGAAGCTGAAAGTGCAAATCACGACACCTCAACTGTACCCCCACTACCGGCTGCGGTCAAGAGTTTTTTGTGCGTTCGCACAAAATTATTACTAATTGTATCACATTATTATATATATAGTTACACTTGCTTGACGATCTATTAGTTGAACTCATAGCAGTTCTGCACTACATTCTGGCAGCGAGGAGGACCGCCTGCGATGGCCGATGCCGAGCCGACCGCCACCCTGACCATCAAGAAGTACCCGAACCGACGGTTTTACGACACTACCCGTAGCCGGCACGTCACGCTGGCCGAGATGCACGACCTGATCTGTCAGGGCCATGACGTCCGGATCACCGACTCGGCCACCGGAGATGACATCACCAACCTGGTGCTGACCCAGATTATCATCGAGCACGATCCCCCAAAACTGGCCATGTTCCCGTCGAACATCCTGCACCAGGTCATCCGCACACAACAGCAGATGCTCGGGGGCGTCTTCGAGCAGTTCTTCCGGCAGATGCTGGAGGCCCAGCAGGTCTCCCAGGCGCAGTGGACCCGGTTCCTGCAGAACACCTTCGGCGTGACCACGGGCATGCCGGGGGCGCCGTTCGAGTGGGCTCGATCGTTCTTCGAATCCATGAACCCGCGATCGCCGCGGTCGGCGTCCCGAGCGCCGACCGCCGCAGCGGCGGAAACCCGCCCCTCCGAGTTGGACCAACTCAAGATGCAGATGGCCGCCATGATGCAACGCATCGAGGAGCTGTCCCAATCCGCGGGCGGTCCCGGCAAGTAGCCCCTCGACCGCACCGCCGAGCGCGCCGAGCGCTGCCGGCGATTGGACGCCCTCGAAACACCCGATACAATTACCGCGATTAAATCCTCGTACACGGAGTGTCGATCCCATGAGCCGGGTGCTCGCCGCGGTCATTCCCAAACCTCACGGAGCGGTTGAATTGCGCGAGTTCCCGGAGCCCGCGCTGGAACACGACTCCGCCCTGTTGCGTGTGGAGTTGAGTGAGGTCTGCGGCACCGATGTCCATCTCCAGGAGGGCAGATTGGCCGGGGTCCCCTACCCACTGATTCCGGGGCACGTCACCGTCGGCCGCCTGGAAAAGATTCGCGGCCGGATGACGGACATTCAGGGTCAGCCGTTTCGTGAAGGCCAACGGGTGACGTTTCTGGATGTCCACGGCACTTGCCACGCCTGCTGGTACTGCCTGGTGGCCAAGGCGGCCACACGCTGCCCGCGGCGAAAGGTGTACGGCATTACCTACGGAACTCGGGATGGTCTCACCGGAGGCTGGGCTGAGGCCATGGTATTGAAACCGAATACTCGCTGCATCGATCTGGGAACCGTCGATGCCGGTCGGTTCATGGCCGGAGGCTGCGGCATGCCAACCGCCCTGCACGCCGTGGAGCGGGCCGATGTGGCCATCGGCGACACCGTGGTGGTCCTGGGTAGCGGTCCCGTGGGGCTGTCTGCGGTGATCTTTGCCTTGATGCGCGGTGCGTCTACCGTGCTGTGCATCGGGGGCCCCCAGGCGCGCCTGCTGACCGCCCAGGCCGTGGGTGCCGCGCACACGCTGGACATTGCCACCCACGAGGACGCCGCTCGCCGCGACTGGGTATTGCACCACACCTCCGGGCGCGGCGCCGACGTCACCATCGAAGCCACCGGGAGCCCCGTCGCTGTGGGTCAGGCGCTGCGCTACACCCGGGACGGCGGCCGCGTGGTCATTGTCGGCCAGTATACTGACTGCGGCAACGTCACGCTCAACCCCCACGAAGACATCAACAAGAAGCATCTCGACGTCCGGGGCTGCTGGGGCTCCGATTTCTCGCACTTCCACCGCTGCGTCCAGATCATGGCTAGTCCCCGGCAATCGGCACCGTGGGCGCACCTGGAATTGCAGCGCTATCCGCTGGGCGAGGCCGGTGCCGCCCTGGCCGCGGTGGCCGCCCAGGAGGTCGTCAAAGCACTGATCGATCCGGCGGCGACGGCCTGAAATCATCCCCGAACAACGGCTCACCTGCGCCGCCGCCCAGCCCTTCTATCCTAACCAGCTGCCATGAAAAAAAGGGCGGGCCCAAAGGACCTACCCTTGTGAAACTCTCCCCTCCCGGCGTCTTGCTGATCAGTCCCCGCAGGTGGTTTGGCACGAAGCCATGGCGATCTCGATGATGGCATCGACCAGGTCCGACTGGGCGTCACTGGTCAACAGAGCGGTCCCCCCGGTATTGCCCGCACACTGCTCGGCGATTTCATACAGGCACACCGGCTGACCGGGATGGCTGGCGATGATCGGCAGCATGACCACGTTGTTGGCGGCAGCCAACTGGGCGGCGTGGTCGGCGGCCTGGACGTCGGCGGCATCGCAGGCGTCCGCCGCCTGGGTCCCACCCATGCACGCCCCGCCATCGCTCACCGGGATCATGATCCGGGTGGCGCCCGACAGCCAGTTGTATTCCTGGGCCACGATGGCGGCGGCCGAACCCCAATTCTTGCTCTCGGCCACCGCGTCGGCGCCCTGGTCGAGTTGGGCTGGACAGGTGCCGTTGTCGCCCGGCACCACCGCGGTCAACGACTCTAGAACACTACCGTTGACACATTCCAGCGACGGATCGTCCACCGCGTCCTCAGTGATGCCGAGCATCGCCACCGCACCGCTCACCGGGGTGTCGGACATGGCGTTCAGGGCATCTTCGACCTCGGCCAGCATCGCCGGCATGCCGTCGCACAAACTCTGGGCCTCGTCGACCATCGATGCCGACGTGTCCATGATCAGGACCACCTCCAGGTTGGCGCAGAGCACCTGACAGGCCTCCGACTGTGGGCAAGGTCCCCATCCGCTCAACAGCGGAGCCAGGTCCAAGGGACCCACCAGACCGTCACCGTTGAGGTCGGCGCGGTGCCCCGTGTTCGGACCCCAGGCCCCGAGGATCTCGGCAAGGTCGACCGAATCGACCTGACCATCGTGATTGAGGTCGCCAGGGCAATCGCTCCCAAGCCCACCAGCGAACACTGATGCGGTCATCACAAGCGCAGTGGCGACGGCCGACAACATCTGGGTCATGACTTTGGAGGTGTCCTGCAACATGGGTGATTTCCTTCAGCAATGGTGTCCAATCGCGGTCGAGCCAACTTCTGGCCGACTCCGACACACGGCACGCGCCGTGCCAGATGTCCTGTCTCTCCCGGCCATTCCCGCAACCGGTTGCGTCTCAAACGGTGGCGCTCCTGCAAACCGCCGGCTGCAGAGGGCCACCGGGCTTGATCGCCAACAACACGCACTCCCGGTCGGGCCTTATTGCCCCACCTGACCGCCGCGGCATGATAGCCAGGCAGGTCTCCAGGGGGACTATTCGATATTGGTGAACCCGCCGCCGATCTTTCTGCATGAAGTTCGAAAGTTAAAAGATTCGGCCGCCCGCATGATCAAGACGCGGTCGGAATCGACGCTCCACGATTGGAGCCTTTGGCTTGAGTGTGCCGGGGGCGGCCTCGGACGGCGGGCCCCCCGGCTATTGAGGCGGGATCAGGGCAAGAAGGCCAGGAGGCCGCCGCGATACGGCGGACCGTGAGCCGCCAGGAGCACATCGAAGTTCAATCCGGCCAGCTTGCGCATGGTGCGGGCGGCCTCGGCGCGATCGGGCGTGAATATTGCGATCGGCCCGCGCGGCCGACCGAACATGTTCTGCCAGGCATCCGCACAAAGCAACGCCCGATCGCGTTCGTGCAGCAAGGCGATCTGACCCGGGGTATGGCCCGGCGCCGCGATCACCCGACAGCCGCAAACCGTGTCCGATTCGCGCAGCGCGTGGTCGACCCGATAATCGAGCGGCCGGCTGAGGTACAGCGCGCTGACCAGGCGAAAGGCCCACCATGTCGGACGGATCTGGGCGTAGGTGGTCTCCCCGCGCAGCAAGGGAACCTCCCGTTCATGGGCCCACACCGGGCAATTGAACTCTTGGAGAATGGCGGGCAGCCCCTCGGCATGATCGGGGTGGCCGTGGGTCAGCACCACGCGGGTCAGCGGCGCGCCGTCCAGTTGGGCGCGCACCGCCGGGATGATCGTCGGCGGATGCCACCGGGCACCGGCATCAACCAACGTCCATTCCGCGCCCTCGCGAACCAAAAACACACCCACCGGAAACCCGTACCAACGCAGGTCCAGCTTGTAGATGTGTTCGGTCAGCTTCTGGAACAACACCCGACCCCCCCCGATCGTCGCCGAGCCCGGCGCGTGTATCGTGAAAGAGGGCCCCGGCAAAGTCAACCCGCCGTTTGTGACCGGCGCCGGACCGTGGCATAATGCGGCCGCTGCCCCGTGAAACCGTACCGACCTGCGTGGGACGACCATGCACTCCCAACCCTTGCCCGTGGTCACCGCCGACATCATCATTGTTGGCGGCGGCGCGGCGGGGCTGGCCACCGCCATCTTTGCGAGGCGCCGGCTGCCCAAACGGCACATTGTGCTGCTGGACGGCGCCCCCAAACTCGGGGCCAAGATCCGGGTCTCGGGCGGTGGCCGCTGCAACGTCACCAATCGGGTCGTTACCGCCGACGATTTTTGCGGTGGCAACCCGAGAATCATTCGCCGGATCCTGGCCGCGCTGACCGTACCGCAAGCCCTTGGTTTCTTCAGTGACCTGGGACTGGAACTGCACGAGGAAGCCCACGGCAAGTTGTTCCCGCGAAGCAATAACTCCGGCGAGGTCCTGGACCTGCTGCTCGGTGGGGTGCGGCACAGCCGTGTCGACCTCCGCACCGCCCAGCGGGTCACCGCCGTCAGCGTGCATGCGAACGGCCTGCGGGTGCAGACGCCCACCACGACATTCAGCGCGCCGGCGGTCGTGCTGGCCACCGGTGGCAAGTCGCTGCCCAAGACCGGAAGCGACGGCGGCGGGTACCGCTTGGCCGTCGACTTGGGCCACACCGTGGTGCCACCCGTCCCGGCGCTGGTTCCGCTGGTCCTCGACGGGCAGTTTCACCAGGACTTGTCGGGCATTACCCAGGAAGTCACGCTCGAGCTGCGCGGCAGCAGGCCCACGCCCGTCCGCCGCAGCGGTGCCCTGCTGTGGACCCACTTCGGGATCAGCGGACCTGCGGTGCTGGACATTTCACGACATTGGACCCGCGCCCGCCAGGAAGGCCGACCGCTAAGCTTGTCGGTGGACTTCATCGTTGAAGACCGGCACGCGGCGGAGCAACACCTGCTGGCTTTGGTCGGCAGCAACCCCCGGATGCAACTGCACAACGCCCTGGCCCGCTGGTTGCCGAATCGGGTGGCCCGGCGCTGCCTGCAGCACCTTGGGATCGACGCCGCCCAGACCCTGGCTCAACTGTCGCGCGAGCTACGGCGGCAACTGCTGCACACCCTGCAAACCTGGCCGCTGCCCGTGGTTCGCGATCGCGGCTACAACTATGCCGAAGTGACTGCCGGCGGCGTCCCGCTGCCCGAAATCGACCCTGCCACAATGGGTTCGCGCGCCTGCCCGGGTCTGTACCTGGTCGGCGAGATCCTGGACGTGGATGGCAGAATCGGAGGATTCAACTTCCAGTGGTCCTGGTCGAGCGCGTTTCAATCGGCGCGCGGCCTGGAGCGTCAGTTCCAAACGACGTCCTGATGCCCGTGGGCCGGCCCAGCAGGCTCCGCTACAATACGACCGGCGGCAGCCCGGCGATTCGCCGGCGTCGGCCGCCAACGATGAGGATCTCGATGGGACCTGAACCGAATCGCAGACAGTTCTTTCGCCACGGGCTGCAGTCGATCCTCAACCCGCTGGCCGACCTGCTGGAAGCGCACGGCACGATGTCGGTGACTCTGCCGGAGTCCCTGTTGCGCCCCCCGGGTGCCCTGCCCGAGACCGATTTTCTGAACACCTGCCGGCGGAGTGGCGACTGCGTCCGCGCCTGCCCAGCCGCGGCGATCCGCTTGCTGCCGTCAACAGATCCGCAGCTTGGCGGCACGCCGGTCGTCGACCCCAACCTGGCGGCATGCGTGATTTGCGACGAGCTGGCCTGTATGCGGGTCTGCCCCAGCGGCGCCTTGCAGTTGGTGGACTCCCCGGCCGACATCCGGATGGGGCTGGCCCACGTTCGAGTCGAAGCCTGCCTCAGAACCCAGGGTGAGGATTGTGCCGAGTGTGTCGAACGCTGCCCGCTGGGTTCCACCGCAATCCGGATCGGTTGGTCGGGCAGCATCGAGGTGCAGTCCGCCGGCTGCGTCGGCTGCGGCGTCTGCCAGTTGTACTGCCCCACACGACCCCGGGCCATCGTAGTTCAGCCGCATTAGAAGCACGAGGAGGGCCCAGAGCCGGTGCGCCGGGCCCTCATCGATGTGCCTCAGGGAACCGAGGCCAACCTACTCGATCGGTGCGTCCTCCGACATCGGACCGTCGTCATCCCACGCCGGCCGGCCGTGCGGTCGATGCATGTCGCGACCTCCGCGACCGCGCCAGCCGGGCCGTGAATCGCGGAAGCTGTCCAATTCAGATTGGCTGAGCACACCGTCTCCGTTGGTGTCGGCCTCGGGGTGCCGTTCCAGAATCCGCTGGGCCCGCTCGGCCTGAAGCTGAGTATTGAACGCTTCGAATTCGGCTTCGCTGAGCACGCCGTCACCGTCGGTGTCGGCTTCGGGGTGATTGGCCAACACGGTCGCCCGCACGGCTTCTTTCCGCTGGGCGCTGAAGGCACTCAGTTCAGCAGCGCTGACCTGTCCGTCGCCGTCGCTGTCGATCGACGGTTCCATTCTGAGCAGCCGACTCACAAGGCGGGCTCGCTTCTTCTCGACATGACCGGTCCATTCCTCGGCGCTGAGTTGGCCGTCACCGTTGGTGTCGAGTTTGGGCTGGCGCTGCACAATCCCTTCCGGAATCTGCCCGGAATCGAGTTGCTCCAGGCTCCGCAGCAGTTGCATGACCCGGCCGCCCGGACCCATGTGCCGGCCGCCGCGATGGCCAACTTTGCCGGGCTTCAGATCCGGGTTGGCTTCAAAGAACGCCCGGACCTCCGCATGGGTCAGCATGCCGTCCTGGTCGGCATCGATGCCCTGGTCGCCGAACTTCTCCAGCAAACGCGCCTGATGCCGCCCCGAAAGCTGTTGCTGCGGACCACCGGCCAGGGCCACGGCCGAGCCCAGCAATATCGACACCGCCGCTGCCGGAAGCGCACTGCTCACGAATTGAAACATGGAAAGCCTCCTTCTCGATGATGACGTCGCTTGTGGATCACATCCTGTAGTGGCCCCGCGGCCACATTGCCATGAACGTCCGCCGGACGCCAAGCTTGCCAGAATTCCCGAATCCAGGTGACCGCAAGCCGCCGACCCCACCGCCTCACTCAAGTCGAGCCAGAGCCTATCGACGAACCGCCCGATCCATGGATCAGGAATCGGGCCGGTCGGCCTCCGCCGGACCCTCGGCGGGCCCGGTAATCAGCCGGGCCGAACGATTGCGAGTCACATAGTTCCAAGCCCACTGCAACAGCACCAGCAAGCGGTTCTCAAACTCCACGATGTACATCAGGTGTACGAAGAGCCACAGCAGCCAGGCGGGATACCCGGAAAACCGCAGGCGACCAAAGTCGGCGACCGCCGCCGACCGACCGATGGTCGCCAGGTTGCCGCGATCGCGATAGCGAAACGGTGCCAGGCGCCGATTCCGCAGCCGGGCACGGATGCGCTCGGCGGCGTAGCGGCCTTGCTGAATGGCAACCGGGGCAACTCCGGGCAGCGGCCCGCCCCTCTGATGGGTAAAGCAGGCCAGATCGCCGACAACCATGATCTCAGGATGCCCGGGCACGGTGAGGTCGGGTTCGACCAACACGCGTCCGCCGCGGTCAAGCGCGGCCCCGGTGGCGAGGGCCAGTGCCCTTCCCAGCGGCGAGGCCTTGACACCTGCCGCCCACAACACCGTGTGCGCCGCGATCGTTTCGCGGTCGCCGCCGCATTGGACCGTCACCCGCCGCGGTTCGATGGCCGTCACGCGAATCCCGGTCCGGATCGCGACGCCCAGCCGGCGGAGCGACCTCGCAGCCCGGTCCTGCAAGTCCGCGGGATAGGTCGGCAACACAGAGTCTGCGGCGTCCAGCAGGATGATTCGGGCGTCGGCTGGATCAATCTTTCGAAAATCATGTTTCAGGGTATGGCGCGCGATTTCGGCAACCGCCCCGGCCAGCTCGACACCGGTGGGCCCGGCCCCGATGACCACGAACGTCAACCAGGCGCGAACGGCATCCCGATCGCCGCAACACTCGGCGCGTTCAAAGGCCAGCAGGATCTTCCGGCGGATGGCCGTGGCGTCCTCCAGGGTCTTGAGGCCCGGCGCGGCATGAGCCCAGTCGTCATGGCCGAAGTAATGGGTGGCCGCCCCGGCCGCCACAATCAGGAAGTCATAGTCCAAAACGCCCTGGTCAAGCAGCAGCCGTCGTGCGCCCGGCTCAAAGCCGCGGGCCTCCGCGAGCAGAACGGTCGTGTTCTGCTGACGGTTGAGGATGGCCCGCAACGGGGCAGCGATATTCGCGGGTGACAACCCACCGGTGGCCACCTGATACAGCAACGGCTGAAACAGGTGATGGTTGCGGCGATCCACGACGGTAACGCGGACCGGCGTGCGGCGCAGCGATCGGGCTGCGTACAATCCACCGAACCCGCCGCCAATGATGGCCACATGATGCACGCCTGAGCCCCCGGGGTGATCGACCCCCGGCTCCATTGAACTCCGCGGCGCCAAGCGAATCAAGTCAGCGCCCTGCCGAAAGGATTGGCGATGACCGGGAACGCCGGCGCCATCTTCCCCTGCCGGAACGATCCAGCTACCATTGGCTCGGAGCACGACGCGCTGGAGGGCCCGCCGATCTACACCCCACTGCCGACGCCTGATCCTGCTGGTGGCCCCGGCAGCGCGGTTCACGCACTGAACCTGCACGCGGCCGGCCTGACCCGGAGATTCCGGCCGTGAACCGCCGCAAACTGCATGTGCTGCTGGTCGCCTTGCCGGCCGCGATCGACGCCGGCTGCACCTTGCCGCCGCGGCACCAAGCGCTCCGGGAGTACATCGCCAGCGATCCAACCTTTCACAATCTGCCCGGCGGTCCCGAGCGCATCGACGCCCTGTTTATCCACGCCGTCGACCTGACGGGCTCCGATCGCGAAGCGCTGCGACTGCTCGGCTCAATCGCGGCCTACGACGGAACACACCTGGCCCATCCCTTCGACACCCCGCTGACCTGCCAGGGTCCGCTGGCCCTGGTGGACAAGACCACCCACTTTTTTGCGCAGGCCTGGTTCGAGTATCAGGACTGCGAACGGTTGATTCCGCTGGCGGCGATGAAAGGATTCTGTTGGGAATGTCTCGGCGAATTCCGCAGTTGGTTCACGGACCGTTCCGGCTTCAACTGGCTGGATATCTGGGCCAACCATCTCGGGCGCGAGTACGGGCGGCGGGTCTACCGCAACCGCGGCCGCCCCGCGGGGGGAATCCTGCCCAGCACGGTGCTCACCGACATCGAGCGGTTCAAACCCAGGCAGGTATCGACCCGCTCGAACGCTGCGGCCGCCGACGAGGCCGACCCGTCCAACACCCGCCGACGGATTTCGTGCAGGGCTGCATCGGTCAACGCCATGACCACCCCGTAGTGGTCCGCGTCCGCGGCCTTGGTCAAGAACATCAGGCGAGCCGATTCAGCAGGCGCACAGGCGTGCTTGATGCCCCGCCGCTTGCCGGCGCCCGGCGCGTCGGGCTGGACCACGTAGACCGTTGAGCCCGGCCGGGCCGCCCGGACCATCAGCCGGTTGCGACCCTCCGGTTTGAGCCGGCCGTGAAAGAACAGCAAGCCGCTGCCCGGCACCTCGGCCGGGTGCTTGTGGTAGACGTACTCCGGTCCGGCGTCATCCATCATCCGGCGGGTCCAGCGCCGCAAGCTGCCGTCGGCGGCGAATCCCAACTCGAAGTAGCCCAGTCGTGCCTGTTCGGGAACGTTCGCGAAGACATCGAACCGACTCTGCCGTCCTCCGGTCTGGGTGTGAAAGTAGATTCGCTTGCCCTCGGGACTCCAGGTGGGATGTTTGTCGTGGTCGTGACCCAACTGCACTTGTCGGCCGGTCTGCCGATCCAGAACTCGAATCCCCTGGAACTCGCGATGGTACTGGGTGTAGAAAGCCAGATGGCGGCCGTCCGGCGAAACCCGCGGATGCTGCAGCACCTCGGTCGCCGGCAGTCGGCAGGCCTCGTGGCCCACTTCGCGCTGCGGCGGGCCACCGTCCCAATCGATGCGCTCAATCGAGGAGCGCAGCGACCCGCGCAACGGCAGACCGAGCAGGCTGCCGAAACGCACCCGGGTCACCAGCAGACCCTGGCGGGTGTCGTCGAACGCCGGTGATACCAATAGGGTCATCCGTCCGGCCAGGCGGCGGGTGATCCCCGGCTCAACCACGCGCAGCGGCTCGAAGGAACCGCCCGGCTGCTGGCGGGATACGGCCAGCGAGTAGATCTCGTACGGCAGCAGGGGATTGTGGAACTCTTCGACCTGCACTGCGAGCCGCCGGCCGTCCGCCGACAGCGCCGGCGAGTTCAGCGGCCGCGGGTGCGTCAGCACCGTCACCGCACCGCCCTGTAACTTGATGATCGCCGGCTCGGCCGTGGACCCACGCACCGGACTCGAACAGCCCGGCGCACCAACGGCGGCCGCCGCCAGCACCGCGGCGCCGCCCAGCAACACCTGGGTGGCCGCGGCGTTCGACCTTCGTTGCAGCGCCCCGATACTCGCGAACATCCCCCCGATCGTAGGAGCCGATCGCCTGGTTGGCAAATGGCCGGGGCCGACTGGCGGGCCCCGCAGCGCTCCATATAATGAAGATCCGGTTTGCAGGGCCCCCGGGATTGTTCGAACGTCGCAGGCCACTGCCAAAGAGTCACCGATGCTCCAGTCCATCCGGCACCGAATCCTGCTGTTCACCGTCGCGCCGATCACCCTGATCTACGTGATGACCTTCTGGCTGGGGATGAGCCGGCGGCACGACATTACGGTGCGCGACATTGAGGTGCGCCTGACCGAACTGGCCCGCTCCTATTCGCGACATTTTGATACCCAACTCCGCAAAGTGGCCCAAATCGCTGAGGCCAACGCCGCCGGCGTCCAGATTCACCCGCAGATCAGTGAGGCTCAGATCTACCAGTCCCTGCGCTCCAGCGTGGAGATGGACCCGCTGGTCTACGGGGCGGCGTTGGCCTTCGAGCCGGGCGAATTTGCCGGCCGGCGGCTGTTCGCGCCGTACGTCTATCGCGGCCCCGGAGGCCTGGTCGAGATCGACATCGCCACCGAATCATACGACTACACCCAGCCGACCTGGGAGTGGTACAACGGACCGCGCACCACCGGCCGCACCCTGTGGACCGAACCGTACTTCGACGACGGCGCCGGCAACATCCTGATGTCCACCTATGCCGTTCCGTTCTTGCAGGACGGCCGTTTTCGCGGGGTGACCACCGTGGACATTCCGCTGGCCGGGCTATGTGAGCAAGCCGGATTCGCCAACGTCCCCGACCTTGAGTTCATGGTGATCAGCGGCGGCGGCCAAACGGTCTACGATGCCCAGCCCGATCGCATCATGGACGAGCCGCTGGCCGAGACCGCCCGCCGACTCAACCGGCCTGATCTGGCGGACCTGGCGGCCCAGATGGCGTCCGGACGCCGCGGCATCACCCTGCTGGCCGGTTGGGATCCGCCGCAGCAACTGTGGGTGGCTTACGCGCCAATCGAATCCGCCGGTTGGGGATTTGCGGTGCGGCTGCCGCAGGACATCGCCCTGGCCGAATTCCGCGAACAGCGCCTGTGGACGGCCGGGCTCCTGGTGGTGTCGTTGTGCGTCACCATCGGCTGCGTGTGGTTCGTGTCCGGGCTGGTCGCCCGCCCACTGGCATCCCTGGCCGAAATGCCGTCCGCGGTGCGCGACGCAACCCACGAGGCCCGTGCCCAGGGCGTGCAGAACCGCTTCAAGATCCTGGGCTACTCCGTCGCGACCATGACCGTCATCACCATGGTGGTCGCCACGGTGGCCATATACCTGTTATACAACACCGCCGTGAAGCAGCGCACCCAGAGCCTGGTGGAACTCGCCGACAGCCAAGCCCGCCTGATGGAGGCCGTGGCGCGCTTCGACCGGCTGCACAGCGATGCCGATCACCCCGAGGGTCATGCCGCCGCCACCATGAGCCAACTCCAGGATGCCCATCGCCGGCAGCTCGGCATCGGCAAGACCGGCGAACTGGTGCTTGGTCGCCGCGTCGGCGACCACATCGAGTTTCTGCTCGAACGACGCCATGCCAATGCCCAAGTCGGTAGCCGCGTTCCGTTCGACAGCCCGCTGGCCGAGCCCATCCGCCGAGCCCTGCTCGGGCAATCCGGGACCTTGCGCGGGTCGGACTACCGCGGCGTGACGGTCCTGGCGGCCTACGAACCAATCACGGAACTTCACCTGGGGCTGGTGGCCAAGATCGACCTGGCGGAGATCCGCAGCCCCTTTGTCAACGCGGCCTTGATCACCGCCGCGGCCGGGCTGCTGGTCGTCGGCGGCGGGGCCTTGCTGATGGTGACCCTCAACAACCCGCTGCTCAAGAAGGTCGAAGACTCCGAAACGCACTTGAAGACCATTTTGAACACCAGCCACGAAGGCTTCTGGTTCATCGACAATGAGACCACTACGCTGGACGTCAACCCCAGCCTGTGCACCATGCTGGGCCTGCCCCGCGAACAAATCGTCGGCCGCAGCGTTTTGGACTTCGTCGATGCCGACAGTCTCGGGGCCGGCATGGCCCACATTCGGTCGCGCAGCACGTCGGAAGGAACCCCGTTTGAGGTTGCCCTGCGCCGCCCCCACGGCCCGCCGCTGCCCTGCCTGTTCAGCGCCACGCCCTACCTCGACCCGCAGGGACAGATGATCGGAGCGTTCGCAATGGTCACCGACATCAGCGAGCGCAAGAAGGCCGAAGCACAATTCCAGAAGCTGCACCGGGCCATCGAGCACAGCTCCAGCATGGTGTTCATCACCGACACGGCCGGTCGGATCGAATACGTCAATCCCAGCTTCGAACGCATCACCGGCTATCCCGCCGAGGAAGCCATCGGCCAGAATCCGCGGATTCTGAAGTCCGGTACCCACCCCCCCGAGACCTACCGCGACCTCTGGAACACCATCAGCGACGGCCACGAGTGGCACGGCGAGTTTTACAACCGCCGCAAGAACGGTGAGCACTACTGGGCGTTCAGCTCGATTTCTCCGATCCGCAATCCCAAGGGGCGCGTCACCCATTACGTGGCCGTCGCCGAGGACATCACCGACCGCAAGCACGCCGAGCAGGCGTTGGGCGAAGCCCGCGAAGCCGCCGAGCAGGCCAACCGGGCCAAGAGCGCCTTCCTGGCCAACATGAGCCACGAGCTGCGCACGCCCATGAACGCGATCATCGGCTACAGCGAGATGCTGATGGAGGAGGCCGAAGACCTGGAACAGGACGATTTCATTCCCGACCTCAAGAAGATCCACGCCGCCGGCAAGCACCTGCTGGCGCTGATCAACGACGTCCTGGATCTGTCCAAGATCGAGGCCGGCAAGATGGAGCTGTTCTTGGAGACCTTCGAGGTCACCCCGATGATGGAGGACGTCGCCGCCACGGTGGATTCGCTGGTGCGAAAGAACCACAACACCCTCAAGCTGGAATGCGCCGCCGACTTGGGAGCCATCACGGCCGACCTCACCAAGGTCCGCCAGACCCTGTTCAACCTGCTGAGCAACGCCTGCAAATTCACCGAACGCGGCACCATCACGATGGCGGCGCGCCGTGAGACCGGCCCCGACGGCCAGCGGCTGAGCTTCCAGGTGTCCGATACCGGCATCGGCATCGCGGCGGACAAGATCAGCCGGCTGTTTGAAGAATTCACGCAGGCCGATGCCTCGACCACCCGCAAGTACGGCGGGACCGGCCTGGGACTGGCCATCACCAAGCGATTCTGCGAGATGATGGGCGGCAGCATCACGGCCGAGAGCATCCTCGGCGAAGGCACGACCTTCACCATACAACTGCCCGCGGACGTCAAGTCCGCCGCTGTCGAGGGGACGCCGGGCGACGACTCCACCCCCGGGGGCGAACCCCCCGCCGAGGCTGGGCCGGTCGCCGAAGCGCAGCACACCATCCTGGTCATCGACGACGATCCGGCCACGGCGGCACTGTTGAGCCGCACGGTGTCGCGCGACGGCTTTGGAGTGGTTACCGCTGCCAACGGCACCACCGGCCTGGAGCTGGCCCGGACCTGCCGGCCGGTGGCCATCATCCTCGACGTGCTGATGCCCGGATTGGACGGCTGGGCCGTGCTCCGCACCTTGAAGGCCGATCCACAGCTCCGCGACATTCCGGTGATCATGGTCAGCATGGTCGAAGATCGGAACATGGGCTACACGCTGGGCGCCGCCGAGTACCTCAGCAAGCCGGTGGACCGCGAGCGCTTGTCGACCGTGCTGCGCAGATTCCGGCCCGCCGGATCCGGTCGCGTGCTGGTGGTCGACGACGACGACGAGACCCGAACGATGCTCCGCCGCATCCTGGAGAAGCAGGCATTCGAGGTCGACGAAGCGGTCAACGGCCAGGAAGGCCTGCTGCAGATGGCCACGCGCACGCCGGACCTCGTCCTGCTCGACTTGACCATGCCGGTCATGGACGGCTTCGGCTTTGTGCTTGAAATGCGCAAAGTCGAACGCTGGGGCCACATTCCGGTGGTCGTGCTGACCGCCAAGGATATCACCGCCGAAGATCGCAAACGGCTGGAGGGCGACGTCCAGCAACTCGTCCAGAAGGGAGCCGTCGGTCGAGACGAACTGCTGCGGCAAGTCCGCCAGACCCTGCTGATCTGCCGGGCGAGGACGGCCCCGGTTTGAGCGGAAGCCGCCGGAGCATCGCGGCGCCACCGCCGAGCATCCCGCACCTGGAGAAGCCTGAGATGGCCAAGATCCTGCTGGTCGAAGATAATGAAATGAACCGTGACATGTTGTCCCGCCGACTGCTGCGGCGCGGCTTCGACGTGGTGATGGCCGCCGATGGGCAGGAAGGCGTCACCCTGGCCGGATCGCTGGCCCCCGACCTGATCCTGCTGGACATGAGCCTGCCGGTCATGGACGGCTGGGAGGCCGCCCGCCGCCTGAAAGCCGAGCCGGGGACCGCCGGCATTCCGATCATCGCTCTGACCGCCCACGCCATGGCCGGCGACCGCGAAAAGGCGCTGGAAGCCGGCTGCGACGACTATGACACCAAGCCGGTGGAGTTGAAGCGGCTGCTCGACAAGATCGCACAATTGCTCAACGAGGATCCCCAGACGTGAGCGACACACCCACGCCCGAAAACGGTCGTCTATTGGTGGTGGACGACAACGAGATGAACCGTGACATGCTCTCCCGCCGGCTGGCCCGCCGCGGCTATGCGGTGCAGACCGCCGTCGATGGCGGCAACGCCCTGGAGCTGCTGGCCGCCGCAGCCTTCGACCTGGTGTTGCTCGACATCATGATGCCCGGCATCGACGGCATGGAGGTCCTGGAGCGCGTCCGCCGGACCCACGGACCGTCCGACTTGCCGATCATCATGGCCACCGCCAAAGACGACAGCAAGGACGTCGTCGCCGCGCTCAAGCTGGGCGCCAACGACTACGTCACCAAACCGTTGGATTTTCCGGTGGTCCTGGCCCGGGTGCGCACCCAACTGTCGCTCAAACAAGCCACCGACCAGCTGCGAACGGCACACGCCCGCATGAAGCGGGACCTCGAGGCGGCCGCACGCATCCAGCAGCAACTCCTGCCGGCGACGTCGCCGAACGTGCCGGGTGTGGCGTTCGCGTGGAAGTACGATCCCTGCGACGAACTGGCCGGCGATGCCCTCAACGTGTTCGCGATCGACGATCGCCATGTGTGCCTGTACGTCGTCGACGTCAGCGGCCATGGCGTGCCGGCCTCGCTGTTGTCGGTGAGCGTGACCCGAAGCTTGCGGCCGGGTCATGAGCGCGGCTCACTGGTCAGCCGCGCCCAGGACGAGGCGCCCGGCTACCGCATCGGCACGCCCTCCGAAGTTGCCGGCCAGTTGAACACCCTATACCCCATGGAGTCCAACGGCGGCCACTACTTCACGCTGCTGTTCGGCATCCTCGACACCCACTCCAAGACCCTGCGCTACGCCTGCGCCGGACATCCCGGCCCCATCGTGATCCGCCCGGGGCGGCCGCCGGAATGCCTGGACCCAGGGGCACTGCCCATCGGAATGTTCGATGGCGTCGAGTATGAGAACCACACACTGGAACTGGCCCCTGGAGACCGGGTGTTCCTGCACAGCGACGGCCTGAACGAGGAGGTCAACGCCACGGGCCAGCAATTCGGCCGGACCCGCCTGGCCGAGGTCCTGGCCGGGCCTGCCGATCGCTCGCTGCCGGGCACCCTGGATGCCGCCGTGCAGGCCATCGCCGACTGGCACGGCGGCACCCACTTCACCGATGACGTCTCCATTCTGGCGCTACAGATCACCTCCTGACGGTTGTGAAAGGTATTGTGTTCAAAGCCGGTGTCCGCTAGGCTGAAGCGGTAGCATTTCGCGCCGTCGGCGACCCGGAGGGCTTCTGCCATGACCAAACCCAACATCACCTTGGCGTCCGCCGTGTTCCTGGGGTTGAGTGCGCCGATGCTGTGGGCCCAACCCGGCGAGCAGCCCCAGAAGGTCGTGGTCTGGGAAGTTCATGGTGACCACAGCCGGCAGGTGACCTACATCCGGGTCGACGGCATCTGGCAGGAGCAAAACCGCGGCCGGGCCCAGACGCCCGCGCCGGCCGAGGCGCCGGAACCCGCGGATATCGCCGCCGAGCCGCAGCCGGCGACGTCCGAAGCGCCGGTCACCACGGAGAAGACGGCACCCGAACCAGAAGATCTGCCCAAGTCGATCGACTACCGCGTGCGCGAGCCGTGGCAATACGGCGGCACGAAGGACTCGCTCCGCTACCGCCCGAAGACCGATTGGACCTACCGCCCGCGAAAGAACTGGACCTATACTCCCAAGAAGAACTGGACGTACTCACCCAAGCGCAATTGGACCTACATCCCCAAATCCGATCGCTTCGCGACCCGCCGCTACATTCCGCGATCCCGATAGCCCCGGCCGTGGTGCCTCAGGCGGTGCGGACCCCCCCGCGGTCTACTGCGATTTCCACACTGGATCGTGATGTGATTCTTCTGCCGATTCGAACCAGCGGGTCATAATCATCTTCTGCTGGGTGTAGAATTGGATGCCCTCGGTTCCCTGGATGTGCAGATCGCCGAAGAACGAGCGGTTCCAGCCGGTGAACGGGAACCAGGCCATGGGCGCGGGAACGCCCACGTTGATGCCGATCATGCCGGCATTGAAATGACGTTTGAATTCGCGGGCGGCCCAGCCGCTGCGGGTGAAGATCGAGGCCCCGTTGCCGTACTCGCAGGTGCGGCCGATGGACAAGGCCTCATCCAGATCGCGGGCCCGAACCACCGACAGCACCGGACCGAAGATTTCTTCGCGGGCCACGCGCATGTCCGGCTGCACCCGATCGATGACGCTGGGCCCCACCACAAAACCAGGTTTGCCGCGGGCCAGGGTCCGTCCGTCGAGCGGCAGGTGGGCGCCTTCGTTGACGGCGATGTCCAGATAGCCGGTGACCCGCTCGAGATGGGCCCGGCTGATCACCGGCCCCATGTCGACCGCCGCCCCGCCGTCGGTCGGACCGACGGTCATCCCGGCGGCTTGGCGGCACAGGCGCTCGACCAGGCGGTCACCGATGTCGCCCACCGGCAGTGCCAGGCTGCCCGCCATGCAGCGTTCGCCGGCACAGCCGTAGGCCGATGCCATCAGGGCGGCCACCGATTGGTCCAGGTCGGCGTCGGGCATGATCACCAGGTGGTTCTTGGCGCCGCCGGCCGCCTGAACGCGTTTGCCGTGGCGGGTGCCGGTCTCGTAGATGTGCCGGGCGACGGCCGTCGAACCGACAAACGAGATGGCCCGGACCTGGGGATGGGTCAGCAGGGCGTCCACGCACTCCTTGTCGCCGTGGACGATGTTGAACACGCCCTCCGGCAGACCGGCCTCCAGCAGCAGTTCGCCGATGCGCACCGCCGACAGCGGGACTTTTTCCGACGGTTTGAGCACGAAGGTGTTGCCGCAAGTGATGGCCACCGGATACATCCACAGCGGCACCATCGCGGGAAAATTGAACGGCGTGATGCCGGCGCACACCCCGACCGGATGGCGCACGGTCTCGCTGTCGACTTTGCGGGCAATGTTCTGAAGCATCTGGCCCATGATCAGGCTGGGAATCCCGCAGGCGAATTCGACCATCTCGACCCCGCGCTGCACCGAGGCCCGGGCCTCCGGGAGGGTCTTGCCGTGCTCGCGGGTGACCAGCCCGGCCAATTCGTCGAAGTGGGCGAGCAGTCGTTCGCGGAAGCGGAACATCACTTGGGCCCGCTCGACCACCGGCACCTCGCCCCACGGCGGCAGGGCCTCCGCGGCCGCCTGAACGGCGGAGTCGACCTCCGCGGCGGTACACATCGGCACCCGGGCGATCGGCGCGGCGGTCGACGGGTTGAACACCTCCTGCCAGCGGTGGGTCTCGCTGGACCGCCAGCGGCCGCCGCTCAGCAGTCGAACCTCCGGGAGCGTCTTGGTTGCAGTGGCCATATCGGTACCTCGCGGGAAGCCCGGCACTGCCGGGCCGACCAGAATTTGCCATGGTCGAACGACCGCCTTTATGATAAGCGGTCATATTGGAAACCGCCAACAGGAGGACGCCGCCATGGCACGCATCGTACGCGGGGGTTTGATCCAGGCGACCTTATGCGAACCCGGCACCGCGCCCATCGAGAAGATCAAGAAGGGCATGATCGACAAGCACGTGGACCTCATTGCCCGGGCCGCCGACCAGGGCGCCCAGGTGGTCTGCCTGCAGGAGCTGTTTTACGGTCCGTATTTTTGCGCCGAGCAGGAGACCAAGTGGTACGAACTGACCGAGTCCGTCCCCGACGGGCCGACCACCCAGCTCATGTGCACCCTGGCCCAAAAACATGAGATGGTGCTGGTGGTCCCGATCTATGAGCAAGACCTGCCGGGCGTCTACTACAACTCGGCGGCGGTCATCGATGCCGATGGTGCCTATCTCGGCAAGTTCCGCAAGATCCACATTCCTCACTGCGCACCGGGGTTCTGGGAGAAGTTCTACTTCCGACCCGGCAACCTGGGCTATCCGGTGTTCGAGACCCGGATCGGCCAGGTCGGCGTGTACATCTGCTACGACCGCCACTTTCCGGAAGGAGCCCGCTGCCTGGGGCTCAACGGGACCGAGATCCTGTTCAACCCATCGGCGACCGTCGCCGGCTTGTCGGAGTATCTCTGGAAGCTGGAACAACCGGCCCATGCCGTGGCCAACCAGTACTTCGTGGGAGCCGTCAACCGGCCGGGGTACGAGGATCCCTGGCGGATCGGTGAATTCTACGGGACCAGCTACTTCTGCGATCCGCGGGGACAGATCATCAAGGAAGGCGCCCGCAGTGAAGACGACATCGTCATCGCCGACCTGGATCTGGACTTGATCCGCGAGGTCCGCAACACCTGGCAGTTCTTCCGCGACCGCCGGCCGGAAACCTACGAGGAAATGGTCCAACTGTAGGTCGCGGGCGGCAGCGCCGATCCCAACGGCGCCGACCGCGCCGCGTGGCCGCAGTCAACCTCGAACCCACAGGAACCCGCCACCATGGTCCGATCCAACGTGATCTACGGTCTGGACGATCGCCCCCCGCCGGGCAAGGCCGTCATCCTGGGCTTGCAGCACACCCTGACCATGTTCGGAGCCACCGTGTCGGTGCCGCTGCTGCTGGGGCCCAAGATGGGCATGACGCCGCAGCAGATCGGGGTCTTGATTTCCTCGGTCATGCTGTGCAGCGGGCTGGCCACGGGCCTGCAGGTGATCTTCGGCTCGCGGCTGCCGATCATCCAGGGAGTGTCCTTCAGTTTCATTGCAGCATTCCTGGTAATCATCGGCACCGGGCGGGCCAAAGGCTGGGAACCGGCGGTGATGATGCAGTACATCTCGGGCAGCATCATCGTCGGAGCGATCTTCGAGATGATCATCGGCTTCAGCGGGGCCATGGGCGCCCTGCGGCGCACCCTCAGCCCGGTGGTGGTCGGCCCGGTGATCATGCTGATCGGACTGGCCCTGTTCAAGCATGGCGCCCCCCAGGCCGGCATGGACTGGCCGATCAGCGGCCTGACCATGGTGCTGATCATCGTGTTCGCGCTGGTGTTGGCCCCGAAGCGCCGCTTCTTCCGCATCTTCCCGATCCTGTCGGCGATCGTGGTGGTGTGCGCCCTGTCCAGCTTGCTCTCGGCAGTGGGCGTCTACCAGGTCGGCGATCCGGCGTACATCAGCTTCGAGGCCGTGCGTTCAGCACCTGCCTTGCGCGTAAACCCGGCGGAACTGATCTTTCCGTGGGGCCCACCGCGGTTCGAAGTCGCTTTCATCATCGCCACGCTGGCCGGGTACCTGGCGTCGATGATCGAGTCCTTCGGTGATTACCACGCCTGTGCCCACATGGCCGGCGCCGCCGACCCCAGCCCGCGGCAGATTTCACGCGGCATCGGCTGCGAAGGGCTGGGTTGCCTGCTCACCGGAGTGTTGGGCGGTTTCAGCTCGACGTCCTACTCCGAGAACATCGGCCTGGTGGGCCTGACCCGGGTGGCTTCGCGCCACGTGGTCCTGCTGGCCGCCGGCATGCTGGTGCTGCTGGGGTGCTTCGGAAAATTCGGCGCGTTCGCCGCCACCATTCCCAAGCCGGTGGTCGGCGGCCTGTACTGCGCCTTGTTCGGTCTGATCTCCGCGGTGGGCATCCAACAACTGGCCAAGGCCGACCTGACCAGTGATCGCAACCTGTTCATCGCTGGATTCAGCTTGTTCATGGGTCTGAGCATTCCCGCGTATTTCGATGGCTCGGCCGCTGCCTATTACGCACCGGGTCCGGAACACCTGCTGGAACGGTTGCCGCTCGGCTTGCCCGAAATCATCCGGTCCATCGGCCAGACCGGCATGGCGGTCGCCGCGATCATCGGGATCACCCTGGACAACCTCATCCCAGGCACGCCGGAAGAGCGCGGCCTGAAGATTCCCAGCCTGCTGGTGCCCGAGGCTGCCGATGTCGGCGAAGGCCCCCACCCGGCCTGAGTCGGGGGCCGCCCACTCTGCCCTCGGAGCCGGTCCCTGGTCGTCGAATCCTTGGCGCCGGGGGTGCCAAAGCCGAGAACGATTCGAACCGTTATAGAGGAGGAGTTGATGAACCAGACCATGGCGATTCTGGGCGCCTTGGCTCAACGCCAAGCGGCCGGCAACCAGACCGCTGGGGCGAACCCACCCGCACCATTCCTGCAGAATCCGCGGAACTTCAGGCAAGGCAGGCCGTCCAACTGCTGAGTGCCCTGCGGCCGGTCACTGGGACCCGCGGGGTGACACCGGTCCCGATGGGTAACGTCCAGGATTTCGCACAAGGAGACACATCATGAAGCAACCTCTCCAGACCACTGCCGCGCTGTCCGCCGTCTTGATCGCTGCCACGATTTGGGCCGAAACGCCGCCGGCGACCCAGCCGGCACCCAACGCCGCGGTGGCGGACCCGCCCACCCAACCGTCCGCCCACTGGACGCCGACCGCCGAACCCAAGCCGCTCAGCGACCGCGTGCAACGCGCGTTGGCCTGGCTGCTGGCGACCCAACAGGACAACGGCGGCTGGAGCCAAGGAGAGGAATCGGTGCACATGGGATCGGGACGGCCCGAGATCCTGGCCCGGCCGAACGTGGCCGACACCTGCATCTCCATTCTGGCGTTGATGCGGGCCGGCAGCACCCCTCAGTCAGGCCCGCACCACCCGCAGATCCAGCGCGGTCTGGGGTATGTCTGCGCCCAGATCGAGGAGTCGGACACTACCTCGCTCAAGGTCACCGACGTCGAGGGGACCCGCGTGCAACTCAAGATCGGGCCATACATCGATACCTTCCTGGCCGCCTTGCTGCTCACCGAAGCTCAGAACCAAATGCCGGATGCGGCGGGCAACCTGCGGATCGCCGCCGCATTGGCCAAGGTGATCGACAAGATGGAAAAGAATCAGAAGGCAGACGGCACCTGGGACGGACGCGGGTGGGCCGCCGTCATGTCGCAGGCCCTGGCCAGCAAAGCGCTCAATCGGGCGGCCCAGGCGGGAATCGACGTGGACGCTGCCATTCTGGATCGCGCGGCTGATCGGGCGGCCGGGCACTTCGATGAGCGTGCCGGTTCGTTCACTGTTGCCGACGATGCCGCCGATATCGAGCTGTACGCCGCGGCCGGCAATATTGCCGCCATCCAGGAAGCCGATGCCACCAAGGCCATCGACCAAGAAAACCTGACCGCCGCCCTGGACGCGGCCACGTCCGACGCCCAACGCGCCGAGATCCGCCGGCAGCTCGACGACATCTCCGCATATCGAGGAAAAGCCGGCCAGGCCATCGATGCAGTCTCCGACCGCCTGAATGACCCTCGGTTCGTCGCTGGATTCGGCTCGAACGGCGGCGAGGAATTCCTCAGCTACATGCTCATCGGCGAGAGCCTGGTGCAGGCTGGTGGGAACGACTGGAAACAATGGGATCAGTCCATGACTGAGAACCTCAATCGCATCCAGAACGCCGACGGCAGTTGGTCCGGGCACCACTGCATCACCGGTCGCAATTTCTGTACGGCAACCGCCCTGATGGTGCTGACGCTCGACCGCGCACGCTTTCCGGTGGCAGCCAACATCAAACGCCGCTAACCTGAGCCTCACGAATCGCAGTTGGGCGCCCGAGTCGTTCCCGTCAGGAGGGGTCGTTCGACATGATCACGCCGGCAGTGTTGTCCGTGGGGATCCTGGCGCTCCTGCAGGGCCGACCCACCAAGGCCGCCATCGCTGAAATCGATGGGGCCCTCGATCGGGCAACGGCGTACCTGGTGCGGTGCCAGCAGCCGGACGGATCCTGGCGATCCACCACCTACGGCGTGCTCCGTGAAGACTTGAGTCTGACGCCCCTGGTACTCAGCACCCTGCACAGCATGCCTCACGATCGACATGACCTGGCCGGCGCTGCCGGCCGCGCAGTGGCCCTGCTGCTGGCCCCGGTCGACAGTGACGGCCGGGTTCGCCCGCAAACCGCGCTGGCCTATCCCACCTACACGGCCGCCATGGCCAGTTGGAGCGTCATTCTGGACGCCCGCACCCCGCAGCGGCTAAGAGCCCAGGACGCCTGGCTCCAGTACCTGTTGGAACGACAATGCACCGAGGCCCTGGGATGGACGCCTGCCGACGGATCCTACGGCGGCTGGGGCTATCACCTTGGCGTGCCGATCCGACGGCAGCTTGACCCTGAAGCCGTCGAGGCAAACCTCTCGGCAACCCTTTTTGCCGTGGGCGCCCTGCGCGCCGCCGGCCGGACGACCGACGATCCTGTGTATGCCCGGATCCTGAGCTTCGCGGGACACTGCCAGAATTGGCCGCAAGCCGGCGCGGCGCCCGATGGTGTGTTCGACGATGGCGGCTTTTTCTTCAGCCCGTCGGCGGCTCGAAACAAGGCCGGACTGGCCGGTGTGGATGGCAGCGGCCGCCAGCGGTTCCGTTCCTATGGCAGCGCCACTGCCGACGGGCTGCGGATCTTGATCCGCTGTGGACTGGACTTCGGCAACCCGCAGGTCGCCGCGGCCCGCAGGTGGCTGGAGCAGCACTTCACCGTCCGGCACAATCCCGGCCGATTCCAACCCGACCGTGAGTTCCTGCGGGATGCCTACTACTATTATTACTGTTGGTCGGTAGCCCATGCCTTCATGGCCCTCGGGAGCCGGACCCTCGACACTCCCGGCGGACCGCTGGACTGGCCGAGCGCCTTGGCCTCTGAGCTGGTTCACCGCCAGAATCCCGACGGGTCCTGGACCAACCCCTATACTGACGCTAAGGAGGATGATCCGCTGGTCGCCACGCCCCTGGCGGCAGCGGCTCTGGCGGCTTGCCGGCGATTGCTCACACCCAGCACCGAGCCGGGGGGCTGGGACTAGCCAGGCCGCAAGGAACCGCCCCAGCGCCACCAGGGTGGATCATGCCCCATGAGGCGCCCGCAGCCCAAACCCACCGGGACTGGAAGTCCAGCGATGCCTGCCTTTGGTGAAAATGGTGGTACCACATTGATCAAATGGTGGTACCAAATTGATCAAATGGTGGTACCAGAATCATCAAATGATGGTACCAGAATCATCAAATGGTGGTACCAATTGAACCAAATGGTGATACCATTTACATAAAACGGTATCTTCATTTGCTACATTTGGTGGTACCAATTTATCTCAAAGCCCGCCCTTAGCCCGTAAGCTTGCCGGCGGAACGGTATACGACCTGCATGGTGCTGCCTCCTGCCAATCAAGCGAACAGCTGGCGGCCGTTATTCGCTGGCCGATTCGCCAATAGTATCCTCAATGATGATCGAGACCTGTGGGATACTCAACACCGTATCCACAAATCCTCTATCCGGACTGACCCACGGACTGACCCCATAATTGAGACGCTTCTTGCAGGGTCGAGAGTCGGAGGTCACGAGCTGACCTTTGAGGTCATCGGTGACGACGGGAACACTCTTCTTGGCCTTCCGCATGTTGTTTTGAGCCGTCGTCGTCCACCCCCGCCTCTTCCTCCCCATCTGCTTCAATCCCCGCCATTTGCGTGGCCTCCTCAGCTGCGTAGGGATGGTTGGCCAAGCCGTCGAGCAGGGCAAGGCACTCCTTGTGAAGCCGGCGGCGGGCGGCGTTGTTCGTCGTTCAGAACATCGAGCAGCGCCGCCCAAGTGACAGCAGCCGCCCTTGACCTCCAGGATGGCCCGGCAGGCGCGGTGCTGGACCTCGTCTCGGCGGACGTAGTCCCCCGCGCGAAATCTCCGTGCGCAGGGTGACCATTGGCCGACAGGTTGCACCGCCTTCCCAGTTCCGGCTACAATGACGGAGACGACCCGGGTTGCTAGTCGCAAATGACCCCACGACGGCGGTCAACGGGGACACATCGGAGCCATGCGACGCTTCTTGCAAAGAGACCCGCAATCCAAGATGGCAGCTGGCATCGATTCCACAAACAGTGTACTTGACCTTGTACCCGCTTATGCAGGAAGCGACTATCGAGATGGCATGCAACTCTACGTGCGTACAGGCGATAATCCGATGAACCTCGAGGACCCGTCAGGGCTTGATTGCGGAAATCCAGCTGTACTAATTGGCGGACCCTACAACACCAAACAGGAGTGTCAAGACGAACTAGACGATCCATTGGGATACGGAGATTGTGGCATTTGCTTACCTAATTTCTTGGGCCAATGGCATGATGTCTGGTTGGATTGCTTTGGTAATTGCCAAGTGTGTGGATTTTGGGGGGAGTGTACTGCATCTTGCACGACACTTAGTTGCTTTTGTGATCTTGGTGATTTTGCCATCGACTAGTTCCAATGAAACGTGTTGAAAGGGCTTTGCTGCTCGGTTCATCGTGTGGTCTTGTAGTGAGTAGTGTGTTCTGGGGTGTGAGCTACTATGGCGTTGCGTTCAGAATGCCGCACAAACCCCAGCATAGCGCAGTCGCCCTTGGTTTTGGAGCGCTACGATGGGCGGACTTGACACGTTTTGATGCTCCGGTCATGCTTTCCGACCCGCGCTCCATGAGAATGGTCGAAGTCGGTACATGTCGGCGTTTCAGCACCGCGTGGAAGCCGGTGTTTTCGCGAAACAAGTCAGGTCAATTAGCCACATGGGTGTTTCCGCTATGGATTCCCTTTCTGGTGTTCTCAGCAATTGTCACTACTCTTGTTGGGCGTAGATGGAACCGCAAGACATGCGCCGACCTGTGCAGCACCTGTCGATACAGCCTAATAGGTAGTACGCACCGTTGTCCCGAGTGCGGCACACCGTTTGAGCCTAGAGCTTGACTGTCAATTGAGCGCCCAAACCAAACCAGCCAGCTGCGCAGCGCTTCAAGACCGGCCATCGAGGAGGCAGCGGTGAGCTGCGTAACATTGCCTTGCTAACACATTGCGGTCAGCCGCGTTATAACGCCAGACGCCGGCGTGTCTCTGCGCCGGCGCTGGTCGTTAACCGCCGGGTCGGGGGAGTTCGCTACGTGTCATTCAATGGCGGCACAAATGACGCCTGATCCCCCGGTTGCTGAATTCCCGCGGTCGCCTTGGTACAATACCATTATGGTTGCGAGCCTGCATGACAAGGCCGCCGAGCTTGGGTGCAGCGACGACGTCGTTGCGTCGCTTCCACGGCGGTCTGTGTCGGTGCTTGGGCGCTCCAAACACCCTGGGATCAGGCCCATGCGACACTTCTTGCAAAGAGATCCGCTGGGCTATCAAAGAGATTTCTTGAGAGCTCAATCTCATTTGCGACAGAATCTTGCCTTGTACGGATACTCGGATTTGAATCCTGTTGGCCGATCGGATCCCCTAGGTCTTATCACCACAGCGCAGTGCTATCAAATGTGGCAACAGCATATGGCCGGGTGCCTGACGGCACTCACTCAATGCTTAGCACCGCTAGCCGGATCTGCCGCTGGGGGTATCGGTGGCTGCATAATTGCATGTGGAGTTCCGGGCGGCATCTGGGGCTCGGGTACGTACTATTTATGCGTGGGGCTTTGCATACCCTGCAGCGGTATCTTGGACCTCCTGCAGTACCATTGGTGTGCGGAGATAGTTGCCGATTGCGGCGAGACGGCGGATCAAAATTTAGATAGCTGCCTTGAGAACGCTGATGATTCCAATGGGTAATGACTACTTGCATCACATCGTGGGCCACATTTGCCCAGAAATAAAGCGTTTCGATGGTCCGGATGAACTCGCTAGAGCCAAGAATCAGGCATGCAAGTCCGTGTTACGAGACTGGAGATATTGGGGCTTCTGTATCTTGTTTGTGCTACTAGCAATTATGGGACCGTCTGGTTACACAATTATGTCCAACTTCTTGATTCAGAGGTACCCTTCTTCCCGGATACTCCCCACCGCTCTTTCGCTGCTAGCTCTGTGCCCAACATTTCTGGTACTCGTCGCCTTTCTTGAGTACGGTATTCGTCGACCATATCGTAGAGCCCTGCGTCAACAGTTAAGCTTAAGTGGAACACCCATATGCGAAGGATGCGCCTATGACCTAAGGTACACAGATCGTTGCTGCCCAGAATGCGGGACGCCGTTTGAGAGGAAGGCCCAACCAGAGCATCCCGAAATGGCTGCTAAGCAAACCGAAGAGCCCTGAGGCTATTTTCTGCCGAAAACCAGGTGGCTGCCGTGGTAAGATAGCCTGCATGATGCCATGTCTTAACGTAACACGCGGCCGCTCACGCCCGCCGCGACGCTTCTTGCAAAGAGATCCGCTGGGAATCGGTGGAGGGGTGAGCGGCTACTTGTATGTTGAAACATATCTTGAGACACCGTCTGGGCTTGACCCTGACCTCGTGGACCCAGGGAATGGAGAATTCGATCCGATAGATCCTCAACCTTGTCCCAATACACAACCTCCCGGGTGGAACACTAATGATGGCTGGTGTTTGGACCCCTGGGTTACGCACGGTGCCAGTGCCTGCCTTAGAAGTTATTTTCCCGGTATTTCGGGATGGCAGTGTTGCTACGATTCGTATGGAACTCTTATTCCGGATGGGTTACCCGGAGCCGGCACACCGGATTCGTGTGGGCCGGCGGTGGGTGAAGGCTCCAGCGGCACATGCGAATGGGGTATGCTTGCACTACCTTGCCATTGGCTTATTGATGTCATCAGTGCTCTGATTCCGATATGAGCGAGAGCACCCCCTTTTTTCGCTGAGCCGGAGGGTTTCATGCCACGACAGCTCGCTGTTGTCTTAGGGTGGTGCAGCGTGTTGTTCCTGTGCGTTGCACTGGTGTTCTCGGTTGGGCCGCTCTTGACTCGTCCATCCTCGAATTGCCAGAAATTCGGGCTCCTATACATTGGGTTTTTGTTGGCGTTTACAGGCTTGATGTGCGCACACGAAAGCCGAAGACGGCGGAGTTCACTTCTCGCCGCAATCTCCTTTGGATGCGCTTTGGGGATGGTCGGCTTTCTGGGCTTCATCGCCATGGGGAGTGCCTATTTGTTCCCCGAGTTCGGCTTATTCTCCTGTCTTTACGTGTGTTTAGTCGGCGGCGTCTTCCGAATTGCGGCATCACGTCGAAGGCAACACGCCCAGCGTGCTGCGTTAGGACAATGCATCGCCTGCGGTTACTCTCTCCAGGGTCTCACCGACGCTCGCTGCCCCGAATGCGGTTGCGCCACGAAGCCTGTGAAAGGGGGATTGCCATGACCTGAGCATGAAACCTTTCAAGGGAACCCGGCAGATAGCCTTCTGCCCGGCAAAGCTGGCCGGCAGCCGGAAGCGAGTCTTGCGAAGGGATCGCCGAAGCTTCG
>CAZUGO010000084.1:0-35482 GCA_964619935.1 uncultured Planctomycetales bacterium | reverse complement strand
TCAGTCTGGCAAGTCGTCCCGGTCGTTTCGGCAAGTCGACCGGGTCCTTCTGGCAAGTCGACCCGGTCGTTTCGGCAAGTCGACCGGGTCAGTCTGGCAAGTCGACCAGGTCGTTTCGGCAAGTCGACCAGGTCAGTCTGGCAAGTCGACCGGGTCAGTCTGGCAAGTCGACCGGGTCAGTCTGGCAAGTCGACCGGGTCGTTTCGGCAAGTCGACCGGGTCGGTCTGGCAAGTCGACCGGGTCGTTTCGGCAAGTCGACACAGTCGCCTTGGGCGATACCTGGTGGTAGGAAGATGCGCCCGCACTGGTGGTCGCGCAGCGATCCGCCAGGTGCCCCGGATCACGTCGGAGCCGGCTGCGGGTCAAGGCGTGTGGTCAGATGGCGGGCTCGGCGAACTCCTATACCTTATATTATTGGGCGCACTGCGGCCGGCGCGGCGCTCAGGCGGAGTCGGTTTGGGTTTCGGAAACGTGGATGCGCACACAGGTGGCTTGGGTGACGACCTTCTTAAGGGCCACCACCTGGAGCACACCCTTGTCCAGTTCGGCCGAGATGTCTTCAGCCCGCACCGGGTCGGCAAAACGGAGCACCCGGCAGAAGCTGCCGAAGTTACGTTCTGCGGGAGCGACCGGATCCTGCTCGCCGCGGTCGGCAGGCGGGGCCTTGTAGCCCTTCACCGTCAGCTCGGTCGGTGTGCAACTGACATCCACGTCGTTGCCGGAAACGCCCGGCAGCTCAATAGCGACCACATACCGATCGGGTTTCTCGACGACATCCACCACCGGGGCCCAGTCCTGCCCGTCGAACGGCCCGGTGCGAATGCCGGAGTGCCAAACCTGTGCGAACAGCTTGTTGATGCCGCTTTGCAGATCGTTCAAAACGCCGCCGGGCTCCTTGGCAAACATGAGGGCAACCTCCACGCTGCATTGCAGTGCAGGCCATCGGGCGGCACTGCGGGGGTGTCGGCCGCAATCACTCGGCCGGGCGGCCGGTCTGCACCTTGTGCAACAGCAACTCGTAGAACCGATTCGCGACCGCTTGCTCGGCCTTGACCACGGCGTCGGCGCCCAGTGTGGAGGCTGTCAGCCCCGCCGACGTGTAGTGCGTCCGAGCGACAATGTAAAGGTTGGGACGAAGCCGCCGGGCCAATTCGACGGACCGCAGCACGGCGGGCTCGTCGGGAATGGTCAGCGCCAGAATGTCGGCCTGATCGATGCCGGCGGCGCGGAGCGTGTCTTCCTCAGAGATGTCGCCCAGAACCACGTTGCGCCCCAGCAGTAGCTGGCGTCGCACGGTCTCGGGGTTCTTCTCCACGACCACGTAGTCGATGTGATGGCGATCGAAGATCTCGGCCACCCAGCGCCCGGCCAACCCGAACCCGGCGATGATCACGCCACCCAAGGCAGCGATCGCCTCGCGGGCCGCCGCCGGTGCCATGCGCACCTCCACCTCGGTGCCGTCCTGCCAGGGCGCCGCCTCCAGCAGCCGCACCAAGCCCCCGCGAAACACGCCGTGATAGGCGAGCTGAGGCCGAGCGGGCGCTTCCGTATCTTCCATGGCTGTTTCGGAATCGGTCGTCATCGTGTTGTCACTATATCGGCAAACAGGCCCAGAAAGAAGCAATCGCAGCATCCACCCTGATCAGGCTTCGAGTTCAACGGGCGTCCCAATCGCAAAAGCGCCATCGGCCAGCACTCGGCCGTAGACCCCGCCGCGGCACTCCGGACTCAATGCCGCCCGCAGGCCGGGGTACAATTCGTCCATCAATCCACAGGGGGCCGTCTCGTTGATGATCCGCAGGCGAGCCCTCCCAATCGACACGGTCCGCCCGATCAGCCGGCTCAGGCCGGCACAATCGACCAGCACATTGGCCCGGCGGGTGTGCCAGGGCAGGTCGACCCCCAGTTCGGCGAGCACCTCGGACCATTGCCGGGCCGACAGCAAGGTGATGCCCCGCTCGACCGAAGACTTCAGATCGCCGATGATCCCGCCGTCCGCGACCGCCGCGGCAGACTCGCGGACCTCCATGGGACCGCGCTTCGAAGTTCGCACCGCCAGCCCGATGATCGTGCCCAGGTGCTGTCCAGGCATGCCGGCCTCCGCCGACGATCCGGCCGCGCACTGATTCCAGCCGCAGAACACCCTGCGGGCCGGCCGAATCGCTGGCCTGCGATCTGCCTTGATGGTATGAAACCGGCCGGAATCCAACAAGGGCGAGCCTGGGTCCGCCCCCCCACCCGGAAAATCGGCTTTTGCGGGAACCCGGACCCGCCGGCGAGACTTGTAATGGACGAAGACAGCACGGTTCACCCCGATTCGGAGACCCTCGCGAACATGGACATGCCGGTCACCATCACCGCCGACGCCGACCTGCCGGCCGCAGAGGAGTTGCGGCAGATCGAGTCGGCCAAGCGCGACCCCCAGGCCTTCGCCGCCCTGTACCGGCGGCATTGTTCGGCGATCACCCGATACTTGTACCGCCGGACCGGCGACCGCCACGCCACCGAAGACCTGGTCTCCGAGGTCTTTCTGGCCGCCCTGCGTTATCTGCCGCGCTACCGCCACCGCGGGTTGTCCATCCGCTCCTGGCTGTACCGCATTGCCACCAACTCGGCCAACCGCTGGTCGCGTCGCAATCGGCTGCCCTGCGCCCCGCTGCCGGTCGGCGGCATTGCCGATCCGGTTGACGACTCCGAACCCAGCACCGAACTGGCTCAATGGGCGCTGCTGCAGCTACCGCCCAAACATCAGACCGTCCTGGCGCTGCACTACCTCGAAGGCATGACCATCGACGAAGTGGCGGCGGTCATCGGCTGCCGCAGCGGAACGGTAAAGTCACGACTCTCACGGGCCCGTGAGACGCTGAAGCGACGATTACACCATCGGAGGTAACGGCCGTGAAGCCTGTGGATCCAGTCGACAACGCCTTGAACAAGCTGCGGTCCCGTCAGTGGACCGCCCCATCAACCCGTCCCGAACTTGAGGAGCGACTCATGAATGAATTCTCGTCCGGACAACGCCGCAGCCGGCCCGGCACGCGCTACGCCTGGATGGCTGCCTGCTCTGTTGTGATCGTCGGCAGCGCCGCATTTACGGCCGCCGGCGGGATCGGCACACTGAAGCGCTGGCTGGTCAAAGTCGACGTCGACGGTGAGATTGTCCATCTCCAAACCGACGCCAACGGCGAGGCCAGCATGACCATCGACACCGAAGACGGCCAGGCCCAGGTCTTCGTCAAGCGCTGGGAAGAACCTGACGGCGAAAGCGGCACGCACGTCAAGGTGGTCAATCAACAGGGTGACCACCCGCAGGAGAACGTCGAGACGCTCGTGCGCCGCCGCCTGGGGCCGCAGCAGTTCGAGACCCTGCCGCTGGACACCATCGCCGGGTTGCAGCCGGCCGCCGCCTGGACCCGCGCCGGCAACAAGAATGAACTGTATCTGCTGGCGGACGGAGCGGTCGGCCAGACCGTCTTCCTGATCCTGCGTGACGCCGGCACCGAAGCCGCGTCGCTCATCAAAGCCGGCGGCTTCCCGCGGGTCGTCGATCTGGAAGAAGACCCGCCCGCCGTCAGCGTTGCTGACGACGGCACCCTGACCATCGAACTGGATGACGGCGCAGGTCGGATGATGGTCGCTAAGCTGAAGGTCCAGGTCGACCCGGACGGCGACGATGAGCTGTCCAACCTGAACGACCTGCAAGTGCCCACCGCCGGCGGCGAGATCCGGGTTGGGATCGAGGAGGTCGACGACGAATAAGCCCAGCGCCACTCCCCCATGATCACCCAGGCGCCCGCCGGACCGCGGGCGCCTTTTTTCTTGGATTGAATGACTCGCCTCTGCGGCGCTTCTAAAAGGCCCGCCAATCACTTACGATACGGGCCATGAGCACGCGGCGCTTTCTGGTCACCGGAGCATTGCCGTACTCCAACGGTCGGCTGCACGTCGGGCACATTGCCGGCGCCTATCTGCCGGCTGACATCTTCGTGCGGTATCTGCGGGCCACCGGGGCCGACGTGCTGTTCGTCTGTGGCTCGGACGACAACGGCGTGGCGGCCTTGAAGACCGCTCGCGAGGAGGGCGTCGACGTCCGGGAGTTGACCGGCCGCTACAACCGGGCCCAGCAGGAGGCGTTCGCCGGGCTGGGCATCCATTTTGACGTTTACGGCGGCACCCACCAGCCCGGCTACACCGAGACCCACGTCCGCCTCTCGCAGGAATTCTTCACCACGATCCATGACAAGGGCTATTTCACCAAGAAGAAGACCAAACAGCTTTACGACATCCAGGCAAATCAGTTTCTTCCGGACCGCTTCGTCCAGGGCACCTGCCACCACTGCGGGTCGACCAACGCTTTTGGGGACCAGTGCGAGGACTGCGGCAAGGCCACCGAGGCCCTGCTGCTGATCAATCCGCGGAGCACGCTGACCGGCTCGACTCCGCAGCCGCGCGAAACGGTGCACTGGTACCTGCAGTTGGGCCAGCTCCAGGGTCGGCTGAAATCCTGGCTGGAGGGCAAGAGGAACGACTGGCGGAACACGGTGATCAACTTCGCCCTGGGCCAGATCCACGACGGCCTGCCGGAGCGGGCCATGACCCGGGATTTGGACTGGGGCGTCCCGGTCCCGCTGGACGACCCCGATGCCGCCGGCAAGGTCCTGTATGTGTGGTTTGACGCCCCCATCGGTTACACCAGCTTCACTGCCCAACTGCTGGCCAACCTCGGCGGCAGCCCCGACGGCTACACGCGGTATTGGAAAGATCCGGAGTGCCGCATCGTGCACTTTATCGGTGAGGATAACACCCTCTTCCACGCCATCACCTGGCCGGCCATGCTGCTCGCGACCCACGAGTCGGATTCCATCCAGGGGCTCAAGGGCGAGTACCAACTGCCGCACCAGGTGGTCGCCAACGCCTTCCTGAACATCAAGTTTGCCGGCAAGGAAGAACAGAAGATCTCCAAGTCCCGCGGCACGGCCGTTTGGATCGAAGGCTATCTGCAGCAGTACGACCCCGATCCGCTGCGCTATTACCTGACCGCCATCGCTCCGGAGAACGCCCGCACAACCTTCAGTCTGGACGATTTCATCGGTCGCAACAACACCGAGCTGCTGGCCGCCCTCGGCAACCTGTTCAACCGCACCCTGACCTTTGCCGCCCGCTACTTCGAGGGCCGGGTGCCCGAGCCCGGTGACCTGGGCGCACCGGACCGGGCCCAGATGGCGTTGCGCGACGCCACCTGCACGGCGGTGGCCGACCACCTGGAGCATTTTCGGTTCAAGGCGGCCCTCCACGAGCTGATGGAACTGGCCCGTGCCGGCAACGGCTACTTCGACGCCAGCCAGCCCTGGAAGACACGGAAGACCGAGCTTGGTGCCTGCGGGACGGCCATCAACGTGTGCATCCAGACCCTGCGCACGCTGACCACCCTGATGGGTCCGTTCCTGCCGTTCAGCGCCGTCAAGGCGGGCGCCATGCTCCAACTGGGCGGCTGCCAGGAGCAGTGGTCCACCGCCACGGAGATCCTGCCCGCCGGCCACGCGTTGGGCGAACCACAGATTCTGATCCGCAAGCTCGAACTGGAGAACCCCAGCGATGGCTGACCCACCGCGCCCCCGGCGTGTCCTGCTCACCGGAGCCACCGGCTTTGTCGGCGGCTACGTGCTCAAGAAACTGGTCACCAGCAGCGACGTGCCGGTGTGCCTGGTGCGCGACCCCGAGAAGCTGGCCCGCAAGACGGCCCACTTTCCCGGTGCCCAAGTCATCAGCATCACCGGCAACTTGTTCTCGACCGCCGCCTTGCGCAAAGCCGCCGCGCAGTCCGACGTCGCCATTCACCTGGTCGGGATCATCCTGCAGCGCGGCCAGGACACTTTCGCCCGGGTGCACTACGAAGGCACCCGCAATGTGCTGACCGCCTGCCAGGAGGCCGGCATCAAGCGCTATGTGCACATGTCTGCCTTGGGCGCCCGACCCAACGCCGTCAGCCGTTATCACCAGACCAAGCACGAAGCCGAAGAGCTGGTCCGCAAGTCGGGATTGGACTGGACCATTTTCCGGCCGAGCCTCATTCACGGGCCCGACGGCGAATTCATGGAATTGATGAAGACCTTCGCCTGTGGTCTGGTGCCGCCGGTGATGCCCTACTTCGGCCGCGGCGAGAACCGCCTGCAACCGGTTGACGTTCGCGATGTCGCCGAGTGCTTCGTGCGTGCCCTGGACCGCCCCCAAACCATTCACCGGGCCTACGGGCTGGGCGGGCCGCGCTCGTACAGTTGGAAAGAGTTGTACCGCATCTGCCAGAAGCACATCCCTGGTGCCCGCCGCTGGAAGCCGCAGGTCGGCCAGCCCGTGGCGCTGGCCAAGTTGCTGGCCCGAACGGTGATGAAGCTCCCGGCGCCGACTGCAGCCCTGGATCGGCTGAAGTTCGATGTGGGACAAGTGCAGATGTCGCAGGAGGATTGTGTGTGTGACGTCGCCCCGGCCGAACGGGAGCTTGACCTGACCTTTCGTGATTTCGAGACCGAGCTGGCCCAGTACGGCGGTCAGATCCGCTAGACCGCTCATTTCAGGAACCGGGTGCCGAACGGTCGCCTCCGCGCTCCAGGGGCGCGGGTGGCTCGCGCGGCGGTGCTGGCGGCTGAGGACCGGCCGGTGATCCTGCCGGCCGCGCTCGGGGAACGGCCTCCTTTCGCGTTCGGGCACGCCCCACAGAAACCATCGCCATGCAGTTCCGCCTATTGACCTATAACATCCACAAAGCCATCGGCATCGATCGCAAGTTCGAGCCGCAGCGCATCGTGACGATCCTGGAACACTACCGCGCGGATGTCGTGCTGCTGCAGGAGGTCGAACACAACAGTCCGCGGTCGCAGCACACCTACCTGGCCAGCGAGCTGGCCCGATCCTTGCGCTACGACTTTAGTGCCTTCGGAATCAACGTGTTCTCGCGGCGCGGCAAGTACGGCAACGCCACCCTGTCCAGCTACTCCATCGGCCAACAACACAACATTGATCTGTCGCTGCGCTGGCGCAAGCGCCGCGGGGCCCAACACACCACCATCCACCTGACCGACGGCAGCCGGCAGGTGGACCTGGAGGTCTTCAACGTCCACCTGGGGCTCTCCGCCATGGAACGTCGCGAGCAGCTCCGGAAGTTGTTCGCCACGCCTCAGATGAGCCAGTTGTCCCCGGACTCGCCGTGTATCGTGGCGGGCGACATGAACGACTGGCGCGGCCTGCTCAAACGCAAGGTATTCGCCGGGTGCGGGTTTCAGTGTGCCACGAACCGCCGCCCGGGATCCCGTTGGGCGATCAAGACCTTCCCCAGCTATGCACCCACCGGCGGTCTGGACAAGATTTTTTACCGCGGCCCGCTCAAGCCGCTGCACGTCCACGGCAGCCGCCTGCAACTCGCCCGGGTCGCCAGCGATCATCTGCCGGTCATCGCCGACTTCCACATCTGACCCGGACGCCGTGCTCCCGACCGCTGAGTTGTGTTACAATGGGCCCAGACTCCTCCTCCCCGGAGCTGACGGCTGCGAAGGCAATGATGCTCTCCATCCAAACCCATCTCGGCGGCATCTTGTGCCTGTCCTTCGGGCTGGGAATCGCCCTGCTCCTGATCCTGTGGAAGGGCGTCCGCCGCATCGAATGCCCCACCTGCCACCATGCGAACCGCGCGCATGCCCGCTATTGTGCCCGCTGCGGACGAGCCCTGTTCGATTGGCCCAGGGTCCCCTGAAGGGTCCGCGTCGCCAGCGCGCTGCGGTTGAGCGGGACATGAGGGTGTCGTATGATCGTATGCCCCGCGCTGCCCTTGACGCACGACGCCCGCTCGCAGGCCGGGCCAGGGTGGTTTGCGAAGCGGCGGGTCGCCTGATGCCGGCCGACCCCGGTGGGAGCGCGGGCCGGCTCCCTGGTGCAAACACCGCTGTTGCCGGCCCCCGGCAGGACACTTGCTGATGGATGCGGACCCAGGGTGCTTCAACACCCGCCCCCAACCCACCGAACGGCGCCGGCGGTTGGCCGCCGGCCGCGGTGTGGGGCTGTGGGCCGCCGCGGTGTGCGCCGCGCTTCCGGCGGGCTGTGACCCCGCCGCCGGCGAGTCGGCTCCGCGGGTGATCCACGTGCTGGCGGCGGCCAGCACGACGGACGTCATCGGGGAAATCGCCCGGGCCTTTGAGCGTCGACACCCGGGAACTCGGGTCGACATCTGCACCGGGTCCTCCAACGGCCTGGCGCAGCAGATCCTCGCGGGCGCTCCGGCCGACGTGTTCCTGTCGGCCAACCGCCAGTGGGCCGATGCCGTTGCCGATCACGGGTTGGCCAGCGACACCGTCGACTTGCTGGGCAACCAATTGGTGCTGATCGTGCCCGAGGGCAATCCCGCAGGAATCGCCACGATACACGACCTGAACCGCACCGGCGTCACCCGGGTGGCCATCGCCGACGACCAGGTGCCGGCGGGCATTTATGCCCAACAGACCTTGCAGCGATTCGGCCAATTCGATGCCTTGCAACAATCCAACCGGCTGGCCCGCGGATCCAGCGTCCGGGTGACGTTGACCTACGTTGAACGCGCCGAAGCCGAAGCTGGAATCGTGTACGCAACCGACGCCGCGGCCTCGCGGCACGTCGTGGTGGTTGCCCAACTGGATCCACAGACGCACGACCCGGTGGTGTATCCGGCGGTGCTGCTGCGGCAGGCAGCCGACAACGCTACGGCCCGGGCGTTCTTCGGATTCCTGCAGACCGGGCCCGCCCGAACCCTTTTTCGCGGATACGGATTCTCGCCGCTGGGTCGCCCGGCCGCGGGTAGAGGACCCTGATGTCGCCCGGAGAATGGGATGCAATCTGCCTGAGTCTGCGCGTGGCCGGTGTCGGCGTACTGGCGAGTCTGCCGTTCGGTGTTGCCCTGGGCTGGCTGCTGGCCCGCAAGCGCTTTTTCGGAAAGGTGCTGCTGGAAACGGTCATCAATCTGCCCCTGGTGCTGCCGCCGGTAATCACCGGCTACGTCTTGCTGGTCACCTTCGGCCGTCGCGGCCTGGTGGGTCGTCAGTTCGAGGACTGGTTCGGCATGCGCCTGGTATTCGACTGGAAGGGCGCGGCCCTGGCGGCGGCGGTGGTCTCGTTTCCGTTGATGGTCAGGGCGATTCGGATCGCCTTCGCCGCGGTCGATCGCCGCCTGGAGCAGGCGGCCCGGACCTTCGGGGCCGGCCCCGTGGATGCCTTCTTCACCATTGCATTGCCATTGGCTCGCCACGGCATCATCGCCGGCTGTGTGCTGGCCTTCGCCCGCAGCCTGGGAGAATTCGGCGCGACCATCATGATCGCGGGCAACATTCCAGGGCGCACCCAGACCATCCCACTGTACGTCTACCATCAACTCGAATCAGCCGACGGCATGGAGCATTCGCTGGGCATCATTCTGGTCTCGGTGTTCCTGGCAGCCGCCGCCCTGTTCTTCGGGGAATGGCTTGATCGCCGCAGTGGCCAGCATTTCACTTGAGCGGAGATTGCGGTGGCATCCTCCCTGGTCTTCGATTGCACGCACCACTATCCCTCGGGCTTCACGCTCGACGCCGGCTTCGAGGCCGACGGACGGGTGACCGCGCTGTTTGGCCCGTCGGGCAGCGGCAAGACCACGATCCTGTCCCTGGTGGCCGGCCTGCTGAAACCGCAGCGCGGCACCATCCGTTTGGGCGAGCGGGTCCTGACCGACACCACCCAGGGCCTGCTGCTGCCCCCGGAACGCCGCCGCGTCGGATGCCTGTTTCAGGATCACTGTCTGTTCCCGCACCTGCGGGTGCACGCCAACATCGCCTACGGCCTGCGCCGCCGATCCGGCAACGGCCTGCCGCTGGAACGGGTGGTGCAGACCCTGGAGCTGGAAGACCTCCTGGACCGCTATCCCCAGTCGTTAAGCGGGGGACAGCAGCAGCGCGTGGCGTTGGCCCGGGCCATTGCCTGTGCTCCAGACCTGGTGCTGCTCGATGAACCGCTGACCGCAGTCGAAGACGTGCTGCGGGAGCGCATCGTGTCGTTCATCGAGCGGGCGGTGGGCGAGTTTCAAATCCCCACGCTGCTGGTCAGCCACAACCGCGACCTGGTCGATCGGCTGGCGACCCGGGTCATCGCCATCGAGGGCGGTCGCATCCGTAATCCCCGGAAACCCGGCGGCTGACCGTGCGGGGCCCCAGGCCGCGGCGCTCCATTGGGAGCATCCCATCGGGCGGAAATGACCTCGGAGACCCGAGGCGCCCCGCCCGCGGGGGCCGGGTTCTTGGAACCGGGTTGCTCAGCGGGTTACAATCCGCAGCCCATGGCTCGGTTCCCACGACAAGCCCTCCTGCGCTGGTACGATCGCACGCGCCGCGACCTTCCCTGGCGGCGCACGCCAGGCAATGCCTACCGGCAGTGGTTAGCGGAAAGCATGTTGCAGCAGACGCAGGTCGCGACCGTGCTGCCCTACTACGCCGCGTTCGTTCGCCGCTTCCCCCGGGTTCAGGATCTTGCAGCCGCCCCGCTCGATGACGTGCTGACCTTGTGGGCCGGGCTGGGCTACTATGCTCGGGCTCGTCATCTCCATCGGGCGGCGCGCCGGGTCCATTCGGAGTTCAACAATCGCTTTCCCGACACTGTTGCCGGCTTGATGGCCCTGCCCGGCGTCGGCCGATACACCGCGGGTGCGGTCGCCTCCATCGCCTTCGGGCGGCGGGCACCCATTCTGGATGGCAATGTCAAGCGGGTGCTCTGCCGCTGCTTCGGCATTCGTGATGACATCAGCCGCCCGGCGGTCATCGATCACTTGTGGCAGGTGGCCGAAGCCATTCTGCCACGGCGGCGTTGCGGGGATTTCAATCAAGCCCTCATGGAACTCGGAGCGCTGATCTGCCGTCCGCGCGCCCCTGACTGCCCATCATGCCCACTGCGGCGGCAGTGCGCGGCCGCGGCCGGTGGCGCCCCCGACGAACTGCCCAGCGCCCGTCGGCGGGCGAAACCTGCGGCGGAAACCTGGCAGGTGGCCGCCATCCGTCACGGCCCGCGCTACCTGCTGCGCCGCCGCCCGGTCAACGCGCTATGGGGCGGACTCTGGGAGTTGCCCTCGGGCCCCGCCGCCGGCGGCACGCTGCGGCAGCTGGTCGCCGCCGTCCTTCCGGCGAACGCCCGCTTGTCCATTCCCGGCCGGCCGGGGGATCGGCTGGTTCAGCGCCTCACTCACAAGACCCTGGAACTTCAGGTCTACTACTGCGTCAGCCGTTCAGCACACTTGCCGGTGCGCAGTGGCCGCCGCCTGAAGTGGGTCCACCCCCGGGACTTTCGGCGATTCGCCTGTCCCCGGGCCCAGCAGCGCATCTTCGAGAGGGTCATGCAGCACACCGGAGCCGCCGATGGCCGATGAACGGTCGCTGCGCATTCGCCGCAAGGCCGCCCTGATTTCGGCGCTGGTCGGGCTGCTGATGTTGTGCATGAAGCTCAGTGGCTATTGGATCACCGGCTCAGCGGCCATCTTGTCGGACGCCCTGGAGTCGGTGGTCCACGTGGCGGCCACCTGCTTCGCGTTTTACAGCGTGCTGTTGGCCGGCCAGCCACCCGACGATTCGCACCCGTACGGACACGGCAAGATCGAGTTCTTCTCCGCGGGCCTGGAAGGCACGCTGATTGTGATCGCGGCGCTGCTGATCATGTACACCGCCATTCCGAAGTTGTTCAACCCCACGGAGCTGCCCGATCTGGACATTGGCATGGGCATCACGGCGGCGGCGGCGGTGATCAACTTGTTGCTCGGCGGCTACCTGATTCGGACCGGCCAACGCCAGCAATCGATTACTCTGGTCGCCGACGGCAGGCACGTGCTTACCGATTCGATTACCAGCTTCGGAGTGGTGGTGGGTTTGCTGCTGGTTCTGCTGACCGGTTGGACGGTGCTCGATCCCATCGTGGCGCTGGCCGTGGCGCTGAACATCGTCATCACCGGAACCCGCCTGATGCGCCAGTCCTTCGGGGGGCTGATGGACGAGGCCGACCCGGAGTACATCGGTCGCATCGCCGACGCCCTCAACCGCGAGCGCCGGCCGCAGTGGATCGACGTGCATCGCCTGCGGGTGTGGCAGTCCGGCGAGGTCCGCCACCTCGACTTTCATCTGACCTTGCCGTACTACATGCAGGTGGCCGAAGCCCACCAGGTCGAGATCGACATCAGCAAAACCCTGGAGCGACAACTGGGCGGATCGCTGCAGGTGCTGGTCCATCACGACCCATGCACGCCCAGTTGCTGTGAGTTTTGCGCCGTAGACGGCTGTCCGGTGCGCCGGCGGCCGCTCGGCGAGCAAAAACGGCTGACGCCGCAAGGAGTCACCCGTCCGGCAGGCTATGTCGACGCCGGTCCCGAAGGCGCGCCCTGAGCCCGGCGCGGCGGCTGCCATTTTGGAGTGGTCCCTCCGGGGCATCCTCCCTATAATACGGGGTTTTGGGTGCGGTCCGCGGTACCCGTTTCCCCGATGAGTCGATGAGATGGCCAACAAACTGCAACGCATCGTCGCCGTCGCCCTGGGCGGGACCCTGATCGTCCTGGGCATCGGCGGAGCCCTGTACTTCAAGAATATCGCCGACGCCAAGCTGGTTCCGGCCGAGCGCGATCGCGAACAGCCCTTGACACTGGTCGATGTCTACCCCGTGGCGCCGGTCCCCTACGTCGCGCGCTTCCAGGCACGCGGCATTCTGCAGGGCATTCAGGAGACCCTGGTGTCGGCAGAAGTCGAAGGGCGGGTGCTGTCCAAGCCGATCCATGAGGGGCAGGCGGTCGAACCGGGCACGGTGCTCTGCCGCATTGACGATACCTTTCATCAGTACTCGGTCCAGGCTGCCGAGGCCCGCCTCAAGGAGGCCGAGGCCAGCCATGTCAACGCCCAGGCCGAGCTCGAACGCGTCCTGGAGCTGAAACAAGGGCACACCACCGAGCTGGAATACAACCGCTATCTCACCGGCCGCGACCGGGCACTGGCCTTGCGCAACGGGGCCGCGGTCGAGCTTGAGAAAGTCCGTGAACTCCTCAAACGTTGCACCATCGTCTCGCCCATCGGCGGCCGAGTGGCCCGGGTGTTCTACGAGCAGGGCGAACTGCTGACGCCGACCATGCCAGTGGTCGAAATCGTGAACGTCGATACCATGAAGCTGGTCATCGATCTGCCGGACTTTGAAGCATCGCAGTTGGAACCGAATCCACGGGTCCGCATCCGGTCGGCGAGTTACCCCGGGCAGCACTTCGAGGGCGCGGTGGTGTCGGTGTACCCCAAAGCCAACCCGCTCACCCGCCGCGTCCCAATCGAGATCCGGGTGGACAATGCGTCGCAGTTGTTGCGCTCGGGCGCCTTTGTCGAGTGCGTCATCGACGGCCGGCAGCAGGTCACCCGCATGTTGGTGCCCGCCCAAGGCATCCTGCACGAATTCGGCGAGAACTACTGCTATGTCGCCCGGCCGGACAACGGCGGGTTTGCCGTGGCCCGGCGGCGGGTGGTGACCACGCCGCTGGCCAGCTCGGTCCGCCTGGTCGAGGTCCTGGACGGGCTGGCCAATGATGATCGCGTGGTTCTGAACAAACACCAGGAACTCACCGTCGGTGAGCCCATCGTCACCCGCGACGTCCCGCTGGCCACGGCTGCGGGCAGTCCGGACGACGGCGAGGCCTTCTCCGGCCGGTAATTCTGCCCACCATGTCTCCCGCAAGATTCTCGGTAAGCCAGGCCGTTTTCGTGAACCTGCTGTTCGGCGTGTTCATCGTTGCCGGGCTGGTCGTCTACAACAGGCTGCCGGTCGACGTCTATCCGGACATCTCGCTGGACGAGGCCTTCATCGCCACGCCGTATCCCGGGGCGTCGCCGGCCGACGTGGAGCGGCTGGTCACCAAAAAGATCGAAGAGGAACTGGAGGACATCCCGGGCGTCTCCCGGCTGGCCAGCTACTCGGTCCCGAACGTCTCCAACATCTTCGTGAAATTCCGGGAGGACCTCGATCGCGTGGAGTACGAGGCGGCTTTTCAGGAGGTCCGCAGCCGGTTGGACCGGGTCGCCGATCTGCCCGCGGAAACCGAAGAGCCCCTGTTGACGCGGTTGACGCTCAGCGAGGTGTGGCCGATCGTGCAGGTGGTCATCGTGGATGAAGGCGGCGTCTCCGAGCGGGTCATTCGCGAGGTGGCCCGCGACCTCAAAGACGTGCTGCGGACCGTCTCCGGCGTGGCCAAGGTCAAAGAAGTGGGGTTGCGTGACCGCGAGGTGCACATCCTGGTGGACAAGTACGCCCTGGAGCGGTACGGCCTGTCGCTCCAGGAAGTGGCCTTGATCCTGGAGCGATCCAACCAGAACATCCCCGGCGGCAATATCGAGACCCACCGCGAAGAGTACTCGGTGCGGGCGGTGGGTGACGTGGCCTCACCCGATGAGCTCGGCGACACCATCATCAAGAAGAGCCCGACCGGCGATCATGTCTACCTCCGCGATATCGCTGAGATCCGCGAGGACTTCGAGCGCCGCCTGGTGGTCTCGCGGTACCAGGGCAAGTCCTGCGGCTTTCTGTACATCGCCAAGACCCGCGACGCCGACTCCATCACCCTGCGCGACACCGTCGAGGACATCCTGGCGGACTATCGTGCGCACACCGCCCCGCCCGGCGTGTCGGTCAGCCTGTTTGCCGACAGCACGGTCATGATCTCCAGCCGGCTCGCGGTCCTGAAGAAGAACCTCACGGCCGGTCTGGCACTGGTGTTCGTGGTCCTCTGGATGTTCATCGGGGCCCGTAACTCGATGATTGCCATCGTCGGCATTCCGTTCTCATTCTTGTGCGCGTTCATCTTCATGAGTCTGATCCATGTCAGTCTCAATGCGGTCAGCGTGTTCGCACTGGTGCTGGTCAGCGGCATGATTGTCGATGACGCCATTGTCGTGCTCGAGAACATTTACCGCCGTCTGCAAACCGGCGAGCCGATCCGCGTGGCCATCATCAAGGGCACCGAGCAGGTCACCTGGCCGGTGGTCAGCTCGGCGTTGACCACCATCGCCGCGTTCCTGCCGCTGCTGATCATGAGCGGCGTGGTCGGCCGGTTCTTCGCCATCATCCCCAAGACCGTCACGGTGGCACTGCTGGCGTCGCTGTTCGAATGCCTGATCATCCTGCCGTGCCACTTCCTGGACTGGGGGCCGCGGCCCAAAGCCGGCGCCCCCGAACCGCCGCAGCCGGCGAACCCGCGGCGCGGCCGGCTGAAGTCCCGGCTGAGCCGTGCCTATCAGGCCATCGTCGGCCAGGCCATCGACCACCGCTACCTGTTCGCCGGAGCCGTCGCGGCATTGGCCTGCTGCGTCTACCAGGCCCAGCGGACCCTGGCCATCGAGCTGTTTCCATCCGACTTTCCGAACCTGGTGGCCACGTTCAACGTGCACCCGGACGCGAACCTGCAGCAGACCGACGCCGTCTGCCAGAAACTTGCCGCCGGCCTCGATGACCTGGTCAAGCACGGCGACGTCAAGACCTACAGTTCGGCCATCGGCGTGCAGTGGAATCAGGACAACCAGATGAGCCAGCGCTCCAACCTGGCTCAGATCTGGGTGGAGTTGTTCCAGGGCGAAGACAGGAACTACGATCCTGAACTGGTCATGAGCGACATCCGCAGCCGGCTGGTGGGTTTCGCCGACAGCCATCCGCAGTTGAACATCGAAAACCTCAAGGTCTGGGCCCTGCGCGACGGTCCACCCACCGGCAAACCGGTCTCCATCCGCATCGAACACCCCGATTACGCCGCGGCCAAGCGGATCGCCAATCAGGTCAAGGACCGGCTGTTCCAGATGGCCGGCGTGCACGACATCAGCGACAACCTGACCATCGGCCAGCGCGAGCTGCGGATGGCCCTGAAGGAAGAGCAGGCCAGCGAGTTCGGGTTGACCTTCCAGGAGGTGTTCAGCACGCTGGGCGGTGCCAACGAGGGCTTCATCATCGGCACCTTCAAGGATCGCGAGTACGACGAAGACCTCGACGTCCGGTTGAAATTCCAGCAGAATTACCGCAGCAACGAGGACCAGTTGCTGGACGTCGACATCAAATCACCGCTTACCGGCGAGCTGATCAAGCTCCGCCAGGTGGCCAACCTGCAGTACGCCCAGAGCTACTCCACCCACTACCGCCACGACGGCAAGCGAGCCGTCTTGGTCACCGCCGACGTGGACAAGCGGCTGACCGACGCCGAGCGTGTCAACCAGGCCATCATGGCGGCACTGCACACCGAGATCGCCGCTGACGACCACCTGCGGGTGGTTCCCGAAGGACAGTTCAAAGAAACGCACGAGAGTTTCGCCAGCCTGCGCCGCGCCGCGTATATCGCCATCTCGCTGATGTACCTGATCCTGGCGGCACAGTTCCGCAGTTACGCCCAGCCGGTCATCGTGCTCAGCGCACTGCTCTTCGGCACCATCGGGATGGTCATGGGCTTGGTGGTCAACGGCTATCCCTTCAGCGTGATCACCGGGATCGCCATGGTGGGCCTGTTCGGGGTCATGGTCAATGATGCCATCGTGCTGCTCAGTTTCATCAACGAGGAACGGGCCCGAACGACGAACCTCAAGCAGGCGCTGATCAATGCCTGCCTGACCCGTCTGCGCCCGATCGTGCTGACCACCTTGACCACGGTGTTCGGTCTGTTGCCCATGGCGCTCGGCGTCGGCGGCTACAGCAAGATCTGGTCACCGTTTGCCACCTGCATCTGCTGGGGGTTGACCAGCGCCACCCTGTTGATTCTGTTGTTGCTGCCCAGCGTCTATGTGATTGTAGAAGACTTCAAGGGGCTGGCCCGTGCCTTCATCCGCCAACTGACCGGCGCTGCCGTCGCGGTCGGGTCATGAGTGACCGTCGATGGTCGGCGCCTGCGAGGAGCCTATCCGTGCGGCACCCGTCTCGTGTGATCGATCGGCGGTACGGCCGCCTGCTGGCGGTGCTGGGGACCGCCGCCCTGGCGACAGGTTGCATCGGCGGCACCGAGGGCGGCGGATCCGGCGGGCTGGAGTTTCGGATTGTCGACGGCGCCTTTCGAACCTTCCCCGAACAGTCCGTGGACGTGATCTCACCGCTGTACGACGCCGGCAGCAACGAGATTCGGTTGTCGCTCGCCGGTAACGAAACCGCCGGCTTCTTCCTGGAGCTGCGCGCCCGGCAGCGCTTCAACCGGCTGAGCCTGATCGCCGACCCGCTGACCAGCGACAGCGGCACGCTGGATGTGGCCGCCTTTGAATTCTACAGCGTGGGCTTTGTCGACGCCCCGCCGCCCCCCGGGTGGCACATCAAGTCGATCGATCCAAGACGGCGCCGGCAACGGATCCCCGACCTGCTGGTCCCGGCCAGCGCGCCGCGACTCGGACAGCCGTATGCCCTGTCCCCAAACGAGCCGTTGTTCCTGTGGGCGGACGTCACCATCCCCGCCGGTACCGCCGCCGGTCACTACTTTGGGACCATCCGGGCGTTTGACGGCACCCAGGCGGTCGCCAAGATCCCGGTCGCGGTCCAGGTCCTGCCTTTCGATCTGCCGCCGAACACCGACGTGGCCCTGCTGGCGGCGGTGCCGCTGCAGGACCTGCTCGGCCAGCACCTGACCGTGCGCGGAAGGCCCTTCACACCCGAACATCTGTTGCGCGACGGGCCACTGTTTGCTGAATCCACCAGCCTGATCCGGCGAACCCTGCGGCAGCTCCACCGCCATCGACTGAGTCCCTACCTGACCGGCTGCAATCCCGTCAGCAAGGTGGACGCCCGCGGAGAAGTCACCGTCCGCTGGGACGATTACGACGCCGTAGTCGGCGAGTTCCTGAACGGTTCGCCGGCGGTGTCGCGCCACTGGCCCATCCCCTTCGACCCGCGGTTCCCGGCGCCGCCGGAATACGAGCCCCTGACCTCGGCAGGCTACACCCGAACGCTCCGGCAGTACCTGGCACAGTGCGCCGAGCACTTCACCCAGCGCGGGTGGATCGACAAAGCCTTCGTGGACCTCCCGGTGGGTGTTGATTACTCCGGGACGTCTCTTGAGCAAACCAAGGGTTACGCCGAGATCGTCCGACTGGCAGGTCCGAGCCTCAAGGTACTGTCCCGCTATCCGCCCCAGGACTTGCGACGTTATGGCTGGCAGGACTACCCGTTCTGTGACCTGAGCGGCGACATCGACATCTGGTGCCCGGCGGCTCAGTTCTTCGACCCGGCCGGACTGGCCCGACCGCGGGCTCGCGGCGACCAGACCTGGGTGGCCCTCGATCGCCCGCCGTACAGCGGCAGCGTGGACCTGCTGGCCGACGACACCTTCGCCCGGGTGATCCCCTGGCAGGCCGTGCGACTGGGCGCCGCGGCCGTGTTGCTGCCACCGGTCATCGGCCCCAGCGCCGACTCCGAAGCGCCCCGCCGGACCGCGCCACTGCTGGCCCCGGGTTCACGCTGCGGATTGGACGAGCCCATCCCCACCCTGCGGCTCAAGATGCTGCGGCTGGGCATGCAGGACCTGGCGTATCTGGACTTGTGCCGCCGCTCCGGCCAGCAGGCCACCGCCGACGCGGTGACCCGGGCCCTGTGCCGCTACGCCGGCGCCGATGCCTACGGGGTGCACTTCGGTGACGGGCAATTCGGCGGCTGGGTCCGCGACCCCACCTGGTGGAACCACGCCCGAAAACTCATGATCGACGCCCTGCGCGGCTCGGCAGCGCTCGGGACCACCGAGTGGCAACGATTCTTCGAAGCGACTGAAGTCGTCGATGTCCACGCCAACGGCACGCGGGTCCATCTTGGCGATGACCCCAAGTCGGGCGGCGCTCCGCAGTTCACCATCCGAACCTCGGTCACGATTCGAAACCAGACCCGCAGCCCGATCTCCGGCACGCTGTCGTTCGGCGAGTTGCCCCTGGGTTGGGAGCCCGTCGGCACCCGGCCGACGCTCAGCAGTCTTCCGCCCGGAGCGGCGGCGACCGTGACGCTCCAGGCCCGGACGCCCACCCTGCCGGCCGGCGAGGACGGCAAGACCCGCCTGCCGCTGGAGTTGAAACTGAGCCATGAAGCCGAAGCGCAGCGCCATTGGGCCGACGTGGCCCACCTGTCGGTCGCCAGATTGAGCGCACCGCTGCGGCTGGACGGCGATCCGGCAGACTGGCCCCCGGCGGTCGGCAACGTCGCCACCCGCTTTGGTGACATCAGCCACGCCGGCGACGGCGCCCCCGAGTCGGCCCCGGCGGCCGACGGCGAGACCCTCGTCTTCACGGCCGCGGATGCCCGGTTTCTCTATCTGTTGTTCCACTGTGCGACACCGGCGCCGTACACCCACGAGCAGGTGCTTAGCAATTTCCTGACCTATGAAGACGGCATCCCAATCAACGATGAGATGATTGAGGTCCTGATCGATCCCGCCAACGGCGGCACGACCACTCCCGGCGACCTCTATCACCTGGTGATCAAGCCCTCGGGGGCGGTGCTGAAGGAACGCGGTATCCGTGCGGAGCCGCAGATTGGGAGCACCGCACCGTGGTCCGCCGACATCCAAGTGGTCACGCGGCGCGAGCGCAAGAAATGGATCGCTGAAGTGCGGATTCCGCTGGACGCATTCGATTCCGCGCGCCCCGCCCAGCAGACCTGGGCCATCAATTTCTGCCGCTTCGACGCGGCCCGGCGGGCATACACGAATTGGGCCGCGGCCCGTTGGAATGCCTACAACCCGATGTCGCTCGGCAACATGACCCTCGCCCGCTAGCGGCGCCGGCTGGCGGGGACGGCCGCCCGCCGGCTACAATCACGGAGCGGATCTGCACGATGACCCTGACGTACCTCGACAATAACGCCACCACCCAACCGGCTCCGCAGGTCGCGGCGGCGATGATGCCCCTCTTGAACGAGGCCTTCGGCAACCCGTCGAGCGCCCACGTGCTGGGCCAGCGGGCGGCGTATTGTGTTCAGGAAGCCCGGCGGCGGGTGGCCGGCTGTCTGGGCGCGGTACCGGAGGAGATCGTTTTCACATCGGGCGGCACGGAGAGCGACAATCTGGCGATCCGCGGGGCCCTGGCCGCCGCGGCCGGCAAGCGACACCTGGTAACCACGACGGTGGAGCATGAGGCCGTCCTGCGCCTGATTCAGCAACTCGAAAGGCAGGGCTGCGACGTCACCTACCTCGAGGTGGATCAGGCCGGGCGGATCGATGCAGCAGCCCTGCGGGCAGCCATCACCGACGATACCGCCGTGGTGTCGATCATGCTGGCCAACAACGAGACCGGGATCCTGTTTCCAATCGCCGAGATTGCGGAACACTGCCGGCAGCGCGGCGCGGTGCTGCACTGCGATGCCGTCCAGGCCGTAGGCAAGATGCCCATCGATGTAAACCGCCTGGGCGTCGACTTGTTAAGCCTCTCCGCACACAAGTTTCACGGCCCCAAAGGGGTGGGCGCGCTGTATCTCCGTCGCGGTGTCGCGCTGCGCGGCGAGATCATCGGCGGGTTTCAGGAGCGCGATCTTCGCGGCGGCACCGAGAACGTACCCGGCATCGTCGGCCTGGGCATCGCCGCCGCCCTGGTCAGCGAACTGGGTCCCGCCGACCATCAGGCGGTCCGCGATCTGCGCGACACGCTCGAGGCCCAGATAAACGCCCAGATCCCCGGAGCCATGGTCATCGGTGAGCACAGCCCGCGACTGCCCAACACCACGCTGGTGGGGTTCGAAGGGGCCACCGCCGAACAGATCCTGATCGGCTTGAGCGAGCGGGGCATTTGTGCTTCAGGCGGATCAGCCTGCCACAGCGGCTCGTTGGAACCGTCCCGGGTGCTGCAGGCCATGGGTGTCGCGCCACGCTGGGCCCTGGGAACCATTCGCCTGAGCCTGTCGCGATACAGCACCGCCGCGGAGATCGATCAACTGATGCAGGTGCTGCCCGAGGTGGTCGCCACCGCCCGCCGTCGCGGCCAGCCCAGCTGTCCGAACTGAGCGGTGCTGGCCGGCCGCCGGACCCGCCGTGTTGCCGCACGCCGCCGATGCACTACAATTTCCCGGAAGGACCACCCGGCCTGCCGGCAGCCCGACGGTGACGTCTGCGCGACATCCGGGTCATTCAGGAAGGTGCCATGACCCTCCCTTTCATCGGCGTCATCGGTGGAACCGGACTTGGCGAAGCCTTGTCGGCGGACGACCGCGGAGAGGTCGTCGAGGTCGACACCCCGTTCGGCGCTCCCAGCAGCCCGATCATCGTGTCCCATTGGGGCGACCAGCGCGTCGCCTTCCTGCTGCGCCATGGGCCCGGACACCGCCTCAACCCCTCCCAGGTCCCCTATCGGGCCAACCTTTTTGCCTTCAAGGCCCTGGGCATAACCCACATCATCGCCAGCGGAGCCACGGGCAGCCTGCGCGAGGAGATCGCGCCTGGCCATCTGGTCCTTGCCGATCAGGTGATTGACAAGACCTACCGTCGCGACAACACCTTTTTCGACCACGACATTGCCGTGCATGTCGAATTCGCTGAACCGTTTTGCCCGGCCTTGCGGCAGACCTTGCGGTCCTGTCGTGACCACGTCGCGACCACGATCCACGACGGAGGCGTCTATGTGTGCATGGAGGGGCCGCAGTTCTCGACGGTTGCCGAATCGCGGTTGCATCGGGGGTGGGGCGCACAGGTCATCGGAATGACCTGCATGCCCGAAGCCCGGCTGGCCCGCGAAGCCGAAATCTGTTACGCCCTGGTGGCGCTGGCGACCGACTATGACTGCTGGCGGCCGCACCCGCCCGGGACCCACCGGGGGGCCTTGCTTGAGGAGATTCTCGGCAACCTGCGGCTTGCCACCGGCCACGCCATTGAACTGATCCGCGCCGCAGTCACCCGTCTGGCGACCACGGCCGACATGAACTGCCCGTGCCGGGACGCCCTGCGCCTGGGCATCTGGTCGGAGCGCAGCGGCCTGGATGGCCCGCGGCTGGCACCCCTGAAACCGCTGCTCGGAAGGTACCTCCAGTCGGATGACACGCATCGCTGATACTCTGCCGGCCGCCGGTCTTCTGGCGGGAATCTGGGTGGGCCTGGTGGCACCGGCCGCCGCTCAACTGCCCGATCCCGCCAACGGGCTGGCGGTCCCCGATTCGCACGTTGTCGGCGTCTACGTCAATGACAGTTTTGAGGCCGATGAACTGCTTCGCGAAGCCGAGGGGCACATCGCCAGGCAGGAGTGGTCGGCCGCCCTGTCCGAGTACGACCAGGCCTTGGATCAATTCGGCACCAAGGTCATGAGCGCGGACAACGGAGCCTACATTAATATTCGCGAGGCCATCAATCGGCGCATCGCTCGCTGGCCGCCGGCGGGCCTGGCGGTGTATCGGGCGGAACACGAATCGGCCGCGGCCCGCGCCGTGGATCAGGCGCGCCGAGCCCTGGACGCCGATGCCCTCGCCGATATCGTCAGCCGCGATTACTGCACCGCGGCCGCCGCGGAGGCCGCCGACCTGCTGGCCGAGATTCGCCTGGAGCAAGGCCAGTTCGGCGCCGCCGCCCGGATCTACGGCAAGCTGGTGGCCGATCATCCCGACGTCCAGCACCGGCCACTCTGGACCGCCAAGCAGGCGCTGGCCCTGGCCCTCCAGGGCCGAACGGACCCGGCGGCCGCCCTGCTGGCTGAGGGCGGTGATGCCGTCCGCAGCCTGAAGCTGGACTGGCGCGGCGGGCGGTCGTTCGTGCCCTCCATTATCCAGGAGGTCGCCGCCAACCCGTTGGTCGCGATCGATGACGCCCCGTCGGAATCCTGGCCGACATTCGGCGGAAACTCACGCCGCGACGGTGTGTCTGACTGCGACGTCATCCCGACGGCGCCACTGTGGGTCTTCGAGGATTTCGCGCCGGTCACGTTGTCGGACGCCGAAGGCTACTTCCAGAGCAAGACCTATCGTACGGCCTACAATCGCGGCAAGTTCCTGGCGATGCTCCCGGCGGTGGATCAAGGCCGGGTGTTCTTCAACGACCCCACCCGGGTGTGGGCCCTGCGCCTGGACACGGGACGGCTGCTCTGGACCTACCACGGCGTCCCCGAGGGCGAGGCCGACGGCGGCTGGGGCGACCGCTCAGTCCCTTCGTTCCACAGTTGCACGCTGTTCGACGACCGTATCTACGTCGACCTCGGCCAGCGGCCGGTCTCGTACTACGGTTACCAACCCCCGCGCAATCAGTCCATCCTGGCCTGCCTGGACGCCGCCACCGGCCGGGAGTTATGGCGGGCCCGCCCGCAGGATTTCGACGAAGATCCGCGGGAAGTCCAGTTCGAGGGCTCCGCCGCCGTGGATGCTTCCGGAGTGTACGTCCTGGTGCGGCGGCGCAAAACCTTCGGCTTCGAAGATTGCTATTTATGGAAGTTCGACCACGCCGGCGCATTGCGCTGGCGCACCCATCTGGCCAGCGCCGCGACCGGCGGATTCGGGTACCGCCGGCCGACGTTGTCCGTGCCCTCGCTGATCCATGATCGGGTCTACGTGCAAACCAACCTCGGCGCTCTGGCGGCGGTCGATGCCGCCTCCGGGCTGGTCGATTGGATCCGCGTCTACGGGCACGCCGCGCAGCACGTTCCGGAACAATGGCGGCAATCGGGCTCCGGCGAACTCTATCCATGGCACTACAACCCGATGCTGCCGGTCGGCGACGATGCGCTGCTGGCCATGCCGTTGGACACCGAGGACCTGTTATTGATCAATCGTGACCGCGGCACGCTCACCGCCCGGATTCCGCGCGCCCAGGTGGACGACCTGCACACGGTGCTCGGCATCTACCAGGGCCGGGTCTACGGCATCGGGAACAGCGTGCTGTGCTGGGAGGCAACCACCCACAAGCTGCTGTGGTCGCGACCGCTGCCGGAGGCCGCACCGTACGGCCGGGGCGCGCTGACCCACAATCATGCATTCGTGCCCAGCGTCGCGGGCCTGTGGGCCTACCCGCTCGACGGGGACGAACCAATATTCACACCATGGGAGCCGCTCGAGGACGGCGGCAACGTCGTGGTGCTGGCCGACCATATCGTGGTCGCCGGAAACGACCGCATCACCTCCTACGGGCTGCGCTCCCAGGTCTTTGCCCACCTGCGGATGCGGATGGCTCAGCACCCCGATGATGTGGCCGCGGCCTTGGACCTCGCCGAAATCGCCTATCGCACCGCCTTCACCCAGGCCGAGGGTCCCGACAAGAACGCCGACTATCAGGGCGGGGCCGCAGCGCTGCAGGCGGCCATCGATCGCGGCGGCGGCTTCGCGACCGCCTGGAACGTCGAGCTGAAGCTGCGGCTGTTCGAAGACTGCCTGCGGTTCGCATCCTTCCACCTTCGCGACCAGCCGCCGCGGATCCAGCAGGCAATCGATCTGCTCGAGATCGCCGCCCAATGCCCCCCCGATCCGCCCAACCTGCTGCTGCAAAAAAGCCGCATCGCCGCGGCGTATGACCTGCTCCCCGACCCCGGCCGCGAAGTATTGGCCTACCACCAGGTCCTGGCAGACCGCTCCTTGCGTGAGCTGCCCTGGCCGTCCGGCGCCGACGATGCCGGGCAGCCGGCCGGCGCGGTCTGCCGGGCGCGCATCGCTGACCTGATTCGCACCCACGGCCGCTCGGTATACGCATCCATTGATGATCAGGCGGCGGCCCTGCTCGCCGTGGCCACCGAGATCGGTGACATCGACCGCCTGGACCACATCGTCACGGTGATGCCCAATGCCCTGGCGGCGGCCCAGGCCCTGTTGGCCAAGGCCGACATCCAGAAGACGCGGCTGCACCAACCCCTGGCGGCGGCGCGCAGCCTCTATTCAGCGCTGACCCGCTACCCGCGACACATCGATCCGCCGGAGATCATCCGCCGGATCGCCGATTGCTATGCCCAGGCCGATCGGCCGGAGGTCGCCTGGCAATGGCTCACCAAGGGTGCGCGGGAATACCCCAGCGCCCGCATCACGGCTGCCGGCCGGATGCTGACCTTTCACGAATACCGCGCCCGCTTGGGCCAAGGCGGCGGGCTGCTGCTCCCCCGGCTTCCGGACCTCACGGCACCGCCGGCCGCCGAGCGCGACACCGCAGGGCATGAGGCCGCAACACTGCTGTACCCGCAGTTCACCGATCATCCGCGCGCCGACTGGTCACGAATCATGATGCACCAGGAGCAGTCGGTTCGTGCCCTGGAGTCATCCACGGGCCGCGAGTTGTGGTCGCATCCGTGTTCGGGGGAACAACCGCGTCTGATTGCCAGTCTCGACCACATCGTGATCCTGGCCGACCGCTTCGAAATCGTGGGGCTGCAGCCCGCCGACGGGACCTTGTGCTGGCGCCGCGGCGCGGTGCCCGACGCCGCCGCCCACCCCGGAACCGATCCCGAAGATACCCCCGTGTGGCGGCTGCACGACCTGCACGGCAACCGTCTGGTCAGCACCCGCAGCGACGGCCTGACCGTCTGCGGGGACGTCAGCGGGCCAGCCGTCGGATGGCAGCGACCCCTCGAGGACCTCCCCCAACAAGCCCTCTCGCTCAGCGCGCAGTTCGTGGTGTATCGGGCGGTTCGTGGAGCCGAACAACTGTTTCCGGTGCTGGCCGCCGACGACGGACAGCTCCAGCGGATCATCACCGTTGCCGAAACCCGTCCGGTGCTGGCCATCACCCAAACGCTCACCGGCAGCGTGCTGCTGATCACCGCCCAGTCGTTGATCGCGGTCGACCCGGTCAGCGGCCGCAGCGACTGGCGCGTGCAGTTCGATCAGAATCTCCCGGTCGAGTCGGTACACGCCACCCTCGACGGCGTGGTGTTGAGTCCCGACGGGCGACACCTGGTCAAGCGCAGCCTCGACGACGGCCGCGAAATGTGGGACTCCGAGACCCTCTCGCAGCACAGCCCGGGGCTCACGGTGCTGGAGTCGGAAGAAGAGCTGTACGTCGCCGACGACCGCCGGGTGACCTCGATCGATTCGGTCAGCGGCCGAACCTGGGGCGTCCTGGAACCCCCCGACGACACCTACCTCACCCAGGTCCTGCTGACCCGCAATCACCTGCTGCTCATCTGCCGGACGTTCCCGCAGGAAGGATCCGATAGCCAGTACTTGGCCTGTCTGGTGGACCGTCCGGCCCGGAGCGACCTGCAAGTCGAGCGCGATCGAGGTCTGCTGCTGGGCAAGTTCGCCACCCCGCCCCAGGTTTACTGCTACGATGATGCTATAATAGCCGTTTCGGAAGGGCGGCTCCGGGCCTGGATCGCGGAGCCCCCGGTCGACTGACCGCCGGAACATCCGGATCGCGCCGCCGGCGCTGCCCGCTGTCCCGGTTGCCCGCGCCGCGCCGCCGGCAGGTCCGGAGGAGATTTCGCAATGAACCACGCCCGCTTTCACCGGCCGGTCGTGCTGGTGTTACTGCTCGGCTGCGGTTGCCAAACGCCTGAGCCGGCCGAATCGGATCATGCCCGCGACCTGGAGCAGCGCCGCACCGAGGCCTTCCAGAAATTCAGCCAATCGGCAGCGGTCCGCGACACCATCGGCGCCTATGCGTGGCTCGAAGGCCTGTTGCGACTGCGGGTCCGCGGCTACGGTCTGGTCGTGGGCCTGGGCGAAAACGGCTCGCGGCAGTGCCCCGACCGCATCCGCAAGCGGTTGTCCGCCGAGATCCGCAAGAACTACGGGCTGGGTGACTCCCGCCAGGGGTTGGATGCGATTACTCCGGAAGCGATGATCGATTCGCGGGATACCGCGGTGGTGCTGGTCGAAGGAGAAATCGGAGCGGCTCGCCTCCGGGGCACCCGGTTCGACCTCACGGTGACGGCGCTCCCTGGAACCGACACTACCTCACTGGCCGGCGGACGGCTGTACGGCTGCGATCTGCGTTATTACCGGCAGGCCGGCGGGGACATGGTTCAGGAGGGCAAGATCCTGGCCAAGGGCGCCGGCCCGGTGTTCATCAACCCCTTTGGACGCCAAGCGGACAGCGCCACCCCGGCAAACCTGCGCCGCGGCAGGATCATCGGCGGTGGCACCAGCATGGAAGATCGTTCGGTACGACTGGTGTTGTCATCACCGCAATACGCTCGGGCCACCCAGATCCAGAATCGTATTAACGATCGGTTCGGCCGCGGGACCAAGATCGCCTCGGCCGAGACGCCGTCCCATGTCGCGCTCGACATTCCCAGGGAGTTCTTCGGAGAAGAGCTTGATTTCCTGGCGGTGGTCCGACATCTGCAACTGTCGACGGACCCCGGGGCCGAGGAGCAGCGCACCCGGTCTCTGACCGCGGAACTGCTGGACCCGGAAGCCCCGCACGACAGCATCGGCCTGGCTTTGGAGGGCATCGGCAAGACCGTCCGGCCGGTGGTGCGCAACCTCTACGATAGCCGTTTGCCGCATGTCCGCTACTATGCGGCGCGCACCGGTCTGCGTCTGGGCGATTCTCTGGCCATCCCGGTGCTGCGGCAGGAAGCCCTCGTTGCGGCGGGTCCGTACCAGCTCGATGCCATTCGTGATCTGGGTCACGCCACGCAGATGTCTCGAGCCGCGGTAGCCCTGGCCGATGTGTTGCGTGCGGACCTGCCCGACCGGGCCCGGACGCTGGCGTACGACGGGCTGATCCGGCACCAGGCCCCGACGCTGAACTCCACACCGCTGGATCAGATGATCCTCGATCACGTGCCAGACGCCGCCGGACCGCCAATGATTTACGCCACCGTCTCCGAACAGGCGCGCATCTTGGTGCTGGGAGACGTGCCCTGCCGCACGCCGCTGTTTTACCGCCATCCCAGCGGACTGGTGACCCTGCGGGCCGACAGCGGGTCCACGGAGGTCTCCGTGTTGCGGACCCTGCCCAGCGGCCGGGTGTCGCCAACCGCCAGCACGTCTCCTGACCTCTGCAAGCTGGTCAGCACCTTGGGCGGCGAGGCCGGGCAGGATCGTTTCGGGCGGATCCGGCTGGGATTGAGTTACGCCCAGGTGCTCGACGTCATCGCCGGCTTGTGTGAAAACGACACCCTACCCGCCCAGTTTCGCCTGGAGCGCCCCGAGGCCGTCGACGTCCAGCCGATGGTCCGCTCCGGCAGGCCGGACTCGGAATTGTGACCGCCAACGGCCGGGCCGATCCGCGATCTGTTCCGCGGAGCCCTCGCGAACAATTGCAGCGAAAGCCGATAATTCCATTTGGAAGTGCCGCACGCGCCATGATACACTTCGGCGATTCCACGATTCACAGGGCGCCGCACCGGCACCTGTGCCGTGTGCCGCTTTGGAGTTGCGGCCCACCTCAGAAACATGGAGGTTTCGACGCACCATGATCCTCAAGAAGATCCTGCTGGCGGGCTTCAAGAGCTTCTGCGACGCCACCGAGTTCGAGTTCCACAGCGGGGTCACCTGCATCGTCGGCCCCAACGGCTGCGGCAAGAGCAACGTGGTCGATGCCGTCAAGTGGGTGCTGGGCACCCAGTCGGCCAAGTCCCTGCGCGGCGACCAGATGATGGACATGATCTTCAACGGCTCCAGTTCCCGGAGGAGCAGCGGCCTGGCTCAGGTGGACCTGGTCTTTGACAACGAATGCGGCACGCTCCAGCTGGAGCAGCCGGAGGTGACCGTCACCCGCCGGCTGCACCGCTCCGGCGACAGCGAATACCTTATCAACGGCAGCGCCTGCCGCCTGCGGGACATCCGCGAACTGTTTCTTGACACCGGGATCGGCGTCGACGCCTATTCGGTGATCGAGCAGGGCCGCGTCGACGTCCTGCTGCAGTCCAATCCGCGGGAGCGCCGCTTGATCTTTGAAGAGGCCGCCGGGATCAGCAAGTACAAGGCCCGGCGCCGCGAAGCCGAGCGCAAACTGGAGCGCACCCAGCAGAATCTGCTGCGGGTCCAGGACATCGTCGACGAATTGGAGCGCCGCCTGCGGAGCGTCAAGCTCCAGGCGGGCAAGGCCCGCAGTTTCCAGGAATACGATCGCCGGCTCCGCGCGCTGCGGGCCAGTTTCGCGTTCGCGGAATACAAGCGCCTGACCGACCAGGAGGATCACATCGGCGGCCAGGCGACCCGGCTGACCGACCACAGCGTCCAACTGCGGGCCGACCTGTCTCGGCTGGAAACCCAGAACAGTGAGATTGCCGCCCGAACCCTGCACCTGGACCAGGAGATCGACCAGGGCGTGCAGCGCGGCGCGGCCATCAAGTCCGAACTCACCGCCCTCGACGAGCGCGCCAAGGCGGCCCGCCAGCGGCGCCAGGAACTCGAAGAGACCGCCGCAGGCCACGCCCAGCGGCGCTCCCAGGAAGGGGCCCGGCTCACCCGACTGGAACACGACATCGCCCGGGAGCAGGCCCAGCTTCCCGAGCTTCAGGACGCCTGCCGGGCCCACACGACGCGGATCGCCGAACTCAGCAGCCAGGACCAGCAACTCCTGGCCCGGATCGCCCAATTGCAGGCCACCATGGAAGACGAGAAATCCGGCCTGATCGACCTGTTGCGCCGGAGTGCCGATCTGCACCACCAGATCGTGGGGCTGGATACCCAGCGCCAGAACCTCACGGGGCAGAAGCACCGCTTGCAGGCCAGGGACGGCGAGGTCCGCCAGCAACTGGAGCAGGTGCTGGGTCGCAAGGCCATGGCCCAACAGCGGCTCACCGAAATCGCAACGCTCATCGAGCACGAGACCAGCCGCCTGAGCGAGAAACAGGCCGCTTACGCGGCGGCCCGCGAACAGCGCGGCCAGACCGCCCGGCAACTGGGCGAACTCAAGGAACGGCGGAGCGGGCTGGTGTCGCAACGCGACCTGCTGGTGGATCTCGAGCGCAAGATGGAGGGAGTCGACCGCACCGTGCGGGACTTGCTGCAGCGCAAGGCCGCCGACCCGCACGACCGCCGGCTGGCCACCATTCACGGGATGGTCGCGGACCTGATCACCACCGACAGCGAACACAGCCCGGTCATCGAGGCGGCCTTGGAACGCTGGGCCCAACACCTGGTGGTCCGTGACACCGAGGGGTTTCTGTCGCTCAACGGCGACCTCAACCTCAAGGGTCGCCTGCACCTGTTCTGTGCCGATCGCCTGAGCCCGGTGATCGATCGCAAGATCTTTTCGGGCCGGGAAGGCTTTGTGGGACACGCCCTGGAGCTGGTGCGCTTTCCCGAGAACCTCGAGTATCTGGTCCGGCACATTCTGGGAAGAACCATCGTGGTGGAGCGCTTTGAACACGCCCTGGCCCTGGCCGCCGAGGACGTCGACGGCTGCGAGTTTGTCACGCTCAAGGGCGAAACGGTGGATGGGCACGGCCGCATGACCATCGGTCCCAAGTCGGAACAAACCGGCCTGATCGCCCGCAAGAGTCGTGTGCGGCAACTGGCCGGCGAATTGACCGACGTCGACTCCCGCATCGGGCGCCTGACGGACGCGCTCAACCAGGAAGATGTGCAATGCACTCACCTCGAGACCCTGCTGCACGACCTGCGGACGGCCATCCACGAAAACCAGACGGCGCGGGTCGAGACCGAAGGCGTGCTGCAACACGCCCTGGAGGAGATCGAGCGCTTGACGCACGAACAACCGGTCATCGCCGGCGAGGTGGACAACATCGAGCGTGAGATTGCCCGGGCCATCGAGCAGGGGTCCCAAAGCCAGGAAACACTCACCGAGCTGAAAGCCCAAAACGATCGCCGGCAGGCCACCGTGGATTCCTACCGCCAGCGCATCGCCACCCTCCAGGGCGAGCGTACCCAGCTCATGGAGAATCTCACTCAGGCCCGGGTCGCCGCCGGAACGCTGACCGAGAAGCAATCGGCGCTTCAGGACACGCTCCAGGCCTTGCACGCCACCCTGGAGTCGGCACGGTCGTCGGTTGCCGACCACGAGCACAACATCGAGATCTGCCGGGAGCGGATGGTCGAGTCCGATCAGGTCGCGGCCGAATGCACCCAGCGGTTTGAGGGCTGCACCCGGCAACTCGTGGAGCACGACAAGCACATCCTGGATTTGCGGCGGCAGCGCGAAGGCCTGCGGCACGATTCCGAGCAGGTTTCGGCCGAAACCAAGAGCGCGCGTACCCGCCTGTCGGAGACCGACGAACAGCTCCACGGCCTGCAGCTGCGGCGGCAGGAAGTGGTCGTCCGGCGCGACGAGTTGTGCGCCCGCATCCGCGAGGAGCTGGCCATCGACCTGGTCCACGAATTCCGCGGAGACCAGCACACCCAGCAGGACTGGGAGGCCGTCGAGGCCGAGATCCGCGACCTGCGGGAAAAGATCAGCCGGCTGGGCAACATCAACCTGGACGCCATCCAGGAACAGGATGACCTTCAGGAGCGCCTGGGCTTTCTGACCCGCCAGCAACAAGACCTCGAGGATTCACGGCGGCAGTTGGCGGAGCTGATCGAACAGCTCAACGCCGAGTCCCGGGATCGCTTTACCGCCACCTTCGCAGGCATCCGCGCTCATTTCCAGGAGATGTTCCGCAAGCTGTTCGGCGGCGGCAAGGCCGACCTGGTGCTGGACCCCACCTGCGAGGACGTGTTGGAAGCGGGCGTCGACATCCTGGCCCGCCCGCCCGGCAAGGAGCTGCAGAGCATTTCGTTGATGTCCGGCGGCGAAAAGACCATGACGGCCATCGCCCTGCTGCTCAGCATCTTCAAGACCAAGCCGTCGCCGTTCGTCCTGCTCGACGAAGTCGACGCCGCCCTCGACGAAGCCAACAACGAACGCTTCAACACCATCATTCGAGAGTTCCTGGATCAATCCCAGTTCATTGTCATCACCCACTCCAAGCGCACCATGCATATCGCGGACGTGCTTTACGGGGTGACCATGCAGGAAGCCGGTGTCTCCCGGCGGGTCAGCGTGCACTTCGAGGAGCAGGCGAAGCCCAAGAGCGCGGTGGCCTAGGCGCACCAGCCGGCAGGCGGCAAACACAGGTCACGGTCGCACACGGCAGCCGCAGGGCGCGTCGGGGTCGGGGCTCTGCGGACATCGCCATTGTAGACCCCGCATCCAGCCGCTTCTTGCAGGCGGGCGATTCGTCCCATCTCCCACGGCAATTCGGTAGACTCCCAGGCTGCTGGATCGGGTGCTCGCCCCGCCTGATCCTGCGAGGACTCCGGGCCGTGGCCGGAGCCGCGACCCCAGCCCCCACGTGCGAAAGAAGTGCAAGCTCGTCCGGTTTCCTGCCAAATGGTACCATCACAATGACCAAATCAAGATACCATTTTACGCAAATGGTACCACCGTTTGCATCAAATCAAGATACCGTTTTGACTAAATGAAGATACCATTTGACATAAATGGTGGTACCATTTGTGGTGATCCCGCCGCGGATCGCGGGTCGGCGCCTGCCTGCTGCTTGCTGCCGGGCGGCTTACTCCGCCGCTTCCGGCGCCCAGGGCTTGACCGCAGGCGAACGCAGCGGCAGCCGCTGCAGCCCGATCCACAGCCCGATCCCCAGGAGCACCATCGCCAGGCTCAAGGCGCTGGACACGGTCAAGCCGAAGGTGTCCTTCGGATTGTCCACCCGAATCTGCTCGAGCAGGAAGCGCGTCCAGGGGTAGGTCAACAGCCAGGCGGCGAACACCACGCCGTGGCGCTGGCGATAGCGAAACAACATGGACAGAAAGAGCGCCCCGCAAAAGCCGTTGATGGTCGCATACAATTGCGTGGGATGAACCGGCATGGTGCGGTGCCGCTCGGCCAGTGCCGCCAATTCCGACGGGGTGATTTTCAAGCCCGAGAAGCGCTGCGACGGCCAACTCGCCAAGGCCTCGTTCACCCGGCGATAGTGCCTGGCTTCCTCGAGGGCAAGCGGCTTCAGCCGATCGACTTCGCGGGCCGCCGCCTGGGCCCCGGGCGAACCCGGGTTGCCGCCGGACAATTCGGCGGCACGCTGCTCCGCCTCGGCCAGAGCCCGGGCGTAGCGGGTACGCTCCTGGGGATCCGCATCCAGTTCCTCCCGCGGAATCGGCAGGGTCTGGCCCTGAAGATTCGTGGTCAAGAGCGGCCCCGGGACCTCGACCAGGCGATCCTCATATTGCTGGTAGAACGGACCGCTGCCGTACGGGAAGGTGACGCCCCAGGCATTGGCCATGGTGCCGGCACAGACGCCTCCCCAGCAGCAGCCGTTCAAGAAGCACCCCACCCGGCCGAAGGCGATGCCCCACATGAGACCGGGTGTCAGAATGTCGAAGTACAGGCGGACCGACTCGCGCTTGATCAGCAGGTAACCCAGGATGAGGATGACCGCGCCCAGGATGCCGCCGAACAGCTCCATGCCGCCGGCGCTGATGTCCACGATGGCCCATAGCGGATGCGGCAGATGGGCGAAGCGGGTGTCCCAGTAGTGCACAACGTAGAACAGCCGGGCACCGATCATGCTGCCGATCAGGGCCATGATGGCGCAGTTCAGCACCACATCCGGATTGGCCCGCACTTTCTCGGCGCGCTTCGCGGCGATGTAAGCCGCCGAGAAGAACCCGATCATCAGCATGAATCCGTAGCTGCGCACGGTGTAGTCGATGACTGGAATCTTCCAGAGATAGGGGAACATGCGGCCTCCAAAGGGCTGTCAGCCCGCTGAGTCGTTGGCCTCGATCAGCAGATTGTCGATGAGCCGGCATCCGCCGATCCGAACCGCCAGGGCGGCCAGCACCGGGCGGTCCACCCGATTCACGGGCTGCAGATTCACGGGATCAACCAGTTCCAGATATTCGATGGCGCTGATGCCGGCCTGCTCCAGGCAGCCGCGGGCCACGGTCCGAAGCCGCCCCGGATCGCGTTCCCCGGCACTGACGGCGTCCCGCAGCCGGGCCAGGCTGCGATACAGCGCGGCGGCTTGTTGCCGTTGGCTGGCATCCAGCAGTCGGTTCCGGCTGGACAGGGCCAGACCATCGGGCTCGCGAACCGTCGGGCGGTCGACGACCTGCACTGGAATATTCAAGTCCACGACCATTCGGCGGATCACGGCCAGTTGCTGAGCGTCCTTTTGGCCGAAGTACGCCCGCTCCGGCCGGACCATGTGAAACAGCTTGCACACCACCAGGGCCACGCCGTCGAAATGGCCCGGGCGCTGCCGCCCGCAGAGCCCCTCGCTGATCCGGCGAACCTGCACCCGGGTCAGCGAATCGGATCCATACATTTCATCGACCGTCGGCCCGAACAGAATGTCGACCGCTGCCGCCTCGCAGCAGCGGCGATCCTCCGCCATGCACCGCGGGTAGCGCGCATAGTCCTCGTTGGGGCCAAACTGGGTCGGATTCACGAAGATGCTGACCACCACCACGGCGCAATCCGCTCGGGCGGCCTCAATCAGCGAAACATGGCCCGCGTGCAGCGCCCCCATGGTCGGAACCAGACCCACCGGGCCGCCCGGGTGAATCGCCCGAGCCCGGCAGACCTCCTGCCGCAGCACTGCAATCGTCTCACAACTGACCAAGACCGCCGTCCTCCTGGAACCGCCGGCCGGCGGCGTGCACCGCCGCACACGATTCGATCAACCCCTTGAGCTGGTTGAGCGGCAACACGGTGGCCGCGTCGCTCATGGCGTTGTCGGGGTCGTTGTGCACCTCGACGAACAGGGCATCGGCACCGGCCGCCAGGGCCGCACGGGCGAGTACCCCCACGAATGCCCGCCGGCCTCCGGTCTGGGTGCCGAGCCCGCCGGGCATCTGGCAGGAATGCGTGGCATCGAACACCACCGGTGCCAGGTTCCGCATGATCGGCAGGGCGGTCATGTCGTTGACCAGTCGGTGATAGCCGAAGAACGTGCCCCGCTCGGTGAGCAGCACTTCGGCACAGCCCAGGGCCTGCAGCTTGGCCACCACGTTGGCCATTTCATCGGGTGACATGAACTGGCCTTTCTTGACGTTGATGGGCTTGCCGGTCGCGGCGGCGGCGGCCAGCAGGTCGGTCTGGCGGCAGAGAAACGCCGGAATCTGGAGCAGGTCCAGGACCTCGGCGGCCGGGCCGGCCTGAGCCGCTTCGTGAATATCGCTCACCACCGGACCGTCGATCTGCCGCTGAACCCGCTGCAGAATCGCCAGCCCCCGGCTGATCCCCGGGCCGCGATAGCTGGTGATGCTGCTGCGGTTGGCCTTGTCGAAGCTGGCCTTGAAGATGAACGGACAGCGGGTTTCCTGGCAGACGGCTTGGATCAGCTCGGCCATCTTCAGCGTGTGGGATTCCGACTCGATGACGCAGGGGCCGGCAATCAGGACCAGCGGACGATTCCTGCCGATGCACACCGAACCCACCCGAACCTCTGTGATCGCTGACATATTGGCATCCTGGGGTGATTGAGTCGGGGCGATTCTATCGCAAAGCCCCGGCGGAAACCATATCGCCCGGCCCGCTCGGACCGCAGCGGGTGCATCCCAAAAAAGGGGGCGATTATGCCGCTCGATGGATCGGGCGGGTCACCCAGAAGGTCTCCCAGGTTCGGTTCAGCCGTTGGCCGATGAGCCCGCTCATGGCCAGCGCCCCGCGCTCACTCCACTGACGCCCGC
>CAZUGO010000083.1:0-31831 GCA_964619935.1 uncultured Planctomycetales bacterium | reverse complement strand
AGGGCGATGGTCACGAAGCTGTCGCAGATCAACTGCGGGAATAGGGGAAAGAACAACGCCAGCGGGGCGGTGTTGCTGCCACCCATGGCCGCCGGGAACTGGAAGAAGCCCGCCGGGTCATCGGTGGTGATGTTCGAGAAGCCGGCGCTCAGCAGGTTGTCGCCGGCGCTGTCGAACTCCACGTACACGTTACACACATCAATGTTCAAGTCCGCGTTGCAGGTGAACGCCGGATCCGCCGGATCGTCCGTCTTGATGACGGTCTTCAGGCCGACCGGGTCCGCCTTTGCTGCGTGTGTTGCGACCATGAAGGCACAACAGCAACACAGCATCAGTCCTTTTCTTACGAGTTGCTTCATGTTTCTCGAACCTCCTAACGAATTTTAGTGAATCCTGAGCCGAAGCTCCCATTCAAAACCAGGGGGGTTGAGAACCCGGCGGGACGGGCGTCCCGCCGGGTCTCCTCCCGTTAGACACAACTAGCCGTTGTCATCATCATCATCACCGGGCAGACCGCCGTCGTCGTCATCGTCATCGTCGCCCGGGAGCTGGCGGCTGCAGGTGCCGTCAGGCAGGCAGATGCCCGAATCACAATCGGCGTTGTCGTTGCACTCGGTGCACTCGCCCTCGCAGCCGTCGATGATGCCGTCACCATCGCCGTCGCACAGCGAGCCGTCACCGCGGTAACTGCCGCCCTGGGCCGCACAGGCCGCCTCGGTACTCGCCGAGCAATCGGTCCCGAGCGTCCCGTCGCAGCGCGAGCCGGTGCAGACGCAGCAGGCGCCGGTGTTCTCGCAGACGCCGTCCACGCACACCTGACCCATGTTGCAATCGGCATCCGATTCGCAGGTGCAAGGAGCCTGCACTTCGCAGGGACTCCCACCGGCGGCCGGCTGGGTGAAGATCAGCGACCAGCTGACCAGCGAACCCGTGTCGGCCCCTGCACCGTCACTGACGTTCAGGGTCCAGTTTCCGGCCGAATCAGCGCCGTCGAAGGCCGACAGCGGGTTGTTCGGGGTCAGGCTGCCAGGATTACCCGGCGTGCACGAACCCTCGACCGCGCCATCGCCACCCTCATCGTCCAGAACGGTACCGGAGTAGTTGTCGGCATTGCAACCGCAGCACACACCCGGTCCGCAGGCGTCCGGTTCCAGGCCGGGCCGACGGATCAGCTCGACCGGGGTGCCGCCGTCATGCGACAGCGTCACGCACAGGTCACCCACCCAGGTGTGGTTGATGTTGACCGCGACATCCAGGTCGCTGACGTTGAACGACATGCCCATGGCAATGGTGTCGCTCACGCCGGCGGCATTGTTGTCCGGGATCGACGCGTTCGGGCTCGAGCCCACGGTGACGATTTCGCCGGCCGACTCGCAGGTGCTGTCGTTACCCAGGTAGGTCCCGCCAGCCGCCGCACAGTCGCTCTCGGTCGAAATCGCGCACAGGCTGTCCGAACCGTCGCAGGTGCAGCAGGCTCCCGTGGGCAGCGGTGCACAGGAACCGCCGTCACAGAAGAACCCTGCCGGGCAGTCGGCGTCGGTCTCGCAACCGGCCACGCAGCCGTCCGCAGTGGCGCAGGCGGCGCCGGAAGTCATGCTCAGGGTGAAGTCACCCGAAGCACCGCCGAAGCCATGGATCAGGACGAGGTACTCGACGCCCGGGTTCCCGCACCACGAGAACGAGGTGGTGAAGCCGGCGCAGCCGGCGGTGTCGTCCAGGCCGCCGACGCAGGTCAGCGCACTGCCGGGAGCAGCCATGCAGACCTCGCAGAGGTCGGCGGCTTCGCCCGCACAGATGCCGTCCCACGCCGTCTCGCAGCAGAACGCGTCAATCCCGCAAACCGCCGCTTCGCAGGCCGGGTCGTCGCAGCCCAAACCGCCGTTGGCGCTGCAGCAGTTGCTGGCAGCTCCGCCACCTTCGCCACAGCCGTTACAGAACACGCTGATCTTGGTGTCGTAATTGGCCTGGTTGCAGGTCGACGCGGTCAGGGTGGTGCCGGTGCCGATCACCGAATACCACACGCCCGGGCTGTCAACCGACGTTCCACAGGTGCCGCCGGGGACGCTGTCCACAGTGGCCTGCACGGTGGTGCCGTTGGTATCGCTGGGCACGGCCAGCGCTACTGCATCTTCGCAGTCATCGTTGGCAGGCGGCGGCAGGGTGCAGACGCCGCCGTTGCAGGTCTGGCCCGGCGGGCACTCGTCATCCGACGCACAGCCACCGGCGCAGTCGATCGACACGCTGTAGCTGTTGTTGCCGCTGCCACAGGGGAAGCCTTCAAACACACCAGCACCGGCGCAGTCGCCGGGGGCCACGAACACGACGTACTGGCCGGCCGGCAGATCGGCACTGGCATTCTGGATCGGACCGCCGCAGGCATCGCTGCAGCCAATGGTGCCGACCACCACCGGTGCACAGGCACCGATGCCGTCAACGATAAACAGGGTGCCCGGGAAGGCCGAGTTCAACTGAGCGCTGAGCGTGCCGCCCGGATGCTTGACCAGGTACCAATCGGTGTCACGGGTGCCACCGGCTGCGAAGCTTTCGCCGCACCAGGTGTCGTCGCAGGCAGCGTCTTCAAACGCCGGCGGGGCCGAGTTGCAGCCACCGTTGGTGTCCGCGCCGCAGGCTTCGCCTTCGGTCAGACCGCCCGCGGGGCACTCGACATCGCAAGGCTCGACCGGACCGCCGCCGCAAGCCTCGCAGACGTCGCCAGCTTCACCGGCGCAAATCCCATCCCACGAGGTGTCGCAGCAGAACGCATCAATCGCACAGACCGCGTCACAGCAGGTCGGATCGTCGCAGCCCGGAGTGCCGTTGGCTGAGCAGCAATCGCCGGCCGCGCCCGGCGGGCACAGGCCGCCGCCGCCGCCGCCGCACAGGTCGCCGCACAGGTCTGCGGCTTCGCCGGCGCAGATGGCGTCCCAAGAAGTGTCGCAGCAGAACGCATCCACCGCACACACCGCCGCCTCGCAAGCCGGATCATCGCAACCCGGCGTGCCGTTGGCGATGCAGCAATCGCTGGGGCCGCCGCCGCCGCCGCTGCACAGGTCGCCGCACAGATCCTCGGCTTCTCCGGCGCAGATGCTGTCCCAAGAAGTGTCGCAGCAGAACGCATCCGCCGCACACACCGTCGCTTCGCAGGCCGGATCATCGCAACCCGGAGTGCCGTTGGCGATGCAGCAATCGCTGTCACCGCCCTGAATGGTGCGGTTCCCGCTGGCCTGGATGGCCCCGGCGCGCGGAGCATACACGCTCTGAGCACCACGCAGGGTTTCCTGACCGAGGACCAGCACCGGCAGCGGATCCACGGTGGTGCCCTTGTCGATCAGCTGGCGACCGGCAACCGCCTTGGCATCCACCGTCCGGCCGTTGACCACGGCGTACACGGTGCTGATGGCAGAGCCGCTGGGCAGTGCCACACTCGTCCCCGCAACCACGCCGCCGTGGTTGACCTCGAAGGTCAACTTCTGCGGAGCGTTGTAGATGATGTTGGTGCGGTCCACCAAACGGTTGGCGGGCACCATCTGACCGTTGTTCAAATAGGACACCGTCGCGGTGGGCAGCCAAGCCCCACCCTGGTTAACCACCCAAACCACCGCAGTCTGACTGACGTCACTCGGTGCGGGATCGTTGTCCCCACCGCGTGAGTCACCAGGTGTCTCCTGCCGTGCACTTGCTAGGACGACCGCCCCAACTAGGCACAGGCAACAGCCCACCACGCCGAATGCTGTTAACCTACGCTTTGACTCCACCATGCTGTGCTCCTTAAAGAAATGAACGAGTTTCAACACAATAACTCTGCCTTCCCATCGCCGATCCTCCGCCGGACCGGACTTACAACGTGTGGCGTTTCTCCGCCTATATTGAAATTCACACCGGTGCAGCGACAGCGCTGAACACGAACAGCTTCGCAACCGGTGTGATCAAAATACACAATGGGTCTGTTCAAGATCGCCACGGACACTAAACATGAAGTGCTACAAGCTCCTCGATAAAGGAATAGACCCGCGCGGGTCTACTTCTGACAGCGAATTTGCGTCCCGGTAATAAAGTGATGCTTAATGAGCCTAACTGGTTGTAGCGTAATGAGATAGTCCAAAGCCACGATCTGGCTGGGAAGCCCTGGCCCCGAGAAACGCCCGGGAGCGCCGGGTACTGGCCCCGATGGGACGGGGCCCGCGCTGAGGTTCCTGGCTGCGGCCTTCATCATCATGATCCTATGGTTCACAGCGACCGGTGTCGCACCCCGGGACCACGCCGCAGGGCACTCGCTCAAAAACGCAAACGCCGGAGCCCGAATCGCAGGAGTCCGTCGTGCAGGGGTCCCGGTCGTCACAGACTGCCACCGGCCCCCAGGTCCCCAAGAGCTGGGCCAGGTCGGCGGCGTTCACCACGCCGTCGCCATTGAAGTCGGCGGGATGCCCAGGATTCGGACCCCAGGCACCCAAGAGCACTGCCAGATCGGCGGCGTTGACCAGCCCGTCGCCGCTCAGGTCGGCCACCTGGCAGGGGTCAGCCGTCGTGCACAACAGTTGGGCCTGGATCGCGCAAGTGGCATCCCACTCCACCTGGCAGCAGAACTCGTACGACTGCTGGGAGCATACGCTCAGGCAGCAGGCCTCGTCGGCGCAGCCCGGCGATCCGGTGCCGGCCCGGTCCAGACAGTCTCCGGACTCCGGCTGCCCGCAGATCGGAGCCGGCTCACAATTGCCCTGGTCGCAGGTCCGGCCCGGTGCACAGTCTTCGTCCGAGCCACACAGCGTGCAAGGACTGCCATCGGTGACGGTCAGCACAAACGGGCCGGTGTGCCCGGAAAAGCCGTGCACCAGGATCAGGTATTGCTGATCGAGTACCGAGCACCAGCTCACCGCGGTCAGCAGCGGGCTGACGTCGCCGGTACAAGACTGGATGCCGACGATGCAACCCAGATCGTCGCAACTCGGGGTGTACAGGTTCAGTTTGGGCTCGAAGCCGAGGTCTGAAGCGCAGCCGCTGACCGTCAGGGTATTGCCGGTTCCGGTGATCGAGTACCACACGCCCGGCGAGGTCACGAAGGCGTTGCAGGGCGACGGCGCCGTGGGGTCCGCGGTGGCGTCCACCGTGCTGCCGACGACCTCCCCGGGCCCGATGGCGACGGCATCGGCACAGTCGTCGTTGGGCGGCAGGCAAATGCCGTCCACGCAGACGGCTCCAAAATCGCAGGTCACCGGATCGCCCAGGCAGCGGCCTTCCTGGCAGGTGTCGTCAGACGTACAGACGTTGTCGTCGTCGCAGGGATCGGCGTTCGGTTCGAACACGCAGCCGCCGCCCGGGTCGCAGGAATCATCGGTGCAGCGGTTGTCGTCGTCGCAGATGATGGGCGCGTGCATGCACCCCAGCCCCGGCTGGCAGGCGTCGGCGGTGCACGCGTTGTCGTCGGAGCAGTTCAGCGGGGTGTACACGCAGCCGCTCAGCGGATCACAGGTGTCCACGGTGCAAATCTGGGAATCACTACAATCGGCCGGGGCGTGGACGCAACCCTCCAGCGGATCGCAGTAGTCGTCGGTGCAGGCGTTGCCGTCGTCACAAGCGACGTCCTGGTACTGGCAGCCCTCGGCCGGATCACAACTATCGATGGTGCAGACCGTCCCGTCGGAGCAGTCCACCGCGCCGTAGGTACACCCGACCCCAGGGTCGCAACCGTCCGTAGTACAGGCATCACCGTCGCTGCAATCCACGGCGTCAAAGACACATCCGCTGGCCGGATCGCAGGTGTCGGTGGTGCATAAGTCGGCGTCTTGACACACGATCACCTCATGGACGCAGCCGTTGACCTCGCTGCAACTGTCCGCAGTGCAGGCGTCACCATCACTGCAGTTCAACGCGCTGTGCACGCATCCGCTGGCCGGGTTGCAGGTATCGACGGTGCAAAACAGCCCGTCGTTGCAGTCAATGGAATCATGGTTGCAGGTGCCGTCGAGATTGCAGGTATCCACGGTACACACCGTTCCGTCCTCGCAGTTGCTGTGGAACATGCAGGGCGGGGCATCGACCACCACATGCAGATCGTCGACCCGGATCAACTCTGAGGTTTGCTGGTTGACCACGAACACGGTCAACTGCCCGCCGTTGGCCTGGACGTAGTCACTGGGCAGAAGGGCCACGATGAAGGACAGCACCGTATCGGAGGTATTCGAGGTCGACGCGCCCACCAGGTACTCACCGAGCCGGTAGTTCCACAGGTACACGAACGCCCGATCCGAGGAAGACGTCGGGCGCCCGACCTCGATGTTGACCTCGATGGACTCGATCAGGGCCCGATCCTCGGCAATGATGAACTCGAAGATCATGGCGGCATTATCACCGCCCCCGGGATCGCTGCTCTGGTAGCGCTGGTCATCGGACCCGACCAGGTTGGCATACTCCTGGGTGCTGGCTTCGGACCAGTTGGCCCAGCCCGGAATGAAGTCCCGGCGGGCATTGAAATCGCCCAGGCCGATGGCCATGGAGGAGACGTCGATCTCGCCATCTTCCGCGGTGTGGGTGGCGGATGGCGAGGTCACGCCGTCGAAGTCGTAGACCGACAGCACGCAGCGTTGCTGGTCTTCGTCGCAGCGCTGCTGTGGACAAGGATCGCTTCCCGGCAGGCAGACGCCGGCCACGCAGGTCTCCAGGCCGTTGCAGAACAGCCCATCGTCGCATGGCAGCGGATTGTTCTGGCAGACGCCGCCCTGGCAGACATCCAGGGTGCACGGATCGCCATCGCTGCAGTCCAGCGGCTGATTCAGGCAGGCCCCGCTGGCCACGATGCAACTGTCCAGGGTGCAGGGGTCGCGGTCATCGCAGTCCACCGCGGCGTGCCCGCAGGCCCCGCTGGCGTCGTCACAGTCATCGGTGGTGCAGGCCAAACCGTCGTCACAATCCACCGGGTCATGGGCACAGCCGGACGCCGGGTTGCAACTGTCGGTGGTGCACAGGTCGGAGTCATCGCAATCCACGGCGTCGTGCCCGCAGGCCCCGCTGGCGGGATTACAACTGTCGGCGGTGCAGGCGTCGCCGTCGCTGCAATCCACCGGGTCGTGGGTGCAGCCGCTCTGGGAATCGCAGCCGTCGAGTGTACAAGCGTCCCCGTCGTTGCAGTTGAGCGCGGTGTGCACACAACCCGAGGCGGGGTTGCAACTGTCGGCGGTGCAGGCATCGCCATCATCACAATCCACCGGGTCGTTGATGCAGCCGATCGCAACGTTGCAACTGTCGTTGGTGCAGAAGTCGCCGTCGGCGCAATGGACGAGGTCGTGCTCGCAGCGCCCGGTCAACGGGTCACAGCCGTCCACGGTGCAGGCGTCGCCGTCGTCACAGTCGCTGGCGTCGTTGACGCACCCACTGATGGCATCGCAACTGTCGGCCGTGCAGGCGTCCGCGTCGTCACAATCGACCACCGCGTGCAGGCAGTCGCCACTGCCCGGATCGCAACCGTCGTCGGTACAGGCATCGCCGTCATCGCAATTCACCGCCGTAAACACGCATCCGCTCACCCGGCTGCAACTGTCGGTGGTGCACAGCTTGCCGTCGATGCAGGTCACGGCATCGTGCGTGCAGCCGGCGCCGACGTCGCAGCCGTCGGCCGTGCAGACGTCGGCATCGTCGCAGGCCGGGCAGGCCGCCTGCGGGCCCTCGGCCGCCAGCAGGACCATCTGGTTGCTGCTGCGGTACAGCCCGATGACGGCGGTGACCGCCTGGGGCGGCTGATCGGCGTCGAAGCGGAAGTTGTACAGCGTCCCCCAGCGCAGGGCGTTGGCCCTGGGATCGTCGGCGTAGTCGTCGGTGCTCCAGGTCAGCAGGTTGCCGATCGTCTCGGCCGGCCAATCGGTACCGTCGACATTGGTGCCGCCTTCCCCGTCGCCGGAGTGATAGTCGACATCGTGGAAGCCGATGTTGCTGACCACCGTTCCGGGTCCGACCGGGACGCTGAATTGGCGGGCCCCCTCATGGGAATTCATGTTGTACAGGGCGTATTCGTAGTGCCAGGTCCCGTTGCCGTTGTCCGTCACGCGATGGCCCAGGATGAACAGCCCGTCGTCGGGGACCGCTGCGGGGGTCAGGGTCACCCCGGGGTCGTCGTCCTGCCAGGCCTGCAATGCCGGCGTCTGCGCAAACGTGGCCCCGACCAAGGACAAGGTGTAGTTGGGCGCCGCCCCTACGGAGACCTCGCGATACGAGGCGTTGTTGTCGCAGTTGCCGGCGGCGGCATCGTCCTGGCTGATGTACTGGCCTTCGACGAAGTACGCGGCTGTGGGGTTCAGCGTCGGGTCGAGATCCGTATTCTGCACGATCAGCCGGCGATCAAACGGATCGTTGACGCCTTCGCCCTGGTTCCAATAGGGCGGCACCGGATTGATCGGAAACACGCCGGTGACCGGATTGACCTGCCACTTAGGCCCCAGCCCGGACTGCAGGGCATTGTTGCTGGTGGTATACGGATCGGAGCATCCGGGGTTCAGAACGTCCAGGCAGCCGGCTCCCCCGGCGCAGGGGTTCTCCGGCGTCGAGCACAGGAAACCCTGGGCGGCACAGAAGCCGTGCTTCAGCCAAGCCTGCCCGATGTGCTCGAAGCGCCCATCCTGCAGGCGGTACATGTTCTGGCCGATCACCGGATGGGCGTCAGACGGCACCGACGCCCAGGCCAGCGGCTGATCGCCGCCGTTGCACGACGTCGTGCCCACCGAGTACGACGTGCGCGTACCGTCGCCTGCCAGGCGAGCGACCCCGTTGATCGAACCGCAGGTCACATCCGGCCCGATCACGCCCTTCGTGAGCCGGACCCCTTCGGACGGCCCAGGCGACCCCACCCGCCCTTGGGCCCATGCCGCAGGAGTCTGCACCGCTAGGATCAGCGCCCAGGCCCACACGCAGCGGCTCCGCATCATATTGCCAATCATCAAGCTTATTCTCCTCAGTAGCCGGTAACGCGCTCGACCGTCCCGGTATGCGCGAAGTGACGTCACCACTATAACGGGTGTCGGCGCCCCGCATCAAGGACGCCCCCGCCGCAAACAAACCAGGCGCAAGTCCGGGCCCGCAACGTTCGAAATTCACCGCGAGGGCCGGCCAGACCACCAACACTGTACCTTTTCAAGCAGCTCCGGAGACTGCCCCGCTACCTGCAGATCGCACACAACCGTCCGGCCAGCATGCCGCAGATGAAGTCCCATTCCGTCTCACAGCAGAAGGAATCCTCCACGCAAACCACCGTGCAGCACAGATTGTCGTCGCAGAACGCCGTGCCGTTTCCGGCGCAGCAGCTCCCGGCGGTGGGATTGCCGCAAGCCGGCGGGCAGGGACCGAACGAGGCCAGAATGACCGCCAGGTCGGCGGTGTTGACCTGTCCGTCGAAAGTCAGATCGCCGAGTGGCGGATCGGTTTCACCCCAATGGGCCAGCAGCAGCGCCAGGTCCAGGGCGTTGACCGCGCCGTTGTCGTCGAGATCCCCGCGACAGCCCTGGCACTCGTCGGGGATGCCGTCCAGATTCTCGTCCTCGCTGTCACCGGCAACGATGTCACATTCATCGGGCGCGTCGGTCCCGTTGCAATCGGCGCTGGTGCCGTTGGACAGGTCGCAGAAGTCCTCCAGCCCGTTGAGATTGCAGTCCTCCACGGGACTGCCCATACAACCTTTGAAGGGGTCGCAGGACTCGACACCATTGCACCAATTGCCGTCGCTGCAGTTCAGCGGCGCGTGCGTGCAGCCGCTGGCCGGCAGGCAGGTATCGGTGGTGCACGGGTCGCCGTCAGCGCAATCCACGGCGGCGTGCAGGCAGCCGGCCTCCACGTCGCAACTGTCTGTGGTGCAGGCATCGCCATCGTCGCACGCGGCGCTGGCATGGGCACAGCCAGTCGCCGGATCACAACTGTCCACGGTGCAGGCGTCGCCGTCGTCGCAGTCGACCGGGGCATGCGCGCATCCGAGTCCGGCAGCACAGGAGTCCTCCGTGCAGGGGTTGCCGTCGCTACAGTCCAGCGGACTGTGCGTGCAACCGGTCCCCGGGTCGCACCCGTCGGCGGTACAGACGTTGTCATCGCCGCACGGCAGCAGCGAGAAGACACAACCGGACTGCGGATCGCACCACTCGCCGGTGCAGGCGTTGCCGTCGTCGCAATCCAGCGGCTGGTGGGTGCACGCCCCTTGCCCGTCGCAGGCATCCGCCGTGCAGGCGTCGCCGTCGTCACAATTGATCCAACCCAGATGGACGAACAGCACATCGTCGTCGCTGCCGATGGCACCGCCGAGATCGCTATCCGACTGCCAGGCGACCATCGCCAAACCGCCGCGGGCAGCCACGTCGGCGGCGACATCGTTCGCCTGGGGATCGAGCTGATCGCTGGTGCTCAGGACTTGGGGATCCGACCACGACTGCCCACGATCCTCGCTGAAGGCGAACAGCACATCCGTATCCGGCCCTCCCTCCTCACCGCCCAGCGACGCCTCCGACGACCACACCGCCACCACCAGGCCGGTGGCGGTGAGCGCCAGTCGGGGATCACGATCCGCTGCACTTCCGTCCCCGCTTCCGGTGCTGTTCAGCAACGCCGCCGGCGACCAGGTCACGCCGTCGTCGATGCTGCGCGCGTACAGCAGGTCGCGGTCGGTCCCGAGATCCTGATCGAGTTCATCGTCAGACTCCCAGACCGCCACCCAATGGCCGGCGCCCAGCGCCACCACCTGGACCGCGCGGTCGTCGCCGATGTCGGTCGCAGCGTTGTCGTTCAGCGGCTGGGCGGCGCTCCAGTCGGCGCCGCCGTCAACACTGCGCGCGAAGAAGATATCATCATCGCCGCCGAGTTCACCGCCGGCGTTGTACTCCGAGTGCCATACCGCGATCCAGGTACCCCCGGCGGTGGCTACCTGCGGTCCACCGTCTGCGGCGCTCCCGTCCGCCACAGCGACATTGCTCAACGGCTGCGGCGGGCTCCACGTCGACCCCGAGTTGACACTCCGGGAGAACAGCACGTCAACATCATTGCCCGAACCGGCCACGGGTTCGTCCGATTCCCAGACGGCAACCCACACTCCCTGGCCGTCGGTCACCAACTGCGGGGCCAGGTCGTCACCGCTGTCGCCGGCGGCGTTGTTGTTCAGCGGAACCACCGGTGACCAGATCAAGCCGTTGGTGGTGCTGCGGGCCAGGAGCACATCGCGATCGCCACCGCCCACCTCGGAGGTCCAGACCGCCAGCCACAGGCCGTTGCCATTGGTCACCACTTGCGGGTCGAGGTCGTCCACCGCGCCGTCGCCCTCGGCCGTGCGATTCAGCACCAGCGGCATGCTCCAGGAAGCGCCGTTGTTGGTGCTGCGCGAAACGAGAATGTCAAAGTCAGATCCGACGCTGCCGCCCAGATCGAAGGTCGACTGCCAGACCGCCAGCCACACGTTGCCCCCGTCGGACACCAGGCGAGGCCTTTGATCCAGGGCGTCGTCGCTGATGCCGGTCAGGTTCAACGGCAACGGGAAGGTGACCTGCGGGCAGCGTTGGGCCCACGCCAACGACGGGATCAGGCAGGTGCCGGCCGCCAGGCAGATAGCGATAAGTCGACCTCGACGAATCATACTTCGCGGGTGCTCCTCCGGGGCGTCGAATGATATTGCTGGGTTGTGTCTACGTCAGTGGGCGGGATTCTCTCAGGCAAGCCTGCGTCTCCCCTCCCCCCACTTCCTACCGATCACTGCGCGGCGGCCACGGAACAAGATAGGCACGGCGTTGCTCCGGGCTGGGTTTCTTGATACCTGTCTTATATCGCGCCCGCGACTGCGAACGCAATCCGCAACCCGGCCAAGAGCCCTAATTGTACGAGTAACAGACCCACAGGGTCCGCTTCGACTCACCTGCCGACCCGCGGTGCGGTTCCTGCGAACGACCTCCGTTCGGCTGTTGAGTCCCACTGCAATCGCGATTCACGGTCCTGGCTGACAGGACAGCGTCACGGTCCCGCCGCCGAAATCCCCGGCACTGAATCCGCCGACGCGAACCTTGTAGCATTGGCCGGCGACTACCGGCACGGTCAGACGCGAGGTAAACAGATCACACGACGTGGAGTCGTCATTGCAACCCAGGAAATCACCCTGACCCAACGGACAGCTGCAGCCGTTGTAGACCACCAGGTCGGTGTCGTAGTTCGCCAGATTGCAGGTACTGACCACCAGCGTTCCGGTGCAACTGGCCGTGTAGTCGTACCAGACGTCGTTGTACGTCTGGCCGTCGAACTGGCACTGCGGATGGGGCACTCCGTCGGTGGTGGCCCCGCTGGTCAGGAACGGGGTGTCACCGTTGAAGATTGGGAAACTGGCGGCACACTGGTCGTTCGGCGGCGGCTCGAGGCACAACTGGCACATCCCGCTGGCACCACCGGCGCAGATGAAGTCCCATTCGACCTCGCAACAGAAGGAATCCACGGAGCAGACCGACGCACAGCAAGCGACGTCGTCGCATCCGGGCGTTCCGTTGGCCTGACAGCAGTCGCCGGCGCCGGCGACGCAGGTCGGGGGCGGGCAATTGTCGCAGATCGTTTCGGTACCCAGGAAGATCCCACCCAACAGACCGCAGCCATCGGCGGTCGCTTGGGCACAGCCCATCCCAGGGATACTGCAGCAGGCCCCCTCCATCGCCACGCAGGGCCCCCACTGCCCCAGCAGGACGGCCAGGTCGGCGCCATTGACGACATTGTCGCCGGTCAGATCGGCAATGCCGTCTCCGCCCCACTCTCCAAGCAGCGCGGCCAGATCGGCGGAATCCACGATGTTGTTCCCGTTCAGATCGGCGCTGCAATCGACTTCACACTCATCGGGGACCGCGTTCTTGTTCAGATCGAGGCTCCTTCCGGAAGCGATGTCGCACTCGTCGGGAATGCCGTTGACGTTGCAATCCGGGCTGGTGCCTTCGGCCAGGTCGCAGATGTCGTCGTTGCCGTTGCGATTGCAGTCCAGCAGCACGCCCGGCCCGCACCCTTGGATCGGATCGCAAAATTCCGACCCGTTGCAGGGGTCGCCGTCATTGCAGTTGACCACATCATGGACGCAGCCCGCAAAGGGTTCGCAGTTGTCGATGGTACAGAGGCTGCCGTCGTCGCAGTCGGCGGGTTCATGGACGCAGCCGGAGGCGGCATCACAACTGTCGGCCGTGCAGGCGTCGCCGTCGTCACAATTCACGGCGCCATGGGAACAACCGGTCAGCGGGTCGCAGCCGTCCAGTGTACATGAATCGCCGTCATCGCAGTCGGCGGGATCATGGGTACAGCCGGTCACAGGGTCGCAGGCATCCACGGTGCAGGCGTCGCCGTCATCACAATCCGCGGGTTGATGGGTGCAGCCGGTCAGCCCGTCGCAGGCATCCGCCGTGCAGGCGTCGCCGTCAGCGCAATCCACGGCGGCGTGCAGGCAGCCGGCCAGCACATCGCAACTGTCGGCGGTGCAGGCATTGCCGTCATCACAATCCGCGGGTTGATGGGTACAGCCGGTCAGCACGTCGCAGGCATCCGCCGTGCAGGCGTCGCCGTCGTCACAATTCACGGCGCCATGGGTACAACCGGTCAGCGGGTCGCAGCCGTCCAGTGTGCATGAATCGCCGTCATCGCAGTCGGCGGGATCATGGGTACAGCCGGTCACCGCGTCGCAGGCATCCACGGTGCAGGCGTCGTCGTCAGCGCAATCCACGGCAGCGTGCAGGCAGCCGGCCAGCACGTCGCAACTGTCGGCGGTGCAGGCATTGCCGTCATCACAATCCGCGGGCTGATGGGTGCAGCCGGTCAGCACGTCGCAGGCATCCGCCGTACAGGCGTCGCCGTCGGCGCAATCCACGGCAGCGTGCAGGCAGCCGGCCAGCACATCGCAACTGTCGGCGGTGCAGGCGTTGCCGTCGGCGCAATCGATCGGATCGTGCACACAGCCGGATTGCGAATCGCAGCCGTCCTGGGTACAGGCATCGCCGTCGTCACAGTTCAGCGCGGCATGCGTGCAACCGGTGTCCGGTGAGCAGCCGTCGGCCGTGCAGGCATCGCCGTCGCCGCAATCGATTGCCGAGTTGCTGCAGCGGTGGTCGACGCAGTCATCAAGCGTGCAGGCGTCGGCATCGTCACAATCTCCGGCGGCAATGCACGCAAAGCAGACCGTACAACTGGCCAGGGCCAGTTCGGCGCAGGCAGCATCCCAGACGCCGCTGCAGCACGACGGGATCACCTCGCACACGTCCAGGCAGCACGGGACCATCTCGCACCCGGCAGTGCCGTTCGCCGCACAACAATCCCCGTTGCCCGGGCCGCACGGCAGACAGGTGCCGTCGACGCAGAACTCGCCGGCCGCACACAGCGCTTCACCGACGGCGCACTGGCCGGCACCGTCGCAGACATCGACCGTGCACGGATCACCGTCGGCATCGCAGGCCACGCCGGGGAGTTCCGGGTCGTGGGTGCACCCGGCCAGCGGGTCGCAGCCGTCGACGGTGCAGGGATTGCGGTCGGCACAATCCAGTGGCGGGTGCCCGCACCCGCTGATCCCGTCGCACTCATCCACCGTGCAGTCGTCCCCGTCGTCACAATCCGCGGTCGCGTGCGTGCAGCCACTGACCGGGTCGCAGGTGTCGGTGGTGCAGGCGTCGCCGTCGTCGCAATCCAGGGGCGCGCCAGGGGCGCAGGAGCCGCCGCTGCAGGTGTCGTTCACGGTACAGAGGTCGCCGTCGTCGCAGGCGTCGCGATTGGGTGCATGTTGGCAGCCGCCGGCGGCATCACAGGTGTCGTCGGTGCAACGGTTGCCGTCATCGCAATCCAGCGGCGTGTGCACGCAGGATCCGCGGTCGCAGACGTCGTCGGTACAGACCGTGCCGTCGTCGCAGTTCGGCAGGGCAAGTCGGGTAAAGAGCAGGTCGAGGTCGTTGCCGATGACACCGCCCAGGCTGTTTTCCGAAGTCCACAGCGCCAGCCACTGGTTGGGCCCGGCGCCCGCCACCTGGGGCTCGAAATCAGCACTGTTGCCGTCGCCCCCGGCCAGATCGCCCAGGGCTGCGGCGGCACTCCAACTGCCGCCGGCATCGCTGCTGACCGCATATAGGATGTCGAAGTCGCTGCCGATGGTGTTGCCCAGGCCGTCCGCGGAACTCCAGAGTACCACGCACGAGCCATCGCCAGCGCAAGAAACCACGGCGGTTTCGTCGGCGGCGGTGCCGTCGGCCGCGGCGTTGTCCTTGAGCGACGCCGGGGCGGTCCAGGATCCGCCGTCGTCGCTGCTGACCGCGTAGAGGATATCCCGATCACTACCGATGCCTCCGAGACCAAACTCCGAGTGCCACACCGTGACCCAGGAGTCGACCCCGCCGCCCGCGATGGACGGGCTGAAGTCCTTGGCCATGCCGTCGATAGTCGCGGTTGAATTGAGCACCTGCGGAGCGCTCCAGGTGGCCCCACCGTCGACGCTGCGGGCGAAGGCGATGTCCAGGTCCGAGCCGATCCCGGGAACAAAGATGTCGGCAGACTGCCAAACGGCGATCCAGGTACCATTGGCCTGGGTGGCCACCTGGGGGAGTTCATCGAGGCGACTGTCGCTGGCAGCATTGGTGTTCAGCGGCCCAGGAGCACTCCAGGTGACGCCGCCGTCGGTGCTGCGCGAGCATACAATGTCGGGGTCGGTGCCGATGGTCCCGCCCAGCGAATCGCGTGACGACCACACCGCCAGCCACTGCCCGGTGCCGTCGGTCACCAGGTCGGGGGTGATGTCGTCCCGGGTATCCGTGCCAGCGTTGGTGTTGAGCGCCGTGGTGACGCTCCAGGTCAATCCGTCATTGGTGCTGCGGGCCATGAAGATGTCGAAATCATCCCCGACACCCCCGCCGCCCACACCTCCCAACGGGTCCTCCGACGACCATACCGCAATCCACAGCCCGTTCCCGTCGGTGGCAACCCGCGGGCGTTCATCGGTGGAGCCGCCGTCGCTTCCCGCCGTGCTGTTGAGCACCGCCGGCGTGGTCCAGGTCAGACCATTGTCGCCGCTACGAGCCACGAAGATGTCCCAGTCGCTGCCGGTGGCACCGCCCAGGTCCAGTTCGGACTGCCAGACGGCGACCCACTGCCCAAGACCATCACCCGCCAAGTGCGCCCGGCGGTCATCGTCAGAATCGCCCACCGCCGAACCGTTCAGCGGCTTGGGCAAATCGGTCGCCGGGCAGAACTGGGCGACAGCCACCTCCAGATACGTGCACACCAGCACCGTGCTCAGGACCGCAGCCCTGGGCCACAACCGTCGGGTTGGCATAACTTGATGCTCCTCACTGCGAGATGCGCAACTTCGGTCGAACCCCAGTTGCGCCCGGGATTCCCAGGTCTCAATCTCCCAGACTCATGCTCCAACCATCCAGGCAACGCCACATGCGCCGCCAGCCAGCGAAAACCCGGTGATGCGGAACATCCGGGAAATCGTGCCGGCCAGGGTTGACCGCCGGACCGAGTCAGTGAAGACTTCAGGATACCAAGGAATAGACAAACCTGGATAGCCTCTAACAGCAAAAGGCGGACGCGCCGCCTTTTTTTTGCATCTGGTTATGAGAAAATGAGTTAACTATTGAATAGGGTCTTCGGAGCGCCAGGCAATTGCGTTGTTGATTCGATAAGGCCATTTTCACTGAAACCTGGGTCTTCAGCTCCAGTCGCCCTTGCGGATGTCGATTGACGAGCGACTTCGTCCCGATAGAATTCGCACTCACCCCGTGGGTGGCGCCACGGTGCCCCCGAGGACTCCGATTTGAGCAGCGTCACCGACCCTCAATACACGGGAATCTGCCGCAACGCCTGGTTCCGGCGCCGCGAACCCTCCGCCGGGGCCGGGGAATGACCCCGGGCGGGCTGGTGTGGGGTGGCCGGCTGGCGCTGGTGCTATCCGCAGTGGCCTGCGCTCCGGTGCGTTACGACGACACCAAACGCATCGATTACTTCCGGACCAACCAAACACCCGCGCTGTACCTGCGATCCGACCCCTACGATCGGCTGCATGTCGAGATCGACGCCGTGCAGGGTGCGGAACCGACCGCAGCGGCCATGACACATCTCGAAGCCTTGCTGCAGACCTATTGCGACAAGCCGTCCGGAATCACGATTCGCCGGGACGAGGTCATTCCCGAAGCCGAATCCAAAGGACTGCCCGAGACACGCTTGGCGGCCCTGCACATGAGCGGCCCGCCGGCGGACAAACAGGCGGAGGGGGCTGCCTATCTCTACGTGTTGTTTTACGACTCGCGCCATGAGCAGGGCCCGGTCGACAACCCGCACGTGGCCCCGCATTATCCCTGTGCCATCTATGTGGACATGGCCTACTGGGGAATGCTCAGCCAGTTGTGGGGGGTGCAGGCCTCGGAGGCCATGCTTCGCGACGGGTACCTGGCAAAGGCCCTGCACCACGAACTCGGACATTGTCTCGGCCTGGTCACGAATACCACCCGGGCCGACGACTTGCACTGCCCGCGCCCTGATTGCGTCATGGCCGCCGTCAGTCGCGGGCCGCCTCCGAAGCAGTTCTGTGCCGACTGCGAGGCGGACCTGGTGCACACCCGGCAGCACGCCGCCGGCAGCAACCTACGGTTCTACGGACCCTGCCTGGTGCGCCGGGAGTCCAAGTATTTCGTGGTGTACCTGCCGCGCTACGTGGCCGTGCGCACCACCGACCTGGACGCCGCGGCCATTCAGGAATACCTCCGTGACGCCCGCCGCAATGGACTCAGTGAGACCCGCGTGCGCGTGAACCTGCAGAACGACGGGCTGACCCGTGCCGAACTGCGCAGTGTCATGCGACAGCTTCGCGAGGATCCCGACCCGCTGGTCCGCCTCGTGCCCGACGCCGTCTGGTGGGTACGATGGGTGGGCTTCTGACGCCCCCGGTCATCTCGAACCCCGGGTTCAGCGTGGCGGTCGTTGGGTGACCGGTGACCGAGTCGGATCTTGCGGTCCCACGTCAACCGTGTCGGGCGGCGGAGCGGCCCGATGCGTTTGCAGGCGGCCCAATTGCTGCTGGAACCGCCGCCGGGTCACGGAGTCTTGGCGGGCTCCTTGATCAACTGGTCGCGGCTGAGCCGGATCTTGCTGAAGTCCTTGTCGGAAATCACGTAGTACCAGTCGGCGAAGCGGTCGTTCAGTTCGCTGGCCCGCTGCCGGGCTTGATCGACCTGGGCTTGCCAGTCCTTCAACTGCCGCTCGTATGCCTCGGCCGGATCCTCGCCCTCGGCTGGGGCCGCTTCGCCCGCTGCAGCAGGGCTGTCGCCCTCGGGTGGCGTGGGCTTGGGCGGCAGTTGGCTGTCGTCCAGCGCTGCGGTGACGAACAGGTAGCGGTTCTCTTCGCCCTCGGACTCGCGGGTGCCGGTATCGCCTTCGGATTCGCTGCCGGCCGAGACCGCCAGGCCATCACCGAACAACACCTCGCCGAAGCGCAGGGTATAGCTGATCCCGCTGTTGTCGTGGACGGTCAGCTCGCCCTCGTTGGACAGCAGGCGCCCGTCGCTGGAGATGAAAAATCCCTTGGAGCTGAGCGACATGCGGGTGCCCAGGTCGATCTGCAGCCCCTCACGGGTCTTGAGGTCGCGGGTCAATGATGGCGGCTTGGGGCGCACGCCGGTGATGGTGATTCGTGACAAGGCGGACGCCATGGTTCGGACCTTGGCATCATCAAGCGTCTGGCCCTCGGGCAGACCCTCGAGCAACCAGGTGTTGGCGGTCTTGGACAGCACGATGTGATCCCGGACGTCGGCCACCCCGCTGCCCTCGTCGACGGAGTAATCGTTGATCTCAATGCCGACGACGTCGGTGACCTTGAGGTCCAGCAGGTTGGTTTCGATCCAATCGGCAAAGCGGGTGGACATGTCCAGGTCGACGCGCACCGAATAAGTCCGCTTCTTGTCGGGCAACCGCACGTACCGGAAGCCCTGCCGGGACTCGTCGGGTTTCCCGAAGATGAAATCGGCCAGCACGTTGCCCGACGCATCGCGCAGCATCGCCCGTTGGCCGCGGCCTTGGAGCGTGGTCACGGTCTCGTCCAGCGGGTCGATCACCCCCAGCGCCTGGTGGTCCTGAACCCGGTCCGACTGGATGACGTCCTTGCGCAGATCGATCAGGGCGGCGGCGGTGTTCGCCAGGCGGTCCTTGCCGTCCGCCGGGTAATCGTAATGCGACGGGATGGTCCAGACGCCGTCGTTCACGGCGACTTTGAAGGGCCGCTTGGTCCCCGAGGCCTCATCGTAATCGATGACCTCCAACGCCGCCGCCAGCAGCGGATCGGTGAAGTGTGGATAGAACGGATCGCCCTGATCTCCAAATTCTTCAAAGGTCAGTTGCGGCGGACGGGTGGCCAGGGCTGCCACGCAGCAGAGCAGGGCCACGCCCACGAATGCGCCGGTCTTTGCCATGTCGCTCATGACTTGCTCCCCACCAGCCTGCCTTCGGGCACGCCGATCTGCTCGCGCTTGTAGCGATATGCGAACAATACGATGGCCAGCACCAGCGTGGGGATGGGCGGCAGAATGGCGGCCCACCACTTGATTTCGCGCTGGATCCTGGCAATCCCGATCTGCATGTCGGCGGCGGCCCTGGCCAGGCGGCGATCCTTTTCGGATTCGATATTGCTCTTGACCACTTCAAAACGCCGGTTTTCGACCTTCTCCAGATTGGCCAGCATGATGCTCTTGGTGCGCTCGTCGAGGTCCGTGCGTTCGCGAACCTCACCGACCTTTCGATCCACGGCCGCCTGAGCCTCGCTCAGCTTCTGGGCGGCCTCGGCTTCGGCCGCATCGTCCGCCTGCCGCCGGTGGTCGGTGTAGTCCTCGGTGAGGTGCTCCAGGCGGGCCAGGGTGCGGTGCCGCGGGCGATGCTTGCGCAACTCGATGAACGACTCGTCACCGGCGAGTGCATCGATGCAGTTCAGGGCGAAAGTCACGTTGTCGAAATTGAACTGATCCAACCCCTGGCGGCGGAGGTCGAAGAACGTCTCCGAAATGATGTCGGTGTCGCCGATCATGATCACGTTGATGGGCCGCCGGGCCGCCGGCGGGGTGGCCGCCGAATCGCCCGCCTCGGGCGCGTCCTGCCCCGGCGCCTCCGCCGACCGCTCACCGTGAACCTGCATCGCCAAGTAGTAGAGATTCGGTGACTGCACGCGGCGGACGCTGGGATTCAACCGCACCCCGAAGAAGCTCTGCGAGACCAAGTCATTCCAGGCCGAGTCACCCGACGCCGTGCCGGTCTGCAGCAGCGGCAGGGCGGTCAGGCGCGCATCGCCGGCCTCCGGGGCGGCGCTGACATAGCCGGGGTACAGCAGCACCACCTCCTGCAAGCCTGACGAAATGGGCGAGTCCGGATTGAACGGGCGACCGTTGTCCGGGCTGGGGGTCACGAAGACGATTTCCGGGGGAACGTCCGCAATGATGGGGTGCGGGTTGTTTCGCGACCACACCACGCTGGCATCCTGCCACTTCAAACCCAGGGTGCTGAGCAGTTGCTTGAAGTCGCCTTTGGGCGCGCTGGGCGGCTGACCGCGGGACGCAAAGGGGTTGCGGCCGGCATCCTTGGGCAGCCGCGGCGACAGTTGGATGTTGTACATGGGCATGGGATCATCGAGCAGCAGAGTCGGCGTCCCGGCCAGAATGACGTCCTGCAGGGCATCCAGTTGTGGCTGGGTCAACGAGGAGGGCAGCACCACCAACAGCACGTCGAGCCCGTCGGGATAGGGTCCGTCCGGCGGCACCTGCTGCACCTCGTACTGCTTGCGCAATTCCTGGACGATCGACCAGTCGGGGCTGCTGTTCATGCTCTCAAAGTCGAATCCACCGAACAGCTTGGCATCGGTGTTGACAATCCCGAGTGTCCGCCGCGCGGTCTGGCTGACCACCCGGATCGAACGGGCCAGCTCGTATTCGACCGGCAGGCCGCGATCAAAGAACGGGATCACAAACTCCTCCGGACCGGAGGTGAACACCAGGCCCAGAAACACGTCCACCGCGGAGCGCTGGCCGGCGCCCACCGACAACAGCTTGCGGGGGACGATGTTGTAGTTGTCGGCGGCCAGAGCGGCGAGTTCGGTGAACGGCTCAGTGGCGTGGATGGCCACCCGAATGCGGTTGCCGCCGACCTGGTCGAACTTGTGCAACAGATTCACCAAGTCCTTGCGGGTCTGCACGTGCGACTCGGGAACCTCCTGGCTGAAGAAGGCCTGCACGAACACCGGGCGGTCGTCGGGAATCTTGGCGATCAGCGCGGCAGTCTGCGGTTGCAGGGTGTGCAGCCGCTCGGCGGTGGCGTCGATGGGTGGCAGCCGCAACCGCCCGGCAATCACGGTAACCGCGGTGACGATCAGGGCCAGCGACAGAATACGAACGCCGAAGTGGGCGGCCCGCAGGGAAGCCCCTTCGCCACCGGCGTGGTGCCGCCGGCCGACCAGGGCCACGTTGACGTAGAGCATGACCACGGTCACGGCCACGAAGTAGAACAGGCTGGGAATGGGGATCGACCCGCTGCCGAAGGCATTGAAATGGGGCACCAGGGCGGCGGCGTCCACGGCGCCGGACAGCCCGGCTCCAAAGATCATCTCGGCCTGGTTCAGAAAGACCAGCGCGCCGCAGAAGATGGCGCCCAGGATAAACGCCACGGTGGCGTTGGCGGTCAGCAGCGAGGCGGCCATGCCGACCGACAGCAGCGCCGCCCCCGCCAGCCAGTAGCCCAGGTAACAGGCGAACATCAAGCCCATGTCGGGATTGCCCAGCCACACCAGGATGACCAGGTGGCTCAGCGAAAAGAACAGCGCCACGGTGTAAATGCCCAAAGCCGCCAAGTACTTACCGAGAACGATGTCGACGTCGTGGCCCGGCAGCGTGAACAACAATTCGTCGGTCCCCTGGCGGCGCTCCTCGGCCCAGACGTTCATGGTCAGCGCCGGCACGAAGAACAGCAGTAACAGCGGGAAATGGGCGTTCAAGCGGTCCAGGTTGGCGAGGTTGCTCAGAAAGAAGCCGCCATCCCAGAAGGCCGCAATGGCACCCAGCAGAATGAACACCGTGATGAATACGTATCCGGTGGGGTTGATGAAATAGCTGGCGAAGTTCCTCTTGAACACCGCCCAGATCACACGTGAATTCATGAGCATCGCGACATCCCCGATCAGGTCAGCGCCGCCGTCAGGCAGCGGTTAGTTCACGAAAACGATCGTCAAGCGAATCTGCCCCCAACTGGAACTGCTCCATGTCGCCGTCGAACACGATGCGACCTTCGTGGATGAAGATCACACGGTCGGCGACGGCCTTGACCTCCTGGAGGATGTGGGTTGACAGAAAGATGGTCTTGGACTTGCCCAGGCGCCGGATCAGGCCGCGCACCTCATGGATCTGGTTGGGATCGAGTCCCGCGGTGGGCTCATCCAGGATCAGTACATCGGGCTCGTGCAGAATCGCCTGAGCCATGCCCACGCGCTGCCGGTAGCCGCGGGACAGCTTCAGAATGGGTTTCTCGATGACCGCCTCCAGGCGGCACAGCTTGACGACTTCGTCGATGCGCTGGTGCAGGCGGGTGCGGTTCATTCCGCGAGCGTTGCCGAAGAACCGCAGCAAGGCCAGCGGCGTCATGTCCGAATAAAGCGGGCCGTTTTCCGGCAAGTACCCCAACCGGGCGACCGCGTCCATGCGACGATGCGCCAGGTCCAGACCGGCGATCAGCGCCCGGCCGTGCGTCGGCGCCGCAAAGCCGGTCAACATCCGCATGGTGGTGGATTTGCCGGCCCCGTTGGGCCCGAGAAAGGCAACGACCTGACCCGCGGACACCTCGAAGCTGACCTCCGACACGGCCGCCAGAGCCCCGAAGTCCTTGCTCAAACGGTCGGCCTTGATCATGACCTCAGCCATTGAAACACTCCCGTTACCAGATCCACAGGTAATTGTGTCTGACCGCACGACGCGGGTGGTCGCGGCCCACACTATCTGAGGAAGGACGACGTTGGACCCGCACTCCGGTCGCCCTGCCTGGCAGAAAATCCCCGAACCCGTTTGCAGCCGGATCGTGAGCGTCGAACAGGTCGCGGCTGCACACGGGCCGGCCCGCGGAAGGACATGGTAAACGCCAAGCAAGCCGTGTTCCACCCCAAAGGGCCGACCAGTCGCCCACAAGCTCAAGCCGGGACAGCGGTTCGGATTCCCGCCGGGACCGGCGAACCGCGGGCCGGATGCCATTTTGACAGTCGGACCCGCCCACGCCATCGACCAACCCCAACGCCAACAGTGCCCGAGCACCACAGGCGGCTTCCCTAAGCGACCGGGTCGTTCCGGCAAGTCGACCAGGTCGTTTCGCCAGGTCGACCAGGTCGTTTCGGCAAGTCGACCGGGTCGTTCTGCCAAGTCGACCAGGTCGTTCTGCCAGGTCGACCGGGTCGTTCTGCCAGGTCGACCAGGTCGTTCTGCCAAGTCGACCAGGTCGTTCTGCCAAGTCGACCGGGTCGTTTTGCCAGGTCGACCAGGTCGTTCTGCCAAGTCGACCAGGTCATTCTGCCAGATCGACCGGGTCGTTTCGCCAGGTCGACCCGGTCGTTCTGCCAGGTCGACCCGGTCGTTTCACCCGGGTCGACCGGGTCGTTTTTCTATGGCCGCACCGGATCCAGCCCATGCACCCGTCTGGGCACAACCGCGTGCACACGTACAACAATCTCGCTGGGTTGGGCCGGGGTGGGCATTCAAGCCCCCGCTTCAGCGCGCTTCAGCGTGGGGGTCAGATGCCCAACGGCGCTCGGCCGGTCAGAAGACCGAAGGCGCATGATCGGTCCGAGGGACCCATACTGAAGCATGGGGATGGACCCCGTCCAGACCTGGGTGTGGGTTGGGGGTGCCCCTGTCCGAGCAGCGCACGCGTGGGCCGCCGGCGGGCACGCGATGGGGCCTGGGCGACTACCGGCCGCGTTCGCCGGGACTCGCGAACAACGTGGCCACGCCCTGGCCGACGCCGACACACATGGTCGCCAGGCCACGGCGGGCCCGGCGGCGTTTCATTTCGTGGAGCAAGGTGGTGGCGATGCGGGCGCCGCTGCAACCCAGCGGATGGCCCAAGGCAATGGCGCCGCCGTTGGGATTGACTTTGGCAGGATCCAGACCCAACTCGCGAATGCAGGCAATGGCCTGAGCGGCAAAGGCCTCGTTCAACTCGATGACATCAAGGTCGGCGACCGTCCAACCGGCACGCTGCAATGCCTTTCGGGTGGCCGGAACCGGGCCCAGACCCATGACCGCCGGATCGACCCCGGCGGTGGCCGAAGGGCCGACGACCGCCAGAACCGGCAGGTTCAGCCGTCGGGCCTGCTGCAACTCAACCAGCAGCAGGGCCGCGGCGCCGTCGTTCAGACCGGAGGAATTTCCGGCAGTGACCGTACCGTCGCGGGCGAAGGCCGGCGGCAGCTTGGCCAACGCCGCCGCGGTGGTCTCCGGACGAGGATGCTCGTCGCGGTCAACCCACACCGGGTCGCCCTTGCGCTGCGGCACCGCCACCGCCACCCGCTCATCGTCAAACCGCCCGGCCTCACTCGCCGCCTGGCAGCGGCGCTGGCTCTCCAGGGCGAAGGCATCCTGCTCGGCGCGCGACACCTGGTGGGCACCGGCCACATTCTCGGCGGTCTCGCCCATCGAATACGGCTGATAGCGCTCGGCTAGCTGTGGATTGGTGAAGCGCCAGCCAATGGTGGTGTCATACATCTCGGCGTTGCGATCAAACGCCGTGGCGCTCTTGGCAACCACGAACGGAGCCCGCGACATGCTCTCGACACCGCCGGCGATAAACACGTCGCCGTGATCGGCTTCAATCAAACGGGCACAGATGTTGATGCAGTCGAGACTGGATGCACACAGCCGGTTCACCGTGCTGCCCGGCACGCTGTCCGGGAGGCCCGCCAACAAGGCTGCCATGCGGGCCACGTTGCGGTTGTCTTCGCCCGCCTGGTTGGCCGCACCCAGATAGATATCGTCGACCCTCCCCGGATCGACGCCGCCACGTTCCAACACGGCGCGGATCACCGCGGCGGCCAGATCGTCCGGACGAACGCCACTCAGGGCCCCGCCGTAGCGCCCGACCGGCGTGCGACAAGCGGCGATCACTGCGGCAGCGCGCATGACATCCTCATTCTCCTCGAAAGACCGGCGGCCGCTTTTCGATGAACGCCCGAACGCCCTCGAAATGATCGGCGGTTTTTCCGGCGGTCTCCTGCATGTAGGCTTCGGCCTCCAGTTGGGCCTCCAGGGTGTGGTCGAAAGCCTGATCCAGCAGCCGCTTGGTCAGCCCGATGGCCCGCGTCGGCAGGGCCGCCAGGCGCTTGGCCAGCACCTCCGACCGCTGCAGCAGGTCCATGCTGCCGACCACCTGGTTGGCCAGCCCCAACTCCACCGCCTCGGTGGCGGTGACCTTGTGGCCGGTGGCGCATAATTCCATAGCCTTGCCCAAGCCCACCAGCCGCGGCAGAAAATAGGTGCTGCCGCTGTCGGGAACCAACCCGACATTGATGAACACTTCGATCAAGGTGGCATCCGTGGCCATGATCCGCAAATCGGCGGCCAGTGCCAGGCTGCAACCCGCCCCGGCGGCCACCCCGTTGATCGCGGCAATGATCGGCTTCTCCATCCGCCGCATCTTGAGGATCACCGGATTGTAGCCGCGGCGCAGGCGTTCCCCGAGCACCGGAACGTACCCGTCGACGTAGTGCTGCTTGAGATCCTTGAGGTCCTGCCCCGAACAGAAGGCCTTCCCGGCCCCGGTAATGATCAAGGCCCGGACTGCCGGGTCGGCATCAGCGGCCTTGAGGGCCGCCAGCAGCTCGGTGGTCATGGCGTCGTTGAACGCGTTGAACACTTCCGGGCGGTTAAGCGTCACGGTGCCCACCGCCTCGGACACTTCGTACTTCACGGTCGGGTCGGTTGCCGGCATGGCCTCGCTCCTGTCGATTGCTGATATTCGGGCATTCCGGCGGGCGTCAGGCGCCCTTGAACCGCGGTGGGCGTTTCTCCAAGAATGCCCGCATGCCTTCCTTTTGATCGTCCGACGCAAACAGCATGTAAAACAGCTTGCGTTCGTATTCCAGCCCGTCGCTGAGCGACAGTTCGTGGGCCTTGAGCACGGCCTCCTTGGCCAGCCGCAGGGCCAGCGGCGGCTTGGCCGCCAGCTCGCGGGCCAGCGCCAAGGCGGCATCATAGAAGTTCTCCCGCGGAACCACGCGCGACACCAACCCCGCCTGCAAGGCTTCGTGGGCCGACAGCAAGCGGCCGCTGAGCACCACGTCCATGGCGGTGGCCTTGCCGACAGCCCGCGTCAGGCGCTGCGTGCCGCCGGCCCCGGGGATCACGCCGATGTTAATCTCCGGCTGGCCGAAGCGGGCCGTCTCGGAAGCAACGATGATGTCACAGTGCATGGCCAACTCGCACCCGCCGCCCAGGGCATACCCACTGACCGCGGCCACAATCGGCTTGGAGATGCGCTTGATCCGTTCCCAGCGGGCGAATTGGTTGCGGTTGACCATCTCGAACACCGAGGCTTCAGCCATATCCTTGATGTCGGCGCCGGCCGCCCAGACCCGTTCGCTGCCGCTGAGCAGCAGCACATGAATGGCCGGGTCGGCATCGTAGGCCTCCAACTGGTCGACCAGCCGGCGCATGAGTTCCAGGCTGAGGGCGTTGAGCACCTCCGGCCGGTTCAGCTTGATGATGCCGACGTGGCCGTCGACCTCGCTGGCGATTTCAGGGTTCATGGGTCACTTCCTGCCGCCGGCGGCGGCCGGCAAGCCGAATAATCCACCGCTCGCTTCTCGATGAAGGCATTGATCCCTTCGTGCACTTCGGGCGCCCGATTGTGGATCGCCAGCCAGTCGCGGGCGTGACCGATGGTCATGGCCCAGGAGAAGTCCTTCCAGAGATTGAGCTGCTGCTTGGTGTAGCGCATGCATTCCGGCAGCTTGGCCTCCAGCGTGCGGCACAGCGCATCCACGGCGTCGTCCAGCCGGTCGCGCGGCACCACCCGATTGACCAGGCCCCATTCCAGGGCCCGAGCCGCGGGGATGTCCTCGCACAGCATCAGGATTTCGCGAGCCCGGCGATCGCCCACGATCAGCGGTAGCCACTGCGTGGCCCCGGCCGCCGCCACACTGCCCATCGCCGCACCGACCTGCCTGATCATGACGTCGTCGGCCGCCACCGCCAAGTCGCAGGAGATGTTGAACTCGTTGCCGCCGCCGACCACCAGACCGTTGAGCCGGGCAATGGTCGGCTTGCCGAGCTGCCGCAGCAGTTCGTGGGCCCGGCAGAACTCACCCATCCACTTCCAGTACTCGCCGGGAGCATCCAGGTAACAGGCCTGCTGCTCCTTAAGGTCGGCCCCGGTACAAAAGGCACGCTCGCCGGCGCCGGTCAGGACCAGGACCGCAATCCGATCATCCCAGGCGGCATCCTGAAAGGCGGTCTGCAATTCGCGGAGGGTTTGCAGGTCGACGCAGTTCAGCACGTCGGGCCGGTTGAAGGTGACCGTGGCGCGGCGCTGCTGCTTTTGATACAGAATCCTGGTGAACTGAAAGGTGCTCGGATCCTGACCGCTGAGTCCCGTCATGACGACTAGGATAGGGCACGGAAAAAGGCGACGCTACCCCTTTTCCGCTCAATTGGGACGGCGACGGCGAACGCGCGGGCTCGCGAGCGAACCGGCTAGGTCCAGTTGCCCAGCAGCAGGGCCAGGTCGGCCGCGTTGGTCATTCCGTCGCGGTTCAGGTCGGTGGCGCCGGGCTGGGACCAGTTGCCCAACAGCAACGCCAGGTCGGCCGCGTTGACGATGCCGTCGCCGTTGATGTCGCCGACCGGCGGTGGGGGCACGATCTTGAAGATCTGGCCGGTGCTGCCGCTGCCCTGGTCCACGATATAGACCTCGCCCAGGGCGTCTTCGCCGAAGGCGGCGATCTGGTTGATCAACTGGCCGTCGAGTGACGGCGACAAATCCGCGGTCCGATCGGCGAAATCGGTCAGCGCCCCGCCGACCACCCGGAAGGTCCAGATTCGTGCCGCACAGAAGTCGGAGAACAGGTAGGTGCCGTCGAGCGACGGGATGGCCGCACCACGATAGACCACACCGCCGATCACCGCACAAACGAACGGTGTATTGGGCGGCGGGTCGGTGTGGCTGTACGCGTGGATGGGGGCGGTCAGCCCCGGTCCATTGCAGGTACATCCGGTCGTGGGGCAGAAGCTGTCGGCCGTTGAGCTGCAGACGTCGCCCTCGGTGCACCGCCAGCCGTAGTTCTCTCCGCCGGCACTGCCGGCCGACTGGTAGTCGATTTCCTCGCGGGCGGCCTGCCCGACGTCGGACAGATAGAGGTCGCCGGTCTGGCGGTCGAAGCTGCAACGATAGGGATTCCGCAACCCATAGGCCCAGATTTCGTCGTCACCGGTGAGCCCCACGAACGGATTGCTCGCGGGAATCGCGTATGGGCTGCCGCCGTCGACATCGAGCCGCAGGATCTTGCCCAGCAGGTTGTCGGTCAGGTCCTGGGCGTTGCCGGTGTCGGGGGTGTGTCCTTCGCCACCGTCACAGAAGTTGCCGCCGTCGCCGGTGGCAATGTACAGGTAGCCGTCGTTGGGCCCGAAGTCCAACCAGCCCCCGTTGTGGTTACCTTGCGGCTGGGGCAGTTCCAGGAGGTTGACGGCACTGGCCGGATCGGCCTGGTCGGGAGCCAGAGCGGTGTACCGGACAATATGCGTCTCGCCGCCCTCGCCGGTGTAGTTGACGTAAAAGAATCCGTTGCGCTGGTAGTCCGGATGAAACGCGATCCCCAGCAAACCGCGCTCGTCGTTGGGGCTGTTGCCGCCGCCAACCAGGTCGTTGATGTCCAGCAGGGCCGCGGGATTCAGCGCTCCCGTGACCCGATCGACCACCCGGATGGCGCCGGGTTTCTCGACCACGTACAGCCGCTGGGTGTCGCCTGGGGCGTAAGTGACGTAGACCGGCAATTGCAGGTCGCCCACCAAGCGCCGGCTGGCCAGCGGCTCAGCGCCGGCCCACAGCCGACCCGAGCCCGCACACAGCAGCACCGCCGCCAGCGCGATGGTCAGTCCTGGATTCATCTTGCTGGGAGCGCCGTTCGGCACCATGAGTCCGCCAGTTCAGGAATGCCGCCGGATGAGACCCTCAAGCACCGCCTTGGGAAGCACCCGCTGGATCTGCTGTCCGCGGCCGATGACTCGGCCACTCTCGTAGGCCACCACGTCACAGACCACCCGCTTATGATCGACCTGCGAGCAGGTGGCCACCACCCGGACCGTCTTGCCAACCGGCGATGGCGCCAGGTGGTCGATGGTCAGATGCGTCCCAATACCTTCTTCATGCTCCTCGAGATACGGCACCAGCACCTTGCGGGCGGCGATTTCCATGTGATGGGCCAGCGACCAGGTCGCATACACCCGGTGGACCACCACGCCGTCGAACGCCGGGCACATGTCCTCGGTTACCGGAACCTCGATCTCTGCGGTGACACCGGGTCTCAGCTCGGGCTTCACCGAATTCCTTCCCCAGCCCGCCGCGGCCTTGGCCGTCTACGACCAGTTGCCCAGCAGCAATGCCAGGTCGGCCGCATCGGTGGTGCCGTCCATGTTCAGATCCGAGCAACCCGGGTTGCCCCAATTGCCCAACAACAAGGCCAGATCGCTGGCGTTGACCAGCCCGTCACCGTCGATATCGCCCGTGGTCAGCGGTGTTTCGGGTACGATCTTGTAGACGGCGCCGCTGGTGCCGCCGGACCCCTGGTCGACAATGTACATCTCGCCGAGGGCATCCTCACCGAAGGACGACACCTGGTTGACGATCCCGCCCTCCGCCGAAGGCGACAACTCCGACGTGCGGGTCTGGAAATTAGTCACATTGCTCCCGTCCCAGGTAAAGCTCCAGATGTTGCCGCAGACGTAGTCGGCATAGAAATAGGTGCCCTCCAACGACGGGATGGCACATCCGCGGTAGACGTACCCGCCGGTGATTGAGAACCCGCCGCTGCCGCAGGCGTGGCTATAGGTGCGAATCGGCAACGTCAGGTTCGGGGCGTTGCAGGTGCAACCCGTCAATCCGGTGCAACTCAGCCCTTCCATACAGCGCCAGCCGTAGTTCTCCCGACCGCCGCTGTCCCCGGGCTGAACGTTAATCTCCTCCCAGGCATTCTGTCCGACATCGGCGATGTACAAGTCGCCGTTGGCCCGATCAAAGCAGGAGCGCCACGGGTTGCGGAGCCCGAAGGCCCAGATCTCGTCGTCTCCGGTGACCCCGACGAAGGGATTGGTCGGCGGGATGCCGTAGTTGCCGGCATCGCTCGCATCGACGTCGATCCGCAGCATCTTGCCCAGCAACTGGTCGGTGGTGTCCTGGGCGCGGCCGCCGGGATCGTTGGCACTGCCGCCGTCACCGGTGCCGATGTACAGATAGCCGTCGTTGGGCCCAAAGCCAAGCCAGCCGCCGTTGTGATTGCTGAAGGGCTGGGCGATGGTCAGCAAGGTCAGGCCGCTGGTGTCGTCGGCCACGTCCGGACTGATGACCGAGTACCGCCGGACGGTCGTGGCACCCGCCGCACCGGTGAAGTCGACGTAGAAGTAGCCGTTGGCCTGGTAATCCGGATGAAATGCCAATCCCAGCAGCCCACGCTCATCGTTGGTTGCCGTGCCGCCGGTGACCAGGCCGTCGATGTTCAAGAACGGCGTGGCGTTGAGCATACCCGTGGTCAGGTTCAGCACCCGGATCCGACCCCGCTTTTCCAGGATGTACAGGCGGTCATAGTCGCCCGGGGCATGGGTTGCAAACACCGGCCACTCCAGCCCGCTGGCGACCAGGGTGGTTTCCAGGGGCACGATCCCCACGCCGGCACCGGCGGGGTGGACGGCCGCCGACAGGCAAACCGTAACGCCAAGGCAACAGCTCCAAACGCTGAGTCTCTCCGCCACGCGGTGCGGAAATAAGGGCATCACTCAGGGCTCCTTTCTGCCGGCGGCAGGCCAATTTGCCGGCTCGGCTCTGATCACAGCAACAGGGTAGTCACAATAAAGTAGATAGGATTCATTATCCCGTCCGGGTCCGGCTTTGCAAGGCGGCGCCACCACGGCGCCGGCCCGCATGCATGATTATTAGAATAGCCTAACTAACTGTCTGCGGTTGGCGGCCTGCAGGTGCGATCGGGCACGGTGCGGGTGCCTCGCCGGGATGGACCCCGCCGCGGCGGGCCCCAACGAAAACCCCCCGAGGCGTAGCGACCTCGGGGGGTTGGAGACTACGGAACACGCACGGTCGGGCTTACGGGCAGGCGCCCCAGGCACCCAGCAACTGGGCCAGGTCGGCCGCATTGACCCCATCGGCGCCATTCAAGTCAGCACAGCAGGGACTGCCGCCCATGCACCCTGGGTTGCCCCAGGCACCCAGCAACTGGGCCAGGTCGGCGGCGTCGACGCCACCCGACATGTTGAGGTCGGCCGGGCAACCCGGCGACCCGCAAAGGCTGTCGTTGAAGCACTCGGCCTCGGTGGGGCAGGCTTCGTTGAAATCGACCACCACCACGCAAGCGGTGTAGCCGTTGCCCATCGGCCCGCCGCACTCGAAGTCCTCGAACAATCCGCCGGTGACATCGGCATCAAAGCCGCTGACAAAGATGCCGTAGGGGTACGGCCCGGCTGGACTGTAGTCGGTGATCAGGAACTCACCGGCCACCCCGCCCACCGTCGCACAGGCGTCGCCATTGACCACGCCGAAGACGAACTGGCCGGAGCAATCATCCAGCCCGTCGACCACGCCGATCCCCAGCGGAATCGCGGAG
>CAZUGO010000082.1:0-25549 GCA_964619935.1 uncultured Planctomycetales bacterium | reverse complement strand
ACAGCCCGGTGTGGTTACAGTCTGTCATAGAATAAGCCTCCCTGCTTTGTCGATTGGTTCTAGTTAAACGCAATCATACAAGGCCGAGAGGCTTTTCTTTTGTCAATTCTTCGTAATACTCATGAAATATGCGGGCTAGCCGCGCCCATCACGGCTCACGAAAAGCGGCCAGCGCTGCGGCGACGTCGGGCTGAACGTCAAAAACTTGCTCGAGCCTGGTGACCTTCAGAATCTCGGGAACCAGGCCGCGAATCGCGCACAGTTTGATGGCCCCGCCCAGCATCGCGATCCGGGAGTGCACTTGGGCCAACGCGCCCAACTCCATGCTGGTGATGTGATCCAACTCGCTGCAGTCGATTACAATCTTCCGCAAGCCGTTGCGGATGCGATTGTGCATGTCCTCCACAAACGCGGCGGTGCTACCGACCACGAAGCCGCTGCTGCCATACATGACCATGACCTCGGGGTCGCTTTCCGGAAAGTCGAATTTCATCACAGACTCCGAAGGATTGAGGGGCGCCCGACGGCACCATATCAGCCGCTGAACCGCCACGCAAACCGCAGGACCTCACAATTCCGGGAGGGTAAAGACCAGCAACTGCTCGACCATGACGTCGTGGGTCCGCCCGAGCGCGTACGCCGGCACGGTCACCGTCGTGTTGATCTGAGTTCGTTGCACGTTGGGCAACTGCACCCAGCCACTGCCGCCGACGCCGGTCCGCGGCCCGCCGCTGAACTGAAACGACCGCATGCCGACCAGGCGGCCCAAGCCGAGCTGGACGTTGGCCGTCATCCAGCCGTCCGGCGAGGCGCTGACGGTGCGATGAAGGGTCCCGGACACCGCAATCCCGCGGGTATCGAAGCCGGAATAGGGCTTGATTCGAACCGTGCGCCGTGGTGCCGCCGGCACCAGGGCGATTGCCATGTTGAACAAGGCTTGAGCGTCGTGATAGTCGCCGGCTGAGATGGCGGCCCAACCCTCCACGACCCGCGCTTGCGCCTGCTGCACGACGGAGCGTGAATCGCTTGACGCCACCTCCGGCACCGCCGCCGGCGGATCGGGCAGCGCTGTCGCGGCGGCAGGCCGTCTCGGTTGGACCTGCGTGCGCTGCAGCATCGCGACTCGGGCCAGCCGGGCCCGAGCCAGAATCCGCAGTTCGGCAGACGTGCCCGAGGCGCTGAGCACTGACTCGAGCACCGCGCGCGCCTCGTCAAGGTTCCCGGCCTCGGTGGCCAATCGGGCCTGAGCCAGTTGTCGGCGGACGTGGCGAGCATCGGCCCGGTCCGTTTCGGACCGACCGGCCGGCTCGGCCGCCGGCAGCAACGGACCCGGAATCAGACCGATTCCCAGCGCGACAATCCACATCCGACCGCGGCCCGCAACATGCATTGGTCATCCCCCCATTCCAATCCCCCCAGCATAGGTTCGGAGCCCGCGGGCGACAACCACCGATTGCAACGCCATGAATGCCATTTGCTTGGCGTCGCGGTTTTGAACTGCCGGCGCTGTTGGACTACACTTGGCGCACGGAGGCGGCGGAACTCGGGACCGTGAACCGCCTTTGACCCCTCGCGCGACAGAAGGTCCACGATGGCGCCCGGGATCGGCAAGGCGGTGTGATCGTTCGAAACGACCCAGCCGCGCATCCCATCACTGAAAGGAACGCCGTGCCTGATGAAGCCGTTTCCGAAATCGTGCCGCATAATGAACTGCTGCTGCTGATCATTCGCAAGCGAACGCTGGACAACCCCGCGGCGCTGCGCCTGGTGGACGACATCCAAACCGCCGCCGCCCGACGGACCGGCGTACCCATTGTGCTGGACATGAGCCAGGTCAAGTTCGCACCCAGCGTGGCGTTGGGCTCCCTGGTCCAATTGCAGCGCAGTTTTCAGTTCGATCGTCGGCGCATCGCGCTGGTCGGCGTCGATCGGCGGGTGCGCGAAGCCCTGAACATTACCCGCCTCGACCAGGTCCTGGAGGTCTACGACAAACTGGAGGACATGCCCATTTCCGCTCCACCGCCGTGAGGCATCTGGGGTGCCTACAGTGCGTCCAGATCGGCCGCCTCGACCGTTCGGGGGTCGTCGGCATCACCGGTGTTGCGGGTGGCGTCGGGCTCAAACAACAGCACCTCGGTCAAGGCGGCCGCCACCGGCTTGTGCTCGACCCCGCGCGGCACGATGAAGAACTCACCGGGCTGCAGATCAACCACCTGATCGCGGAAGTGCAGCTCGAGCCGACCGTCCAGCACCCAGAACAGCTCATCCTCATGCTCATGGCGATGCCAGACGAACTCGCCGAGCAGCTTGACCAGCTTGACCATCTGACCGTTAAGACGGCCCACAACCTTGGGCGACCACAACTCGTCGAATTGCTGCAGCTTCGCCCGGACGTTGACCTTGTCGTTCATCAGCGCGACTCCTATCATGGACGGATCATGGCCAAGTACCCGACGCTGGATACCGTCAGCGGATACGATCGTTGGTCCGAAGTCTACGATCACGACCGCAACCCACTGGTGTTGCTGGAGGAGCCGCTGGTCCGCGAATGGATCGGTTCCGCCCGAGGAAAACGGGTTGTCGATGTCGGCTGCGGAACCGGCAGGCATTCCTTGTGGCTGGCCCAAAGCGGCGCCCGGGTCGACGCCCTCGACCCCTCGCCCGGCATGATGTCCAAGGCCCATGGGAAGCTCCGGGCCCATGGCGTCCGCCTGCATCATCACGCCCTGCCCGAGCCGCTGCCGGTTCCCGGAGACACCTTCGACATCGCGCTGCTGGCCCTGGTTGCCGATCACCTCGCCGACTTGCGGTCCGCCTTCGACGAACTGCGCCGCGTCACCCGGACTGGCGGCATGGTGGTATTTACGGTCATGCATCCGGCGTTGAACCTCCGCGGTGTGTCCGCCCGCTTTGTCGATCCCGACCACGGCGGCCGGATCCAGGTGGCCTCGCACCGCCACAGCGTCGCCGACTACGTCATGGCGGCGGTGCGTTCGGGCCTCCGACTCGACGACATGATCGAGCGCTCCGCGGACGCCGACCTGGCCGCCCGAACCCCGCGAGCGGCCAAGTACCTCGGCTGGCCGATGCTGCTTGCCCTGCGCCTGCACAAGCCGCCAAGCGGGCCCCAACCCTCCGCGACGCCCAGGAGCACCCCCGCTGATGACCACGCTGATCCGACGTGAATTCACGGTCCATGCACCCGTGCGCCAAGCCTGGGACCACTTGGCCCAAGTCGCCGATTGGCCGGCCTGGGCTCCGCACATCCGGTCCATTGTCGTGCATCCCAACGGCCCATTGGGGGCCGAGTCACGGGGGGTCATCCGCTTGAGCAATGGAATGAAAAGCACCTTCCGCATGACCGAATTCGAGCCGCCCGACCACTGGAAATGGCGCGGGTCGTTCTTGTGGCTGACCGTCGACTACGATCATCGGTTCGAAGCCGACCACGGCGGAACCCGGCTGATCTGGATCGTGGAAGCCAGCGGACCTGGTGCGAACACCCTGGGACGCCTGTTTGCGAACCTCTACAACCGCAACCTGGATCGGGCGGTTCCAAGACTCGTCGCGCAACTCGGCCCCGCGGCGTCCCGTTGACCCGCAGGGCGACTACCAGCCATTGACCAACCGGCCGTTCATGCTGAGATGCTGCCGCTGCACCCGAAGCTGCTTGGCCCAGTCGCGATTCGAGGCGTAGGCCAGGCGTTCGTCAAAACCCGCCCTGGGATCGAACGGAATCTCATAGGCCCGGTAATACGCGGCGCAACGCTGCAGGCTGGCGGTCGCATCCGGCGTGTTCCGCAGGTAAACGCCGGCGTTAAAATTCTCGAAGACGCAGATCCAATCACCTGCCTTCTTGAATTGCGGGGTCATCCAGTCGCGTTCGACCAACAGCACCTCAATCTTGTACTTGTCCAGTAGTGTCCCTGCAGCGGGCTGGCGGCTGGCGATGGTCAGACTGTCGCGAATGACCTGCTCACCGATGGTCACCCAGCGGCCATCGATGAAGATCGGATACTTGAAGTAGGTTCGCATCAGCACGTACCCACCCCAATTGTTGGGCGCGAACAGCCGGCCGTCGAGTTGGACTTCGTCGAGGAACGTGGCCGCCCCGATCGGGAACACTGCGGGCTGAAAATTCCACTCCGCGGTCAGCCGGTCGCCGTAGCGGTGAATCTTGTTATCCTGGTTCAAAACCGGGTAGATCAGGGCGCCGACCAGCACCCCCCCGACGACCGACGCCAGTTGCCGGGCGAGGGTCCGGCCGCGCGGCACGACGCCACCGAACGCAGCGCTCGACCAGCGGCTGAACGCACCCAGCACGAAAATAATCGCGGCGAAGTACACCGCCACGAATCGGTGACCGCTGATCGGCAGGTAGGCCAGGAACAGGACCACCGCCAGGGTGGACAGCGAATGCCGGCGGAACCCCACGATGGCGGTCACCCCGGTCGCCAGCAACAGCAGCCAGAAGGTCTCCACCGAGTAGGGCTTCATGATCGCAGAACCCCAGTATTGGGTGATCGATTCCCATTCTTTGCTCAAGCCGGTGTTGATCGCCTTGGATTTCAAGACATATGGAAACAAGTGATACGTGTTGGGCGTGATCACCAATGCCAGCAGCACCCCGACGGCGAGCAGCGCCAGGCGACGGAGGTCCCCCTGGCCCAGATCGTCCGGTTGCGGGCGGCGCCAACCGCTTTTTTGTTGCGCGAATTCAACGGCCGTGTACAGCACCACCACAGCCGCGAACAGGACCACGCCGGAGTGCAGGTTGACCCATAGCACGGTGAGCAGAATGATGGCCGCCAGATGCCGCCAGCGAAGGGTCGGCCGCCAGACGAACACGTAGCCGTACAGCCCCACCAGGAATGCCAGATCGAACAGGTGCGGTCGCACGTGAAAGCGATTCTGGGCCACCGCCAAATAAAGGAAGGTACCCAGCAGACCCAGCGCCGGCGGCACCCCGGACCGCCGCAAGATCCCGTACATCATCAGCAGCACCGCCACGACCAGGCCGGCGTGCACCCAGCGCAAGGTCAGGATCCCGCCGGCCTTGATGACCAGCCAATAGATCACCTGCGCCAGCCACTCGTGGGCCACCATCGGGACCCCCGGGGCGGTGTGCGTGAACGGCTCGGTCCGCGGAACGCTGCCATGTTCCACGATGTACCGGCCCAGAGCCACGTGCCAACCGAAATCAGGATTGTTGATCGGCAGCATGGCCATGTAGGCCACCAGGCTGCACATGGCGATGAGCAACACTGCGATCAGCAGGCGGTTGTTCAGAAGGCCGGCAACCGCGGCCAGGACACGCCCCGCCGGACCAGGAGCAGGCGCAGGCGCCGCAAACGACACCTCCGGAGCCGTGATTCTGGACTTGGCCCGGGGCAGCCCCATCCGCTTCCTGGCCTTGCGGACCTCGCGAACATCGACCTCCAACTCGGCAGCCAGTTGCTTGTCCGACATGGACGCGGCGTTCCGGCGAATGAAGTCCAGGGTCTGTCTGTTGAGCTTACTCATGATCATAAGCCAGCCGGTGCCCGGGATCTCGACGCGGAGGGCTCACGTCCGATCAGGGTACCACTGGGATTCCGCGCCCCGTGACCAGGTAGACCGCGAAGCTGCCCAGCCAGTGGCCGCCCTCGTAATGCGCACCGGTTACCGCGGCCAGCCCGGCCGTGCGATGTCGGCGGGCGGCTTCGAGCAACACCGCGATGCGCGGGTCCGAGCCCGGCAACCCCCGGGCGATGCCTTCCAACATCCAGGCCCGCGACAGGTTCAGCCCATCGAGATGGGCCAGCTTGCCGTCACACTTGTCGGTGACGGTCAGCGGCTCCAGGCCGATGGATACGGCGGGATCGCCGAGTTGCGGCCAGAATGTCCCCAACCAGGCGGCAAACCGGTCGCGGGGCAGAACGCGCCGCATAAGATCGGCCTCCGCCAGGGCCGGAGATAGGAAATCCTGCCCGCCGGGCTCATACGCGAGATCGACGGCGCGGTCGTTCAGGTAGTAGTCACGGGCCCGGCGCCGAACCAGTTCGATCATGTCCTGGTCGCGAACCGTCCCGGCCCAGTCCAGCACCAAGCCCATGGCAAACGCGCTTTGGCTGTGCTCACCTGTCCGAATGGGATGGGACAACTTGGGCAGCCAGGTCCGAAAGCGGTCGGCCGCAACCCGGGCCAGCGGCGCGAGCACCGCCGCCCATTTGCGGCCCTGCGGATCATCCCATTCGTGCAACTCGGCGGAAAGCTGCAGTAGCCATGCCAGCCCGTAAGGCCGCTCGAATGTGGTTCGGCCCGGGGCCTGCAGGTAGCGGACCTCGGCGGCAGCATGTTCCGGCGTGAAGCTGCGGGCCAAGGCCTGGCGAATGGCGCCTTCGTACGGCGCTCCGGGGTAGATCCGACACAGCCGCACCAACAACCAGTGGCCGTGAACCGCGGAGTGCCAGTCGAAGCATCCGCAGAACATCGGCGTCAGGGCCCGGGGCGGCTGAACATCCTCGTCCGAGTTCAGCACATGGGCAATCTTGTTGGGATACTCGCGATGGACGCAGGCCAGCGCCAAATCGGCAAACCGACGGGCGGCCTCCGCATCAAATCGCTCAGGGTCCGGCGCCTGGGCCAACGCCGCATACAGCAAAATCGCAGCCATGGTAGTGCACATCTGACCGCATCGCCGCGTGGGGGTCAAGTGACCCTCCTCCGGCCGACGCCAGCGGGCCATTCCTGGACAGCGGCCCCCGGCGCTGACTACGATTTCCGAAGGGATGCCTCCGCCCGCGGGAGGCGGATCCTGGGAGACTGGCATGTTGCGAGCGGCCCGGCTGTCGGCCATCGATCATGTGGCGCTTGAAGCCCCGCCGGAATCGGCCGCGCAAGTGTCCTGGTTCTACGGGGCCTTCCTGGGACTGGCCGCGCTGCCCGCGCTCGGGGATCACCGCCCTGCGGGTCTGCGCTTCCGGTCCGACCGCCACGAGGTCCGCGTCACCCTCAATCCTGAACCGCGCATCGACTCGGTGGACGTCCGCATTCATTTCGAGGTCTCCTCCCTGGAGCAGGCTGCTGAAACCCTGGAGGACCACCGCTATCCGTTTGACTGGATCCGCGGGCTGAGCTTCACCGATCGCGGGCTGATGCTCCTGGATCCGGCCGGCAACCGGGTGGTCCTACGACGCTGGTGGCCCGCGGTGTACTGAGGTCGACCGGCGATTGCCGCGACGCCGCTGATCCCCCTGAATCCGTTCAAGCGGCGGCGCCCGGCCTGCCGATCGTAATCTTCATCGGCGGGTCGTGGCCCGGCGACCTTGCACACCACGAACCGCTTCGAAACCCTGCATCGGCTGCGCACAACACGGCGGCGGGTGGATGACCGGCCTGCTTGACGGGCGCCTACGGAAGGATTAGCCTAATGCCTGCTGCCATTTCCCTTTCCCGTGTTTCCAAGGAGCATTGCATGCTCGACCAGCACATGGGCATGTTTCCGCGGTACCGCCGTGGCGAGTTCGCCGACGGGCCGTCGTTCCACCAGTATTACGACAAATGCTTCGTCGTCACCGCCGCCCACCTCGACGAGATCCTGGCGGTCTTGAAGCACGGCGTGGGGTTGAACTACCCAGATAAGCCGACCGTCGTCGACGTTCGCGGATACACTCGTGACGGCGAGCGCCGCTTCAGCAATCTCAGTGAAATTACCTCCTACACCAATGCCCGCAAGGAGCGCCTGCAGTCGGTGGGCATCAGCGTTCGGCCCGAAGACAAGTCCATGATGGCACTGGTCCGCCTGCAGGATTACCAGCCCGGCTGGTCCGTGTCGGTCATTGTGGAGGGTGGCGACGAGCAGGCTTCCCTGGGGCTGTTCAACAAGCTGCGGAACTGCATCGAGCCGCGGTTCCAGTGGTACTCGTTTCTGCTCAGCACGCGCTTCTGGGTCGGCGTCACCCTAGTGGTGCTGGTCGCCTACGCGGTATTCCTGATGGGCCCCGCGGCCATGGAAAAGCTGGGTATGTACACGCCCGCCGGCCCCGAGGGACCGGCTGCAGACACCGCGGGTGTCATTCAAACCGGAGCCCAGGCCCTGCGCTCCGGCAGCGTCCGCAGCACCTTCATCGAAGTGGGCATCATGGCGGTCATCGCCCTGTTCTTCGTCCTGGTAATCCTGCCGCATCTGTTCCCGCGCGGCTTGTTCCTGATCGGAAGGGAGACTTGGCGGGCCGCAATCATCTCCAAGCTGCGCTGGGCGCTGCTGGTCGCCCTCATCGTGCTGCCGATCGGAGCCTTCCTGCTGCAGCGCGCGGGCTGAGGCGATTCCCCAGTAGGTCCGTGATGCTCTCGATGATTCGCCCTTGAACCTCGGGATCGCCGATGTTGCCCATGTGACCACCGCTTTGCTCCAGAACCAGGCGCGACCCGAAGACTTCCGCTAACCACTCCCGATCCCCATCATCGAGCAGGAAGTCATTGCAGTTGGTCAGCACCCGAATGCGGGGGTTCGCCCGCAGATCGTCGGCCAGGAATCGCAGATCCATGCGCTCGAACATCTGTTCGGCGGTTTCCGGTTGGTCCGGTCCGACCTGGAGGGCGTACGGCAGCACAAACGCGTAGAAGTATTCCACGAACGAGAAGTCGTAGATCTCCTGCGATGCGGCCATGCGCCGTAGGGGATGCCGCTGCGTCTTGAGCACGCCCAGATCCTGCCGCTCCTGACTGCACCAGATGACATCGTGCAGGGCCAGTCGATAGCTCAAACCGATCGAGAACCTGGCATCGTCTTCCGAGAGCGGTTGGGGGCGGCCGCCCATGGCCATCTGCGACACCGACTGCACGATGCCGCGAACCCGCTCGTCGCGGGTCTCCAATGAAAAGGACAACGGAACGTTGTACATGGCATCCAGGCGCTCGGCCCCATCACGCATCGAGACCGCCGGATACAGCGCGAGATAGCCGTCGAAGTCCACCAGCGGGCCGCCCGAGCGCTCAGTTGCGATCATCAGCGTGTGGTACGCCCCCAGGGATGCCCCCAGTAACACCGTCGCTGTGATCCGCGCCCCATAGCGCCGCCGAAGTTGGGCCGCAACGGCGTCCAGTGCCCGATGGCAATCGCGGGCGTCCGTCGGGGCAAACCCCGGAACGGGCGTGCTCGCCGCGGTGGTCATGAAGTCGAAATTCATGGTGCTGCTCAAGGTCACCGCCGAGAAGCCGCCGCGATAGACCATTTCGGCCAAGGCCACGGCCTGCTGAGAGCGACGGTGGGCCCCCAGGCCTGGCAGAATGAACACCATCGGCGCCGGTTCGGGCTGCAACCACACTTCGCAGCCGAGCGGGCGACCGCGCTGCCGGAGCCGCACGCGATGGGTCCTGGCCCGGGCCGGAAACCAGGGATCCTGAAACCGGAACTCGGCTGCTCGCAGTGTCTCACGGGCGGCGCGGTCGGATCCAGCGGACGGCATGGCGGCTGCCGCGACCGGAGGACGGCTCGCCATCCACACCATGCGCGTCGGCTCATAGGGATCATAGCTGGTCCGCGAGTAGCGCTTGAGCGCCGGTATCTGTTCACTGCCGACCACGAAGGACTTGATCAGCCCGGCCGGGAAGAAGTAGGTAGTCGGATCGAGGGCCGCATCGCCCACCAATCCAAGGGTGTCGCGCGGGGTCCGAGGGCCGACCAGCGGCAGCACCAGGTAGGTGCTGTTGCGCCAGCCCCAGGCGACCAGCGTGTTCCCGGTGTCGGTGGGCGCCGCCGGAATGCCCTGGGCCGCCGCGCGATCGAACAGCCCGGCCAGCCCCAGCGTGGAGTTGATCAAGAACCGGCGGGTTTCGCTGCCGGCCTGCTCGAATTGACCCTGAAGCAGATGGTTGAGGGCCCGCCCCGGGTACTCCAGGTTGGCCGCCGCATTCACCAGGCAGTCGCGGGCCGGCGGCGGCGTCAGCCAGCGCCAGGCCGCGCTGACCGCGGCCACGCCATCGAAGAGCACGATGTCGTTAAGCCCGGTGAACAGGCGGTTGACCGGCTCCAGCGGATCCGGGGCCAGGGGCAACTGATACTCTTCTTGTTGAAAATAGACCGCGCCAGGCCCGCGGTAGGTGGACCAGTCGTTGCGTTGCACGGCCGCCGCACAACCCAGCACCCCTGGCAACGCCGCCGCCGACAGGGTGACCCACCGGCTCACGCGTCCGGTACGATGGCGGTTCACGATGGCGCACTCCTCAGGATTCGCGGCTCCGCCTCCCAGCGTCGCGCGGGTACGGTCCGCGGGACCTACGACGGGTCGATGGCGGTGGGGCCGCTGTCGTCCCGCCCGGGCGGCGAGGTCCGGGCCGCCCGTTCGATTTCGGTGATCATCTGCCCTTTGCGCCAGACCCGCACCGTGCCGGTGGACTCCGACACCGTGATCGCGATACTGCGGGTGCTGGCGGTGATCGCCGCTGCAGCGGCGTGGCGAGTCCCCAGGCCTTGCGGCAGAACCTCCCCCGAAATATTGGGCCGCAGCGTGGTTCCCGCGGACACGATGACGCCATTGCCTTTGACCACGAAGGCCCCGTCAATTGTACAAAACTCCTTGACGGTTTCCTTCATGTCTTGATGCAGGATATTGCGTTCCTTCTCGGTGTAGCCCTTGAACGGGTTGATGATGTTCTGCTGGGTGTACCGCAGCACGTCCTTATGATCACCGACCACGAACAATGCCCCGACGGTCTTGCCCTCGCGACCCTGCTGGGCCAGTTCCAGAGCGATGGTCAGGACCTGCTCGAAGACCACGCGCTTGATGTGCTCGGTCAGTTCCGGTTGATCCACGGACTGGAACAGCTCAAACTCGGTCCCGACGTTCATGGCCACCAGGGTGTCCAGTGACCGGCCCTTGACCCCGACCAGCGACACGAACTCATCGCCCGGAGTCAGCATCCGCTGCGAGAAGGCCATCAGCGTGGCCATCTTGATCTGGGCCATGCGGGTCAGGTCCAGATCCGGAACACTCAGGATCTGGTCGGTATGCCCCTCGCAGCGCAGGCGGTCCTTCTCGTCACGGGCCACCAGGATCAATCCGGTGCACTTCTTGATCTTCTCCGCTGCGGCGGCCACGTCGCCGAGTGAATCCACGTAGATCAGAATGGCCTTGGCAGAGACCTTCCGAGCGACGCCCACCGCGGCGCTGATCATGGCTTGGGTGTAGACATCCTTGGTACGGGCGACCGCCACGCGAGCACTCCACAACGCGTACCGCTTCAGGCACTTACTATATTCCGGGGCCGCCGCGATTGCGAGCGCCGCGGCCCTTGAATCAAATCGTCCTCCCGCACCCCCAGGTTTCGTCAAGTCCGCCGAGCGATCTTCCGAATCCATGTACAGCGGCATCCGGTGTGTCACCGAACCCTGCCCATGAAAGACCACAAGTATGAGCACTCGCTTTGATGCCGCCGGATCCGGATCCGGGCCGGGGACCGCGGCCCTGGAAGAGGTCTTGCAGCACGTCGAGACCCTCCAGCAACAGCTCGACGCCGTGACCACCCAACTCCATGAACTGCAGCGCCAGGATCAACGCCTCCGGGACGGGCTTCGCGAACTTAATGGACAAATGGACCGCGCCCGCCGCCTGCAGCAGGATCTGCTGCCGCGCCGCCTGCCGACCTGCCCCGGGCTGAAGCTGTCCAAGCTATTCCTGCCGGCCACCGAATTGAGTGGAGACATGTACGACATCATCCGGCTCCGCGACGATCAGCTGGCCATCCACCTGACCGACGCCACCGGTCACGGCATGGCCGCCGCCATGCTCAGCATTTTCCTCAAGCAGTCGCTGCGCGGTCGGGCCGGCGCTGATGCCGACGCCCCGGCGGGAGTGCTGCCCGACGCTCAACTCCTGAAGCTGAACCACGAAATCCTGGACATGAACCTGACCGAGTGCGACTTTATCACCTCGATTCACGCGGTCTACGATCCCGAAGATCGCTCCCTGCTGTGGTCCCGCGGCGGCATGCCCTACCCCATCCTGATCCGCAGGGACCGCCCGCCGCAGCCGCTGGTGTCGCAGGGCGGGCTGATCGGAGCCTTCAAGGAGCAGCACTACGACCTGGTCAGCACCCAACTCCAGCCCGGTGACCTCCTGCTGCTGTACACCGACGGGCTGGAGGCGTTGCTGCTGAACGTCCCGGCGAACCGCGACGTCCCCACCTTGTTGCAGACCCCTTGGGTGCAGTCGCTGACGCCGCAGAACCTGCCCGAACACTTCGAACAGATCGAGCAACTGGTGGCCTCCATGCCGGCGGACGGCTGGCCGATCGACGATATCACGCTGGTTGCCCTGCAGGGCACCGAGCTGCCCGGGTGACTGACGCCCGTCAGGCTTTCACGATCTTGTGACGCTGCGTCTTGACGTCGCGGGTCGCGTTGCGCGTGTCAACCACCAGGTTGGCATGCTGCACCAGGAACTCCATGTCGTAGGTGGAATGGGCCGTGGCCACCAGCACGCAGTCGTAGCGCTTGAGCATCGCCGCCGACAAAGGCTTGCTGGTCATCTTCAGGTCGTGCTCGCGCTGCCTGTGGGTCTTCGGTACATACGGATCGTTGTAATCGACCGCCGCGCCGCGGGCCCTGAGCATTTCGATGAGTTCGATGGCCGGCGATTCGCGGATGTCGTCCACGTCCTTCTTATACGCCAGCCCGAGAACCAGGATCCTGGACCCGTTCACTGGCTTGCGCCGGGCGTTGAGCGCTTCAGCCACCTGATGAACCACATACAGCGGCATGGAGGTGTTGATCTCGCCCGCCAACTCGATGAATCGCGTCGGCAGGTTGTACTGCCGGGCCTTCCACGCCAGGTAAAAAGGATCGATCGGGATGCAGTGTCCGCCCAAACCCGGACCGGGGTAGAACGCCTGGAATCCGAACGGCTTGGTGCTGGCCGCGGCAATGACCTCCCACACGTCGATGCCCATGCGGTCGAACAGAACCTTGAGTTCGTTGACCAGGGCGATGTTCACACTGCGGTATACATTCTCCAGAATCTTGCTGGCCTCGGCCACCTCGCAGGAGGACACCGGGACGACCTGCGAAATGGCGTTGCGATAGAGCGCGCAGGCCAGCCGCCCGCTCTTTGCGTTGAGCCCGCCGACCACCTTGGGAATGGTGGAGGTGGTGAAGTCCACGCGCCCCGGGTCCTCGCGCTCCGGTGAATAGGCCAGGTAGAAGTCGCGTCCCGCCTTCAACCCCGAACCCTCCAGGATGGGACACAGCACCTCGCGGGTGGTGCCCGGGTAGGTGGTGCTTTCCAGGATGACCAGCTGATCGCGCTGCAGCACGCCGGCAATGGTCCGGGCGGTGCCCTCGACATACGTCATGTCCGGTTCGCGGCTCACGTCCAGCGGAGTGGGCACGCAGATCACGATGGCATCGCAACGCCGCAGGTCGCCCGGCTGGTGCGACGCCTCATAGCACTTGGACCGCAGGAGCTTCTTGAGGTCCGCTCCGGGAATGTGCTTGATGTAGCTGGTGCCGCGATTGAGCGCCCGGACCTTGCTGAGGTCGCGATCGTAGGCCAGGCAGCAATGGCCCGCCTGGCAGAAGGAACGCAGCAGCGGCAACCCGACGTAGCCCATGCCGATGATCCCGACGCGGGCCCGCTTGCTGCGAATGCGTTCCAGCACTTCTTGATAGGACATGCTCGTTTTCTCCTGAATTCACGCAGTCGTCGAAGCCGACATCTTAGATGGGAACGACTCAAATGAGAACTGCAAAAGGTACAGTCCGGGCGCCCGATCCCTCCGGCCCGCGGCGCAGGCGGCAGCCGGCGGCAGCAGAAACGCTGCGCATTCCCCTGTCCAGACCGGACATTCAACCGGCGGACATCGAGGAGGTCGTCGCCGTGCTGCGCTCCGGACAGCTCAGCCTCGGACCGGTCCTCGCCGACTTCGAGGAGCGCTTCGCGGCAACCGTCCACAGCAGTCATGCCGTGGCCGTGTCCAGTGGGACGGCCGCGCTGCACCTGGGGCTCCTGGCACTGGAACTCCCGCCCGCTGCGGAGGTCATCACCACACCATTCTCGTTCATCGCATCGGCCAATTGTGCCCTGCTCGCCGGGGGCGTTCCGGTGTTCTGCGACATCGATCCGGATACTTGGAACCTCGATCCGCAGGCCTTGCCTGAAGCCCGCGGCCCGCGCAGCCGCGCCGTCCTGCCGGTGCACGTGTTCGGGCAGCCGGCCCGGATGGACGCCATCGGCCGCTTCGCGGCGGAGCATCACCTGGCGGTCCTGGAAGACGCCTGCGAGGCCATCGGCGCCCGCTTCCAAGGTCGCCTCGCCGGAACCCTGGGCACCGCCGGCGCGTTTGCCTTCTATCCCAATAAGCAAATGACCACCGCCGAGGGCGGCATGCTGGTCACCGAGGACGCTGACCTGGCGACGAGGGTCCGCGCTCTGCGCAATCAAGGGCGGGAAGACGGCGGCGGCTGGCTGGCCCACGCCCGGCTCGGCTACAACTACCGGCTCAGTGACCTCCACGCCGCCCTTGGGCGATCCCAACTGGCCCGTCTCGACGATCTGCTGGAACGACGCGCCCGGGTGGCCGAACACTACCGCCGGCAACTGGCCGACTGCAGCGCCCTGGTGCTCCAGCACATTCGGCCCGATGTGTGCATGAGTTGGTTTGTGTTCGTGGTCCGGCTGGCGGACGACTTCGACAGCACCGACCGCGACCGTGTGCTTCGCGAACTGCAGGCCCGCGGGATCGGGTGCAGCAACTACTTCGTACCGATTCACCTGCAGCCGTTCTATCGAGACCGCTTTGGATACCGGGTGGGTGACTTTCCGATCTGCGAACACGTCGCCGCCCGGACGCTGGCCCTGCCATTTCACGCCAACCTCAGCCCGGAAGACGTCGATGAAGTCTGTGGGGAATTGAAGGCCATCCTGGGCCGTTGATCAGGCCGTCCGAATCGCCGGCTCCGCCGACCGGACCACGACACAGGCTGCCATGATGTCGTGCAACGCCTGTCGCCTCTGCGTCCATAACGGCATCAGATAGCCCACGCCCAGAATCAGCGCAGAGCAGGACTTGGCGATGTTCCGCGAGGTGGAACGGCCGAAGCTGATGCGTTGACCTTCCAGCGTGACCACTTTCAGACCCAGCACCCGCTTGCCCAGGGTACCCTGCCAGGCGGACGACTCCAGCCAGACCGAGTAAAACAAGGTCAGGCCGGCGCCGACCACCACAGGACCACACACCCCCAGCAGGATGCCGGTGATGTCCAAGCGGCGCATGACGATCTGAACAAACAGCCCCTGAACCAAGGCCATGGCTACCTGCAGGATGACGAAGTCGATCAGGGCCGCCGCGACCCGTGAACCGAATGATGCCGGGTGCATCGTGCCGGCCATGACTCCGGAGCCGCGCAGCGGTCGGGCAAGTGCCGGCGGAGGTTCGGCGGCGGAGGGCGTCATGTCATGATCGACCCCCAGAAGACGGGTTTGCGGTCCAGGCATCGCGAAGTCCTGTGCTGGCGAAATCTGTTGAAACTCCCACCAACCCTACAATACGACCCACGGCGCCGCGACTGGGGTCTGATAATCCGGCGACCGCGGCGCTCGATGTGCGGCGGCCGCAGCCAACCGTCCGATATACGGAGCAGTAATCAGGAGCCCCGCGTGCAACCCCTCCAGACCTCAGCTTCGCGCCGGCCGCCCGACTACGACGTGCTGTTCGTGGGTGAGCAGACCTCGTTGGTCATGCGCCTGATTGCGGAATTGGCCGGACGCGGGCAGCGCGTCGCCGTGCTCAACGACCGCGGTCTGATCGAACGACTGCGCCAGGAATGCAAGGTGTGCATCGATGGGTTCACCTGCCCCGAGGTGCGCTTGCCTGGCCGCTATCGCGCCCCCCTTGTCCGGATGCTGGAGAAACCGATCCAGCGGGCCCGGCTGCGGGACGTCTTGCAGCGCGTCCGGCCGGCGGTCATCCATCTGAACTACATCCGCGCCGACCAGGCCCTGCTCACCGAACTCAACGGCGACTGCCCGCCGACGGTCGCCACGGTGTGGGGCACGGACCTCAATCGTGACGCCGCCGCCGCCCATCCACGGCAGCGGGCCGCCATCGCCCGGGTGCTGCAGCAGGCCGGCGTGATCACTGCCGATTCACGGCACCTGCTCGAACGCGCCCGCCACCTGGCGCCGGCCAAGAGCGACCGCCAATTGCAACTGGTCCTCTGGGGCATCGACGTGGGCTGCTTCGCGCAGGTCCCCCCGACCGAAACCGCCCGCTGGCGACAACAACTGGCGATCGCGCCGCACAGCCCGGTGGTGCTGGCCCCGCGCCGCATCAATCCGCGCTACGCGCCCGAACGCGTCCTGCACGCCTTCGCCCGCTGCCGCACGCCGGGAGCCGTGCTGGTCTATAAGATCTTCGGCGATCACCCCAAGACCGAGGGCCGGCAGCAAGACATGCTGCTCAAGCTGGCCGCTGAGCACCACGTCCTCGATCGGGTTCGCTTTGCACCGCCCACGCCCTACAACCACCTGCCGGGCCTGTATCGGATGGCCGACGTGGCCTGCTTTCTGCTGTCTCATGATGGCACGCCGACCACGGCGTTTGAACTGATGGCCGGGGGTGTTCCGCTGGTCACCGCCGACATCCCCGACTACAACGGCATGCTCCTCGACGGCCGCCACGCCCGTCTGGTACCACCGGAAGATGTCGACGCCGTGGCCGCCGAACTCGATCGCGCCCTGCAGCAGCCGGAAGCGTTCGCGTCGCAATGCCGATTCGCCCGGGAGTGGGTGCGCCGCAACGCCGACATGGATACCACGGCCACGCGCTTCATCAATGCCTACCGTCAGGCCGCGGGGAGGGACTCAAACTGATGCTGCCGGCGGGTCCAGGGCATCGACGATCTTGGCACCGACCGCGTCGCCCCAGACGTTAACCGTGGTCCGCATCATGTCCAGGATCCGATCCACCCCCAGGATCAAGCCGATCGCAGCCAGGGGAATGGTCCGACTGCCCATGGCTTCGAGGCCGGGGTTGACCGCGTTGATCACGATGACCATGGTCACCAGCCCGGCGCTGGGAATGCCGGCCGCCCCGATGGCGGCCAGGGTCGCGGTAATGGCGACCAACACGAGTTGCCCGGTCTGCAGTTCAATGCCGTACGCCTGAGCCAGAAACACCACCGCCACCGCCTCGTACAACGCCGTTCCGTCCATGTTGACGGTCGATCCCAGCGGCAACACGAAGCCCGCCGACCGCTTGCTGATGCCGGCGATCTCGGTGGCACACTCCATGGTCACCGGCAGGGTGGCGCTCGAGGAGTCGGTACCCAGCGCGGTCATCATGGCCTGGCGCATCTGGTGAAGGTACTTGAAGGGATTGCAGCGCCCGAGCACCGCACAGACCGCCGGCAGCACCACGAAGCCGTGAATGGCCAGCCCCACCGTCACGGTAATCATGTACCCACCGATGGCTTGCCCGAAGGAACTCAAGCCAATGCGCGCAACCGTCCAGGCCAGCAGGGCGAACACGCCCAGGGGCGTCAGCCAGATGATGCCGTGCACCAGGATCATGATGGCCTCGAACAGGGCGCTGAACAGGTCGATCAGCAGGCGCCCCTTGGCCCCCATGGTGGTGATGACAATGCCCAACAAGATGCTGAAGAAGATCACCGGCAACGCCTGCCCGGCGGCCGCCGCACCAATGATGTTCGTGGGAATGATCTGCGCGACCAGGTGTTTCAGGGCGCCCACCATTCCGCTCGGCCCCTCGGCGATATTCCGCTGGACGTCCCGGGTGGCGGCGAAGGTCTGTTCGCCGGCATCACGCTGATCAGCGCTGATCTGCTTGCCCGGCTGAATCTGGGTGACCAGGATCAGCCCAATCGTGGCGGCGACGCCCATCGTCAGAATGTAGTACACCAGCGTGATGAGACCGATCCGGCCCAGGTCGCGAAAATCGCCGACGCTGGTCACCCCGACCAGCACGCTGGTGGCGATCAACGGCACGATGAGCATCTTGAGCAGCCCCAGAAACAGCGTGTCGCCGACAAATGAGAACGCCGCCAGCGCAATGGGGTGGGCGTGGGCGCTGTCGTCCATGGTGATGCTGAACCGCGGATCGAAGAGCAATTGCCCCACGAGGATTCCCGCCACCAGGCCGAGGAGGATCAGGACCGTCAGCAGCCATTTGCTGTTCATGTGCGCTCCGGCAGCCAGGTGAGGAATCCTGGGGATCGGCGGTACTGTAGCAGGTTCGCGGCGGGGCGTAAAAGCGGCGGCGACCGGCGATCTTCAGCCGGGTCCTGCGGTCCTTTCGAGCGCGGCGGCCCCGCGGTATAATACGTCTTTCCGGGAACCCCTCATGGCCCAACATCGTGCCGTCGCCGTCATTCCGGCTCGATACGCATCAACGCGATATCCCGGGAAGCCGCTCGTTCGCGAGACCGGCAAGCCGCTGATCCAGCACGTCGTGGAGCAGGTCCGGGTGGCCCCGGGCATCAGCGAGGTCATTGTGGCCACCGACGACCCGCGGATCGCCGACGCGGTGCGCGGGTTCGGCGGCGCCGTTCAAATGACCCGTGCCGACCATTGCTCCGGCACCGACCGCGTGGCCGAGGTGGCCGAGCGGCTGACCGCCGACATCGTGCTCAATGTCCAGGGGGATGAGCCGGAAATCGAGCCGGTCAGCCTCGCCCAATTGGTCGAGGCGTTGCGCGATCGGCCGCACTGCGAGATGGCCACGCTGGCCTGTCCGTTTGATCGCGTGCCCGGCGCCGACCCCGAGGATCCCAACGCGGTCAAGGTCCACATCGACGACGCCCGCCTGGCCCTGGGGTTCTCGCGGCAGAACCGCTGGCACACCGCCCCCCACCCGCTGCTGCACCTCGGGGTCTACGCCTATCGCCGCGAGTTCTTGCTGACCTTCCGCGCGCTGGCCCCGACGCCGCTCGAGCAGAGTGAGCGCCTGGAGCAGATGCGGGCCCTCGAGAACGGCTATCGCATCGCCGTCGCCGTGGTGCACCGCGCCGCCGTCGGCATCGATACACCGGAAGATTACGCCGGGTTCGTCCGCCGCTACCGCAGCGGCACCACCCGCCCGCACACCCGGGTGAATAAGGAGCGCTCATGAGTTCGGATTCTCGACTGGCCGCGATCGGAAACACGTCCGACGACACCGAGTTCTACACGCCCATCCCGCCCGGCTACCGCACCGGCCAGACCAAGTACGTCATTGTCTTCGGGACGGTGATGAGCGGGCTGGGCAAAGGCATCTTCGCCAGCTCGCTGGCCAAGGTCCTGCAGGACGGCGGGCTGACCGTCGCCCCCATCAAGCTGGAAGGCTATTTGAACCTGGACTCCGGCACGCTCAATCCCTACCGGCATGGCGAGGTCTTCGTGCTCGACGACGGCATGGAATGCGACATGGATCTGGGAACGTACGAGCGGATGCTCGACCAGAATCTCACCCGCCAGAACTTTGCGACCTCGGGCCAAATTTTCTCGCGGGTACTCGAGAAGGAGCGTCGCGGCAGCTATCTGGGCCGCGACGTGCAGATGATCCCGCACGTCACCGGCGAGGTCAAGAGCAAGCTGCGCGAGCTGGCTGTCAGCACCGCCGCCGACGTGGTGTGCGTGGAGATCGGCGGAACGGTGGGCGACGTCGAGAACCTCTACTACATCGAGGCCATGCGCGAACTGGCCTTCGAGGAAGGTCCCGGCAGTGTCGCTTTTGTAGCCCTGACCTGGATCCTGGAACCCCCATCCCTCGGCGAACAGAAGTCCAAGGCGGCCCAGTTGGGCATCAAACGGCTCATGGGCAACGGCATCCAACCGCACATCCTCGGCTGCCGGGCGCACAGCCCGGTGACCCGCAAGGTGCGCGAAAAGTTGTCCCTGTACAGCAACGTTCCGTTTGAACGGGTGTTCAGCATGCACGACTGCGAAAGCGTGTACCTGATCCCCGACCTGCTCCGCCAGGCCGGCGTGGACCGGGCCGTCGAGCAGATCCTGAATCTGGACGACCGCATCGATGCCGACGGCCGTGCTCGGGCCGAACAAGCCTGGAGCGCCTACGTTCAGCGACTGCACAACGCGGATCGCGCGGTCCGCATCGGCATCACCGGAAAATACACCTCGCTCCGTGACAGTTACGCCAGCATCATCCAGGCCCTGGAGCACGCCGGAACACATAACGACGTGACCGTGAACATCACCTGGATCGACACCGCCGACCTCGAGGAAGCCGCCGTCGCCCAGGCGCTGGTCCATATCGACGGCATCATCGTGCCCGGCGGGTTCGGCACTCGCGGCATCGAGGGCAAGATTGCCTGCATCCGCCACGCCCGCACCCACGGTCTGCCCTACCTGGGCTTGTGCTACGGCTTCCAGGCGGCGGTCATCGAATTTGCCCGCAACGTCTGCAAGCTGCCGCGGGCCAACACCACCGAGATCGACCGCGAGACGCCCCATCCCGTGATCGACATCCTCCCGGAACAAAAACAGATCGAGGGGCTCGGCGGCAGCATGCGCCTCGGCGGTCATGACGTCGTCCTCAAACCCGGAACGCTGGCCGCCCGGCTGTTCAACAATGTTCCAGAAACCCACATGCGCTTCCGACATCGCTACGAGGTCGATCCGCAATACGTCGGCGCGCTGGAGGCTGCGGGAATGATCTTCTCCGGCCATGCCCCCCACCAGCGCATCATGCAGGTCCTGGAGCTACCGGAGTCCGCCCACCCCTTTTTCATCGGCACGCAGGCGCACCCCGAGTTCCTGTCTCGCCCACTGCGACCCGAACCGCTGTTCACCGGCTTCGTGAAAGCCGCCGCTCGGCATCATCGACAGCGGGACATGCAGTCGCTGGAACCGACCCAAGAGCGGAGGTCCTGAGCGCAGACCGCATCCGGACCCTGTCATGATGTCCAGCGTCCCTCAAACCGAACCCGCAACACCGGGCCCGCGCCCCTGGCGGTATCGCTGGCGGAAACGCTACTGGCAAGGCGTGATCTTGGGCCTGAGCGTGGTGGCAGCCCTGCGCTGCGGCTGGGGTTGGTTCGCCGAACGCTGCTGGCAGCAAGCCATCGCCGAGCGCCGGGCGCGCGGTGAATTGGTTCTGCCGGGCGACTTCGATGTTGCTCCAGTGCCGGACCCGGCGAATGCCGCCTTGCTGCTGATCCGGGCCGCCGAGGCGGTCGACGCCAGCGACCTGCCAGATGACTGGGCGCTGCGGCAGCCATTCAAGGACTTGACCGCGGCCCAGTGGCAGCAGCTTCGCGATGTTGCCCAGCGGAACATCGCTGCCTGCGACCTGGCCCGTCAGGCCCGCCGTCTACCGGTGGCGCAGTGGGGCCGGCGCGCGACCGGCCCGTTAGGTCACCAGCGGCGGCTGGCGACGGTCCTGAGTTGCTGCGTCGCCGAATCCCATCACAGAGGGAACGATGCTGAGGCGGTGGCAACGGTTCGAGACCTTCTGGATCAAGCCCGCCACCTGGAGGCGAATCCCATGTGGATCAATCACATGGTTGCCCTGGCGATCGATAGGTTTGCGCTTCGACCGTTGGAGTGGTGTGTCCCCGACTTGACCGTGGGCCCCGCGCCTGCGGCCTCTCGTGAAGCGGTTCAAGCGCTGGTCGCCAGCTTGCTGGACGATCAGTCGATCACGCGACGCTTCGAGCAGGTCTTGTTCATGGAACGGGCACTCGTTCTGGAGGCTGCTGGTCCGTCCTCCGGCAGCAACCTCGGGATGCCCGGCGGACCCAGCGCAAACGCTGCGCTCTTCGGACCGCTCCGGCAATTGCATCAACTCCGCCTGGCGGAGCACCTGGACGTCGCCATCGAGGCCGGCCGGCGGGAAACGCTGCCTGAGGCACTGGCCATGCTCGCACCGCTGCAGGAGCGGGTCGCTGAGCGCCATCTGGCTCCTGTAGCGTCCTGGTTCTCACTCTATTCGCAACTGCCTGCAGTTCGGGAAGCCATGGCGGCCAACGCTCGCGTTCGCACCCGTCGGCGGATCACCGCGACCGCGCTGGCGTTGCGGCGTTACCAACTCGATGTCGGCCGTCGCCCCGCCGAGCTGCTTGAATTGGTTCCGAAGTATCTGCCCGAAGTGCCGCTTGATCCGATGGCCTCCGATGGACAGGCGATCCGCTACCGGCCCGCTGGCCCGGGTCCCCATCTGTACAGTGTCGGCGAGAACATTCGACCGTTTTTCTTCCGGAAGGGCTCGCCGCCGAACCCCGCGCTGGGTGTGGCTGCCGATCCATGAGCAGTCCGCTGGGTGCTCGACGGTGCCGCCGGGACTAACATCGGCCGCAGCACACAGCGGATTTCCTGCTTGCTGCCGGGTCCCCAGGGACCGTGCCTTTGACCCGCAGCAGCTCCTGATCCGCTCTGCTGCCGGCCGCCTCCGTGCTCCTGGGTCCTGGTTAGCGCAGACTTGCCAGGATGAACATCAGCACCAGCACTCCGCAGCAGTAATAGCTGATCGCGACGGCCCGCTCCTCGAGCACTGCGGGCAGCCGATTGTCATACAGAGGGTTGCTGGCGATTTCGGTGGCCGACGCCAGAACCAGCAACACCCAGAGATGCCCCAAGACCAGCAGCATGACGCCCGGGAAGGGTCCCAGAGGCGGACGATGGCCCAGAGGGTCTGCAGGAAGACAACGGTGTGTCCGCGGTCGTGCCGGCGCGCCCCAACGATCTGTGGCAGTCTGATGTGACCTGCGTGCACACTCCCGGCTGTGGGTGGTCGTACCTGATCACTGTGATCGACTACTACTCGTGCTATCTGCTGGCGGTCCGTTTCACCAACAGCTACTCGGCCCAGGAAGCGATTCCCGCCCTGGGCGAAGCTCGAGCAGAGGCGGAGCGGCTCCGCGGACCGCTGGAGTCGTTGCCGTTCCTGGTGACGGACAACGGGTCGTCGTTCATCGCCCATCGGTTCGCCGCGCACGTGCGGGATCTGTCCTGCCACGTTCGGATCCAATACTGGACGCCGACGCAGTTGGGTCTGCTGGAGCGGTTTCATCAGACGCTGAAGGTCGAAGAGGTATACTGGCGGCTGTGCGACGATCCGCGGCCCGCGCAGCAGTGCCTGGCCGAATTCCGGCAGCGTTACAATCAACGTCGTCCGCACTGGGCGCTGAGGCCGACCGCGAGCGGCGACCCCGTGGCGCCGGCGGATGTCTATGCCCGGTGCGTGAACGTACAGATTCCGAAATCGCAAGGCTGGGCCCGGGCCGCCAAGGCCAGGCTGGATGACTTAATGGCGGCGTGACTCCGATGGTCAGCAGTCTCTCACAAAAACCGCCCGAACGATTGAACGATTCCACTTGAGCCGAGCCAAGACAAAAGGGCCTCACAGATTCCACTTGAACCCCGTTCCAAGACAGTGTATGCTCGAACGAAGGCTACCCGGCCCTCGGGCTCGTCGTCGAGGAGGCGAGCGAAGTGGACCTGCTGACTTATCATCGGACTCACATACTCACTTCAGACATGTGGGTGCCAGCGACCGAACTCCAGCAAGGTCAGACATTCAGCGAAGGCGTGCTCTTGCGTGAGGCTTGGTACGACAGCGACGACGCCGAGGATGAGTGCGTCTTCGGACTGGACGGGGACGACTTCTGCTCAGGCTATCAGGTGGGATAGGCCTACGGCGGCTGGAGTCACGAAGCCCGGATCGGGCAAGGCGGACTGGTTGCCAGCGCGGCCACGATGCTCGAGTTTGCGAATCGCGCCATTACCTCGACGATTGATTCGACGACGAAATACTCCGTCGGACTTTGGAAAACCGCTGGAGGATGCAAGAGTTAATAGCGCGAAGGACGGTTCGTTGGTCCGACACCAGCACGTACGTTGTCCAGCGAGAACATGGTGGCAATGTGTTCATCTTTCTTAATGAGCGAGTGGCGAACGCGAGCGCCGAGGATGTCTACGCCTTGTTGAACGACTGTGGCGGTGTGAGCATCTGGGAAACCAGTCGAGCTCCGTAGCGACATGGACGCGGTCACGTATCATCGCACCCACGTGTTCACACCGGAAATGTGGGGCCAGCGACGGACCTGCTTCTGGGAAAACCCTTTTTGAAGATATGCAAATCCGCGAGCCGTGGTACGACTGCAGCGCCCAGCCCAGGTGTGTATTTGAGCGTGATGGATTCGAAGCATGCACCGAGAACCACAGGGTTGATCACCGCTACGGCGGATGGAATATGACGACCTTCTTCGGATCAGGTGCTTGCTCGCTTCACTGAGTGCGACGCCGAAGATGGACTGGCTCACTACGTCAATGATGCTCGATCGGCTGCGCGATTTTGACGATCGCTCGGTCTGGGGCTGTTTTGCCAAACGATTTCAACTTCCCTTGATCAGCTTTGCCCGAAAGTGTGGGCTTTCGGTTGACGAGGCGGATGACGTCGTTCAAGAAATTCTTCTTGCCTTCGCGGATGCGTATCGGCAGGATCGGTACGACAGGGCCAAAGGCCGCTTGAGTCACTGGCTTTTCGGAATCGCCTACCGCCAGATCGCCTACGCACGGCGCAAGCGGGCTCAAGAAAATGCTCGCCGGGATGACTGGGGCGGCGACTCGTCTTTTCAAGCAGAAATCCCGGATAAACGTGGGGCAGAGCAGACGTGGGACGCCGAATGGGAGAGATCTCTGATCGACACGTGCTTGCGTCAGGCCCGCGCCGAAGTGGCCGAAGGCACGTACCGCGCCTTTGAATTGGTAGTGCGGCATGGACGCACACCCGACGAGGCAGGGGCTGAACTGGGCATGTCGCGCAATGCGGTCTACGTCGCCAAACACCGCGTGCTCAAGCGGCTGGAGGAACTGGCGCGGGAATACGAGCAGCTCCGGCTCTGCTGAGCGCGTCACTTGGGATCGCTCCGCGGATCCGCGTGGATCAGGCTGCCTTCAACTGAGAATCCGGCAGCCTCATTGTCTGCTGTCCCACTTGCTGGTAGTTTCGCTAAAGTATGGATATGCTGTCTGGATTACTACAAGAATACCCTTTCTCTCCGTGATGCATGTGTCCCGAACTTGAAGAGCTGGAGCGCTTTGCTACGGGCAAACTGACCGGCGAGGCCCGCAGCTTTGCTGAGGCTCACGTTCCCAACTGCCAGATATGCCGTGAGCGTGTCGCGGAGGTTCGGGCTAATCTGCAGGTCGCTCAACGCGTGGCAGCCCAGGCCGTCGAGTCAAGCCCTGCGGCCGAAGCACTGCGGGCATACCAAGCAACCGAGACGGATGCTCTCGAACCTGAGCCGCGAGCTACGCCGTCGGTCGACATTCCGGGTTACGAGATCCTCCGTGAATTGCATCGCGGCGGCCAAGGCGTCGTTTATCAGGCAGTACAGCAATCCGCGAAGCGAAAGGTGGCGGTCAAGGTCCTTCGCGAAGGACCCTACGCAACCAAGTCCGCGCGCAGCCGCTTCGAGCGCGAGATCGAATTGGTCGCCCAACTGAAACATGCCAACATCGTGGCCATCTTCGACTCGGGCACTACGCCCGACGGGTGGCATTATTGCGCCATGGATTACATCCGCGGTCTACCGTTTCATCAGCACGTCCGC
>CAZUGO010000081.1:0-50767 GCA_964619935.1 uncultured Planctomycetales bacterium | reverse complement strand
AGGTCGACTTGGCAAAACGACCGGGTCGACCTGGCAGAACGACCAGGTCGACTTGGCAGAACGACCGGGTCGACCTGGCAGAACGACCAGGTCGACTTGGCAGAACGACCAGGTCGACTAGGCAGAACGACCAGGTCGACTTGGCAAAACGACCAGGTCGACTTGGCAGAACGACCAGGTCGACTTGGCAGAACGACCAGGTCGACTTGGCGGGGCGACCGGGTCGAATGGGTTGGGACCGCCGCCGCCGTGGGGTTCCGCACCCAGGCCAGAGCGGTCGTGGCCGCAAGCCCGGCGGGACCAGGGTCCTTCCGAACCCGTTGGTCGCTCTCCCGCCTGGCAGGCAGGCGGTGACTACCGCGGGTGAATGAAAATCGATCCCATCGGGACGGATTTGACTGACGCCACTCGGTCACATTGCCGACCTAAGGAGCAGCCGACTGCTCGAAAAAAAAGAGACGCGAATCTGGCACGATCGCCCGATTCCCCCTTTTATTCCTGATTGCCGGTGCATATAATCAGGTGAGCAGGCGACCCGAGACTGTTAACAAATTAATTGCTTCCACTCGCTGCGGCACCCTTTTGACCGCGCCAATACAAAACAGGGTGCCGCACGCCTTTTTACCAACCGTTAACCGGCACCAAGTAAGCTCAAGTATATTGCAGTGCAACATGTTGCGACTACACCCGGGCTTCGCTGTACTGGTTCTAGAGTCGGTTGCAGGAAGGCTGAATGTAGCGCGGATCTGCGCTCTGAAGCTGCGTGCCGCTGCGACGGTTACTCCCGTTACTCACAAGTCGAAGTCATCATCGGATCGGGTTCTGCCCCGGGCAGTCGGGTGCGCAATTTAACAGTGCGGCGACCTCCGGGGAACGAGTGCAAGACCAGGTCCATCGAGGTCGGCAATGCGGGCGCTGGGGTGCTGGACGAGTCAGTATCCGGCCGCGGACTTGCGGGTGTGCACGTAGGGCTCGCCACCGCTGAGCATTCCGGCGACCCGGGGTTGGGCCAGGTAAACATGGTGATCGCCGGCAGGTAGCTGCGACACCAAGTCGCACCCCAGGTAGCCCAGGCACTCCGGCAGAATGACACCGTAGGCGGACTCTTGGATGTCGAGGCCGGCAAAGGCCTCGTCGCCGGGCCCGAAACCGCCGCCGAAATGTTTGAACATCGGGCGCTGGTTGCTGCCGAGCAGGTTGAGCACCAGCCGGCGGGAGCCTTCGATCAGCGGCTGGATTGGGCGTCCGTCGCGGACGGCCACGGTCAGCAGCAGGGGTTCGAATGCCGCCTGCTGGATCCACGAGGCCAGCATTCCGCTGGAGTGGCCGTGGTGAGCGGCGGTCAGGATGCTGCAACCGCTGGGAATCTTCCCGAGCACGATCGCCATGATGTCATTGCCATGCGGATCCATGGTTCTCACTCGCGGGGTGGCTGGCGAATCATCTCATGTCCGGGTGCGGCCTGTCAAACACATTGAGGACTCCTGGCCCGACCCGGAGGATTCGGCTTACCTTCGCCTAGAGGACAACCCCCACGCTGCCTGCCTTGACTTTGCGGCCCATTTTCTTAAGATTTGAGGTGGGTCTGCGCGACGAGTTCCGTGCCCCAACCCGCTGCTTCCCGCTGCTTTGAGGACCTGATGAATCGGGGTTTGTGGATTACCGGTGTGGTTTGTCTCCTTGCCGCCCCCTTGGGTGGCCAGGTGGTCCCGCGCCCGGCCTCCGCCGACATGGGCCGCTGGGAATTGGACTTCACTTTTCACGACCCCCAGCGGATACGGCTGACCCTGCCGGGCGACGATTTCGCCACCACGTTCTGGTACCTGTTGTTCCGCGTGGAGAATGGCACCGGGCGCGACATCCAGTTCTTCCCCCAGGCCGAGTTGGTGACCCATTCGCTGGAGGTGGTCTCGGGCGGGGACCGCATCAGCCCCAGCGTGTATGATGCCATTCGCGCCCGACACCGGGCCACCGAGCCGTTTCTTCAGGAGCCGCGGCGGGTCACCGGCACGCTACTGCAGGGGCCGGACAACGCCCGGCACAGCATGGTGGTGTTCCGGCAGTTCAACCTCGAGGACAACGAGTTTACTCTCTACTTCAGCGGCTTGTCGGGCGAGATCCGGCAAGTTCAGAATCCAGCGTTCGACAGTTCGGTGGCGGTTTCCGAAGACAACCCCCGGTTGTTCACCCTGAGAAAGACCTTGGCGATCAAGTATCGGCTGCCCGGCGACCCCACCACCCGCGGTCTGGCTGAGCCGATCCGCGTGAGCCGGGAATGGGTCATGAGATAGGAGCCTGACAATGGCACACAAAAAAGGACAAGGATCAACCCGCAACGGCCGTGACTCCAATCCCAAGTTCCGCGGCGTGAAACGCTTCGGAGGTCAAACGGTGACCGTCGGGACCATTCTGGTGCGGCAATGCGGCACCCCCTTCCTGCCGGGGCTGAACGTCGGACGCGGCCGCGACGATACTCTTTTTGCCCTGCGCGACGGGACGGTGGTCTTCAAGGGCCGCAGGGTTCTGGTCGAACCGACGCCGTAGCCTGCGGTCCCGGGGGAGCGCCCCGGCGGCGAGCACTGCCGTGGGACCCATTGACCGTTCAAGGGTGATCGACGTGATCACCCTTTCTTTTTGAGTGGGTTGCGGGCAGCCATCATGTTTGTTGATGAAGCGGAAATCTACGTCCGTTCGGGTAACGGCGGACCGGGTTGCATCAGCTTTCGCCGCGAGAAGTTCGTCGCCAAAGGCGGGCCCGACGGCGGCGACGGCGGTGACGGCGGCAGCGTGATCTTCAAGGTTGATCCGCAGCTCAACACGCTGACGCGGTTTTCCGGCAAGCACCATTGGATCGCCGAAAACGGCCGCCCCGGCGGGGGCAGCAACTGTTCCGGGAAGGCCGGCTGCGACCTGGTCATTCGGGTGCCGCCCGGGACCTTGCTGTTTGACCGCGACAACGGCCTGCGGTTGAAAGACCTCACCGGCGCCGACCAGGAAGTGATCATCCTCAAGGGCGGGGTTGGCGGTCTGGGCAACCGCCACTATGCCACGCCCACCCGGCAGACACCGCGTTTTGCAACCCCCGGCCGCCCGGGCGGCGAGCGCTGGCTGCGGTTGGAGCTGAAGTTGATTGCCGACGTCGGGTTGATCGGCATGCCCAACGCCGGCAAGAGCACCCTGCTGGCCCGCACCACCCGGGCTCGACCCAAGATCGCCGACTACCCGTTCACGACTCTGGTGCCGCAGCTCGGCATCGTCGAACTTCAGGGCTTTCGCCACTACGTGATGGCCGACATTCCCGGGCTCATCGAAGGTGCCCACGAGGGGATCGGTCTCGGTGACGCCTTCCTGAAGCACATCGAGCGAACCCGCATCCTCGTGCACCTGTTGGACATTCTGCCGCTGGAGGGCGAGCCGACGGCCGCCGCAGCCTACCACATCGTTCGCGAGGAGCTTGCCAAGTACAGCCCCGAGCTTGCGACCAAGCCGCAGATCGTGGTTGCCAACAAGATGGACTTGGTTGCCGACCCGCAGCCGCTGCGCGATTTGGAAAGCGCCCTGGACCGCCCGGTCTTTGGCATCAGTGCGGTCACCGGGTTCGGTCTGGAGCGGTTCCACAAGAAGGTCTGGGCCTGTCTTCAAGCCGCACCCGACGGCGTGGCGGCGGCTCGGGCCGTTTCCGGGAGCGACCGATGATCACCGATGCCCCGGCACCCACGGCTGCCGACCACTTGCTGGTGGTCGACGTCGGCAACAGCGCCACCAAGCTGGGGCTGTGGTCCAACGAAGACGTCCGGGCCACCGGCAGCGTCCGCCATGACCACATCATGGATCTGCCGGCGATGATCGCCGATCACTGGCAGGCCCTGCCAGCGCCGAAAGCCGCGGTGGCCTGCTCGGTGGTCCCACGGCACACTCCGACCGTCCGCCAGATGGTCCGACAGCAGACCGGCGAGGAATTGTGGATTGTCGGCGATACCCTGCCGGTGCCGATCGAGATCGACGTCGCCCAGCCCGACTCGGTGGGCAGTGATCGCCTGTGTGCCGCCGCGACGGCCTACATGATCGAGGGCCGGGCCTGCGCCGTGGCCGATGCCGGAACGGCACTGACCATTGACTGCGTCGATGACGACGGCCGCTTCATCGGCGGCGTCATCCTCCCCGGACTACGCATGCAGGCCGCCGCCCTGGCCAGCGGAACCGCGTCGTTGCCCGAAGTTCCGATCATCGATCGACCGATCTCGGTGTTCGGCCAGGACACCCCCCACGCCATCCAGGCCGGCATCTTCTATGGCTCGCTCGGAGCCCTACGCGACGTCGTCGAGCGCTTCGCCGAGCGGCTGGGCCGCTGGCCCACGGTGTTCTTGACCGGCGGCGATGCCGAGTTGCTGGGCTCGTGCAGCGATGTGGTCGACAAGATTGTCCCGAACCTGTGCCTGCTCGGAGTGGCGCTGGCCTATCGCCGGGCGTTCGGAGTCACCAGCCCTGAGAACTGATTGCGGCCCGACCTCATCCTGCGCCGTTCAGCCGGCCGCCGAAGCCCGAACGGTGGCCGCCCGGGTGAGTTCGGCCGGAGTGGGCGGTATCGCCCTGATTCACATCAGCGGACCGCAAGCCGTTCCGCTGGTCCTGAGTTTTCTGCGCAGCCGCAGCACTGATCGACCGGTGTCATTGCCGCCCGATCGGCTGGTGGTGGCCCGGTGGGTCGACGACGGCCAGTGGATCGACGACGTCGTGGTGGTGGCCGGGAGCACCCGCCAGGGCGCGGCGGAGGTCTGCCTCAGTACGCACGGTGGCATCCGGGTGGTCCAGCGCGTGTTGCTGGGGTTGAAGCAGCGTGGCGTGATCGTCCGCGAGGCTAATGCCGCCGCCGCCTGGCCGGGGTGCAGCGCGCTGGAAGCCTGTGTGCTCGACGCCTTGCCGCGGGCCGACACCGGCCGCGCCGTCCGCTGGCTGCTCCGCCAACTCGAGGAACTTCCGCGGCAGGCCGAGCGCTGTCGTCAGGCCATTCAGTCGGCTGACCCCACGGCGGCACTGGCGATCATGGACGCCCTCGAAGCCGGCTATTCGCGCAGCCAGATGCTGTTGAACGGGGCCAGAGTGGCGATCGTCGGCGCCCCCAATGTCGGCAAGTCGACGCTGGCCAACCGCTTGCTGAACAAGCCGTGGAGCATCGAGTCCGATCAGCCCGGCACGACGCGTGACTGGGTCGATCGCCCGACGTCGTTCTGCGGAGTGCCCATCTCGCTGATCGACACCGCCGGCATCCGCGACACCGTGGACCCGCTGGAGCAGGCCGCCATCGATGGGACCCGCCCGGTGATCGATCAGGCGGACGTGCAGATTGTGCTGCTTGATGCCACGTGTCCCCCCCCCGATCCCGCAGTCCGAATCATCGCCGGTCTGGACCCCGCCAAGGTGCTGCTGGCCTACAACAAGGTGGACCTCCGTCCGGACCCACCGCCATTAGAGAATATTAATCAAGTGCCGGTGCCACTGGCCGCGGCCCACGGGATCGGTCTGGACCTCCTGCGCCGAGCGGTGCTGAGCCGGCTGGGGTTCGCGGCCACCGAAACCGACGCTCCGGCGATTTGGGACCCGCGCCAGGCGGCAACCCTGGCCGAGGTCCGACGGCTGTGCGACACCCACGCGACCCGTGCCGCGGCGCTGCTCGAAAGCACTTTTTGACCGGAACCCGCAGGAAATAAATCCCCTTGCCGCCTATAGTTCCATTAGGCGAAGCGAAATGATGGAACCCGTCAGACCGGGACGTTCGGGTCGCCCGGCGGTAGCACTCGCGACCCCTGCCGGGGCTCCGCGGGCGGACGCCAGTGCCTAATTCAATTGATTGTGGGCAACCGTGTTTGTACACTGCCCACTCGCTTCACCCGCTCAAAGAGGTCTTCAGGCGCTCAGGCCTGGCCAGGCCGCCAAGATGAACATGCCGGAGCTAAAGAGTAAATCCATGGAAGACAACGCGCTACTGCGTGCCATCGTCGACCACAAGCTGGCCACCGCCGAGGAGGTGGCGGCTTGCTCCGACGAGGCCCGGCGGTTGCAGCAAAACGGCAAGGCGGTATCGGTCCCCCGCCTGCTGGTCGATCGCCGCTTCGTCACCGAGAGCCAGATCAAGCGGCTCAGCGACGATTCCCGCGATGATTCCATGTATCGTCCGGCCCAGCAGATCCCGGGTTTCCAGGTGCTGGGCCGCCTGGGCCAGGGGGCGATGGCCACGGTGTTCAAGGCCAAGCAGCTCAGCCTGGACCGCATCGTCGCCATCAAGGTGCTGCCCCGGCGGATGAGTGAGAACGAGGAGTTCGTCAACCGCTTCTATAAGGAAGGGCGGGCCGCCGCCAAGCTCAGCCACAACAACATCGTCCAGGCCATCGACGTCGGCGAGGCCGGCGGGTACCACTACTTCGTGATGGAATACATCGACGGCAAGACGGTCTGGGACGACCTTCGCGACAACAAGGTGTATGAAGAAGCGCTGGCCATCGACGTCATCATTCAGACCGCCCGAGCCCTGGAGCACGCCCACGAGCGCGGCTTCATCCATCGCGACGTCAAGCCGAAGAACATCATGATCACCAAGCAGGGCGTGGTCAAACTGGCCGACATGGGTCTGGCCCGCGAGATGAGTGACATGGAAGCGGCCATGGCCGAGGCCGGACGGGCCTACGGCACGCCGTACTACATCAGTCCCGAACAGATCCGCGGCGAGGTGAACATCGACTTCCGCGCCGACATTTATTCACTGGGCGCCACCTTCTACCACATGGTCACCGGCAAGGTTCCCTTCGAAGGCAACACACCGTCGGCGGTCATGCACAAACATCTCAAGCAGCCGTTGGTTCCACCGGATCACTTGAACACGTCATTGACCGCCGGCGTCGGTGAAGTCATCGAGGTCTTGATGGCCAAGAAGCGCGAAGACCGCTACACCAGCACCAAGGATTTGTTGATCGATCTCGAAGCGATCAAGAAAGGCGAACCGCCGTTGATCGCGCGCAGCAAGTACGATCACAACGTGCTGCAGGAACTGGCCATTGGTGGCGAGACCGTCTCCATGCCGGCGCTGATGATCGACGATGCCGACAAGAACGGCGGCAACCTGAACTGGGTGTTGGTCTGGATTCTGGGAATCGCGCTGACGGTGTCAATCCTGATCAACATCGCGCTGCTCATCGAGAAGCCGTGATCGATCGCCGATATCAGCACTGAAAACGCGATCCGCCCTGTGAAAAGTTTTCAGCACGCTGCCGCCCGGCGCGCCCGCCGAAGCACAAAATCTGTTCAATTCGCCGAAAACGACTTTGCACATTCCGGATATTTTGGCTATATACTGATCCACGCCCGTTGGACAAGGAGGTCTGACAGCATTGCAGTTCACGAACCCGCCATTTCAAATCGTCGTGCCGTACGCACGGTTCACCACCGGCTTGAGGGGTTTTGATGCGGATCAAGGCCCCCGCCTCCGGCTCTTCTTCGGATCAACAAAGGAGTGTTGTGATGAAAAAGGCGAACAGCACAGAAATCTCGCCTGCCAAACGTTCTGCCCTGAAGGCTCAACCCGAAATCACCAGTCTCTGGACGCGCTACCTGTCGCGGCGCGACGTCCGAACGCGCAACAAGATCGTCGAGTTCCACAGCCCGTTGGTCTATGCCCACGCGTCGCGGCTGACCCGCAAGCTGCCGGTGCAGATTACCTACGATGAAATCTGCAGCGCCGCGTTCGACGGCTTGATCGAAGCCGTCGAGGCCTACGATCCCTCGCGGCAAGCCAAGTTCGAAACCTTCTGCCAGCAGCGCATCACCGGCGCGGTCATGGACTGGCTGCGCAGCCTGGATTCGCAGTCGCGCACGGTCCGCACCTTCGAGAAGAAGCGCATGCACGCCAAGGAACTGCTGGACTCGGAACTCGGTCGTCCGCCGACAGGTGCTGAAATCGCCAAGCGCATGAACATCAGCGTGGCCCGTTACGAACACCTCTCGCGGCTGTCGCAGTTGGGCAAGGAAGTTCACTTCAGCGCCATGGAGCCCGAGACCGACGGCCGCGGCCGGTCGGTCGGCTGGGATGTCGGCGACACCCGCCAGGTGGACCCGTCGTCCAAAGTGTCCCGCGAACTGCTGACCGACTACATCACCCGCGGCTTGACCCGCGAAGAGCGCCTGGTGGTCATCCTGTACTACTATGAAGAACTGACCATGGCCGAAATCGGGCTGGTGCTGGACCTCTCGGAGTCCCGGGTCAGCCAGATCCACAAGGACGTGCTCAGTCGCTTGCGACAACGCTTCGCGGCGCTGTCCAACCAGGAGCTGGTCGCCTGAGCGAACCCCACGATCAGCGGCGGTAGGCGCTGCTTGCCGGCCGGCGGATCTGGGCCTCCTTGCGGCGCTTGACCGGAGTCACCGCCAGCATCTTGGTGGCCCGCTCGACGTTGGCCACCTTGAAGATCCCAATGGTCTTGCCCCCTTTGGTTCCCGAAGTGCAGTAGGCATAGCTCACCCGGCACTTGGATTCCGCCAACCGGGTGCAGATGTCCGCCATTGCACCGGGGTTGTTGGGCATCCCCACTGACAACACATCCGTCTCCGAAATGGGCACACCCAGGTGCTTGAGCACGTCCCGCGTCTTGGCCGCGTGATCCGACACGATCCGCAGCACGCCGTGCTCCATCGAATCCATCATGGTCAGGGCGATGATGTTGACCTTGGCGTGAGCCAGCTCCTGGCAAACCTGCTGCAACACGCCCGGCTTGTTGATCATGAACACCGAAAACTGAGTCACCTTGTCGACCATGGGATGCCTCCCTTGAAAAAGGCCGTTGCCAGATCAAGCCTTGAAAGCTGACGAGGATACAATTTATAATGGAACGGTCCCGCTGGCAAATAGGATGACCCGTCATGCCCGAACCACACGAAGCGGCAAGCGCGAACACTGCCGATGGACCGGTGGACACCGCCGTTCAGAGGCGTCCGCGCCCGGCGCACAGCAAGCCCAAGAGCCGGCAGTTGCCGCCGTACAAGGTCATTCTGCACAACGACGAGGTCAACACCATGGAGGACGTGGTCCGGGCCATTCTGATGATCACCCCGCTGAATCCAGCGCACGCGATTCAGAGGATGCGCGAGGCCCACGTCAGCGGGACGGCGGTCCTGCTGGTCACGCACAAGGAACGTGGCGAACTCTACGTCGGACAATTCGCGTCGCTGAAAATCACCACCACCCTGGAGGCGGATGGCTGACCCTTGCGGAACCCGGCCGGACGCCCCCCACTCACCCCGTAAAGATCGCCGATGATTGTGGACGCAATGTGCCGGGCGGTGCTGTTGGTGGGCCTGGCCCTGCTGCCGGGCGAATCGCGCCCCGAGCCCTCACCTGCGGCGGCACTGCGGTTTGAGCTGCGGCTCGACGGCGACCTGCAGCCGGGCCCCTTCCAGGGACGGGTGTACGTCTTGCTGAGCGAGCGCCCCGGCCGTGAACCGCGTCTGCGAGTCCAGGACTGGTTTCGGCCGCCGCGGATCATTGCCCGCGATGTCGACCTGTCCGGCCCGGATCCGGTGGCCACACTCGACCAGGAAGCCGACGCCTTTCCCGAACCGATCGCCAGCTTGCCGGCGGGCGCCTACCAGGTGCAGGCTGTGGCCCGCCGCAGCCGCGACTGCCCGGTGCCCGGCCAGGGCGCTGGCGACCTGTACAGCAGCGTCCAGACCTTGACCCTCGATCCCCAAAGCAGCGGCACGATTCGCCTGCGATTGGATCAGGTGGTCCGGGACGAACCGCCGGTCGACCACGGCCGGGTGCGTTTCGGCGAGCTGTCCAGCCCCTTGCTCAGCGCCTTCCACGGCCGGCCGATGAAGATGCGCTATGCCGTCATCCTGCCGGATGGCTGGGCCGCCCACCTCCAGCGGCGCTACCCGGCGCTGTACTGGATCGGGAGTTTCGGCAGCACCCACCGATTTGCCGACCGGCTGGCGCGGATTCTCGATTCGGCCGCTCCGGAGGCCGGCAACGTGCTCGTGGTGGTGCCTGACCCCAGTTGTTATCGCGGGCACCACGTCTTCGTCGACTCGGCCAACAACGGGCCCTGGGGACGGGCCTTGATCGACGAACTCATTCCGGACATCGAACACCGGTTTCGCGGCCCCCAAGACGGCGGGCAGCGCTACGTGACCGGGGTATCCTCCGGCGGCTGGAGCAGCCTGTGGCTGCAGATCACCTACCCGCAGTCGTTCCACGGCTGCTGGGCCCATGTGCCCGACCCGGTGGACTTTCGCGACTTCCAGCGGATCGACCTCTATGCACCCGGGGTCAACATGTTCCACGACGCCCGGGATCTGGCCCGGCCATTGGCCCGCCGCGGCGAACAGGTGCTGCTGCACTACCGGGAGTTTGTGGACATGGAAACCGCCCTGGGTCCGGGCGGCCAGATCCACTCCTTCGAGGCGGCGTTCAGCCCGCGAGGCCTCGACGGGCAACCCCAGGCGCTGTTCGACCGCAACAGTGGGGCGGTCGATCCGCGAGTGGCGACCGCTTGGAAACCATTCGACATCCGATTAATCCTCGAACAGCGCTGGCCAACACTGGGCCCGCAACTCGCAGGAAAACTGCACATCTTTGCCGGCGAGGACGATCAGTTTCTGCTGGACGGCGCAGTGCGCAATCTCCAAACCACGCTCGCGCGGCTGGGGAGTGACGCCGAGGTCATGGTCGTGCCGGGCATGAGCCATACGCTCTATCGTGCCGCCATTCGCCCGATGTTCGCAACCATCCTTCGCCCCCCCACGGCAACCGTCAAGTAGTCACCTGGTGGCGCCGGTCACGGCGATTCGCCTCCGCGGATTCGCGGCGCTGCGGGTGCGGGTCGCCGCGGCACGGTGCCGCGATCGCCTTGATCTAGGGGGCAAAAACCATATGATGGTGCCGGAGTTGAGGAAGCCAGGATGGCGCGCAGCCCTGCGAAGAAAGCCAAGCAATCATCACGTCAGTTGGACCTGTCGTTCGGCGCCGCTGGCCGGCCTGGGCCGGCCCCTCGTGCACACGCCAAGCCCACGCCCTCTGCGGCGCGGCCGGCCTCGCGGCCGGCCCGCGGGGCCACCGCGGAGAGCATGGCGGCGGCCCAGCGTGAGATTTCCATCTCCGAGTTTTTTGCCAAGAATCGCCACCTGCTGGGATTTGACAACAAGCGCAAGGCCCTGCTGACCACCGTCAAGGAGGCCGTCGACAACAGCCTCGATGCCTGCGAGGAAGCCCTGATCCTGCCGCGCCTGGAGGTGCTGCTGCACCAACTCGATGACGAGCGCTATCGTGTGACGGTGCGCGACAATGGACCCGGGATCGTCAAGCAACAGATTCCCAACATCTTCGGCAAGCTGCTGTACGGCTCCAAGTTTCACCGCCTGAAGATGTCCCGCGGGCAGCAGGGCATCGGCATCTCGGCGGCCGGCATGTACGGCTTGTTGACCACCGGGCGCCCGATCCACGTCACCTCGCGGATCGCCCGGCAGCAGCAGGCCCACCACTACCAGATTCAGATCGACACCAAGAAGAACAAACCGGAGATCATCAAGGAGGAGCCGGCGGACGTCGATTGGGACCACGGCACCGAGGTGACCATCGAACTGGTGGCCAGCTACATCAAGGGCCGCCAGTCGGTCGACGAATACATGCTCCAGACCGCCATCGCCAACCCGCACGCCCACTTCATCTACAAGTCGCCGACCGACGCGGTGGTGGAGTATCCGCGCAGCGTGGAAGCGTTGCCGCACAACCCGGTCGAGATCAAGCCGCATCCGCACGGCGTGGAACTGGGCACCATGATCAAAATGCTGGACGACACCGCCGCCAAGTCCCTCAGCGGCTTCTTGCAGAAGGACTTCTCGCGGGTCAGTGCCCGGGTGGCCGACCAGGTCTGCAAGGCGGCGGGCTTGACCAGCAGAACCACCGTCGGCCGGCTGCAGGGCAGCGACCTCGAGCGGGTGTACCAGGCACTTCAGAAAACGCGCCTGATGGCGCCGCCGACCAACTGCCTGGCCCCCATCGGCGCCGAGCACATTCTGTCGGGAATGCTGCAGGGCATCCAGGCCGAGTTTTACACCGCCAGCACCCGCCCGCCGGCGGTCTATCGCGGCAATCCCTTCCAGATCGAGGTCGGCCTGGCCTACGGCGGCAACCTCGGACCCGATCGCAACGACGACGACGGCCAGAACGGCAAGAGCACCGAGCCCGGGCAAGCCCGCGTGCTCCGCTTCGCCAACCGCGTGCCGCTGCTCTACCAGCAGTCCGCCTGCTGCATGTTCAAGAGCGTGCTCGATACCAAGTGGGGTCACTACGGCGTCTCGCAGTCCCGCGGGTCCTTGCCCAGCGGTCCCCTGCTGATTCTGCTGCACATCGCCAGCGTCTGGGTGCCGTTTACCTCCGAATCCAAGGAAGCGGTGGCCGACTACGATGAAATCCGCAAGGAAATCAAGCTGGCCGTCCAGGAGTGCGGGCGGCGGCTCGGCGTGCTGTTGCAGCGCAAGCGCAAGCGCCAGGCGTATGCCACCCGCCGGGACGTGTTCACGCGCTACATCGACGAACTGGTCAGCGCCGTGGGCTCCATCCGGACCATCGATGCCGCCCGTTTTCGCGGGAACCTGGTGGATCTGGCCCGCCGGTTCACCGCCGCCGCCGACATGGAATTCGACGAGCACGGCAAGCGCATCGACCGCCCCGTGGCCGACCCGCCGCAACTGGCCAACACCATCGTGGTCGAGCGCCCCGCCGCGCCAGGCCCGCAGCACGATCTGCTGGGCGAGCCGGCCGCCTCCAGCCCAAAACCGCGCCGCGCCCGGCGCCGCCGCCGATAGGAGCCCGCCTTGGCCCAGAAGAAAAGCACGTCTCGAAAGCAGAGCAGCGCCGCCGGCCGGAAAGCCGCGAACAGGGATCAGGCCGGCACCCTTCTGGACGACTTGGCCGGCCGGGTGGTGACCATGGCCTCCCGCGGCAACGACCCGGCCATCGACATTCCACTGCGATCCTTGAGCAACGTCCGGTTCAACCCCAAGTCCAAGGTCATTGAAATGGGCGGCGGCAAGCAGCAGCGCAGCTTCTTCAACTACGGGCAAGCCAAGCGCTTCATGCAGACGCTGCTGGTGGCCTCCAAGTGCAAAGACCTGATCGACGCCGGCAAGTCGGCCAGCATCCGGCAGATTTACTACATGGCCAAGCACACCATCAGAGGCACCTCCGAGAAGACCTTCGACGACCAGTCTGAATCCGACCCGATTCTGGAGGATCTGGAGGTCACCACCGGGGCCCTCCGTGAGGAGCTGCACGTCTTCGCCGACAGCAAGGGCGCCCTGATCGGTGAACTGCAGTTCGTCGACTCCGGCGACCTGATCGACGCTTCACAGTTGGGCAGCGGCGGCTACGCCATCCCCAGCATCGTCGAACCGCATGTCATCCAGTTCAAGAAGTGCCGGGCCAAGTTCGTGCTCCACGTCGAGAAGGGCACGGTCTGGCGGCGCTTTGTCGAAGACAAGTTCTGGCAGGGCCACCATTGCATCTTGACCCACGGCGGGGGTCAGCCGCCCCGCGGGGTCCGCCGGCTGCTGTACCGCCTGCACCACGAACTCAAGCTGCCGGTCTACGTACTGTTGGATAACGACCCCTGGGGCTATTACATCTACTCGGTGATCAAACAGGGTTCCATCAACCTGGCGTTCGAGTCCCAGCGCATGGCCATCCCGGGGGCCCGGTTCATCGGCGTGTCCAGCTTCGATTATGAGCGCTGCGGCTTGAGCGACGATGTCAAGCTGGACCTGGACGCCAACGACATCAGGCGGAACCGCCAGATTCTGGCCTACCCCTGGTTCAAGGGCAAAAAGCCCTGGGAAAAGGAAATCAAGCAGATGATCAAGAATGGCTTCAAGATGGAGGTGGAAGCCCTGATCAGCAAGAGCCTGACCTTCCTGACCGCCGAGTATCTGCCGCGCAAGTTGAAGAACCAGAAGGAATGGCTGGACTGAAGGCTCCCGCTGATCAATGGGTGGAGTCGGCCGGCCGAGGTCATGGTTCTGCCGCAGCAAGGCCGGCAACAGGAAGCGATGCGCGACAAATCGGGCGCTGGCCCGCAACCCAACTCGACGCCTGGAAGGCCCGGCAGGCGCTTACTTAAAATGAATGAACGGGAACCTGCGGCTACTGCTCCGCGGCGGCCAAGGCCTGGCGGCCGGAGAATCCGGCGCGAACTTCGTGCCAGAAGGCGACCTGCGACTCCCCCAGCTTCCAGCACAGACATACCTCGCGGCCGTTCATCTGCGCCGGGAAATCGACCAAGCCGGTTTCCCAGTCCTTGAGTTCGCAGCCCACGTCGTGCAGTTCGGTGACCAGTTCATTGAGACGGTCGGCGGCGAGCAGACGCGCCCCATCGACCCGCTCAACCACCGCGTCGCTCAGACCGTGGGCCTGCAAGCGGGCATGATGGTCCATGACCGTGCGGTGCTGTGACACGATGTCGCCCACAATGCGGCGAACCAGCGGCAAGGCCGCGTTGGCTTGCTCCGCGGTGAAGTATTTGCGGCCGTCACCGTCGACCCGGTCCGGCGTCCCTGTTGTGTTGGATGGGTTGAGTCCCATAATCGCAGCGCCTCGCAACCGGCGGTTGTTCCTCACGATCCGACTGCACCGCTTCAAACCTACCAAACAGAGCGCACCGTGTCAATGCCGTTGGCTCAGCCGCGGCGAGCCAACCCACTCGGCTTGATCTCCAGGGGCAGCGACGCCTCGGTTGTCTGGCGGCCGATGCGATCTTCGACGGTGATCTTCAGCACATACGGACCTGGTCCCAGATCCTCGGGGAGCGACATCAGGCGATTGAAAAAGAAGTCGCGGCGGCGGTTCAGACAGGTGTCCTGAATGTGCATGTCCTGATCGTCCTTCCACACCGATTGGCCGCCGGCGCTGAACAACTCCACGCGATGACCGATCCGGGTCTGGTATTGTCCGTCCGCAGTCTGTTCGCTGCTGAAGTGCTGCAGTTCACAGTACAACAGGAAGGGTTCCAGAGCCCCGGCAGTAAAGAAATCCGCCGGCACCGGATCGAAGCGCCCATAGCTGTGAATGCTCGCACAGAGCGCCAGTCGGGGGATCTCCAGGGCGGCCTTGGATTCCGCCCAGGTCTGCAGCAGGCCCAGATCATTGAGCACCTCGGCCGACGGGTCGCCCGGGTCGGCCAGTGCCTGCTCGGCCGCAACCGCCGACTTCATCAGTTTCAACAGTACTTCGGCGCGCTCGGGGTCGAGGTTCTCGGGCACGGCCAGCGCTTTGTCGGTCAGCCCCTCGGACAGGTACAGGTAACGCAGCTTCAACCGGGCGCGGATGTCGCCTGGATTGGCGGCGATCCGCTGCTGCAGGTGCTCGATGTCGCGCCCGGCGGCGTGCGGCTGCGATCCCAGCCCGGCGCCGGCCGGTGTATTCGCCGATGTTACTGGGCGTTCCGGCGGCTGCGGGTCGGTCACCGCAACCACCGACAGCCCCCGGACCACCGGCAGCTCCAACAATGCGCTGGCCGCCTCAGCGCGATCATCCTGCTGCGCTGGGTTCTGACGCGGATTGGATGGTGAATCGGTTGGGGTCGGTTGATGGACAGGATCGCCGCCCGGGGCGGCGGCCGCCAGATCCTCGATATAGGACTGCACCTGGCTCTTGGCCTCCGCCTGCCGGCCATCCTCTTCAACCTGCTCGGGCTGGAGCGCGTCCAGCTCGAACCCGCTGCGGACCGCGGAGGCCTTCGATGCGTTCGGACGCGGCTTGACGGTCGCACAACCAGCCAGCAGCAGCAACACACCGACCCAGCACCACCGCCCTGTGCCTCCATGCACCATCATGAGTCCTCCTGACTGTCGGCGGCGCTAACGGGCAGGGTCACCCGTCGTGCACGCGACAATGAACTGTTCGATGACCGATCGGGGCTGGCCACGCCCCGTCTTGATATCGACGTCGGCCCGGGCAAGGTCGCACAGATTCTGCTCCATGCGCCACAGCGAATTGCCGTCCATCATGCGTTTGACCTCGCCGGGGTCACGCCACAACTGCCGGGCCAATCGGCTGACCGACTCGCCGCGCTCCAGTTGACACTTGCCGTCCAGATGCCGCCGCAAAGCCCAGGCCAAACCGCCCACGGCCCGCCCGGCCGCGGCCCGGTCGGTCTTCCAGACCTGGTCCCAGAACGCCAGCGCCCCCCGGACGTCGCGCCCGGTAATGGCATCGCCGACCCCAAAAATCTTCTCTTCGCGAGAGAATCCACACAGGGCCCGGATGTCCTCCTGCCGGATCCGCCGGCGATCATCCACGTAGGTGGCCAGTTTCGCCAACTCGCCATCCAGGGCGGACAGCTCATCACCGATGAGCTGCTGCAGAAACGCGGCGGCCCGATCGTCCATCGTGCAGCCGTGGGCCTCGCGGGCGTGATTGCGAATCCAGCCCGCCACCTGGTGGCGCTTCAATGGATCGCAGGCGATGATCTGACCCTCGGCGGCGACCGTCCGATACAACCGCGTGCGGCGGTCAAACGTGCGGCACACCAGCAACAGCCAGGCGCTGGCCGAAGGCGATTCGCAATAGCGCTGCAAGGGCTCCCGGTGGCGGCTGACGAAGTCGTCGGCGTCGGCTACGACCACCAGGCGGCGGTCGCCGAGCATGGGCAGGGTCCGCAACTCATCGAGCACTTCCGACAGCTCCGCGGTGGCGTCGAACTCGCTGTACGCCAGCGAGTCGGCCGCGACGCCGATGGTTGCCTGACGGATGCGCCCGACCGCCTGATCCTTCAGGAACTGCTCGGTTCCGAAGACCACGCACACTGCCGGCTGCGCCGGTGATGGCTGTTTCCGTTGCGCCACGGGATCCTTCAATCAGCGGCGAATCGCCGCAGTCGCTGCCGTGAGCTTCGTGCCACTTCGCCGGGCCACGGGCTCCGCTTCGAGGCCTCCCGCCAGCGGCGGCGGGCCTCCTCGGTGCGCCCCATCATCAGGCAGATGTCGCCGGAGTTCAACCAGGTCGCGGCATCCGAGGGTTGCGTCGCCAGGATTTGCTCCAAACGCTCCAGGGCCTCAGGATAACGTTTGAGCTCGGCCAACGCCATGGCGTTTCCGTGCAACGCGTCGCGCTCCGCCGGACACGCGGTGAGGATCCGCTGGTAGATGCTCGCGGCGTTCTTGTAGTTGCCCTCAAGATAATAGAGTTCCGCGAGTTCATAAGCGGCGGCCACGGTTCCGGGATCGTGATTCATGGCCTCAAGCAGCCGCTGAATCGCCAACCGCGTGTCTCCGCGATCCTTGTGCCAGATGCCCAGCTTGTACAACTGCTGCGCCTGCTCGCGCGCCTGATCGGATCGAACCTCCACGTCGAGGGCGCGCGCCCGACGCGCCGCGGGTGGTGCCGCCGCTGGACCCGACGACTGCTGCTCGGGCAGTGGCTGAAGCACCTCCAGCGGACCGCCCTGATCGGAAGCCGCGTTTCCCGCCAAGTCGGTCACGAGCACCCGAATCTCCAGGGCGCCGTGCACCGTCGCGGGAATCTCCCAATCATGACGGCCTGAGTTCGCCAGGTCCGATGACAAGGTCTGCCACTGCGGTTGGTCGGATTGCCGAAAGAGAAGCGTCACGGGACGGGAGGGCAGATTGGCATCGAATGCCGACCACCGAACCATGAGCCGCGGGGGCTTGGTCGATTCATCCACCGCCAGCCCCTGAATCTGCACCAGCGGGGCCGTCCAATCCGCCAGCACCGCACCGTGGCCCTTGTCGCCCGGCTGAGGCGGACCCGAAGATTGCCCCACGGCGTTGGTCATCACGAAGAACAGCGCGTAGCTGCCTTCGTCAGGGACCACAAATCGGATCGGCGGTTGCAGGTCGTCATCGCTGCCGTAGCGCTGCCACTCCAGACTGCCTTCGCGCTTGATCCACAACGCGACTTCCTGCAAAGGCAGCGCCGACCCGGGAACCGCATAATGCAAGTCCACCGCCCGCGTCGACACCGCTGGCACCTGGTCCGAAGCGACCGGCGGCATTCCTGCCAGTGACAATAGCGACAAGGATAGGCCGACTGCACCCACGGCAACAACTCCGGAAACCCGCCCGAGGCAGGCGTCTGGAAGAATATCGGACGTGCAGCAACCGGGCCTTGACCGCAATCGGCGGGCCTTCAGTAAATGGGAGCCGCCTCCCGCAAATGCCCGGGGGCGCTCAACGACCCATGCCGGGTGACCGCGGCGCCAACTCGAAGATCGACTGGGTCTTCAGCAGGGTCAGTTCATCCGGAAACGCATGGAAGGCATGAATGTGCATCTCGGCGTCACGACACTCGTAGTCGATAAAGGTAAACGGCTCGAGGTCGCCGGAACTCCATTCCGGGAAGGTGCAAAAAATGCCCCGCTCCTTGGCGTGACGCATTAGGTCGCGGTGTGACGCCGCAAACAGGTTGGGGGTCATGCGCTCCACCTGGCTGGACATGATATAGTGCATGCCACTCTCAAAACCCTGAGTGTGGTCCTTCTCGCCGCGGAAGCGGAAGCGGGCGGCCAGTCCCATCTTGGGCAACATGTCACTGTCGCTGGCAGTCAACTCGGTGATCACCTGGTTCTTGGCCTGGACCATCACCACATGGGACAGCCCGATGACCCACACCTCAGCGGTGTAGCGCTTTTGACGCAATTGACGCACATGGTGAATGTGGAACAGTTCCGGATGCAAAGCTCTGTGGTACAAGAAGAAGTGCAAGTCATCGATGCTTTGCCGAGACTGTCCGAGTTCTAGTCTGTTTCTCATTGGGCGCCATATCCTTCGAAAACGGTTTGGGAACGGGCTCGCAGCTTGGCGCGATTATAACTGGTGCTCATGCCGCGATCCACGACATATTTGACAAAATGCACAGGTTGTCGTAACCCTTTACCGCGTTTGCCCTTTTAGGAGACAATGACCACGCCTGGCGCGGTACGAACCGCCGATTGGGTTGGGCCTCCCGGCACCTGGGATCCGCAGCGATCTGCAATGTCAGCAAAAAGTAAACAACAGGCTCGCTACGCCCACGGCGCGACCCGCCAGCAATTACAGAGGACGGGCGTGGCAGACCTTATGACCACAGGTGTTCCATGAACCCCCTCCCCTCGATCCTGATTCATGACGGCACAGTGATCGACCCGGCTTCGGGATTGAATCGGATTTGCAATGTCTTTATTTCCGATGGCGTGGTCCGCAGCTGCTCGGACAGCCGTCCTTCGGCTGACCTGGCGATCGACGCTGCCAATCTGCTGGTGACCCCCGGGCTGATTGACATGCACGTGCACCTGCGTGAGCCAGGCGGCGAGCACCAGGAGACCATAGAGAGCGGTACAGCCGCCGCCGTGGCCGGCGGCTTCAGCGCCGTGGCGTGCATGCCCAACACTCAGCCGCCCCTGGATCGGCCTGAACGGATTGGCCTGTTGCAGGAGTCAATCCGCAGCAGCGCACATTGTCGGGTCTATCCGATCGCCTGCCTCACGCGGGGGCGCTGCGGGACGGAACTTGCTGACTTTGAGGCCCTGCGTGATGCGGGCGCCATTGCCTTCAGCGACGACGGGGATGGCGTTGACGATGGCAAGCTGATGTCGCAGGCACTGCTCCGACTGGCCCGCCTGGGCGTGCCGGCTATTCAACACTGTGAGGATCGCAGCGTCGGCGGTGGGATCATGCACAAGGGTCGGGTCTCGAAGCGCCTGGGGTTACCGGGGCTGTCTCCGCTGGCCGAAGAGTTGATGATCGCCCGCGACCTAGCCCTGGCGGAAGGCCACCACGCCCGCTATCACGTGGCCCACATCTCCACGCGCCGGGCCGTGGCACTGGTGGCCACGGCGAAAGCCCGCGGCGTTGCGGTCACCACCGAGGTCTGCCCGCACCACCTGCTGCTGACGGATGCGGCCTGCGGTACGCTGGATGCCAACTTCAAGATGAATCCACCCCTGCGGACGGCCGCCGACCTCCAGGCCTGCCTTGACGGCATCCGTGACGGCACCATCGACATGCTGGTCACCGACCACGCCCCGCACACCGCCACGGAGAAGGCCTGCGGCTTCCGGGAGGCCCCGCCTGGCATCATCGGGCTGGAGACCGCGCTGCCGCTGTTCGTCCGGGCGCTCATCGAGCCTGGGGTCATCGGGTGGCCGCGCCTGGTCGAGCTGATGAGCGCGACGCCGGCGCGAGTCTTTGGATTGCCCGGCGGAACCCTGCACCCCGGAATACCCGCTGACGTGACGCTCATCGATCCGCAGGCGGATTGGACCATTGATGTCGACCGCTTCCATTCCAAAGGGCGCAATTGCCCCTTCGACGGGCTTCGTGTCCTGGGGCGGGCCGTGTGTACCATTGTCGGAGGTGTCCTGCGATACACCGATCAGCAAGGTGTAATTGGATGAACCCCAACGACTGCACCGCTCCCGGAGGTCCCTTGCCGCTGGTAATCGTCGATCTTGCCGACCGGCCGGATTGCCTGCCGATCCTGGCCCGCTGGCACCATGAACAGTGGCGTGCCCTGAACCCCGCGGACACCCTGGAACAGCGTGAGACCCGCATGCGCCGACATTTGCTCCACGGCGGCATTCCCAGGACCTTCGTGGCCTGCCGTTCCGAGACGGCGCTGGGTTCCGCGAGCCTGGTGACGGACGACATGCACGGGCAGTTTGAGTTGACGCCCTGGCTGGCCAGCGTATTCGTGGCTCCGGAACATCGCCGCCGCGGCATCGGCGCCCGCCTGGTCCTGCGGGTTGTCGAGGAAGCCCGCACCCAGGGGTTCGCCCGCATTTACCTGTACACGCCCGACAAAGAGCGCTTTTACGCTGGGCTGGGCTGGACGCTCCTGCAGCATACCCAGCACCAAGGCTGTCCCGTGGCGGTCATGGAACGAACCGTGGGGACTTAGCCGGATCGACGGCGCGGCCGTGGGTCGGCGGCGGACGACCGGCCGTTTCCGTTCAGAGCGCACCGCCGGCGCAGCCCCAGGAAGCCCAGCAGCATCAGGACCATGGCAAGCGGTTGGGGCTGGCAGGCGCCGCACCCGGGCTGCCCCAAGTCGTCCGGATCCGCGCCGGGCATTTGGGAAGGATCCTCCTGCCCGGCCGGTGCCGGGTCGCGCTGCGCCGCCGAGCAACCCTGGGCATCGACTTCGGCCGGTGCCGTCTGTGGGCAAAGGTCGTCCACATCCGCCACCCCATCGCCGTCCGCATCGCAATCGAAGGCCTGATGCAGGCACCCACCGGCTGCCGGGTCGCAGACATCCTGGGTGCACGCGTCACCATCGTCGCAGGCCACCGCGACGTGCGTGCACGCGCCGGCGCCGCAGTCATCGATGGTGCAGGGGTCGCCGTCATCACAATCCAGGGGATTCCCCACGCAGGCACCATCCACACAAGAATCAAGGGTGCAGCCGTCACCGTCGTCACAGTCCATCGGAGCATGACTGCAGAACCCGTCCTGGCATTGGTCGATGGTGCAGGCATCCTGGTCGGCACAATCCAGGGGTTCATGGTCGCAGGCGCCCTCCCGGCACCTGTCGCTGGTACAGGCGTCGTCGTCATCGCAGAGGATCGGGGTGTGCACGCAGGCCCCTGCAATGCAGGAGTCCGCCGTACAGTCGTCACCATCGTCGCAGGACGACGGCACGCAAGAGTCGCCCCCGCCGCCGCCGGACGAGCCGCCGCCGAACGGCACCCCGCAAGTACCCTCCGGGACACCACAGCCGCATGCCCCGGGCGCGGTCTTCGCGGGATCCTGGGGGCAGCCGTCAGAACAATCCGGTTCCTGGTCCCCATCGAGATCGCCTAGGACCGCATCGTGCTGACACACGCCGTCGCTGCAGGAATCCGCAGTGCAAGGATCGTCGTCGTCGCAATCCAGGGCATCGCCAAGGCAAATGCCGTCAGCACAGCGATCGCCGCTGGAGCACGGATCGCCGTCATCGCACGCTGTTTCCGCTGCCGCCGCTTTCGTCTGGCAGATGCCCGTCTCTGGATCACACACCGCCGTCAGGCAATCGTCGGGGAGATCGGCACAATCGGCCTCGGTCTCACACAGGCAGGTTTGGCTTTGCTCATCGCACAGGCCCTCGGCACACGGCGGTGTGCCAGTCAGACAGCCGGCGAGCAGGTCACACTGCTCCGGACCATCGCAGAACAAGCCGTTGTCGCAGGTCCCGTGATCGGCAAGCACCATGCAACGACCGGCTTGCTCATCGCAAGTCTCCACGGTGCAGGCCACCCCATCGTCGCACGGGGACCCAGCGGCGGATTGACAACCGGCCAGCACGTCGCACCATTCGCTCCCGTTGCAAAAGACACCGTCCGCACAATCTGCATCAACGGGCTCATGGATGCACCCGGCTGCATCGTCGCAACGGTCTTCAGTGCAGTCGACCCCATCGTCGCAGTCCAGCGGCAAGCCCGGCAGGCACCCGGCGTCCGCCGCGCAAATCTCCGCACCGTTGCACGACAAATCGTCGTCGCAGCGGGCCGCATCCGGCAGGTGGGTGCACCCTCCAGCCTGCTCGTCGCATTGATCGATCGTGCAGTCGACCCCATCGTCGCAGTCCAGCGGCAAACCCGGCAGACACCCGGCGTCCGCCGCGCAAATCTCCGCACCGTTGCACGACAAATCGTCGTCGCAGCGGGCCGCGTCCGGCAGGTGGGTGCACCCTCCAGCCTGCTCGTTGCATTGATCGATCGTGCAGTCCACACCGTCGTCACAGATCACCGGGATGCCCGGGACGCAGCCGATGGACGGGTCACACTGCTCCGACCCGTCGCAAAGCAGGCCGTTGTCGCAGTCTTCGTCCAGGGGCACGGACAAGCACTCGCCGTGCGCCACATCGCAGCCGTTGGCCGTACACTCGATGCCGTCGTCGCAGTCGTCATCGAGGCAGCAGCCGCCGCAGTCCGTCGGGCAGGAGCAGGGACTCTCGGACGGCTCACAGGCCTGGTTGCCGCACTCCGGCTCGACCCCGTTCAGGCACTCCAGGGTGTCGCGAAACCCGGTGATGTCCGGAATGGTGAATTGGGGATGGAACTGGTTGGCGCAAATAATCCATGGATTCATGGTGTGCTGCGGGCACGCACAGTGGATTGCACCCCAGTTGTGTCCAAACTCGTGGGCGCTGAGGTCAGTGGAACAGCCGAACTGGCTGCTCCAATCCGATTGCACCACCGAGTACGCCCGATTGTCACACACCGAACCGACCCAAGCCACGCCCACGGTGGTCCCGTCGAGGTTCCGCCCGGTGAACAATTGGGCGAGGTCGCGCGGCACCTCGGTGTGATTGACAAGCCAATGGAGGCGGAACTGGCTGAGCAGCGCATCGGCGTCGGATGCGTCATATGGGTCGGGCTCACTCATGCGAATCACGAGGGTCGTGATCAGGTGGCTGATCTGAACATCGCGCTCGAACTGCAGGTTCACGGCATTGATCACGCTGTTGATCCGCTCCTCGACGGCCTCGATGCTGCCCCAGTGCTCAAAGTACTCCACGTCCGCGTCGCAAGCCAGTTCGGCGACACACAAACCGTCCGTGCAGAAGGGTGCACCGAAGGCGCGGCGATTGAGCAACGCGGCTTGTGCCGCTCGGTCTTGAACGGCGCGGCATGCGCCGGCGCTGCCGGTGACGTCATCGTCCTGGTACACGACGTACTCCCCTGGGTCGGCCGTCGCCAGCAGCGGCGCCAGGGGCTCCAGCCACAGCCGCCGTCCGTCCGCCATCAGCAGGCGCGCCGTTAACCCGGCGGTGCCCAGTGAGCCCGCGACCACCGCGCCTGGATGACCCTCGACGATACCGCGCAGGGTCCGAAGCGGGCCCGAAGGCGCCGTGAGGCGTGAGCCATCAGGAAGTCCAAGCTGAAGCTGGTAGGCGTCGGAGCGCACTGAGTGCGAACGCAAGTGGAGCGTCGCCGGGAGGCCATCCAGGGACAAGGTCGCAAGGACGCCGTCCCCGGCCGGATCATTGGACAGCACCACCGACACCAGGTGGCTGGCCCGCAGGCCCAAGATCTGATTGATGATCAGGTGCCGAGGCGTGGCATCGGTAACCGCCTCCGGTGGCATGGCCACATCCCGGGCTGCAAGCGGCGGCAGAGCCGCGCCGCTCAGGATCACCCAGCCCAACAAGTGCGGTCTCAACCAGCGCATCGCCCGACGCTCCCCCAGGAACCCCTGCCCTCGCTGACACTGCTGCCATGATACCGCTCCGGCAGTGGGGGTGCCCGGATCAATCCGCGCTACCGCCCTCCAACGCGGCGCCGGGACAACGCTAATACTCTATCCAAAAATGAGTTACCCACCGTCCGGTCCGCACGTCGGTCCGGATGATCGGACCCCCAACTGCCGCTGAAAAACGCGTGTGCCGGTGGCGTCGCATGCCCTCGTCGGCTCAGCCCACGGCGGCAGCACCGGCTTGGGCGACGGCGTGATCGTGTTCAACGATGCTGCCGGACACGCCGATGGCCCCGACGATCGTGCCGTCGGACCGGCGCAGCAGCACGCCTCCGGGAAACGTGATCAGCCCGTCGTTGGAATGTTCGATGTTGAACAGCGACCCACCCGGCTGCGACAGCTTGCCGAGATCGCCGGTGTTCATGTTGAAGAACCGGGCGGTACGGGCTTTCTTGACGGCGATGTCGATCGATCCCAACCAGGCGCCATCCATTCTCGAGAAAGCCTTCAGGTTGGCACCGGCATCCACAACTGCGATGTTCATGGCCACGCCGATCTGACGAGATTTCTCATGAGCAGCCTGAATTGCCGCGTTGGCCTGTTCCAGGGTCAACTCCTGCATGGGGGTCTCCTTGTGCAAGCGTGCAATCGGTCTGCTGGGAGCCCGCGGGCTGCGCTGACCCATGGGACCAACACACCTCGCGACAGTCAAAAATCGGCCCGTCGGTGCAGCACAATCGGTAACGCCATCCGTCGGGGGCGGTGGTGTCGCGAACCGGAACGACACAAGACTGGCAGGTGCCCATTCCGCAAGCCATGGATCGTTCGAGACAAGCAGCGCCATCGAGGTCCCAGCGGGCACAGATCGTTGCCACTTGCGCCATCATCGGCTCCGGACCGCAGGTGTATGCGGTCAGCGTCGCGATTTGCCCGGCATGGGCCTCGACGAACCGTTCGAACGGCTCCGTGACCAGCCCGGCGTGGCCTAAGGAACCATCATCCGTGGCCACCACCAATTCGATTCCATGTGCCGTCAACTCGGCCGCGATCGGCTGCGAATCACCGGTGGTCTGACTGCGTTGTGATTGATCCAGACGCAATGGCACCAGGTCCGCGCTGCGGGCGCCCACAAAAAACAGCACCCGCAGCCCGCCGGCAGCCAGCGATCTGGCCCACCACAGCAACGCCGGTACGCCCACTCCGCCGGCCACCAGCAGCGCGCACCGCTTACCCGAGTGCACCGCGTAATGATTGCCAAGCGGTCCCAGCACATTGATGATGCCGCCGGGTCCAAGTCGCGACAGCGCCGTTGTGACTTTGCCGGTGACGCGGTAAATGACGTCCAATTCCACGACGCGGTTTGTACGATGGACCTCGGCGATGCTGTAGGCCCGTCGAATGATGATCTCATCCTGCACTTCGCCGCCCGCCTGACCCGCGCACACGGCCGCCCAGGTCAGCACGCGCGGCTCGCGCAGCGCGATCTCGGGAATGAGGTGGATGAATTGACCGGGGAAGCATTCCGGGAAGCGCGCCACCTGCAAGGTCATGCGGTGGTGGTCCCGGCACAGAGGCGAGTCATGCAAGACCTTAGCTCGTTGAATGACAGCGGGTTGTGAATCTGGCATGATAAAAAAAACTTCCGGAGTCAGGGGTAAACCGAACTCCGGAAGTCCGCCACGGCCAAAAACAGCCGAATATTGAGGCGGGTCGATTGACCCACCGTTTCAAGCGCTGTCGACATCCAAACTCTAGCAGAGCTGACCACCGCTGTCAACTCGGTCCGTGGGGCACTTAGCGGGAATAGTAGAAAATATAACTTCATATCTTATAGATAGTTATACAAATTAGCGGCCCTGCGGGCGGTGCGTTTGGCAAGCCCGCCCCAGGGACCCGGACACCGCCAAAATGGCATGAGGCGATCCCGGACCACGCAATCCATTTTCAGGGCACTGACCCTGCCCGACCAGTTCTGGAGGGAAGCGCCGGCGGCAGAAGCGGTCACGCCGGCTCATCTTCGGTGAGCAGCACCTCTCTTGAGAGGTCCTGGGTCACCGGACCCACATCGGCAATACCGAGAGTGCTGAGCGTGGGCCGCTCGACGATCCCCCGCAGTTGCTCCCGCGGCAAGGTCGGCAACGCAGTGCCCCGACAGATCTGGTTGATGCTGTACAACGCCTCGATGCCCTTGGCCGCGGTGCTGAATGGAAAGCCGCTGCCGAACAGCAGCTTGTCCATCACACCGTACTGGTGGGCGGTCAGCAGGGCGGTGTAGGCCTGCCAGGACTGGACCAGCAGGCTGCTGAGTTCTGCATAGAGATTCGGATGCTTCTCCAGCAGGACGATGGTCTCACCAACCCACGGGAACCCAAAGTGCGTGATCACCAGCCTGAGGTCCGGGAAGTCCCTGGCGACCTCGTCGAGCAGAATGGGCTTGGCATACTCAAGCTTGTGCTGTGGCGCCACGTAAATGCCCGGATGGATCAGCACCGGGAGCCCCAGGGCGCAGACCCGTTCGTACACGACGTAGGCGTTGCTGCTGGCCGGATGGAAGTCCTGGGCCGCCGGGGCGATGGCCACGCCCTTCATGCCCAGCACACGATGGGCTTCATCCAGGTCCTCCAGCGCCTCCGCGGGGTCGCTGGGATCAAGACTGGCGAAGGCCACCATTTTCTCGGGATGTTCCTTGGCGTATTCGGCGACGTAGCTGTTGGGGATGTTGGCTTCGAGAAACCGGCTCTTGAAGGCCACAACGATGGCGCGATCCGCCGGGGCACATGCCGCCAGATGGTGCGGCGTGGCCGCAGAGGGTAATTTCAAGGGTGGTTTCTCGTCGGGGCCGGTGGCGGCTTTGCGTCGCCGATCCAGGCGCGACAGCAAGTGTTCGCAAGACTTGCCAAGTTGCTCTGGCGACTCCCAGACGTGGGTGTAAGCATCGACGATCATGGGCAGCCGTGAACGTCCTCCCGAGTGAATTGGCGACTCGCAGAAACTAGCACAAAAGGCCCCAAGCCGCAACACGCCAAATCCCTCGGCGCTGAGCAGAAAGGCGCGCCGGCCGGGTCCCGGCACCGTGCGGTCGGCCTCCGGACGCCGGGCGCCGGCGATGCTCCCGCGCTGACTCCGCCGACTCTAGCGGCGTTCTCACCGAGGGCAACACCATCTCCCACACGAATCCGTCCCTGCACGGCGGCCTTTGCTTATCGGACCGCTGCCGCAGCCGTGGCTCCGGCGAGCGGTGGATGGTATGGGCATTTGCCGACGAATACCAAGGCGCCGGGGCAACCGGCTGCTAGAATTGTTGGCACCGGCCGTGGCGCCGCGGCGACTGCTCCCGGGGGAGGACCGCGACACGATTCCGATGACGTCGGCGCGCCGGAGCACCGCTGGGCACGAATGGTTGAGTTCATGGACACGGCTGCCACATCATGGAGCAAAGTCGCCCGCCGCGGGTTGCCCGCCCTGGCGCTGTTGCTGGCGACGGCCAGCGGATGCCAGACGTCGAACCCCATGTTCGAACCTCACGGCAAGGTCTTTTACCTGGACGGTGCCGGCGGGTGGGGCTACGGGGTCCAAGAGGTGCCCGAGGGACTGCGTCGTGGGGGGTACACCGGCGACTGTGAGGTCTTCGACTGGAGCGCGACCCGGATCCCGTTATTGGACCAGGTGGACCCGCTGGGGGTCAACAAGTTGTCGGCCACCGCGCTGGCCAAGCGCATCGCCGAATACAAGAAGCGCTTTCCGCGGCAGGAAGTGAACATTGTGGCCTTGTCGGCTGGGACCGGGGTGGCCGTCTGGGCCCTGGAGAAGCTCAAAGGCCGTTTCAAGGTCAACAACCTGTTTCTGCTGGGCTCTTCGCTGTCCAGCAGTTATGACATCCGCCCGGCGCTGGCGAGCGTGAAGGGTCATGTCTACGTGTACCATTCCGAGAACGACGCCATGCTGCAGTTCGTCAAGACCATCGGCACCGTGGACAAGCGGCTGTACGTTCCGGTCGCCGGGCTGGTTGGCCTGCAGGGCAAGGGGTCCGACAGTCACAAGGTCGTTAATATCGGCTGGAATCGCAAATGGGACCGCTTGGGGTGGCGAGGCGGCCACACCGACTGCGTGGGCCGATCTTTTGTACAATACGAGATCGCCAGGAAGCTGATGCAGGGCGCGCGCTCCGACGAAGCGCTGATTGCGGCCCCGGAAGCCGGCGCCTCGCCCGCATCCGAGTAGGCCAGCGCTTGCTCAAGCGATCCGGAACACCACGGGAGAATAGCTCATGAGTACACCGAGACTGGCAGCCAGAGACTGTGTGCCCTGCAAGGGCGGTGTGCCGCCGCTGCAGGGTCAGGCGCTCAGCGCCCTCGCCGGGCAACTGGACGGCTGGTCGGTGGTCGACGAACACCACCTCAGCAAGCAGTTCAAGTTTGAGGATTTCGGCCAGGCGCTGGCCGCGGTCAACGCCATCGGGGCGCTCGCCGAGAACCAGGGACACCACCCGGACCTGCACTTGTCCTGGGGCAAAGTCGGCGTGGAGATCTGGACGCACAAGATCAACGGCTTGACCGAGAGTGACTTCATCCTCGCGGCCAAGATTGATGAGACGCTCCGCGGCTGACCACCCGGTTACTCGGGATCATCATCGGCGAAGGCCTCGTCGCCGGGCTCGCCCTGGGCCTGGAAGGCCTCCCAATCCTCGGGCGTCATCAGCACTTCACGGGCCTGGGAGCCTTTGTATTCGCCCACAATGCCGGCCTCGGCCATCTGGTCCACCAGCCGCGACGCCCGGGAGTACCCAATGGTCAGTCGCCGCTGCAGCAGGCTGACGCTGCCGCGCTGGGTCTCCAGGATGATCTGAACGGCGGAGTCGAACAACTCGTCGCGCTCCGCTTCGCCGGTGGCGCTGGCCGGCCGGATACGCATCAACTCGGGATGAAAATCGCACCGTCCCTTGCTGCGCAGATCGGCGATGGCGCCGGCGATCTCGCCGTCTTCGATGAACGTGCCCTGGGCTCGCACCAGCATCGATGACCCCGGCGGCAGGAATAGCATATCCCCCTGGCCCAACAAAACCTCGGCGCCGTTTTGATCCAGAACAATCCGCGAATCCATGCGGGCGGCTACTCGAAACGCGCAGCGGCAGGGCATGTTGGACTTGATCAGCCCGGTCACCACCCTGGCCTCCGGACGCTGCGTGGCAACCACGATGTGAATTCCAACCGCCCGGCTCTTCTGGGCCAGGCGCGAGAGGTGGTACTCCACTTCCTTGGCCGAGGTCATCATCAGGTCGGCCAGTTCGTCGATGACAATCACCACATATGGAATATTGGCCGGAATCTGGGCCGCCTCCTGTTCGTTGGATGGGCGCAGCCGCCGGTGGATTTCCTGGTGTCCGAGGCGGTTGTACTCCGAGACGTTGCGCACTGCGGCCTCGGCGAGCAGAGCGTAGCGCTCATCCATCTTCATGCAGGCCCACTCCAGGATCTTCTCGGCCCTGTGCATGTCGGTCACGATGGGGCACATCAGGTGCGGCACTTCCTTGAAGGTGTTCAGTTCCACCATCTTGGGATCGACCAGGATCAGCTTGACCCGATCCGGACGCTGGGTCATCAGCAAGCTCATGATGATGGAGTTAATGCAGACACTCTTACCGGATCCGGTGGTGCCGGCAATCAGCATGTGCGGCATGCGTGTCAAATCGAAGACCATGGGGGTGCCGCTGGCATCCTTGCCCAGAAACAGCGGCAGCTTCATGTTCTGGGCGGCCTTGCCGCTCAGGGTCATCAGCTCCTTGAGTCGAACCTTCTCGCGATCGGTCCGCGGGACCTCGACGCCGACCGTGCTCTTGCCGGCCATGGTCGCGACCACCCGGATCGCCGGAGCCTTCAAGGCCCGGGCGATGTCGTTGGACAACGCACTGATCTGGCTGACCTTCACGCCCGGGGCCAGTTGCAGCTCGTACATGGTGATCACCGGTCCGGTCTCGATGGCCACCACGGGGGCTTCGATGCGGTAATCCCGCAGCGTATTCTGGAGCGTCTGGGCCTTCTCCCGGGCCATTCGCTCCTGCTCGGCGCTGGGTGCGTACTCGATCGATTCCAGGAGCGAGACCGGCGGCAGGACCCAATCGTCCAGAGTCGCTGGATAACACCCGGTGGTGTCATCCGGCTTGGGCTTGTTGCTGCGGAACGTCAGCTCTTTGACCTTCTTAAGCGCCTGGTCGGCGGGGCGCTCGCGGATCGCAGCCGGCGGATCCACGGGGGCAGGCTCAGGTGGCGGCCCTTCGCGGACGGCCGCTGGCTTCCGCGGGGCGGCAGACGGCGGCCCAACCACGGGATCCGGTCGCTTGATGGCCTCGGCGGTCCGGTTGACCACCGCCATCCCGGCGCTGCCCGCCGAGACGATGGCCAACCGGGTGGCTTGCGAGCAGCCCGACGCCGTCCGCAGGACGCGACTCCAGAATCCGTCCGAGATGAACAACAAAGCCGCGAAGGCGAAATAGCCCAGAATAAGCAGCGTGCCGGCGATGGACAGGTTGGCGGTCATCAACCGCCCCAGGAACACGCCCAAGGCGCCGGCGTACCCGCCGGGCAGGTCGGGCAGGCCCTGTGGCCAGATCAGGTAAGCGCACACCGAGGTGACTACCCCGAGGACGGCACCACCGGCTACCCGCTGCCAGACGTGCTCCAGCGGACCGTTCGTGATCCTCACGAAGCAGCCCAGGATGATCAGGATCAGCATGGGGTACAACCCGCCGCCGAGCAATCGAATGAGGTGATACGCCCCCCAGGCACCGACCCGACCGCAGGCGTTATGCGCCGGATCCGCGTGCGGATAGACATGGGGATTGGGATCATCCGCGGGGCTGAAGGTCAGCACCGCCGTGGCCACGAACACCGCGCCGAGCAGCAGCACCAGAACGCCGTAGGGTGCCGGGTCTGGCGGGTCGGCTGGGTTGCGTCGTCTTGCTGCACTCATACGGCGAACCTGTTGTAGGACAATTGGTTCAGGATGCGACTATATCGGCAGGCCGCGGTCGCGGCGTCCAGCCAAAACCCGATCCTGAAGTTAGCGCAGCGCCCGGGCGGCAAAGGCCAGCAGCACCCCGATCACCAGGATCAGCCAAGTGAGCCGACCGCTGCGGCCCGGGCGCACCACCCAGGCGCCGCACTCCGGACAGCGCCCGGCGGCTTCGTAGATGGCGGCACCGCACGACGCACAGGGCTCCACGTCCACTGAGTCCTCGGCGGCGGTGCAGTCCTCCGGGTCGGGTTCGTGGGCACCATCACATTCGGAATCGAGGCCCACGGGCCGTGCTCCGCGCCCGCCGGAACCCCCGTCATCCCGGCGCGCTGGTACCATGGGCTTCGTCGCGCGCGTTCGCTGGAAACGCCGCTGCGAAACGGGGGGCACCCTACCCGACTAGCGTAGCGGTCGGGTTGGGCAACAACAAGGGCCGGCAGTCGCGGTTGGGAAGCGGACTTCGACGCCGGAATGGCGGACGAGGCTCACAGGTTGGTGATCAGCTTGATGCACAGCAACAGCCCCAGAACCGATACACCCAGGGACACCAGCAGTGGCACCATGCTGCTGCCTTTGGGGGTGTGCTTGGGTGCACGATGCGCTGCCCGGCGGCGGCGATGCTGCGGCATGGCCACTTGCACCGGCACGGGGATGCGCATGCCGCAGTGGCGGCACGGAATCCGCCGCCCGGAACTGTCCAGGCCGTACTCTCCGTGACAGCCGCAGTAGGAACAGACATGGCGGATGAGTTTGGGCAGCCCCAGGTGCCGGTGGCAACGCGTGCACTTGAGGTGCGGGCGGACCAGCGCCGGCGTGATTTCCATGTTATTCAAGCAACGGCCGCATTGCACCCGGCTGTTGGCAGCGGCCGCCTTGGTCACCCGCGGAACCTCGGAAGCGGCCACCGCGGGACCGTACGATACGCTGGAGGTGCTCATTTCCTGGGCTCGAACGTGGATCATTGTTCACATACCTGGAATAGGGCCCTTCCTGGTGTGTCACCCTGGCTCGACTCCGTTCGATGCGCAGTACCGGCATCCTCAAGAGCAATCGGCAGCTTCCGCAACGAACTTTGATTGCGGAATCGGTTGGGCAACCGCCTGAAGGTGCGCTCGGCGATTGGATGGCCCGATATCGACCAACCCGAGTGGCGGCCACCGCCGCGGAAACCCAGGATTCCCCCAAAGAATGGTCAAGCACCCGGAGCCGTAGACCGATATCCTGCTCGGATACCGATAACCTCGATCTGGCGGAGTGAATCACGCATGTATACCGAATTCTTCGGTCTCCGAGAGACACCGTTCAACAGCACGCTGGACCCCCGCTTCTTCTTCCGCAGCCCGCAGCACGAGGAAGCCCTGGCCTCGCTGGTCTACGGGGTCCAGGAGCGCAAAGGCCTGGTGGTGGTGACCGGCGACGTCGGCACGGGCAAGTCCTTTGCGGGACACATGCTGGTCAGTCGTCTGGGCAAGAACGCCGAAACGGCGGTGCTCAACCACAGCTACCTGGCCGGCGCGGACCTGCTCCAGGGCATCTGCAACGAGTTCCAGATCCCGATCGAGACCAGCTACAACACCATGGAGATCCTGACGGTCCTCGAGGAATACCTGCTGACGCTGTATTCCAAGGAGCGGGCCGCCGTGCTGGTGGTGGATGACGCCCAGACCGTGTCGGAGAAGAACCTCGAACACCTCCGCCTGGTCAGCAACCTGGAAGTCGCCGACGGCAAGCTGCTCCAGATCGTGTTGCTGGGGCAGCGCGACCTTAACCAGATGTTGCAGAAATCGGGCTCCAAGCAGCTCAAGCAGCGGGTCTTCCGCAATTTCCACATTACCTGTCTGTCCCGCGATCTCACCGAGCGCTACATCCAGCACCGCCTGCGCACCGCCGGCCGCCCTGACGCCCGCATTTTCGACGATGAAGCCCTGGATCTGATCTTCCAGTATTCCAACGGCGTCCCGCGACTGATCAACAACCTGTGCGACAACGTGCTGCTGAGTGCCTACTCCGAAGCCGTCTACGCCGTGGACGGCGCCCGGGTCAGCGCCGTCATCGACGAGATGATGACGATGCCCGATGGCGAACCCGGCGGCTCCTCGCGGCACGATGAGGTCGAAGCGGCCATCTCGGAGATCACCAGCCAATACGTGCAGTCGCTGGAGTCGCAGATCCAGGAGTTGGAATCCACCGCCGCCGACACCGATCAGCGGATCCACGAACTGCACCGCATGTCCAGCAAGTTGCAGGCCCAGGAACTCAAGTTCCACGAGCACCAGTCGACGCTGGACACCAAGATCCGGGAGCTCCACCGGCTGACCGTGACCCTGCAGGAACAGGAACGCAGTCTGGACCAGCGCGACAAGGCCCTGGCCGGACGGGTCGAAGAGATGCGGGCGCTGTCCACCCAGCTCGACACCCAGGACCGCAAACTGGTCGAACGCGAAGCCCGCATCGCCCAGCAGATGCGCGACCTGGAGCGGATCTCGCAGCAGCTCGGGGAACAGGATCACAACCTCAACGAACGGGCCGGCTTCATCGAGAAGAAACTCACCAGCCGGCAGGTGTCTTTCGACCGCGAACTCAACGAGTGCAAGCGGGCCATCAATCGCAAATGGCAGGAAATCAAGAACCTGGTGGTCAAGCACGAGACCAAGGAAGCCAGCCGCAGCAAGCGCCTGGCCACGCTCGACCAGCAACTGCAGCGTTTCGAGAAAATCGCCGCGGAGCTGTCGCAGCGCGAGGTCAAGCTGGACACGGTCACCCAGTCACTCCAAAGCGTGGAACAGGCCACCGAGCACCTCCAGCAGCTCATCAGCCAGGCCGGCATCCTCCTGAATCAGCCGCAGGAGATCATGGCCCGGGCCTCGCGGCAGATGGAGCAGGTCGAGCGCATGACCAAGATCGTGCAGAACGCGTCCGACGTCCTGCAGAAAACGGTAACCGAGTCGCTGGACAGTTCCCGGCAACTGTCCAAGGAAGGCAAGGCCCTGTGCGCGCGGCTGGAAGAGATCGAGAGCGACGCAGTCGGGACCATCGAGGAACTCGAAGATCGCTGCACCAAGACCCACAAGCTCCGCGACGTGCTCCGCGAGATTTACACGCAATCCCAGGGACAGGTCGGCGACCTCAAGGGCTTGGTCCAGGAAGCCGAGAAAGCGGTGGCCAAGCTGCCCAAACAGCTCGAGCAGCTTCGCGAGAATACCGTGCACCCCACGCGGCTGATGAAGGAACTGCGCTCCATCGGCAGCGTCGCGGAACGCAATCTGCAAGACGGGCAGGTGCGGCTGACCGAACTGCGGGCCATGATTGAGAAGGCGGACAAGGCCCGCCTGTCGATCGAGGCCTTGATCAACGCCACCCGACGGGTCGCCGACAGCCGCCGATCGATGCCGGTCCCGACCCGCGGCGAGGCCTTGCCCGCCGTCGCCGTGCAGCGGGTTCCCGAACCGCTTACCGCCAAGATTGAATCGCTCTCCGAGACCGTTCGCCGGATCCGACAGCAGTCCTCCGGCCAGCCGGCGAACACGCCGGCCAGCCCGCCGGTCGAGGGTTGAGACCGTCGGCCGCGACGACGCTTCGCCTCGGCAGGCCCCGGCGATATCATGGGAACGCCGTTGCCGTGGTCCGGCAGTTGCGGCGGCGGGCCCGCGGCTCAATAATCGCATGCCCCATCCGAATACGCTTCATGACGGAAGCGGGTGACCAAACGGTGTTCGCTGCAATCGCCAAGTATGTCGGCGGGAAGGTCCTGACCGCAATCCTGGTGGTGGCCGCCGGCTTGGTCGGCTACTACTTCTACCGGAACCCCGAGACCCTCGAGGATCTGTGGCGCACCACCAAGGTGGCTCTGGTGTGGATCGGGATCGCCGCGGCGCTGCCTTGGGCATTGTTCTTCGTGCCGGCGTGGGTCGGCCGCGCCGATTCAAATGCCGCCGCGGGGGTGATGCTGCTGGGCTACCTGGTCATCGATGTCATCGTGGCGCTGTGGCTGGCCAACTGGCACATCAGCGGCACGCTGACTTGGGCGGTGGTGGTGCTTGGTTTCATGGCGGCCGCGGTCTATAATTTTCTGGTTTGTGACTTTCTCGCAGAACATGCGGAAGCGGAACTGTGACCGTGGACGACGGGAAGGACTGCACCCATGAGCACCTGCCAGGCCGGCGACCGCATCAACAACTACCTGTTGCAGGAGCACATCGGCACCGGCAGCTTCGGGGTGGTCTGGAAGGCCCGGCATCACGTCTTTGACGAAGTCGTTGCCATCAAGATTCCGACCGCTGCGGCCTACGTCCAATGCCTGCGTCGCGAGGGAGTGGTCATTCATGGGCTGCGGCATGGCAACATCGTGCGAGCCCTGGACCTGGACCCGTTCGCCACGCCGCCGTACCTGATCATGGAGTATGTCGACGGCCCATCGCTGCGGGCGGTCATCGATGCCCACCCGGGCGGCCTGCCGACCGCGGCGGCCGTGGAGATTCTGCGGGGCGTGCTCGCGGCCCTGGGCGTCGCCCACCAAGGCGGCATCATCCATCGCGACATCAAGCCGGCCAATATTCTGTTGCACCTCGGCGACCGCGACGTCGGCACCGTGGTCCGCGACGACGTCAAGGTGGCCGACTTCGGACTGGGCACCGTGGGCGGCCTGACCACCGCGTCGCTGATGCAGTCCGGCAGCCTCCCGAGCGCGGAGGGCCGCGGCATCACCGGAACCCTGGCCTACATGTCGCCGGAGCAGCGTGACGGTCAGGAAGTCGACGCCCGCAGCGACCTGTACGCCTGCGGCGTGGTGCTGTTCGAGCTGCTCACCGGCGTCCGACCGCAGGGCCATGACCTGCCGTCCGCCCTCCGGCCCGACATCCCCGCGGCGCTGGACGACGTCTTCCGCCGCTGCTACACCCGCCTGGAGAAGCGCTTCACCCGGGCAGCCGATGTCGCGGCCGCCCTGCGGCTGGACCCGGCCGCGACCGGGTGCGGCGGACCGCGGCGGCCGCCGCACCTCGGCCGTTCGGCCACGGCACCGCTGTGCAAGAACTGCGGCAACCGCGTCGCCGACGACGATCAGTTCTGCATCCAATGCGGCAATCAACTGGTCGACACCGTCCTGTGCTGCCCGTCCTGCCAGGCGACCGTCGACCCGGACGACAACTACTGCATCACCTGCGGGAGCACCCTTCCGGCGGGAACCCGATCATGACCCGCAGCACCGACCCCATCGTGGAACTGGAGGCGCGCTTCCTGGCCGGCATGGAGCACAACTTCGAGCGGGCCAAGGGCACCTTGCTGCGGGGCAGCCACTGGGATCTGGTGCATCAGGATGAAGCTGACCGCGTGCGCTCGCTGATGGCCCGGAATCGCAAATTCGATCGCCGGGTGCTGGCCGACACGCCCAAGAACCGCCGCGTGGTCCTGCACGGCTACGTCCGCCCGTGGTGGTGGTTCGGCAAGCGGCGGGTCGGCGTGGCCATCGCTTCGGTGCTCTCGCCGCTGGAATGGCACGTGCTCGACGGCCAGCCCGGCAGCGGCGGGCCGCCGATCGGTTCCAGTGAGTTGCTCGATCATGTAAGATCATTGCAGGTCGATCCGCACGTCCCGCACATCATCGGCATTTGCAGCCCCACGGGCTTCGCGCCGGAGGCACTGCGGGCCCGTTCGAGCCTGGGCAATGTCACGCTGGTCCTGATCCAGCCCGGCGCCCACGGGGGCTGGGAGCGGGTCGGCGATACCGACGATCTCGACCCCCGGCTGGCGGCCCTGTTCGACCCGGAAGACGAGGACGACAAGGTCCAGCGGGTCGACGAGTTCCTGCAGGCCAACCGCGCCGTGCTCCTGACCGGAGGCCTGTCGGCCGAATCGGTGGCCCGGGAGGTGGGCGTCGGCGAGGAATACGCCCGCCGGGCGTTCGAACAGGCCGCCCGCCGCGATCCCGAGCTGCACACCGGGCGGCATGAGGGCGCGTTCCTGATTTATCGCGGGGCCGCATCCGACACACAGGAGAGCTTTTCGATGTCGATGGTTGACAAGATCCGGCAACTGTTCAGCAGCGCCGGCGACGAGGCCCGCAAGATCAACGAGCTCTCCCGCCGCCGGGCGGCGCTGTCGCAGCGGCGCGATCGCATGTACGACGACATCGCCCAGTTGGAGACCCGCGAGGCCAGCCTCATCGACCAAGGCAAGCAGAGCACGTCCCAGGTGGTCCGCCAGCGACTGGCGGCCCAGGTGGCCCAGTTGCGGAAGGATCTGGCCCGCCAGAATGCCACCGCCAACATGCTCAACAAGCAGATCAACATCCTGAGCACCGACATCCACAACCTGACGCTCATCCAACAGGGCGAGCTGGCCGATCTGCCGGCCACCGAGGCGCTCACTGAAAACGCGGTCAAGGCCGAGGAAATGCTCGAAACCCTCAAGGCCGATGCCGATCTGGTCGGGTCCCTGGAGACCGGCATCAGCGACATGCTGACCTCCGACGAAGAGCTGGCCATCCTCCAGGAGTTTGACCAGCCACCGGCCGAGGCGTCGGCAACGACCGCAGCGGAGGGCCCCGCGGCCGCGGCGGAACCGCCGGCCCGAACCGCCGACCCCGCCGACGATTCGCCCGAACGGCGGCGGCAGCCCCGCGAACCTGAACCATCCTGAGGCAGACCGTGCCGCCCGGCCCAGGGGAACCCAATGTCGTTCATTGACTGGTTGATCAAGCGAAAGAAACCCCTGTCGCAGATGACCCGCCAGGAGCTGCGCCGCCAGGAGCTGCTGCTCGAAAAGGATCGCACGCAGTTGCTCAACCGGGTCAAGAAGATCGCCGCAGACAAGCAGGACATGTTCGCGAAAGGCGCCGGTGAGAAGACCCCCGAAGTCCGCACCGTGCTGGCCCAGCAATTCGAACTTAAGACCACCGAACAACTGATGCTCGCCCGGCAGCTCAACATCCGCAGCAAGGAGCTGCTGACCGTTTCGCGGTTGCGACTGGTCCGCGAGAACCACGAGCGGTCCCGGGCCGCCGGCAGCCGCTTCGGCTTGATCAGCGAAAAGGACATCATGCACCTGGGCCGGCTCATCGAGAACGACGCCGTCAGCACCGAAATCTATCAAGAGCGGCTGGACCGCATGCTCGAACTGGGTGCCGAGGTCGACGCGGGTGCCGCCGGGCTGTCCTCTGCCGGGCGGCAGGTCCTGGACATCTGGGAGCAGCTCGACAACGGCGTGTTCCAGGATACACACCAGGCCTTCGACGAAGCCGACCGGCGGGTCCGCGAGCAACAGACCGCTGAACCGGAGGCCTGAGCGCCGCCGGGCAGGAGCCGCAGACGCGCGGAGGATCGCAACCATGGGCTTGTTCAAGTCGGCTGAAGAGCGGCGGATCGAACGCGACATCAAGGTTCGCCAGGGCATCCGCAGGATCGAGAAGGCCATCCGCGAACAGCAGAAGTTTCAGGACGAGTTCATTCGCAATGCCCAACGGGCCAAGACCATCGGCGACACCAGGCAATACGGGTTCATCCGCAACTCGCTGAAGAAGACCGCCATGATGCAGCGGCTGCTGGAACGGCAACTGCTCTCGGTCAAGAACGCCATGGTCATCAAGCGGCAAGCCGAAGCATCTGCGGACTTCGCCGGAGCCATGGGCACCATGGCCGCCGAGATCGGCAAGCTCTTCGGTGAGACCGACCTGGTCAAGACCCAGGCCGACTGGGAGAAAGCCATGGTACAGTCGCAATCCATGGAAGAGCGCATGAACATGTTTCTGGATTCCATCGAGGACATTGCCGCCCAGGACGCAGAACTCAGCACCGGCGAGCTGGCCGTCTCCGACGAGGACATCGACCGCCTGATTGACGCTGAGACCGAAGCCGAACACCACAAGGAAATGGACCGACTGGCCGGCCTGCGGGCGGAGTTGGACGCGCTCAAACGCCAGGGCGAAAAGCAACAGTAGTTCACCACCACGATCGGCGACGGTAATGGGGACTCCTTTTTCAACATTCGAGCGGCTCAAGGATAAGGGCGTGGCCGCCTACCGCCGCGGCGAGTTCAACACCGCCCGGACCTACCTCATCCAGGCCGCCGAGCAGATGGTCGCGCTGGCGGACCGGACCGCTTCGCCGGAGATGCGCCGCCAGCACGAGACCTACGCCGGCGAGTTGATCGACCTGGCCCGCGATTGCGAAACCCGACCGCAGCGACCGCCGAACCGCCAGCGAACCACCGACACCGACGACCGCGGGGCCGACGTTTCCGATTGGATCGTCAAGGAAAAGCCGGCCATCGGGTTCGCTGACATCGCCGGCCTGGAGGACGTCAAGGACGAAATCCGCCTGAAGATGATCTACCCGCTCAGCCACCCCGAGCTGGCCCGGACCTACGGCATTTCGGCGGGCGGCGGGGTGCTGCTCTACGGGCCTCCCGGAACCGGCAAGACCATGATGGCCCGGGCGATCGCCCATGAGTTGAGCGCCACCTTCTTCGTCATCAGCCCGGCCCAGATCTTGAGCAAGTGGGTCGGCGAGGCCGAGCAGAACCTCAATCGGCTGTTCGCCGCCGCCAAGGCCGAAGACATGTCGGTCATCTTCATGGATGAAATCGAGGCCCTGGTGCCCAAGCGGGCCTCCGGCGGCTCATCGGTGATGCAACGGGTGGTGCCGCAGATACTGCAGGAGCTGGAAGGGTTCGAGGAACACCCGCGCCCGCTGCTGTTCGTCGGCGCCACCAACAAACCCTGGATGCTCGACGATGCCATGATGCGGCCCGGGCGGCTGGACGCCCGGATCTACGTCCCGTTGCCGGACGCCCCGGCCCGCTTCAAGCTGCTGGAGATCTACCTGTCGAAGCGCCCGCTGGCCGATGACGTCGACTTCGGGGCGCTCTGCGACCGCCTGGAAGGCTACAGCGGAGCGGACATCGCCAGCATTGCCGAACAGGCCGCCCGCAACGCCTTCCTGGAGTCGATCGCGGGCCAGAAGGCCCGGGCCATTAGCATGGCCGACGTGCTCCAGGTGCTCGGCAGCACCCGACCGTCGGTGCGCCCGGCCGACCTGGCCAGGTTCGAACGGTTCAACCAGGACTAACCGGGCCGCCCGCCAGCGCGACGGCCTCCGGCGGCATGGGCATCGATACATGACCGAACTGTCAGCCATCACAGAGAATCCCGAAGTGGTTGCCGCGATCATCCCCGGCGATCAACTCTTTGGCTTGTTGAACCGCTCGGTGGATCTGCCGCCTTACTGGTGTGCCCTGGTCGCCGGCAGTCATGGCGGCCGGGTGTGGTGCCCGCCGGGAACCGCCATCCAGCGCGGCGACGCCGAGCAACTCATCGTGCTGCGCACCCAACCGGTGATCCTGGAGTTCGCCTTGACCGACCTGGCCAGTGCCGATCACTTCGACTGCACGGCCGACATCGGGTTGCAGGTGCAGGTGAACCCCGAACCAGACGACGTCCAGGCGTTTCGGGAAACCATTGCCGGCACCCAGCCGCGGGTCACCCGGCAACAACTCAGCGACATCCTGCGGCCCGGCGTGCTCCAGGCCACCCGGCGGGTGGTGCGCCAGGCCACTGCTGCGGCCCTGCGCGACGATGTCGATCGCCGGGCGCTGCTGGAGTCCATACGGGAGGCCCTCCAGGAGGTACTGTTCCGCGGCGGGCTGCGGATCGAAGCGGTGTGCCGTGCCACGATCGACTCCAGCGCCTACCGCCAGTCCGAACAGCAGCGCCGGCGCCTGCAACGACAACAACAGCAGGTCCGCGCCGAGCAACAAATTCAGCAGGCCATTGCCGAGGCCCGCGATGCCCACCTGACCCAACTGGAGCAGACTTTGACCCGCCTGCACGATCTGGCGGCGGCGACCCCGCAGGCGAGCCTGCAGGAGTTGATCCAATCTTTCAGCCCCGGTCACCGCGCGTTTTTGTATGGCGCCCTGTGGCGGACCTCGGACCGGCCCGCCCCCACCGCCTGGGTGGTGGTGGCCAGCGGAGCGGAGTTGTTGTTCTTTGACCCGCGAGAACTCCAGCAGCCCGCGCACCGCCAGCGGTTGTCGACTGCCGCCGGCCCTTTGCGCTCTTTGACTTGCGAGCGCAGCGCCGACGGCACCACCCTGTTGCTGGTGGGGGCCGCCCGGGGGGCGGTGCTGGTGCCGGCGAATTCCGAGGCCCCGCCGGCCACCTACCTGGCTGAGGCAGACCGACCTCCGCGCGGCGGGTTCAACGCCGTGGCCCTCGCCGGCACTCATCTGTACGCCACGCATTCGGAGCTGGGACTGTTGCGCTGGGACACCACCCGCGGCGGCGCTGCCGAACCGCTGTTGCCCCGTCGCACCGCTGCCGCGGCCACCGTTCGACAAGTCCAGTTTGCCCAGGACCGGATCTGGCTGGCAGTTGACCAGCAGGTGCTGTCCTTGACCCTGGACCACGATCAGCCTGACGCCCCGCCCTGCCGGGTGTACCACGGGGCCGGCGCGGCGATCACCGCCTTGCTGGCGACGCCGTCCGGCCCGCTGGCGGGTACGGCCGGGGGGACCATCCATTGCTGGCCCGTTGAGCAACCTGAGCACGCCGAGACGCTCTACCGCGGCCAGCCGCGCAGCATCGAATCGGTGGCCCAGTTGAGCGCCCACGGCGTGCGGCGGCTGTTCTTCAGCGACACCTCAACCGCAGTCCACGCCCAGGTCATTGGCGACGCCTTCAGTTGCCGCTACCAGGCCGGCGGCCAGACCATCCGGCGGGCGGAAGTCGCCGCCGACTGGATCGTGGGCACCAATGAGCTGCGCGATCGACTGTTTCTCTGGCCCACCGCCCTGCCGCACGACCCGCCCCGGGTCGTGGCGGTCAGCCACCTGACCGGACACACCATCCAGGACGTCACCCTGATCCCCGACTTCACCTGACCCGCCGCCGCGCCCGACCGCCGCGGTCGTTGACGAACCTGTGACCTTGGCTCATAATCGGCCGGAATGCAGCGACGCAACGGGGACAGGAGCCACCGATGATCAAAGCCACCGAACTGCGCAAGGGACGATATTGCATCTATGACGGCGAACTGTACACTTGCCACGACGCCCAACACGTCGCCAAGGGCAACAAGCGCAGCTACATGCAGGTCAAGCTCAAGAAGTACACCACCGGACAAGTGATCGATGTCCGCTTCAAGGTCGACGACACCATCGAGATCCCGTTTGTCGAGACCAAGGAGTACGAGTACCTCTACCAGGAGAGCAACGGCTACGTGTTGATGGACAACGAGACCTACGACCATGTGACCATCGACAAGGAACTGCTCGGCGACGCCGTGAACTACCTCAAGGAAAACACGCCGGTCAGCGGCCAACTCTACAACGGCGTCCTGATCGGCGTCGAACTGCCCCAGGTCGTGGAGCTGCAAATCAAGGACACCCCGCCGGTGGTCAAGGGCGCCACCGCCACCAACCAGCCCAAGGACGCCATCCTGGAGACCGGGGCCCGCATCCGCGTGCCGGCGTTCATCGAGCCTGGCGAACGAGTCCGGGTCGACACCCGCAGCGGCGCGTACCTGGAGCGAGCCAAGTCCTGACCCGCGGACACCGCCGCTGACGGCTGCCGGGACCGCAGGGTCCGAAAGCGCACGCCGGCCCCTTTGCCCCCCTTCCGGGTCGGGTGCTCCCGATTTCCTGGCTTCCTTTCTGCTTTCGTTTCCCTGCCGCGCGGTCCGGCGTGTGGACCGTCCCGCCAGGCCGGGTTGCTTATCGGCCCGCCGGTTTGCCTTGCATTCGGGGCGTATCTTACGTTGCAGTCACGGAACGTTGGCCTGGGATCTTCGGCATTACACAGGGAGCACTCGATGGGTCTGACAGTCACAAACACAAACACATTCACACTCCTGAGCATCCTCAATCGAACCTCGAAAGCACAAAGCAACGTCATCACCCAGCTCTCCACCGGACTCAAGATCAACCGCGGCGCCGACGATCCCGCCGGCCTCATCGCCCTGAAGAGCCTGCAGTCCGAGATCAGCGCGGTCGACGCCTCGATCGCCAACAATCAGCGCACAGACGCGGTTCTGGGTGTGGCCGACAACGCCTTGGGGGAAATCCACAGTCTGCTGGGGGAAATCGATCGGCTGGTGTTGTCGTCGGTCAGCGACGGCAACCTGTCGCAAGCCGAAATCGCGGCCAATCAATCGCAGATCGATCTGGCCATCGACTCCATCGACCGCATCGTGCGCACCACGGTGTTCAATGGCCGCCGCCTGATCGACGGCACCGGCGCCATCGACGCCACCGTCAACGATTCTGACATGATCGGCGACCTGCGGGTCTTCAATCGCGGCAATCTGAGCAGTGATCTGACCTTCTCGGTGCAGGTCACCACCGCGGCGGCCGAAGCGTCGCACGGGGTCGCCAACTTCAGTGGCGGCGCCACCGTCAGCGCCGCCACCGAGCTGGCCGTCACCGGCTCATTGGGCACCGCCACCATCGAGCTGAACGTCGGTGCCACCCAGGCGTCAGCCGTCGCCGCCATCAACAACGCCGTGGATGTGACGGGCGTCAGTGCCACGACATCGGGCAATTTCGTGGTGCTGAACTCCACCACCACCGGGTCGGAAGCCTTCGTCAGCGTCGACACCCTCAGCGGCGGCGGCCTGACCAACACCAACAACGTGACCGAGGTCACCCGGGCCACCGGCACCGACGCCGCCGGAACCATCAACGGTCAGAGCTTCACCGCCGACGGCGTCGACGTGAACTTCAACGTCGGCGGGGTCAGCGGCAGCTTTACACTGGGCGCAGCATTCACTGCGGGGACCGAGGAATTCACGGTGCACACCACCGGCGGATTCACCTTCCAACTGGGGTCCGAAGCGGTCACCCGGGTGACCATCGGAATCGATGCCCTGTTCAGCCACAACCTCGGTGGCGGCGACAGCGGCGGCTTCCTCAGCGAGTTGAGGAGCGGCGGCGACGCCGACCTGTCGAGCGCGGCCAACCGGGCCTCAGCCCTGGGCATCGTGGACAAGGCCATCGGCGACCTGGCGGTGGCCCAAGGCCGAATCGGTGGGCTCCAGAAATTCCAGGTGCAGCCGGCCATCAGCAACTTGACCGCCCAGAAGGTCGGGCTGAGCGACGCGGCCAGCGTCATCGGCGACACCGATTATGCCCTGGCGACCGCCGAACTCAACAAGCAGTCGGTGCTGTTGAACTCCGGCATCTCGTTGCTCGGGTTGGCCAACCAGCAGGCCGCCCAGATCCTGGCCCTGCTGGGCGGATAGCCGCCGGCTGGGCTGATCCAGCGCGAACGATCCGAAACCGCCCGGGGAGCAACCCTCCTCGGGCGGTTCTTGTTCGAGCGTTCGGATCAGTGCTTCACGGCCGCCAGCAGGCGCTCCAACCCAAAAGTGTTCAGCACCCGATCGCGCGGCGCCGCCCCGCGGCGGGCCGTGACAATGCCATACCGCATGGCGTCCAACTGCTCGACCCGGTGAGCATCGGTGTTGATGCAGATCAGGGCGCCGGCATCCAGGGCCTGGCGGATGTGCAGATCCTTGAGATCCAGGCGCCTCCAGGAGGCGTTGACCTCCAGGGCCGTGCCGGTGGCCGCCGCCGCCCGGGCAATCTCGCCAATGTCCACCGCGTTGGCCGGCCGCTGATCGAGCAACCGACTGGTGGGGTGCCCGATGATGTCGACATGCGGATTCTCGATCGCCGCCAGGGTCCGGCGGGTGATGACCTCGGCCGGCTGACCGGTGGCGCTGTGAATGCTCGCCACCACGATGTCGCAGGCGGCCAGAAGATCGTCCGGATAGTCCAGCGTCCCGTCGGCCAGGATGTCGCACTCGCAACCCACCAGAATCTTCAGCCCGTCGAATGACTGGTCGAACCGCCGCACGGTCTCGATGTGGGCGACCATCCGCTCGATGGACAAGCCGCCGGCAATCGCCGAACTGCGCGAATGATCGGTGATGTTGATGTAGGCGTAGCCGCGGGCGCGGGCCGCCTGGGCCAGGTCCTCCACGGTGCACTTGCCGTCGCTGGCCACGGTGTGCAGGTGCAGGTCGCCGCGAATGTCCGGGAGGGTCACCAGCGCGGCGAACCCCGCCGGATCGGCGTCAAACTCTCCGCGATCTTCGCGCAGTTCGACGGGGATCAGGGGCAGGCTCAGCCGCTGGTAGATGTCGGCCTCCTCGGCTCCGGCCAGTTGCTGCGCGCCGTCAAACAGGCCCCATTCGTTGAGCTTGTAACCCTGGCGGATGGCCAGCTCGCGCAGCCGCACGTTGTGCGCTTTGGAGCCCGAGAAGTATTGCAACGCCGCCCCGAAAGATTCCTCGGGGACCACGCGGAGATCGACCTGCACCGGCCGCCGCTGTTCCAGCGGGATGGTGATGCTGCCCTTGGTCTCGCCCGCGGCCAGCACGGCGCCGTCCTCCGCCAGCGCGCTGAAGGCCTGGACCACGGCGCCGCCGTCGCGGGCCGTACACAGCAGATCGATGTCGCCGATGGTCTCGCAGCCGCGGCGGAGCGATCCGGCAATCGCCACTCGTTCCACCCCGGGAATGGCCGCCACCCGCTCGGCCAAGGCCTCGCCCAGCGTTAAGGCCTGCCCATAGGGTACCCGCCCACCGGAGCGTTCCAGGAATTGGATGCCCTGGGCGATCTTCTTGGCGCTCTGGACGCCGAAGCCGGGCAGCGCTTGGAGTCGGCCGGCCTCGATGGCCTGTTTGAGATCCGCGAGGCTCCCGACATCGAGCTGTTTCCAGACCGCCGCAACTTTCTTGGGACCCATGCCGGGCACCTCCAGCAGCGCCGGCAGCCCTTCGGGCATGTGCGCCGTCAGTTCGGCAAGCTCGACCATCGAGCCGGTTCGCAGGTGCTCGCGGATCTTCTCCAGGGTGCCCTTGCCGATGCCCTCGACCTCGGCCAGACGATCGTCGCGGTCCAGTTCAGCGGCGTCTTCCACCAGGTCTTTGAGGATCCGGGCGCTGCGCCGGAAGGAGTTGATTCGAAAGCGGTTGGCGCCCTGAATCTCCAACAGGTCGGCGAGCAGCTCGAACGATCGGGCCAGTTCGCTGTTCGACACGTCACACCTCCCGCTGAAGACGGCGGGTGCCCGGACCGTCGGCTGCCGCGGGCGGCCATTCCGTCCGCCGGCGGCCGCTTGCTCCGAACCCCAGCCGACTCCATAATAGCCGCGACCCCGGAGGACAGACAGTGAGCAGACTTCGCAGGATCGGCGTGCTGACCGGCGGCGGCGATTGCCCCGGGATCAATGCCGTCATTCGCGCCGTCACCAAGACTGCGATTCTGCAACACGGCCTGGAAGTGTACGGCATCGAGGACGGGTTTCTGGGCTTGATCGAGAACCGCATGCACCCGCTGACCGTTCAGGCGGCCAGCAACATCCTGACCATCGGCGGCACCATTCTGGGCACCAGCAACCGGGCCGACTTCCGTCGCTTCAAGACCGGGGTGGACGCCGGCGGGCAGCCCATCTACGAGGACGTCACCGACCGGGCCGTTGCCCACATCGCGGAGCGCAAGCTGGACGCCATTGTGTGCATCGGCGGCGACGGCACCATGTCGGGCGTCGCCGCCCTGATCGAACGCGGCGTGCCCTGCGTCGGTGTGCCCAAGACCATCGACAACGACCTGATGCACACCGATTTGACCTTCGGATTCCACACCGCGGTCCAGACCGCCTGCGAGGCCCTGGACCGCATTCACAGCACGGCCTCCAGCCACCATCGGGTCATGCTGTTGGAAACCATGGGCCGCAACGCCGGGTGGCTGGCGCTGTACGCGGGATCGGCCAGCGGGGCCGACGTCATCCTGATCCCGGAGCTGCCCTATGACCTCGCGGTGGTCTGCAACTGGTGTCTAGACCGTCGCGGTCGTGGCAAGTCCTTCACCATTATTGCGGTCAGCGAAGGAGCCAAGCCCATCGGGGGTCAGGTGGTGGTCGATCGCGTGGTTCACGACTCGCCGGATCCCATCCGGCTGGGGGGCGTCAGCGAGGTGCTGGCCGAACGGATTGCCCAGCGCACCGGCCTGGAAACCCGGGCGACCATTCTGGGGCACGTGCAGCGCGGCGGCAGCCCCATCGCCTTTGACCGGGTGTTGGCCACCCGTTTCGGCCACGGGGCCATCGAGCTGCTGGTCGGGGGCGCCCTCAATCAGCTCGTGGTCCACCAGCAGGGCACCATCCGCTCGGTGCCGATCCTGGCCGTCGCCAACCGCCAACGCCTGGTGCCCGCCGATGACCCACTGATCCAGGCGGTCACCGCCCTCGGAACCTGCATGGGACGCTAGGGGTTCGGCAACGCTCCCTATAGAGCCGATGTCAGCCGCAATAATGCGCTCGATGGTTATACCCGTTTCGCCCGGCCACGTCGGCCTCGATAAAAACGATTAAACGATCCTGACCATCCTGACCTGGCTGTCCCCTTTAACCCTTCGCGGACGGCGTCGAGATTCTCGACACCAATCTCGATGCGGGTGCCGCAGGTCAAATGGATCGAGACCCCCGGCGCCGGCGGCAGGATCGTGACCGGCTGGAAGGCACGGCGATCACGAGAGGGGCGCCGCCCGACATCCGGTGCCCCAAGCTTCTTGCGCCAGTTGTAGAACGACGCCACCGAGAATGGTTCTCGAGTGCGCTCACGCGATACCGCGGTCGGGGGGGCACGGCAGAAGACGTGGTCTCGGCGCAGGGCATCCCGCTGGCCCGTCCGGCCGGCTACGGGGCCCCCCCACGGAGCTGCGGTGGGCCAATAGAAGCGAGGAGTTCTTCATGCATGACTGACCGTCCTGCACGAGGGATGCCGGGAAATCGCCTTGCCGTCGTGGAGCGAACGACCGGCTATCAGGACCATATCAAGCTTCGACGGGCACACCACCGTCGTACTCATCGATCAACGACTCGGTCCGAATGGCGCCTTGCGCAATCGGCTGAAATCGATCATCCACAAAAGGCCGGTAGTCGGGGGGCCAGCAGGTCTCCATTTCGCAGAGAAGCCGCTGATCGAGAGGCGCCGGCTCCAGGTTGACCTGAGCGACACTGAGGCAGATGTCTGCGCACTTATCGCGCAGCTCGTACATTCCCATCAGCAGATAGCCGGGGACGTGTCCGACGAGAACCCGATCTGCCGTTCGGAGGGCAATGGCGAGGGGATCGAATTCGTTCTGGCAATCCATGACCATGTACAGCACCTCGCCCGGCTGCAGAAGGGCAATACGTTGGTGGGCACTAGCAGGAAAGTGCCGTAAAGCATGGACAAAGAACAGAGTTCGAAACCCCGGCATGGATGGATCAAGCCGTGGCAGAGGGAACACTTCGAACGAGTCCGTGGCTCGAATCCCGCCGGTACGAGAGAGGATCTCGAGTGGATCCGGTTGGGTGAGCATCATCCTTTGTAAGAACGCATCTCGGTCGGATCGCGACTCGGACATGATGCGGTTCATAAAGAACGGGAATAGCGCGGCGCTGCGATAGATGCTGTGGAGATCCTCAAATGGTACGATATGTGAAAAGCCCGCTTCCTTGGCGCTCGACACGCCTTGCACGTAGACGAACTCGTATGCTCGGCCACTCCCGGGTCCAGCAAGGCGCGCAAGACGTCCTACCGGGTAGCAGCGATGATGAACGGGATCGCGCCAGGCGACAAAGACTGCGTTGAGGCTCAAAGGCTGGTCCTTCATACTTGCTCCACCTCACCCTCAAGGGTGCTCCGGTTGAATTGTAACATCCTCAGGGCAAATCGTCTTGCTGTTTCTGACATTCGGATGGACGGTACCCGACGAACGACTTCTTCGATCTCCTCGCTCGAGACAGCCCTCAACCGCTCTACCCACGCGGATGCCGCTTGGGGGCGGATGTCGGCGGCCAGCCTGAAGGCGTCGATCGGTGACACGGGATGGTCGTCAGAGTCGTCGCGAAAAAGTCGGCCTCTCGCACGCTTCACGTAGCGCTCAACGGTGCGGTTGCGATCCCGCCCGTCCAGACGGGCCAGCCACGAGTCGGCCACGAGCTTCGCCGATCTTGGCGTTGGCGACGCTCTTCGTCTTGCGCAGATAGGGCGGCAGGATGCTGCTGCTGAAACGAAGGCGGGTGCCGGCCGAATCCACCCGCTGGTCGTGCACACGGGGTTGCTTGACCGGGATGGCTCCCAGACCGGTTTGAAGATCTCGCGCCGGCAGATGGCCGTTCCGGACCACCAGCCGGCGGCCGGCGGCGTCACGCTCATGGGCATGGGCCGCAATGTAATTGGCGACTTCGCTTTCAATTGCCTTGCCCAGCATCTCGCGAGCCCCCTCCCGAAGGAACTCGCTCAACACATCTTGCGCTGTAACCTCTGGAATCTCGAGTGCGGTTGTCGTATCGTGGTTCACGGGGCGCATCCTCCTGTGTTAGGAACGGGCGAAACTCATCGTTCACCCAGGGTACGCCGCCTTTTTCATTACCCAAATCCACAACATTCGGTTATATCTCCAGCAACCGAGCAGCTGGGCCAGATCTGCAGCGTTGACCACATACGACGGCCTACGAAGGTTGTTGACCGCAACAGATACCACCAATCCCCAGGTCGACATCGTGCTCCGGGGTTGTATTGAATCCATCAAGGCCAAGCGGCTGGTTCGACTATAAGGTCCAGCGTCGTCACCTTGAAGCGAAGCAGCAGCGGAGTATTTGTCAGGATCTGCAGATGCCCCGTGCGCCTTTCAAACCTGATTCGATTGAAATCATACCACACAATCTTCTCACGGTCTTTGAAATGATATGAAATGACGTGACGGATAATCAGGCGCCACAGGTTCGGCTGGCCCTTTACTGAATCCAGAACACGTCGGTCAATGGTCTCATCATGTGAGTACACAATGGAGAATTCACCACTCCCGGCCTGAAACTCGACGTCGTTGACTGAAAACCAACGATCGTGAATCAGGTGGTCCACACGGATAATCTCACCAGGAACGTCTACGGTGATTGGAAGCCTATGGGGTTCCATGATTCACTCAAAATGGTCTGCGCCATACGCCACCGCTTCCCTTTACACCAGCACGCCACCAGTTAATCTGAATGTGTCGAGCATATTTCCCAATCTTCGGAAAAAAGTGATGGGCCCCGTGTATTCCGACTTTGAAACCGTAGTTGACGCCAGTGTAGGATACTCCCGCCGCTCCGGCAAGGCATACGGCAGCAACACTCACACCTATTATTTGCCCGTTTCGAACACGCTCTTCCATAGTATTTCCAGGTAGCCACTCGATCGGAGTTGTCCCGATCAAGACAAGTTCATTGCCCCATCCCGACCACCCTGGATTACCTGGCCAAAGACCTAGTGGGTCGACGGAAGCGGTTGGGTTGTTCATCACGTATGCATAAGAGTTCCAACCACCAACAATACCCACTGGATCTCTTTGAAGGAATCTACCCAGCGCCGGCTCATAATACCGATGGCCGACATGCAGCGCTGCGATCCCGAGGTTTTCGTAACCATAAGCGCCAGCGAACTGATAGCGCGTGTCCGTCGATCCCGCACTGAACACCACCTCGCCGAAAGCGGTGGTCACCTGCTCACGGACGAGCACC
>CAZUGO010000080.1:0-39297 GCA_964619935.1 uncultured Planctomycetales bacterium | reverse complement strand
CGTAGAATCGGCGTGCATTCGTTCGAATTCAACCGGCGAGCAGTACCCAATCGCCGAATGCATTCGTTGGGTATTGTAAAAATGCTCGATCCAGTCCGTAACACTGCTTAAAACAGCCAGTCGCGATTTATAGGCTGTCCTGGTAATCAATTCAACCTTGATCGTGTGAAAGAACGATTCGGCAACGGCATTGTCATAACAATTCCCTCGCCGGCTCATACTTGGCCTTATTCTATTTGCAAGCAATAGCTCCTTGAACTCTGAGCACGCATAATTCGATCCGCGATCCGAATGATAGATGAGCTGCCTGGGCTGTTGCCGTCTGAGCACGGCCATCTTAAACGCGGCACAGGTCAACTGCGCATTGTTCCTGGCGCCGATGGCGTAACCCACAATTTTTCTTGAAAACAGATCAATGACATTGGCCAGATAAGCCCAGCCTTCAGCCGTGTAGATATAGGTCACATCCCCAACCCATTTCTGATTGGGCGCGGTCGTTCCGAAATCCTGCTTCAGCAGGTCCGGTGCCGGCGCGCTCGTTGCACCGGAGTCGGTCGTGGCAACAAACTTGCGTTTTCGCTTGAAATGCACCGATATCAGGCCGTTTTTACGCATGATCCGGGCCACTTGTCTGCGGCTGCACGCAATACCGTCTCTGAGCAGTTGCCTCCAGACCCGCGGACTCCCGTAGGTTTGCTGACTGTCATAAAAGATCTTTCTGATTTGTATCAGCAATCTCGATTCCTCGGCGGCTGTCAGTTCACGCCTGGTGGCTTGACAATGCCACTCGTAATAGCTGGACCGGGCTACACTCAGTAACGAGCACAGTTCACGGGTGCTCAGCGCTGCATTCGCATGGGCGGCGATGAATCCGCACCTCACTCCGAGTGCTTGGCGAAGTATACCGTCGCTTTTTTTAAGAGCTCTTTTTCAAGCTTGAGCTTGCGGTTTTCTTCACGCAACTGTTTCAGCTCACTCTTTTCACCGGCGCTCAAGCCCTTGGATTCAGAATTGCGATATTCTCGAAGCCATTTCTCAAGGGTCGATCGACCAATGCCTAATTCTGATGCGGCCTGGTGAACCTTCACACCGTTGACTTCTACCAGCTTAACGGCTTCGTCTTTAAAGGCTTGACCAAATCTCCGGCCCATTGGAACCTCCTCGGTAAGGATATCAAATTGAACCTTTCAAAGAGGGGTTCGTGTCCAATTTGTGGGGCAAGATCACTACGCCCCCTTCCTCAGGGAGGCTCGAGCCGAGGGCTACCTCGTCCACATCGTCTTCATCTGGCTTTCGAGCGTCGCGCTTGCCCGCTCCCGCGTTGCAGCTCGCGTCCGGCAGGGCGGCCACGACGTGCCCGCCGGCGTGATCGAGCGTCGCTACTGGCGAGGCCTCAGAAACTTCGTCCGCCTCTACCAGCCGCTGGCCGACGAGTGGACCTTGTGCGATAATTCAGGAGAGGAGCCGGTCGTCATTGCCGAAGGCGGCCAGGGGGTGAGCCCGACCGTGTTCGCCCCGGTCACTTACGAGCGAATTCAACGTGAGGCAGCCGATGAACCAACCTGAGCCGACAACTCCCGATGAGCGACGAAGGGCCATTCGCGAGGGCTTCAAGAAGGCCATCCGCCGCGAGGTCGCCCGACTCCACGAGGCGGGGCTTCCCGTCTACGTCGCAAAGAACGGAACGGTCGTCATCGCCCCCTCTCCAAAGACCTCCCCGCCCCCCTCCAAGCCATAACGCGCTCCCTTCCGACTCCGCATCCTCGTTTAGCCAAACGCGAACTGCTTTGCAGCCCACAGCAGAGCGAGCACGATCAGTGTTGTCACGGTAAGCCGCCTGCACATCGTGTCGCGGCCGCGACGCCGTTGCAGGCCGGCCACATGCTCGGCGAAAGCCTCCTCGAACGAGGCTTGCCTCATGCCTCCCCTCCCGCGAACACAGTCACGATTCGTCTGTGTCCGCTGAACGAACGGGATCGCATCCGCTTCAAGGCGGCCCTCTCGGCGAAGAGATGTGCTTTCCAGTCCCGGGACGAATTGAGGGACTCTCGGCGTAATCCAGACCAGCCCCTTCCTCAACTGGACGCCAGCGACAGGACGCCAGCGACACGCTACCGGACGCAGTTGCTTGCACAACAGCGCCAGATGCGGACAATGTCGACGCAGGCGACGGATTCAGGCCGGGATCGGAGCAGCGGCCACGTCGCTTTTGGTGGGGCCGCGACGTGCCGCTACGCAAGAGCATCCTGGTCGGCTACGGGATCACGCTGGCGCTGATGGCGGTGGTGGTGATCTGGGCGGTGCTCAACCTGGTCGGCTTGGGGCAGGCCAGTCACGCCATCCTGAGGGAGAACTACACCAGCATCCTGGCCGCCGAAAACATGATCGACGCCATCGAGCGTCAAGACTCGGCCACGCTGCTGGTGATGCTCGACTACGACGACGAAGGGCTGGTTCAGTTCCGCGCGAACGAGAACCACTTCCTGCAGTGGCTTGGGCGGGCGAAGGACAACGTGACCATCCCCGGCGAGGCCGATGTTCTGGCTGCCATCGAGTCGGGCTACTCGGCGTATCTTGTCAGCTTCTCGAAACTCCGTGAGATGAAGACGTCGTCGCCGCAACCGGCCGGCGCGTTCTACCACGAGGCGGTGCTGCCGTCGTTTACGCGCGTCCGGGACCAAGCCGTGCGGCTGCGAGAAATGAACCACGATACGATGTTCCTCGCCAGCCAGCGGACCCAAGGCGTCGCCCATACCGCCATCTGGTCCACCACAACAGTCGCCGCCGTCGCAATCGGCTTGGGGCTGGCCTTCAGTCTGCTGCTCAGCAAGCGGCTGGTTCGTCCGATCCGGCAGATGATGGATGCAACCGAGACCCTGGCCGGGGGCAACTATGAGGTCAGGGTGCCGGCGACGGGCTCGGACGAACTTGCCCGGCTGGCTCAAGGCTTCAACACGATGGCCACCCAGCTCGGTAGCTACCACCGCATGAACGTCGAGCAGATCGTCGCCGAACGGCAAAAGAGCGACGCGGTGCTGCGGAGCATCGAAGACGGCGTGGTGGTGGTGGACGCCGGGCTCCGGGTGACTCGGGTGAACCCGCAGGCCGGTCGAATCCTGGGTGTCGATCCCGAAGCGGCCGCGGAGCAGCACTTCCTGGAGGTGGTCCGGAACGAACCCCTCTTCGAGTTGATGAAGCAGACGGCTGAATCGGGTCAGCCGCCGCAGGTCGAGGAGGGCCAGAACATTCTCTCCATCGGCGAGGGCGAGGCCATCAAGCACTATCTGTTCGACATCACCCCGGTGGTCTCGAAAAGCGGGGGGATGCTGGGCGTGGTCCTGCTGCTGCGCGACGTGACCCGATTGAAGGAACTGGACCGCATGAAAAGCGAGTTCCTGATGACCGCCTCGCACGAACTCAAGACGCCGCTGCAAAGCCTCGGCATGAGTATCGCATTGCTCCGGGAAGGCGCGGCCGACAAGCTGGACGCCAAGCACAAGCAACTGCTCGACGCCGCCAGCGAGGAGCTTGCCCGCCTCAAGAGCCTCATCAGCGATCTGCTGGACCTGTCCAAGATCGAGTCCGGCAAGGTGGGACTGGAGTTCGACCGCATGCTGCCGCGTGTCCTGGCGGAGAAGGCCGTCGGCGTCTTCGCGGAGCAAGCGGACCAAAAGCGGATTGAGCTGACCACTGACATGCCCGAAGGCGTGCCCGAGGTCCTGGCAGACGCGAACAAGATTACCTGGGTGCTGACCAACCTGATTGCCAACGCCCTGCGGTACGCCAAGAGCAGGATCACGGTCTCGGCCCGGCATGTCGGCCCGTGGGTCCACATCTCCGTTTCGGACGACGGCGAAGGCATCCCGCCGGAGTATCAAAGCCGCATCTTCGAGAAGTTCGTACAGGTCAAGAGGGCCCAGAGCGTGGGCGGTACGGGGCTGGGTCTGGCGATCTGCAAGGAAATCGTTCGTGCCCACAAGGGAACGATCTGGGTCGACTCGACGCCTGGCGCGGGCAGTACCTTCACGTTCACCTTGCCGACGGCGGAACCCCCCGACGTCGCCGCCAAGCGTCGTTGACGTTATGATGTCCGCCGGAATCCAAGAGGCCGATGTGCGCCTGCGGAGGGCTGAAGCCGGGGTTTACCAGGCGCCGGCAGCCGGGTCCGGCGCACCCGCTGGAAGCATGGGAGAACAGCGATGGAAGCCAAGCCCGTCCTGATCGTGGACGACGAGAAGAACATTCGGCTGACGCTGTCGCAGGCGCTGGAGGCGCTGCAACTGGACACGGACACGGCGGTCAACGGCGAAGAGGCCCTGGCCAAGCTGGCGCAAACGCACTTCGGCCTGGTGCTCCTGGACCTGAAGATGCCGGGGATGGACGGCATGGAGGTGCTGCGCCAGGTCCGGAAGGCCCGGCCGGACATCAAGGTCATTATCATCACCGCCCACGGAACCATCGAGTCGGCCACAGAGGCGATGAAGCTCGGGGCGGTGGACTTCATCCAGAAGCCTTTCGCACCCAAGGAAATTCGCGAACTGGTGACCAAGGTTCTTGATCGCGGCCTGATCGAGGCGGATCAGGCCAAGGGCTACGAAGCGCACATCGAACTGGCCAAGAAGTGCATCGGTGAACGCGAGTTCGACGCGGCCCAAGAACACGTCAGGCAGGCGATCGCCACAGATCCGACCAAGCCGGAGGCGCCCAACCTCTTGGGCGCTCTGATTGAAATGCGCGGAGATTGGCGGGAAGCCCTCAAGCAGTATCGTGCCGCGTTGGCCTTGGACCCCGCATACCAACCGGCGTCCAGGAATCTGGAACGAGTGGTGATTCGCGAGCAACTGGGCAGCGGTATCAGCCTGGGCGACTCGAAGGATCCATCAAAGGACCCGCGGTAGATGGCCTCCGACCTGTTCATTGTGATCGTCGGCTGCGGTCGCTTGGGGTCGCACCTGGCGAACCACCTCAGCCGGGCCGGCCATGGTGTGGTCGTCATCGATACGGATGAACAGGCCTTCGGCAATCTGTCGTCGGAGTACAGCGGCTTCCGCATCGAGGGCGACGCCACCGAGTTTGCGGTGCTGAAGCAGGCCAAGGTCGACAAGGCCGATCTGGTGCTCGCCACGACGCGACGCGACAACATCAACCTGCTGGTCGCCCAGGTGGCCAGGACCGCGTTTGGGGTCCCCCGGGTCCTGGCCCGCGTGTTTGAGCCCCGGCGCGAAGCGGTTTACCGCTGTCTGGGCGTCGAGACCATCTGCCCGACGTCCGTCGCCGCCGAGCTGTTCCTGAAATCGATCGCCCAGGAGGGCGGTGCATGAAGGTCCTGATCATCGGCGGCGGTAAGCCGGTGTATTTCCTGTGCCGGACGTTTTCGGCGAAGGGCCACCAGGTGACGGTCATCAACCGCAACCCGGAGGAGTGTGTTCAATTGGCCCGCCGCTTGAAGGTCACCGTGATTCGTGGTGACGGCAGCGATCCGACCATCCTGGAGGAAGCCGGGGCACGGGGGGCGGATGCCGTGTTGGCCGTCACGCCCCACGACCAGGACAACCTGGCCGCCTGTCAGTTGGCCAGGCTGCAGTTCGACGTCGCCCACAACCTGGCCTTGGTGAACGACCCCGACAACGAGGGCGTCTTCCAGCAACTCGGCGTGAGTGCGTTTTCCACCACACGAACCATCGCCAGCATGATCGAGCAACGCACGGCCTTGGACGAAATCACCAACCTGATCCCCGTCGGCGAGGGTCAGGTCAACATCACCGAGATCAAGCTCCCGGCTGGCGCTCCGGTGGTTGGCAAGACGCTGCGCGATCTTGCCCTGCCGCCGGACAGCCTCATCGCCGTGGTTCTGCGGAAGGGCGACGCCGTTGTTCCCCGCGGTGACACCGACCTCCAGGCCGGCGACCGGATCGTGTTGATCACCCTCCCGGCAAATCATGGCCCGGTGATCAAAGCCATCACCGGCGAGGCGGATTAGAGGGCGTCGCTTTGCGAGAAGCCAGCCACCTCCGACAGCGATACCGAACGATCTTGTCCTTCACGGGAATGATCATGGTCCTGTGTGCGGGCGTCATGTGCGCACCGCTGCTGGCCTTGATCGCCTGGCCGGAGGAGGCCGCGCAGTCAGGATCCTTTGTCATTCCGGCGCTGTTCATGGGCGGTCTGGGACTGGCTGCCTGGCGGTTGTTGCGACCAAAAGAGGATGTTGTGCTTTCGGTTCAAGAAGGTGGCGTGATCGTCCTGCTGAGCTGGATTCTGGTGTGCCTGTTTTCCGCCTGGCCGTTCATGACCGTGACGGGCTTGAACCTCACACAAGCGGTCTTCGAGTCGGTCAGCGGCTGGACCACCACCGGTCTGTCGGTTGTCGATGTCGCACACGCCAGTCACGTCATCCTATTGTGGCGAAGCACCATGCAACTCGCCGGGGGCGCGGGGCTGGCCATCATCATGCTGTCCGCCATCACCGGCCCGGCCGGCCCGGCCTTGTCCGTCGCTGAGGGACGCGAGCAACTCGTGCCCCATGTCCGCCAGTCGGCCAAGCTGGTGATGGTGATCTACAGCGGCTACATGGTTGTGGGTACAGGCGCCCTGCACCTGGTCGGAATGGAGTGGTTCGATGCCCTCAATCACGCGTTCTCGGCCCTTTCAACCGGCGGATTCTCCACGCGGGTCGAAAGCATCGGTCATTGGGACTCGGTGGCGGTGGAAGCCGTCACGATCCCGCTGATGATCCTGGGCAACCTGAGCTTCATCACCGCATGGTTGATGTTGGGGGGGAAGCTCCGCGCCGTCGGCCGAAACGGCGAGATTCGTCTGATGGCGGTCATGATCCCGCTCTGTGCGATCCTGCTGTTCCTGTTAACCGCCGGTGAACTGTACCCGGCCGTGGGCCAGCGGGTCCGCGTGACCGTCTTCGAGACGGTCACCGCCCTGACGACCACCGGGTTTTCCACCGTCGGTTATGGCGACTGGAATTCCTTCGGCTGGCTGGTGTTGATCGTGCTCATGCTCATCGGGGGCGGCACCTGCTCGACGGCCGGCGGCATCAAGCAGTATCGCATCTACCTGCTGTGGAAGAGCCTGGCCTGGGAATTGCGTCGCAGCCTGCTGCCCCGCAGCGCCGTCGTCGAGCGCCCGGTCTGGGAGGCCGACCGCCGAGTCTTCGTGACCGACAGCCGCTTGCGGCAGGTCGGCGCCTTCGTGTTCCTTTATCTGGTGACATTCGCGGCCGGCACTGCAATTCTGACCGCGCATGGTTACGGCTTGAAGGAGTCGCTCTTTGAATTTGCATCGTCCATCGGTACGGTAGGCCTCTCGGTCGGCGTGACCTCGCCGTCAGCGCCTGCCGGTGTCCTTTGGGCACAGATTGTCGGCATGTTCCTTGGACGCCTGGAGTGCTTCGTCATCTTCGTCAGCGCGGCGAAGCTGCTGCGCGACGCCGGTCACATGATTCATGCGGAACGCACTCGGGAGGCGAATACATAAGCCCATGCTGGGGGCCGGGAAACTGGAAGGCCGTGATCCAGCCACCTTCAGACCGACGGTCACCGGACACGTCGTCGGGTCCCAGCGCCCGGTAACCCGGGCCTAGCCGGGCTTGGCGAGGTGGTATTTCTTGACCCGGTAGCGAAGGTTGTCGCGGCTGATGCCGAGTTCCCGGGCGGCTTTGGATTGGTTCCAGCCGTTGCTCTGCAGGGCCTTGATGATCATCGCTTTTTCGTAACCCCACAAGCCAGAATCGCCTTCGGCGGCCGGGTCGCGGGCCTGGTCGCCGGCAATGTCCGGCGGCAGATGGATCGCCTCGATGGTTTTTCCGTCCGACATCAGGACGGCCCGCTCCATGACGTTCTGCAGCTCGCGGATGTTGCCGGGCCAGTTGTGACTGACCAGGATGGCCATGGCGTCGTCGTGCACCCGGGGCTTGGTCACCCGCAGATCGGTCGCCGCCCGGACCACAAAGTGTTCGATCAGCAGCGGGATGTCCTCGCGCCGTTCGCGCAGCGGCGGGATGTGGATCGGGAACACATTCAGGCGGTAGTACAGATCCTCGCGGAAGCGTTTGGCTTGCATTTCGTCCTGCAGGTTACGATTGGTGGCGGCAATGACCCGGACGTCGCAAGCGATGGTCTTGGTGCCGCCCACCCGGACAAACTCCTTCTCCTGCAGCACCCGCAGGAGTTTGACCTGAACCGACAGGCTGATCTCACCGATTTCGTCCAAGAAGATGGTGCCCTTGTCAGCCAGCTCGAAGCGCCCCAGCTTCTGAGCGGTGGCGCCGGTGAAGGCGCCCTTTTCGTGGCCGAACAGCTCGCTCTCCAGCAAGGTCTCGGTCAACGCGGCGCAGTTGACCGCAATGAACGGTCGATCTCTTCCGGTAGAGTTCTGGTGCACGTAGCGGGCAAAAACTTCCTTGCCGGTGCCGGTCTCGCCCAGCAGCAGCACGGTGGCGGCACTGGGGGCCACCCGGTTGCACAGATCGAGCACCCGCCGCAGCGGTTCGGACTGCCCGACGATCGGATCGCCCAGATTGATCGTGGAACGGAGCCCTTCGTTTTCCTTTTGCAATTGATGATGGGCTTGAGCGTTCGCCACCCCGCTGGCCGCCAGGTTGGCGAAGATCTGCAGCAGGCTGAGATCCTGAGGGGTAAAGTTGTCGGTCGCGATCTTGTTCAGGACCTCGACCACCCCCAGGACCTGACCCTGCTGAATCAGTGGCGCCGCCACCAGTCCGCGGGTCTGAAAACTGCTCTTGTCATCGATGCCGCTGAAGAAGTGCTTGTGCTCCTGGACGTCGGTGACAATCTCGGAGGTGGCGGTCTTACATACCCGGCCGGCGATGCCCAGGTCGGCGTCGAATTCCTCCCCGATCAACACGGCGCCGCGATCGCCCACCGCCGCCCGAAAGATCAGCTTGCGGCGCCGGGCATCCAGCAACAGCACGCTGCTGGCCTCGGCCCGCATGACGGCGGCCGCCGACTGGGCGATGGCCTGGAGCACCCGCTGCAGCTCGAGGCTGGAGTTAATGGCCGCCGAAGCATCCAGCAGGGCGGAAAGGGCTTGCGGCGTCAAACCAGTGGGTGGGGCAATGCTCATCGACGGCGTTCGCAATCCAAAGTGACGCGTAGGGCTGGGTAATAGTTACCACTTCTGGGTAGGGCGGTCAAGACAAAGTATTGTACTGGGCAGTGGGCGGCGTCGCCGCCGATGAACACCCATGCGGTCGCCGCACCCTCAGCGACGTCCAGCGGTGTGAACTTGCTAGCGGCGGAAAACCAACAAGGGGATACCCATGATTCGCAGGATCGCGCTGGGATACAAACGGTTGGCGATGGCGTGCGGCGGTGGCGTCATGATGCTGTCGTTGTGCACCGGAGGACAGAACTCCAGCGAGTTTCGGTCGGCGGTGATTCCCGGAATCGAAAGCGGGGTGCTGGCGATTCTCGAGGGCGACGCCGCCGGTCTGGAAAGCATCGTCGACAGCTTCATCATGGGGATCTTCGAGGTCTTCACGCCCGACTAGGCAGCCGCGGACCGGCGGTTCGCTAGCCCTTGTAGAATCGCTCGATGATTCGTCCGGCCTTGTTGCTGGGGATGTTCAAGGCACCCAGCGCCTGACCCTCCGCGGCGCGCAGTGTCAAGTTCGGCTCTTCAATGGCCAGCTTGATCAGGGTGTCGACCGTGGCCTCTTCCAGTTGATTGCCGTTGATCTTGGCGCTGTGTGCCAGGGACTCGAATGCCGAGACGCGGAGCGCTTCGGGTCGGGTCTCGTCGAGGGCCATGCGGGCGATGGCCCGCTGGGCGCCGGCGGTAGTGACCATGGCCAGCACGGCTGCGGCTTGTTTCTGGAGCAATTCCTCCGGGCTGCTGAGTGCCGCGATCAGGGCGGGCTCCGCTTGGTTGTGGTTATAGACGGTCGAGTGGCTCTGGGCGATCTTGATCAGGGCGTCAACGGCATCCAGCGACAGATCCAGGGCGGCCTGCGGCTCGAGGCTCAAGCTGCCGCTGGTCGTCACGATCTCCTGCCAGGCCCGAAGAATGGCGGCCTCCGGGCCGTTCGCCGCCGCGGTGGCGATGGCCGGATCGGCGGCGGCCAGCATCTCGGCCTTGTCGCCCTGGGCCTGCTTGGTGAGCAGGATGATCGGGGTCATGGCATACACGTTATTGGCCCGCAGGACGCCCACGGCGCCGCTGATCTCGGGGTTCGTGACGTCGGTGGCCAGGAAAATGCCGTTCACCACGGCGCGCTCCTGCCGGGCCCGCTCCAGGGCGTCGTACAAGCTCGCTTCGCCGATGACGGTGGTTCGTTCATTGCGCAGGGCGCCCATGACGCGGTTCAAATTGCTCTGGTCCGGCTCGATGACCAGCAGGAACTCGCCGCCGGAGAGGGCCAGCGTTTCGGAGAGCGCCGGCACCACCCGCTCCGCTCCGGAAAAGGATGTGGCGGGCAGGGCGTGGGCCAACGCCAACGCGGCCTTGATGCGGACCGCCAGCGCCGGGAAGGTCAGGGCTGCGGCGAGCGGTTGCTTGTAATCTTCGGCGCCGACCAGGTTGGTCTCCCCGGCAATGCGTCGCAGGGCGGCGATGGCGCCCAGGGCCACGGCCGGCTCGCGGTGTTTGAGGGCCAGGTCCAGGACCATGTGGCAGTAGCGGGCTCCGGACGCCCGGGCGAAATAGGCGCTCCGCGGGAAGTCGTCGGCCTTGGTTGGATCGGCGTTTTCGGCTGCCGCGGCGTCGACCGACTCCACGTCAAGCCCCAGCTCGGCCTCCCGGCGGATGTTGGCCGCCAGCCAATAGGCGATGGCCTCGTCGTTGTCCGCCAATCGCATGGATTCCTCGGTGCAGCGCATGGTCATGATCTCGTTGAAGATCTCTCGCGGCACCTCGGTACGTTCCAGGAAGCCGTCGACCCAATACCAGACATTGGCCAAATCTTCCCGGGAATCGGCCCGCACCGAGCCGTTGTCTTCGTAGTATTGCCGGGCCAGATCGAGGTAGGCTTCCGCAGCCGTGGGGTTCATTTTTGCGGGTTGCTCAATCAGGATCCGGGCAATGGCGATTTCCAGGGACTTGCGCAGGTCGGACGAGGTATTGGGGTCTTCGCGCACCTGCATCAGGTACGGCAAGGCCTGCGGGTAGCCGATTTCGCCCAAGGCCCGGACCACGAACTGCTTGGTCTTGGGGTCGTCCATCCGCAGGGAGATCACCAGCGGGTTGACGGCATCTTTGCCCATCTTGGGCAGCATGCGGATGATCCGCCCGTGCAGTCGTTCCTGGCTGTCGTCCTGCAGGGCGCGCACCAGCCAGGGCACGGCGTACTCCCCCGAATCGACCAGCCGGTTGATGGCATTGAACTCGCTTTGGGGGTCACCGCCCAGCTTGGCGATATTCTCCTTGATCCGCTGCGGGTCTTGCCGGGAGGCCAGTTCGCCCTCGTGGATCAAGGCCATGATCTGCTGGGCGCTCTCACTGACCTCCACCTTGTTGATCATTAGAACAAGAGTCTTGAGGCTGTTGGTGTGTTCGTCGGCATATCGCAGGATGTCGCTGGGATCCGGATGGTTGGCGATCAGCCGCTTGGCATAATTGTCGGCCCGATCGAATTTGCCGAGCACCGCGTTGTGCAGGAAGTTGGCAAACAAGGCCTTGTTTTCGTCGGGATTCTCCGGGGTGTCCTGGGCGGTGAGGGGGGTGGCACCCAGCACGGCGAGCAGGAGGCCCAAGGCGGGTAGTCCGAAGCGGCGTGCTGCGGAAGCGACCTGGCATGCAGTCATCGGTATCTCCTGTGATGATCGAGCGTCTTGGGGTCTTCGGATCGGCGGGGTGCGCCGCGGTCGAGGCTTCTCGTCCTCATGGCGATCCGGGGTCCGGGTGGTCAGGCGGGTCCTGGGGCGCGGCCCTGGATCAAGGTCACGGACGGTATCGCTTGCTGCGATGGCGAACGGATATCCCACTTAAGTCCATGCATCTAAAGGGATATGTATCTACTATAGCCGCTGGCCGGCGGCAGTCAATCCCGCCTGCCGAGCGCCCTACCCGCCCAGCCCCAGAATGATCCGGGGCGCAGCCGTCAGAATCCGCCGACGGCGGCGGTCCGGGTAGCAGGGGAGGGGCCGCGTCGAAGATCCGAACCCGCGGTGGGTGGGCGTCGTACGATGGGCATCAGGGCCGCGGTTCGGCCCGGGCTCGCGGTGTGACCGCGTGCCGTCCACCGATGAATCGTCCCCCCCCGGAGTCTCCAACGCGATGGCCCACGACCACGTCAGCAAGAAGGTCCAAGAGCAGGGCGCGGCTTCCGTGCTCTTCGTGTACGCCATGCTGCTGGGCGGCGTGCTGGTGTTCCTGTCGTACCTGGCGCCCTGGATTTACACCGACCAGTACTTCGGGCTGGTGGAGGGCGGGGAGCAGGTCATGCGCAACACCCATGCTGATTTCATGGCCTTAATGGGGGCCGTGCTGCTGGGGGCTCCGCTGGTCTGGACTGCGATCAAGAATCTCTGGCGTGGGGAGATGCACATGGATGAACTGGTGGCCATGGCCGTCGTGGCCGCCATCGCCATCGGTGACTATCGCGAGGCCGGCTTAATCGCCTTCTTCATGATCGTGGTGGAGTTGATCGAATCGCGCAGTGCCCTGGGGGCCAGGGCCGCCATCGAGTCCCTGATGCGGCTGACGCCGGAACGCGCCCATCAGATCACCGCGGTGGGTGAGGTGGAGGTGGCCGCTCAAGCCTTGCAACCGGGAGATCGGGTGCGGGTCCGCCCGGGAGACAACATCCCGGCCGATGGCCGGATCGTCAGCGGGCAGTCCACCATCAACCAGGCGAACATCACCGGCGAGTCCCTGCCGGTCGACAAGGACGCCGGTGACGAAGTGTTCGGCGGAACGGTCAACGTCACCGGCCTGCTCGAGATCGAGGTCACCAAGGCCGGGCAGGACACCACCCTCGGGCGCGTTCAGGAACTGATCATCAATGCCGAACGCACCCGCATCCCACTGATGAAGCTGATCGACCAGTACGCCAGCTGGTACACCCCGACCATTCTGATGCTGGCCTGCATCGTAATGTATTTCTCGCCCAGCGAGGTCGGCATTCGCACCGCCATCAAGATGCTGGTGGTGGCCTGCCCCTGCGCCCTGGTTCTGGCGACACCGACCGCGATGGTCGCGGCGCTGTCTTGTGCGGCGCGGCTGGGCATTCTGATCAAGAATGTGGTCAGCCTGGAACACGCCCGCAAGATCACCGCGATGGTCTTGGACAAGACCGGCACCTTGACCACCGGCGAACTCAGCGTCACCCAGATGAAGCCGGCGCCCGGGGTCGACGGTGCCGAACTGCTGGCCATCGCCGCCAGCATCGAAGATGCCAGCAAGCATCCCATCGCCCGTGCGATCGTGGCCGTGGCCCGCAAGGCCAAGCTCCCGCTGGGGGAGGTCCGCGATTTCCATGAGACCGCTGGATTGGGCGTTCGCGGCACGCTGGACGGTCATGAGGTGCAGATCGGGCGGGCCAAGTGGCTGCGGGAGCGCGGCGCCGACATGAGCCTGATGGACCGGCCGGAATTCCAGGAATCCGAAGGGCTGAGCATGCTGTACGTCGTGCGCGATCGGCTGTGCATCGGCTGGATTGGCCTGGAAGACAGGACCCGCCCGGAAGCCCGCCAGGCATTGTCCGAACTGCCTGCACTGGGCATCCACAACCTGACCATGGTCACCGGCGATCGCTGGGCGGTCGCCCGCCGGGTCGCCGCGGAGATGGGCTGCACATCGGTGCGTGCCGAGGTGCTGCCGTCGGAGAAGCTGGACCTGGTCTCGGGCTTGAAGGCCCAGGGGCATATCGTTGCCGTCGTGGGTGACGGTGTCAACGATGCTCCGGCGCTGGCTGCCGGCGACCTGGGCATTGCCATGGGGGCGGCCGGCAGTGATGTGGCCATCAATTCTGCCAACATCGCCCTGATGAACAACGACCTCAGCCGGCTGCCGTTCCTGGTGAAGCTGTCGCGGGCGACCATGCGGGTGATCTGGCAGAACCTGATCTTCGGCGTGCTCTACGTCGTGATTGCCATTGCCCTGGTCATCGCCCTGGCCGAGGAAATGCCGGTGATTCTGGCCCTGATCCTGCACCTGGTGTCCAGCGCCATGGTCTGTTTCAACTCGGCGCGATTGGTGCGCTTCGGGGAGATCCGCGGGTCGGCCGAACGCGCCGTGCCGTCGGCGCCCGCCGGCCTGCCGCAGATGACGCCGGCCGTGGCCGGATGAACCGGCGGCTCAGATACTCGCCGCAATCAGCGTGATGTCGTCGCGCTGCGGCACCCGCCCGCTGAAGCCGAAGACGCTGTTGCGGACTTCCTGGATGAGTGCCTGGGGGCTGCGACTGCGATGCTCGCTAAGCGTGGCGAAGATCCGCTGCAAGCCGTACTCATTCTCGTGCTCGTCCATCGCCTCGTTGAGCCCATCGGTGTACAAGAACACGCTGCAGGGCTCGACACCCAGCGCGACGGTGGTACAGCGATACCGGGTGTCCTCGTCGATGCCGAAGGGCAGGCTGCTCTCACCGTGCGGGACTTCGTCAATGCGGGTGGCCGACAGCACAATCGGGGGGTGATGGCCGGCGTTGACCAGCTTGAGCGTGCGGGTCTGCGGGTCGATCACGGCCAGGATCGCGGTGATGAAGCGGCTGGTGTCGGTGTTCTGGTAGACCAGTTGATTCAGCCTGCCGGCCAGCGCCGGCAGGTCCTCGGCTGCCGGCAGCAGCAACCGGACGGCAGCCTGCAGGTTGGCCGCGATCAGTGCGGAGGCCACTCCCTTGCCGACCACGTCGGCGATCACCAAGCCCACGCAGCCGTTGTCCATGCGCAGCACGTCGTAATAGTCGCCGCTGACCTGTCGCCCCGGCTCGTTGAGCGCCGCGATCGACAGCCGCGGGTCAATGTCCAGGGTCTCCGGGAACAGGTCGCTCTGAATCTGCCGGGCGATGGCGATTTCCTTCTGCAGGAAGATCTTCTCCTTCTGTTCCTCCATCAGGCGCGCGTTGGTCAGCCCGATGCTGGCTTGCCGGGCCAAGGCCGCCAGGAAATCGACGTCCTCCTGCTCGTAGCGGCGGGTGGTGCTGATGCGATCGCCGTAGATCACGCCGAGGACTTCGTCGGAATACATCATCGGCACGCACATTGCCGAGCGCGTGCCTTGCTGCACGATGCTGACCGTGGGATCGGGCATCTCCCGGCTGGTGTCCGACAGGATCACCCGCTGGCCTTCCTCCAGGGCCTGCCGCAGGATGGTGCGGCTGATGCGGATTTCGCCATCCGCGCCGCGGATGTTGTGGACCACCGGCCAGTCCATGCCGCGGCCCTGACGCACCCCGATGGCACCGCGCTCGAAATCGAAGGTGGCGATGCAGATGTTCATGATGTCATTCAGCAGGTCCGCCCGATCACGCAGCGCCGTCAGTTGATCGGCGATCTCGTACAGGGTCTTGAGGCGGTGCTGGCTGAGCCGCAATTCCTGAGCCGAGCCCAGCGCCGAGATGGATTGCGGCACCTGGGTTTCGTGTTCGTCGACGGTAATGGCGGTCGTGGACCGGGCCAGCGGGGCATCGTGCTCCTTGAACAGCGCCCGAATCGATCCGAAGACGATTTCGTCGCCGTGCCTGAGCGTCTGGGCGCGAACCAGGTGATCGTTCAGCAGCGTGCCGTTCTTGGAGTCCAGATCGCGAATCAAGAACGTCCCGTCGCCTTCCCCGCGGATATCGGCATGCCGGCGCGACACCGTGGCATCATCGATTTGGATGTGGCAGGTGGGATCGCGCCCGATCTCCTGTGGCATCCGCGTCAGGGAGTGGGTTCGCACGTGTCCATTGGGCAGGGTAACGATCAGTTCGGCCATGGATTCACGACAATCGCAGCAGATCTGCCGGGATGACGCACCGCTGGGTGCGGCACAACCAGGGCGTTGCCCCGAGATTCCGGGGCCAGCAGCACTTGCGGTTCAGCGCTGTGCACAATCGCACCGCCGGTCGGCCTGGGCGTGCCGTCGCGTCCGATCCGCGGTTCGCAGCGCCACGATTCAGTCCTTGTCATTGCAGGTACACACCCTCTTGCCACAGCCCGGACACCCGCTGCCATATTTGGCCTCAATCGCCTGGCTGAGGTCTACGTTCTCGACGTTGGCCAGGGTCGTCAACCAGGCCAGCACGTCGGCAAACTCCTGCGCCTTTTCCTGGGCGGTGCCCTGGGCAATCGCCGAGGCCAACTCGCCGATCTCCTCCATGAGCCACAGGAAGGTGGCGCTGGACCCGCGCCGGCGATCGTGATCGCCGTACATGGTGTTGATCAGTCGCTGGAACTCGCCAATATCCATGGCGGGATTATAACCAGTTCGGACGCACCACGATAGATTGCATTCCAGGCGGGCTGTGGCCAGGTGCACCTATTCCAGCAACTGGCGAGCCGCCGCCTGGGGGTCCAGGGCGACCGCTCGGCGGGCGGTTTCCCGGGCTTGATCACGCTGCCCGGCGCGGTGATGGGCGAAGGCCAATTCGTTGAGGTGTTCGGGGCGGTCCGGTTCCAGGAGGGTCAGCATGCGGTACTCGCGAACGGCGCCCAGGGGGTCCGGAAGTTCGTCCAGAACCCGGGCGTACCGCAAATGGGTGTCCAGGTCGTAGGGGTCGATGTACACGCTCTGCTGATACCAGGCCGCCGCCGTCGGCAACTGGTTTCGTTGGGTGTAGATGCGGGCAATCTGCCGCGGGACGTCGGCGTCGTGCTCTTCGTGGCGGGCCAGCTCCAGCAGCGGGCCGAGGGCGGCATCATCATCGTCCTGGGCCAGGTACACGCCGCTGAGAATCCGGTACGACAAGGGGTTTTCTGGCTGGAGCTTCCGCAGCCGGCCGGCCCACTCGATGGCGTCTTGCTGCTGCTCGTGATGGTTGGCCCATTCGGCAAGGAACGCCACGGCTTCGGCGTGCTGGGGGTCCATCTCAACCAGGGCACGATAGTGCGTCCTGGCTTCCTCGAGCAAGCCGCGGGCGCGCTGCCGGCCGGGATCGGACGCGGCCCGGTGCGCGGCCAACCGGGCCGCGACTTGCAACACCCTGGGGTTGCCGGGGTCCAACTCCAGGGCCCGCCGCACGTGGACTTCGGCCCGGTCATCATCGCCGCCTTGGAGCACGGCGGCTTGGTCGGCGTGTAATCTGGCGTTCTCCGGATAGACCCGCAGCAGCCAGCGGGTTCGCAGTTCGTCCACCGGTGGATCCAGCGGCAGCCCCCAGTTCGCCGCGCGCTCGGCCGCCCAGGCCCCGAAACGCTCGTCGAACTCCTCGGTGCTCATGCCGCTGATCGCCGGAATCACTTCGCGCTGGACGCTGCCGTCGCGATACATCTTCAACATTCGATTGATGACTTCGTAGCCCCAGGTCTCGATCAGGTATTCGCACAGCCATTCGCTTTGGGCGTATGCCACCTGGCGATCGTCGGGCTGTCGCGGACGCACAAAACCCCAGTCGATGTGGTCCACCGAGAACAGCGACCCACGGCGCAAGCGCTCCACCAGCAGTTGCTTCCATTCCCAACTTCGCGGCCGATCCTCCTGCAGCACCGCCAGGCCCTCGGTGAGCCAGTGGGGGATGCGGTTGGCGGTTGCGGCCAGGGTGACGGTGTGCGTGAACTCGTGCCGCAGCACGCTGGCAAAGTTGTAATTGCCGCGGACATCGCGACGCGGGGCGTCCATGGCGATGACCCGCCCGGTGCAGGCCCCGACGGTGTGAATCCATGGCTTGCCGTGGATGCGCACGCCGAACTTGCGATGGTCGGGGAAGAACTCGATGACCGTGTGTTCCGCCAGTTCAGTCTCATAGTCCTCGCACAACTCCTGGTAAATGGTCTCGAGATAGCCGGCGGCGTATTCACCGAGGACCGCATCGCGGCCTGCGTCATAGCGGACTTCAAAATGAGGGCTGCGCTGCTCGGCGAATCCACGAAGGTCTTCCAACAGCCGTTCGGTGTTGAAGGTGCGGGCGTTGAAGGCGTCGAGATCGAGGGCTTGCTGAACCCGGTCCTGGGCCTTGCCTTCGTAACCCCACTGCATGTACATCATCGCCAGGCCGTTGACGGGCTCGGAATTGGTGGGATCGAACTGGATGGCCTGCTCGTATTCAGCTTCGGCTTCCGGAAACTGGCGGGCCGCCGAGCGCTGGTTGCCGAGGACGATGTGCAGAATCGCCGGTCGCGGATTGATGGCGTACACCCGCCGGCGGGTCTGCTCGGCCGCGGATCCGTCGCCGGCCTGCTGCTGGGCCGCGCACAACAGGGCCAAGGCCTCGAGATGTCCGGGGCTGCCCTCCAGGGCCCGCTCGGCGGCGCCAATGGCGTCCTGGTGGCGGCGCTCGACCAGGCGCAAAGCCGCCAGCAGGGTGTAGGCCTCGGCGCTGTGTGGATTGATGTCCAGGGCCGCGTCCACCTGCCGTTCGACGTTCGCGAAGTCCCAGGCTTCCAGGGCGATGGCCCCCAGCCCGAGATGGGCCTCGACGGCGTGCGGGTTGTGCCGCAGGGCGCTGTGATAGTCTTCCAGCGCTTCCGCAAAGTTGTATTTCTCGAGCAACAGGTCGGCGATGGCCACGCGGGCGGGCCAGTAGGCGGCATCCATCTGACAGGCGACCTGCAGCACGTCGCGGAGCACATATTGCGTTCGTGAGGTCAGTTCGGGAGATCGCGTGAGTACCGAATGGCGGTAGAACCCCAGGCCGCTGTAGTGCAGATCCGGCGCTGTCTCCGGAAAGACCTGCTGCTCGGCCAGCAGGTCACTGAAATAGCGGTAGGTACCGACGGCCTCCTCGCGGCGGCCGACCCGTTCGTAGGTCCGTCCCAGCTCGTAACGGGCTCGCAGATCCGTGCCGTCGGCGGCGAGGGCTTGGCGGCCGTGATCAATGGACCGGTCATAATCGCCCAGGCGGCGGTAGGCCGTGGCGATGGCCCGGTGCCACTCGGCGGTCGCGCGCCCGTGGTCGCTGGACGGCGGGTGGCTCAGGAGTCCGTCGCGAGCGCTCCGATAAGCCCCCTGGGCGATCTGGCAGTCTGCCGCGGCCACGACGGCCGTGGCGTGCACGGCGGGTTCGGGCGAGCCGATTTCAGCGGAGTAGGCCTCCCAGGCATGGCGATAGTAGCCACTCACAAACGCCTCCCGGGCGTCATCAAGGTGGCGGGCCGGGGACCCTCCAGCGGTCGCCCCCAGCAGCAGGAACAGCACGATGCGTGTCGCCATAACCCCTTCCTCGGTCATCGGCGCTCAAGACTCGAGCGATCCGCCCGCGCCGATCATTCCTATTATATGCGGCTGCCGGCGGGACGGGTCGGGATCACCCAGCGGCGATCCGCAGGACCAGGGTTCCGCGCTGGTAATGCGCGGTCAGCGACCCCGGCAGGTGCAGCGTCTTGCCGGAGACATTGCGCTTCGCCAGCAGGCGAATCGCCTGTAGATGCGCGAAGGTCAGCTTCTTCTCGCCGACACCCAGATCGGCGATCGCCTGCCTGAGCAATTCGGATTGCACCACGGGCGGCTGTTCCAGGAGCGCGGCGGCATCCAGAACGATCTCGCCTTCCGCTGGGCGGCTGGTGCACACCACTGCATCGGCGGCGGCTTCCGCAGCTCGGCGCAGTTCGGTATCGCCCCAGCGGGCCTGGCAGGCCAGGCGGAGCAGCGCCTGGCGGATGCCGGGGTTGAAGGTCTGCGCCAACTGCGGCAGGAGTTCGTGTCGCAGGCGGTTGCGGGTGCGGTTGGGAATTTGGTTGCTGTGGTCGGTGCGGCTGGCGATGCCGTGATCGGAGAGGTACTGCTCGAGATCCCGGCGGCAGAGCCGCAGCAGCGGGCGAATCACCCGCTCGGTGGAGCCGGGCGTCAACGGCCGCATGGCCGGGATGCCGCCTAAGCCGCGCAGGCCGGTGCCACGGATCACCCGGTGCAGGATGGTTTCCACATTGTCGTCGGCGTGGTGGGCCGTGGCCACGGTGGTCGCGCCGACCTCGCGTAGGGCTCGTTGAAACAAGGCGTATCGGTCGCGCCGGGCCCGTTCCTCAACGCCGCCGCCGGCCGGCTGCGCGATGGGCGCCGGGCGGCGCTCGACGGTGATCGTCCAGCCCCGGGTGCGGGCCAGACCCTCGACGAAACGGGCATCGTGCTCGGCGTCCAGCGGCCGCAGGCCATGGTTGAGGTGGGCCAGGTGCAGCCGCCAGTCGCGGCCCCTGGCATCACTCAACTGCTCCATCAAGAAGCACAAGGCCGTGGAATCGGGTCCGCCCGAGGCGGCGATGACCAGCGCCGCCCCCGGTGGCGGCCAACCCTCGGCGGGCAGGGTTTCCCAGATGGTCTGCAAGAGCGCACGTGTCATTGCGTGAGGACTCGTGAGGATTAAAGGGTCCGACCCTTGCGGCGGAGTTCCGCGACCTCGGCTCCGGACAACTGGGCCAACGCTCCGTACTGCCCCGCCAGGATCAGGGTGCGGCAGTACCCGTCGAGCACTTCCATCCACCACCGCGCCCGGGTCAGGTCGCGGTCCCAGCTCACCGCGCCGTGGTTCTTGAGAATAGCGCAGCGACATTCGCCGATGTACGGAATCAGTTGCTCAGCCAGGGCCCGGCTGCCCGGCGGGCGGTAGGGGATCACCGGGATGTGCCCCAGGTAATACTCGGCCTCGGCCAGCACCCCGCTGGGGAGCGGTCGATGGCTGACGGCGATGGCCGTGGCGTACGGCGGATGACAGTGGATCACCGCAGCGCAGTCGGGGCAGTGCCGGTAGATCTCGAGGTGCAATTGGATTTCACTGGTGGGGGGCCGCGATCCGGAGACGGGAGCGCCGGAGAGGTCCACGGTGCACAGTTCCGCGACGTCCAGACAACCCTTCTCGCAAAGCGACGGCGTACACAGTACCCGCCCGCCGTCCAGGCGGCAGGACAGATTGCCTTCGGTGGCCGCAAACATCCCGCGCTCGTGCAGCCGTCGACCGGTTTCACAAATGGCTTGTGCCAGGGGCTCAGGCCGGTTCATGGTGCTGTTCTACGCCACCGGGCCGAGACGGGCAAGCGTGGGCGGCGGCGACCGAGCCGGGGCCTCTTAGATGGCCGCCTGACTGGTGCTGTCGTCGGCCATCGCACCGTCGGCTTGCATCTTGACCATGGTCAATTCGATGAGGTTGATGACCGCCTTCATGTCGGGCGGGCGATTGGCGCGGTCCGGCTGGCAGCACTTCTCGAGCAAGGTGGCCACCGGCGTCGGCAGGCTGGCGGCTTGGGCGGCATTGGTGGTGTCGACCCGCTTGCCCACCAAGGACAGCGTGTACGGATTCAGCTCCTGGTTGAGCATGGTCGGCAATGGGCGGTTGGTAAAAACCCGGTGCATCACCGCGCCCAGCCCAAAGACATCGGTGCGCTGGTCCAGGATCTCGCGGCGGACCTGCTCAGGCGCGATGAAGTCGACGGTGCCCTGGACGCGCTCCTTGGCCTGGCCCATTTCGAAGCTCTGGCCGTAATCGATCAGCTTCACCCGGCCTTGGGTGTTGACGATGATGTTCTCCGGCTTGAGATCGGCATGCACGTAGCGGGCCCAGTGCATGCTGTGCAGGCCCATCGCCACGTGCCGAAAGACCTTGAACATCCGCAGGTAGTCGACCGACGGCATGGTCTCCGACAGCGGCTTGCCGTCGGCGTACTCCATGACCAGCGCCGCGGACTGCACCTTCAGCCACTTGCGGTAGTACACCATGCGGTAGGTCTTGCGCAGCACTGGGTGGTCGAACTTCTGAGCAATGGCGTGCTCGGATTCGAGGTGGCCGATGTAACGCTGGTCCTCAGGCGACTTGATGTCAATCTGCTTGATGGCGCAGATGTCGCCGCTGGACTTGTCGCGAGCCAGGTAGATGGTGCTGTAGGCCCCACGCCCCAGAACGCTCAGTTTGGTATAGCCGTCAACGTTCTGCTTCACGCACTTCCGCCTTGTGAGTTTCGCCAAGGCCGCCGGGTCAACTCGTTGCCCAGGCCCTCGCAGATAGCTGTCGTGGAGTGGTCGTCATCCGGAGCCTGGCCGCCGGAGGGGCCTGAATGGACCCCACCGTCATCATAAGCGGCAAAGCTCGACAAAACGGATCTACGCGATGGAATCCCCAGTTGATCGGATTCGCCAGACCACCGATCCTATGTCCAGATTATATCGCCAGTCCGCCGGGGTGCGAATCAAATTCCCAGTAATGGGATTGTGAAAATAAGGTGATGCCGTGATTGGCGTTATGTGCTTTGCTGAAGCCAGGCGGGTGGTTATGATAGCCCTCCGGTCAGCGCTGTGGGTCCCCGTGTCGAGGCCGGTTTCTGGGCCGCTGGCGTTGTTCCGTGGGCCGGGTTGACGATAGATTACGCGCTGCTTCCAGCAGATCGTTGGCTGCTGGGTCATTGGGGTATGGTGTAACGGTAGCACGGCTGACTCTGGATCAGCTAGTCTAGGTTCGAATCCTAGTACCCCAGGTCTCCTCAATCATTCTGGCGGACGCGGGCGCGCTGGCCATGCCGGGCTTCTGCTTGGGGTCTGGCAGGCAGCGGCGTGCTGGACCGGCCTCGCTGCGGCGCTGCGGTTGGGGGGAACCTCGGTCCGCCGGGCGCCGCAAGCCGACACGGCGGGTCGGGTGTGTGCTTGAACGGGCGTCATCGATTGGGTACCCGCAAGACAGAGCGCCGCAGGCCGCGACCGCGCCGAGGCACCCGCTGGTCAGCCCAGTCATTAGACGGTTCTAATGGGTATTATTAATTCGAACTTCGCGCCGGCTTGATGCTGGCTTATCGAAATCGAGTAAAATGCAGGGAGTGATTGAGTCGTCCCATTCCCAAAGCGCGTTGGAATCGAGTTCAACGAAAGGAGCCTTGACGTGAGAAGGTTGACGTACTTAGGCATTGCCTCCGCCTTCGTGGCCTGCGGCACCGTCTTCGCGGGGGTACCGAGTATTCAGATCAATGAGATTCGAATTGACCAATTCGGCACTGACTTCGACGAGTACTTCGAGTTGGTCGGTCCACCGAGCGCGTCGCTTGACGGCTTGACCTACATTGTGATCGGCGACAAGGGCTCGGGCGACCCGGCCAACAGCGGCGTCATCGAGGCGGTGGTTCCGCTGAGCGGCAACAGCATGAATGTCAGCGGCTTCTTCCTGGTCGCGGAAACGCCGAGCAATCCGAATGTCCACGTCCTGCCGGCGCTGGACAACGCGGACTTGACCTTTCCCGACACGGACAACGTGCTGAACTTCGAGAACAGCGACAACGTCACCCACCTGCTGGTTCAGGACTATGTTCCCCGGACCTGCTCGGCCGGTCTGGTGGGCAGCCCCTGTGTCGACGACAGCGATTGCAACACCCCACCGGATGGCGTCGACGGGGTGTGCAATAATGATCTGGACACCAATGATGACGGCGTGCTGGATATCCTGCCCTGGACCGCCATCGTCGACAGCGTCGGCGTCATCGAGGAGCCGAACCCGCCGACGAGCACCGAGTACCACTACGGCGCAGTGGCCGTGGGGCCGGACGTTCCCTTTGTTCCGGGTCACGTCTACCGCTGTTCCCCGCAGGGCGCCTGGATCATCGGCGAGTTTGACGCGGTCATCGGTGTGGACTCGCCCGGCGCTGCCAACCCCGACTGCGCCTGCGGGGACGCCGGCTCGGGCAACTGCTTCCAGGACAACGGCACGCCCTACTGCGAGATCGAGAGCTGTTGCGACGCGGTGTGCGTGGGTGGTTTCGCCTACTGCTGTGACACCGAGTGGGATGCCGGCTGTGCCGCCCAGGCGGCGGCCGTCTGCACGGTTCCCGGTCCCGCGCCGGAGATCGTGATCAATGAGATTCGCACCGGTCAGGGTGGCGCCGATAACGATGAGTACTTCGAGTTGGCCGGCGGGATCCCCTTTACCACGTCGCTGGACGGCGTGAGCTACATCGTCATCGGCGACGGCATCGGGGCCAACGAAGGGGTCATCGAGAGCGTCACCGTGCTCAGCGGCAACCTGTTCTTCAGCAACTATTTCCTGGTGGCCGAGGACACCTTCACGCTGGGCACCGAGGACGTGACTGCCAACCTCAACTTTGAGGACAGCGACAACGTCACCCACCTGCTGGTCTTTAACTTCACCGGCAACGACGGCGACGATCTGGACACCAACGACGACGGCGTGCTGGACGTCCTCCCCTGGGAATCGATCATCGATTCGGTCGCCATCGTCGGGGCGAACACCCCGGGCGTGGATGGTGATCACATCTACAGCGCCGACACCGTCGGGCCCGACGGCATCTTCACCCCCGGACACGTCTACCGCTGCGGCGATTCTCTGAATCCGGCCGACTGGACCGTCGGCGAGTTCAACGTCGAGGATGCCGGTTCGGTGGACACGCCGGGCGCCATGAACCAGGCCTGCGGCTTTGTGCCCCCGTGCGGCGCCGAGAACGCCGGAAGCTGCCTCGAACCCAACGGCACGCCGCACTGCGACGACCTGGCCTGCTGCGAACTGGTTGAGGGGCTGGATCCGGGCTGTGCGACCGCCTGGGACGCCGACTGCGCCGCCACCGCCGCCCTGGAATGCTACGGCTGCGGCGATGCGGAGACCGGTGATTGCTTCACGGCCAACGGCTCTCCGTACTGCAACCTTGCGGATTGCTGCGACGCGGTCTGCGGGACGGGCGGGTTCGAGTTCTGCTGCACCAGCGGCTGGGACGCGGCTTGTGCCGATCTGGCGGCGAATATCTGCACCCAGGAGGAAGTGGTTCAGCAGGATGACGTGGTCCACGGCCTGAGTAATGGTGACGGTCTGCTGACCATGGAACTGATTCGCGGCCCGGCGGCACCGCTCGGCGGCGTCCAGATTCCCGATCCCTGGGACGAGGCCTTCATGCAAAGCATGGAGTTCGACAACCTGGACGGCATCAGCCACAACAACCAGGGCAACCTGCTGGGGCTGAATTTCGGGGCCGGCGGCGGCAGCGGAACCATCCACAGTTTCGCGACCTGCGTGCCGACCAGCACCGACCAGTTGATCGGTGACACTGAAGGGCTCGGCGGCGACGGGTTGGCCATCACCCGCCTAGGCGGTCTGTCGATCAGTCCGGGCAACACCAAGATCGCCGTGGTCGGGTACGACAGCGGGGCAATCATCGTGTACGACTACACCCCGGGCAATTGCGAGGGGGCCGGGGCATCCTTGTCCGGCGGCCGGCAGACCAGCGCCGCTCCGTTGTTCGTCGAGGATACCCAGGGCAGCGCCTGGCTGGATGACGACACCGTGATCGGCTTCTCCACCTCCGGCGAGATCTTCACGGTGAACGCGAGCAACATGGAGGTGACCCTCGAAATCACGGTCAACACCGTCGAGGGTGGCGGACCGGGCTTCACCGACATCGAGTACAACCCCGAGGTCTCGCCGCACATCTACGCGATGTACAGCGCGTTCAGCGGCACCACCACCAACCTGCTGTTCGTGCTCGACGACAACTTCACCCTGCTGGGGACCTTCGACTTCAGCACGTCGATGAACACTTCGCGGGAGATTTCGTTCGACTCGCAAGGCAACCTGTTCGTGGGTCAGTTCATTCCGAGCGTGGGAGCGGTCGCAATCGACTTCATTCCTGACGCCGCGGACTGGACCATGATTGTCAACAACATGTCGGTCGACTACTACAGCGCCACGACCGCCAGCTCATTCCCGGGGCTGGATGTCGCCAAGGCCCTGGGGGGTTCGCCCTGCCCAGCGTGCGCGGCGGACCTGAATGAGGACACCGTGGTCAACGCGGCCGACCTGGCCCAGTTGCTGGGTGCCTGGGGCATGCCCGGGTGCAGCGGGGCCATGCCCTGCTGTGCCAATCTCAATGGCGACGGCGCGGTGAACGCGGCCGATCTGGCCCAGTTGCTGGGAGCCTGGGGTCCGTGCCCCTAGTCGCCCGGATGTGCTGATGTGACTCGCCGGCCCCCGTCCTCGCGATCAGAGGACGGGGGCCTTTTGGTATGTGGGTCAGGCACGCCGCCCAGGCGCCGCCAGGGAAGGCGGGTGCGGGTTCATTAGTGTTCGCTAACCGCGGTCATTCCGCGATAACACCTCACCGCGCACTATGCTACGATGTTGTAGCCCGGGTCCGGATGTGCTGGTCGACGGATCCTTAGAGGGCTGCACCCGTTCCAAGGAGAACACCCGCCATGTTCGTACGGCTGTGTTGCGCCATCGTGTTGGTCTGCACCCTGCTGCGGGCCGCGTCGGCCCAGTGGGATCCGGACAACGGGGTCTGGGGCAAGGACGACGCCCGCGACCTGCGGGTCATGACCTGGAACGTGCTCGACACCATTACCTCTGGCAACGCCACTGTTCTGGAGGACGACAACGATTGGACGGCGGCGGCCCGGATCATTGCGACCCTCAAGCCCGACCTGCTGATTATCCAGGAGGGCGGGGTCTCCAACCTGGCCGCGACCATCGACAAGCTGTTCAACGGCGGCCCGGGCGTCAACGCCTGGGTTCAGAAGTATGCCCCGGGCTACACCCTGCCGCACATTTTTGCCAGCGCCATCGAAGACTCATTCAACCGCAATGCCATCGTCAGCCTGTATCCCTACGCCGACCTCAACGGCGACGCCAAGTCACAGCTCAGCGATATCTTCTTTGTGGGTCCGGATGAGTACGCCCCCGGCGGGGTCGGCGGCATTCGCGGTTTCATGTTCGCCGAGATCGATCTGCCGGACGACGTGTACATGGGCGACGTGGTGCTGGGCAACGCTCATCTCAAGGCCGGTGGCACCAGCAACGATGAGCTGCAGCGGCGGGTGGCCGCCCAGAACGTGGTCTACTTCATCGACTACCTGCTGAACGGGGCCGGCAGCGGCGTCCCCGATCCGCACAGCAAGATCTCCGACAGTCCGCCGGTGCAGGCCATCCTGGACGACGACACCGTGGTCATTTACGGGGGCGATTGGAACGAGGATGAGCAAACCAACGGCCAGAAGGGACCGGCCGAGTGGCTGGCGCGGGCGGAATTCACCGGCGGGACCGACGGAGCCGATCGCGACCGCAGTGACGCCGTCTTCGACGACGCCCGCGACATCTTCACCAATTCCCGCGAGACCACGGCGTCCGGCAAGCTGGACTACATCTGCTGGCAGGACAGCATCGCCAGTGTCCGGCGCCATTTCATCTTTGACACCGCCCGGATCATCCCCGGCGGGGCGGTCATGCCGCCCGAGCTGATCGGGCCCGGCGGCGGCAGCGGGGCCAGCGGACTGGCTTCCAACCACCTGCCGATCATCGCCGACTTCATCCTGCCGCTGGCCCCGGTGGTCTGCGACCTGCCGTCCGATTGTGACGACGGCGTGGCCTGCACCGACGACGACTGCGTCGACAACCTCTGCGTCAATGCGCCCAATGCCGCGAACTGTGCCGACGGCGTGGATTGCACCGACGACACCTGTGATCCGCTGGAGGGCTGCCTGTCGCTGGCCAACAGTGCCAACTGTGACGACGGCCTGGCCTGCACCCTGGACATCTGCAGCCCGACCAACGGCTGCCTGGCCGCCCCCAACAACGCCAATTGTGATGACGGCATCGGCTGCACCGACGATGTCTGCGACGTCGCCGTTGGATGCCTGCACGACCTCAACGAGCAATGCCAGGGCATCACCCTGGAGGTCAGCGAGAAGACCGCAGCTTGCAGCGAGCCGGGATTGCGGATCTGCAATCTGTCGGTGGTCTTTGAGGACCCGTCGGACCGCCTGATCAGCATCGGTTTCACCGACATCCAGACGGACGCCCCCGACGGCTTCTTCCAGGTCAGCCCGGAGATGGGGGGGGCCAACACGGCGCCGCTGGAGTTGCTCCTGGGGCTGTTTCCAATCCTGGCCTGCGACAGCTTCGTGACCATCGGGCTGAAGAGCGTGCCGGTGGGGCAGACGGATTACACCGGGGTCGACCCCGATTTCGACGCGGCCGCCTTCAACTGCGTGGAACCGCCGGACCCTTGTGGCCAGGTCAGTGGTGGCTGGTATAACTCCGATCCGACCAGCGGCCAGGGCACTCCGGACGAAAACGGTAGGGTCCTGGTGGCGCAGTTCACGATCGCTGACGGATCCAATGTCTCAGGTGAGGTCAGTATCTTCTTCAACGACGGCGTGCTGGAATTGCCGGTGTCGTTTTCCTGTTTCGTATTGTGCCCGGCGGACCTCAATGGGGACGGCGTCGTCAATGCCGCCGACCTGGCCCTGCTGCTCGGCGCCTGGGGACTGAATCCGGGGAACCCGGCCGACCTGAACGACGACGGTGCCGTCAACGCCGCCGACCTGGCCCTGCTGCTGGGCAGTTGGGGCCCGTGTTGAAATCGAGTATAGTGGCCGGGGGATGAAGTTCCGGCGTCGCACAACCCAGTGGCTTGCGGTCCTATTGCTGGTCTGCGATGGGTCCGCCGTTGCCGAGGATCCGCGGCCGCCCGGACCGTTGGATCAACGCATCGACGAGTTGGTCGCCAAGGCCGACCCCGCCGGCGACGACTGGATCACCGAACAGCAGCAGCAGCATGCCGGCGCGCGGCTCAAGGAGGTCGGCCACTTCCTCGAGGATGACGCCGCCACCGCCGCGGACCTTGGGACCTGCGTCCTGCCGGATGCCCGGTCCACCGTCCTGCGCCCCGCCCAACTCCATGACATGACGTTGCCCGGCGGCGTCCGCATTCAGCGCCTGGACCCGGCGGCCGTCCTGCCGGCGGAGCAGCCCGTGACCGCCGCCCTGGAGGCCCTGCGATCCTCGCTGGGCGCGATGCCGCGGCGGACCAAGTTCAAGGTCATTGCCGTTCGCGCGGCAGCCCCGGATTCCTTCGTCACCGAGATTCGCGTCGAGGCCGGCGGGCACGCTGCCGGCCATCCATTGCAACAGACCGCCACCTGGGAAATCCGCTGGCAGGGCCCGGATCAGGACTGCCGGATCGCCGGGCTGGCCTTGCGGGCCTTCGAAGAAGTTCAGGCCCCGCGGCCGCTGTTCGCGGATTGCACCGCGGCGGTGTTGGGGACCTTGCCGTCGTGGTCCGACCAGTTGCAGCGGGGCGCTGACCACTGGTACGGCAAGATCGACGCCGTCGGCGAGCTCAACTTCATGGGCCATCACGGGATCGCGGTTGGGGATGTCAACGGTGACGGTTTGGAAGATGTCTACGTCGCCATGGGAACGGGCCTGCCCAACAAACTGCTGCTGGCAGCCCCCGACGGCAGCGTGCGCGACACCGCCCTGGAAGCCGGAGTGGCCTGGCTGGACGACACCAAGGGCGTCCTGCTGGTCGACATGGACAACGACGGTGATGCCGACCTGGTGTGCGCCATCGGGCCGACCATTGTGATCTGCAAGAACGACGGCACCGGCAAGTTCAACCAGTTCGTGCGTTGGCGGGCCTCCACCCCGGCCGCCTTCTACTCGCTGGCCGCCGCCGACTATGACGGCGACGGCGACCTGGACCTCTACGGCTGCCGCTATGTCAAGGTCAGCTACGGCATCAGCCTGCCGATTCCGTTTCATGATGCCAACAATGGGCCGACCAACCATCTGCTGCGCAACGAAGGCAACGATGTCTTCCGCGACGTGACCATCGAGGTCGGGATGGGCCGCAACAACAGCCGCTTCAGCCTGGCGTGCGCCTGGATGGACTACGATCACGACGGCGATCCCGATCTTTATGTGGCCAACGACTTCGGCCGCAACAACCTCTTCCGCAATGACGGCGGGCGCTTCATCGACGTGGCCGCCGAGGCCGGTGCCGAAGATCAGGCCGCCGGCATGGGCGTGAGCTGGTCGGACTTCGACGCCGACGGCGATATGGACCTGCACGTCAGCAATATGTTCTCGTCCGCCGGGCAGCGCATTGCCTATCAGAGCCGCTTCCAGCCGCAGGTCCAGGACGCTCAGCGCCAGCAGATCCAGCAGCACAGCCTGGGCAACACCCTGCTGGTCAACCAGGGGGACGGCACCTTTCGTGACGCCAGCGCCGCCGCCGGCATTCGCATGGGTCGCTGGGCCTGGGGTGGCCGCTTCGTGGACATCAACAACGACGGCTTTGACGATCTGGTGGTGCCCAACGGCTTTCTGACCAACCCGCTGGAAGACGACTTGTGAAGTTTCTTCTGGCGGCGCGTGGCGTCGCAGACACCGACCCTGGACCAACTCAAGGACCTGACCTTGAGCGACAACCCCTACGTCTATGGCTGGGCGGCCATGACCCGCATGATGATGGCCGGCTCCTCGTGGAGCGGCCACGAGCGCAACTGCTGCTTCATGAACCTGCAGGACGGCACCTTCGCCGACGTCTCCATCGTGTCGGGGACCGACTTTCTGGATGACGGGCGGACGGTTGCCGAGGTCGATTGGGACGGCGACGGCGACCTGGATCTGTGGCTGCGGAACCGCACCGGGCCGCAATTGCGGATCATGCGCAACGACCAGCCGGTGCAATCCTACATCGCTCTGGAACTCCGCGGAACGCGCTGCAATCGGGATGCCGTGGGGGCCCGCGTGGTGCTGCACACCGCCGACCGCCAGTTCACGCGCACCCTGACCATCGGCGACGGCTACCTGGCTCAGTCCAGCCGCCGGCTGCATTTCGGGCTGGGCGAACGCGAGCGCATTGACGGCGTGACGATTGAGTGGCCGGACGGCTCCAGGCAGGCGCTCCCGCCCCTGGCGGTCAACAAGGTCTATCGGATCGTGCAGGATCAAGAAGCCCAGGACATCACGCGCGCCGCCCGGACCCTCGCCGACGGGCACGCCGAGCCGCCAACCCCCACCGGTCAGGCCCGGATCATCATGCGCGCGCCGCTGCCGCTGCCGCCGGCAGTGACCGCGCTGTGGGCAGGTTCATCCGCCGGCCGCAGCAAGCTGGTCAACTTGTGGGCCCAGTGGTGTGCCCCGTGCGTGGTCGAGTTGGGCGACTTTGCCGCCCGTGCCACTCAGTTGCACCAGTCCGGGCTGGACGTCGTCGCCTTGAACGTGGACAAACCGGAAGACCGCGCCAAGGCGCGCCGCCTCTTCGAGCAACGCATCGTGCCAGGCATGGCGACACCGGCGTTCGGTCAGGTCGCGGCGTCCGCTGAACTGCTCGACATTCTGGATGCCGTGCGCCTGCACATCGTGCATCGGCCGAGCCCGCTGCCAACGCCGATGACCCTGCTGGTGGATCCGCAAGGGGCGCTCCAGGCGCTGTACCTCGGCCCGGTCGACCTCAACCAGGTGCTCGCCGACCAGCGAACCTTGATCACCGAGCCGGTGCAGGCGTCCCGCCGCGGGGCCTTTCCGGGGCGCTGGTATTACCGCATTGAGCGCGACCTGCCGGCACTGGCCGAGGAGCTGCGCCGCCGCGGGCAGACGGCGGCCGCCGCGTTTTACGATCCGCCGGTCGCCGCCAAGCCAGCGTCACATTAATGGATCTAATATTTAAATGGTGACTGGAGTGCGGCTGCCGCGAGCCCCTGATTTCCCTAACCACAATGACCTGATGGGCTTTGGGAGACCAGGGGGAGCGCCGGGAGGGCTTCCGCAGACCGCCACTTTCCCGAGCGAGGGGCTGGCCATGGGCTGTGCATATTACTACAATGCGGGTTGCATATTCCTGAAAAGCGCCTTGAGCAAGTGCAAATGGATGGACGTTTGAGTCCTCGACTGATCTTGAGTTCACCGTTCGCCAAGCCAGTGGGAAGCCTGTCTCAGGCATCTCCGGCCTTCTGAAATCGGAAATCCGGCGCGGCAGCTCGGCCCGACCTGTATACCCGACAGCGGGTCAGGCGGTTGCGACCTGCCGTGCATGACGGAAGCTAACAACCGAACCTGCAATGGAGGACAACTAAATGTCAACTCGGATTCGCGTTGGGTTCACGGCGGGCGTGTGCGCCCTGACCGTGGCTGTGGTCGCCGGGTCGGCCCTGGCCGGAGGGTGGGTGGAGTACGAGAATCAGAGTTCAACCCGCCTCAATGTGGCTGCGTCGCTTGGCATCAATGATCCCGATGAAAAAGATTACGCTTGGGGCGACATCGATCAGGACGGCGACATCGACCTGGTGTCGGTTCGCAAGCAGCCCTACACCTCGGCGGGCAAACGTCCCAACGTGCTCTTGATGAACGAGAACGGCGTCTTGGTGGATCGCTCGGCGCAGTACGCCAGCGCCGCGGACGTGCCCGGGGATCAGGGCTTCCTGACCCCGACCAACGATCGCGACGTGCAACTGGTCGACGTCGACCTGGACGGCTGGCTGGACATGGTCACCGCCGTGACCGTCAGCGACAACGATCCCAAGCACATCGGCCACCCGCGCATCTACATGAACCTGGGCGAGGTCGACGGCGAGTGGCAGGGCTTCGAGTACCAGGAAGCCCGCATTCCGTTCTTGTTCAGTTACAGCGGTTCGGACCAGTTCAATCCGCGGTTCTGCTCGGTGAGCGTCGGCGACGTCACCGGTGACGGCTATCCCGAATTGTGGTTCGGCGACTATGACAGCAGCGGGGCCGGCGGTGTGAACCAGCCTGCCGGCGCCGACTACAACGACCGCCTGCTGATCAACCTGGGCGACTCCCAGGGTCCGGAGATGCGCGGGTTCTACGTGGATTCCACGCAGACCCGGGTGCTCGGCCAGATCCAGGTGTCCGGGTTCGGCAACCTGGATTTCGACGTTTCGGCGTTCGGGGCCGCCAATGCCATCCGCGACATGAACGGCGACGGCTACAACGACATCGTCAAGCAGACCTCGCTGAACAATCCGTTCTATGTCGGCGTGGGCTACAACGCTCTGGACTCCAGCGGCAATTCCAACCCCGGTGACGAGGGGTTCTTCGATCAGTACGAGCACCTGACCGGGGCGGCCAGTGATCCGTACTTCATTACCGTGGGCGATCTGAATAACGATGAGCGCCTGGACATCGTGGTGGTCAACGACGCGGTCGACCGCTACCTGCTGAACACCGGCAACGGCAGCGACGGCAAGGCCAACTGGAACGCCATCACCTTCAACGCCAACACCAACGGCTTCGGCGGCAACGCGGTCATCGCCGACTTGGACAACGACGGCTGGCAGGACGTGATCATTGCCGACGTCGACGTCGACATCGCCGGCTGCACGCGCGACAGTGACTTCCTGCAGAACAACGGCAATTCGCCGAGCGTGACCTTCACCCACCACACCCCGCAGAGCTTGGGCATCCCCGATCCGGACGGCTATCACGACGTCGCCCCCTTCGACCTCAATGGCGACGGCTGGCTGGACCTGGTCATCGGGTACTGCCTGACCGATACCCCCGACACCGGCGGTACGTACGTGTTCATCAACCAGCCGCCGATCGGTCTGAACTTCAGCTATCCCGGTGGTCTGCCGGAAACGGTCACCCCGAACGCCGAGGCCACCTTCCAGGTGCAACTGAGTCCCTTTGGCGGCGAGGTCGCCGCCGGCAGTGCCGCGCTGCACTACTCGGTCGACGGGGCCGCCTACGTCGAGGCGGCGCTCAATGACCAGGGAGCCGGCCTCTATGAGGCCACGCTGCCGGCTGTCGAATGCACCTCGCAGATTGAGTACTACGTCAGCGCCGAGCTCGAAGGCGGGGCGTCATTTACCGACCCGCCGACCGCGCCCGGCAGCACCTTCGATGTCCTGGCGATCGTCGGCACCGGCGTGGCCTTCGATGACAACATTGAAGGCGACGTTTCCGGGTGGACGGTAACCAATGATCCGAGCCTGACCGCCGGCGCCTGGGAGGCCGCTGATCCCAACGGCACCGTCCAGGTGTCCGTCCTGGCGGCTCCGGAAGACGACGCCACGCCCAATCCCTTCGGCACCCGTGCGTTTGTGACCGGCAACGGCCTTCCCGGTGGCAGTTCCAGCGTCTCCGACGTGGACGGCGGCCCGACCGTGCTGACCACCCCGGTTCTGGACCTGGCGGGCACCGACCCGACCGTTTCATACCAGCGCTGGTTCTTCTCTTCCGTGGGCACCATCGACAGCATGACCGTCCAGATCACCAACAATGGGGTCGACTGGGTGCTGCTCGAGACCGTCACCAATACCGGCAGTAGCTGGCAACCGGCGTCCTTCATCGTCAGTAATTACGTCGAGCCCACCGCCACCGTGCAGGTGCGGTTCTCGGTCTGCGACTGCCCGAACGATTCGATCACCGAGGCCGGCGTTGATGATTTTCAAGTGGTGTCCCTCGAATGCGGGGAGTGCAGCAGCGACCTGAATGGCGACGAAACCGTCGACGCCGCCGACCTGGCCCTGTTGCTCGGTGCCTGGGGTCCGAACCCCGGCAACATCGCCGATCTGAACCAAGATGGCACCGTGAATGCAGCCGACCTGGCCCTGCTTCTCGGAGCCTGGGGCCCCTGTTTGTAGGGCCGCGCAAAAAACCAACCCCCGCCCCCGGACCTCGACAGCGAGGTCCGGGGGGGTTCGGAGGGTCACCTCAAGACCTTGGCATTGCCACCTTTCGTCAACTTGTGGAGGAAAATCATGTCAGCCCGTCGCCACTCACTGTTTTGGTGCTCCGTATTGTGCGGCCTCCTGGCGGTCACGCAGGCCCGGATCGCCAGCGCCCAGGACTGGGTCACCTATTCCAACCAGACCTCGGTGCGCCTGCCCACGAACCTGAACGACCCCAGCCTGAGCACCAATGACCCAGAAGAGAAAGACTACGCCTGGGGCGACATCGACCAGGACGGTGACATCGACCTGGTGGTGGTCCGCAAGTCGCCGTTCACCTCCATCGGGCGGCGTCGCAACGTGCTGTTCATGAACGAAGGCATCGCCGACGGCCGCGACATGAACGGCGTGCTGGTCGATCGGACCAGCGAGTACATCCCCGGCTTCCTGGACCTGACCGATGACCGCGACGTGGCCCTGGCCGACGTCGATGGCGACGGCTGGTTGGACATCATCACCGCCGTGACCTACGGGTCGGGCCAGCCCACCTCGATTTCGCACCCGCGGGTGTACATCAATCAGGGCGAAATCGCCGGTGAGTGGCAAGGTTACGTCTACGAGCAGGCCCGCATTCCGACGTTCCCTGGGGCTCCAAACTTCTGTGGTGTGGCCGCCGGCGACGTCACCGGCGACGGCATGCCCGACTTGTACTTCACCGACTACGACCGCCTGGGCCAGACCAGCCCCTTCGAGGATCGGCTGTTGATCAACGACGGCTTTGGGGTGTTCTCGGACCAAAGCACCCAGCGGATGAGCATCTCCATGCTGGCCTCCGATTTTGGCATCAACGCCGTGATCCAGGACATGAACGGCGACGGCTGGAACGACATCGTCAAGAACGAGAACGGCCCGGTCAAGACCTTCAACAACGCCGGCAACGGCTTTTTCGACCTGATGGAAACCACCTACGGCGGGGCGGCCTACTTCTTCAACACCGGGTTCATCGATGAGCCGGTCGGCACGCCCAACCCGCGGCCTGACATCGTGATCAGCGATGACGGCACGGACGTCTGGATGCGCAACCTTGGCAACGGCGCCAACGGCATGGCCGACTACACCAACATCGGGCTGCCCGGCACCACCGGTGGCTTCGGCAGCAACTCGCTGGTGGTCGACCTGGACAACGACGGCTGGAACGACGTGCTGATCGCCGACGTCGACGTCGACGCTTCGGGGTGCACGCGGATCAGCGACATCTTGCGGAACAACGGCAACCCGCCGAACAACACCTTTACCCCCGGCTCCGCCGCCGCCGGAATCCCAGACAGTCTGCTGCAGGGCGTTCACGATATCGCCGTGTTCGACGTCAACAACGACGGCTGGCAGGACATCGTCTTCGGCCGGTGCAGTGGCACCCAGGTGTGGATCAATGCCCCACCGGTGACCGTGGCTTTCGACTACACCGACCTGCCGGGCGAATTCATCACCCCCGATGCCGATCGGCACTTCCAGGTGCAGTTAAATGCCATTGGTGACACCCTGGATCCGGACAGCCCGGAGATTCATGTCTCGGTCAACAAAGGCGCCTTTGAGACCTATCCGCTGTCCCTGATCGGTGACGGCGAGTACGAGGTGGTGGTGCCGGCCTCCGAGTGCCTGGACAACGTGCGCTTCTACCTGTCGGCCATGGTGGAGGGCGGTCTGCTGTTCAAGGATCCGCCGAGCGCGCCGCTGGTGGCGTACACCACCACCGCGGCCAACGGCATGGAAATCGCCCTGGCCAGCGAGTTCGAGGCGGACGTCTCGGAGTGGACCGTCATCAACGAACCCGAGCTGACCGCCGGCGGCTGGGAGCAGGCCGACCCCAACGGCACCCTCCAGGGGCCCAATTTCGCCTCACCGGACAACGACGCCACACCTGACGGCACCATGGCGTTTGTCACCGAGAACGGCCCGCCGGGCGGCAACGCCGCGGACAACGACGTCGACGGCGGCGCCACCTTCCTGGTCTCGCCGGTCATGGATTTCGCCGGCACCGACGGCATCGTGACCTACAAGCGCTGGCACTTCAGCACGCTGGGCACTCCGGATCGCCTGCTCACCGAGGTCACCGGCAACGGCGTTGACTGGCTCCTGGTGGACGGCAGCCCGGGCACCGGCGGTCAGTGGCAGGCCCACAGCTTCCGGATCAGCGACTTCGTGGAGACCACCAGCACCGTTCAAGTCCGCTTCTGGACCGGCGATCCCGATGTCTCGGTGACCGAGTCGGGCATCGACGACCTGACCATCGAACGGTTTGTGTGCGAGGCGCAAGGCTGCGTCGCCGATCTGAACGCCGACAGCGGGGTCGATGCCGCGGACCTGGCCCTGTTGCTCGGTGCCTGGGGTCCGAACCCCGGCAACATCGCCGATCTGAACCAAGACGGCACCGTGGACGCCGCCGACTTGGCGCTGCTGCTGGGTTCGTGGGGGCCCTGCTAAGGGCCAGCGCGCGACCCTCTGCCCTGTGCCGCTTCGGCGAATGCAGGGCGACTGACTTGATCAAGACCGCGTCCCCCGGGCGACAACGGCCCGGGGGACCGGCACCCAGCCGGCTGAGCGCTACGGCGCTGTGGGGCATTCATTAAGAGATACTCGGACCTTGACTGGGCTCAGTGGAGTTAAGGTTCGTCAGCGGCCTATCATTGGTACGGGACATTCGGGGCGGCTCCTCTTGGGGCGGCGGCTCGGCGGTCCCCTTATGTGGAGGTTCTGCAATGTCCGCGCGGATCAGAGATGTTGTTGCCGGTGTCCTCGGCCTGGTACTGGTCCAGTCCATGGCGTTCGCCCAGGCGCTGCAGCCGGCGATGGGTGAACCGCTGTCGGGGCTGACCGGCGAGCAGTTGGAGCGGTTCTTCACCGGGCGGGAGTCGTTCACCCATGACTTCAGTGTGCCCGAAGGCCTGGGACCGATCTTCAACCAGACCAGTTGCGGGACGTGTCACGCCAATCCCGTCGGTGGCACCGGGTCGATTTCGGTGCGGCGGGCCGGGGCCGCGGGCAAAGACGGCTTCGACGGCCTGGAAGCCTACGGCGGCTCGTTGTTCCAGGAGCAGACCATCGATGACCTCTGCCTCGAAGTCGTGCCGCCGAGTGCTACCGTCTTCGCCCGCAGAATCACCAATGGCATGATGGGTTACGGGCTGGTCGAGGCCATCCCCGACGCTGCCATCCAAGCCAACGCCACCCACCGCTGCGGCGATGCCCAGCCCGCCGGGGACATCACCGGTTGCTGGCACGAAGTCCCGGCGGCGGAGGACGCCAACCTGCACGTCGGGCGGTTCGGCTGGAAGGCCCAGGATCCGACCATGATGACCTTCTCGCAGGGGGCTGCCAAAGAGGAGTTGGGCATCACCAACCCGCTGAATCCGAATGACAACGATCCCAACGGCATCAATGACCCGCCGCTGATGGACTGCGACACCGTGGCCGATCCCGAGGTGGGCATGGATTTCCTCAACGAACTCGTGGACTTCCAGCGGTTCCTGGGGCAGCCGCCGCAGACCCCCAAGTCCGGCATGACCGGTGAGGCGCTGTTCGTATCCATCGGCTGTGCCGATTGTCACGTTCCGTCGTTCACGACCTCGGACGACGTGGCCCTGGAAGATGCCATTCGCGATCAGGAGGTGCGCATGTATAGCGACTTCCTGCTGCACGACATGGGCCAGGCGGCCGACTTCATCGTCCAGGGTGCCGCCGGCGAGCGCGAGTTGAAGACCGCGCCGCTGGCCGGGATGCGCGTTCGCGATCCAATGTGGCACGACGGCCGGGTGGCCGCGGGCACGTTCGCGGAGCGCGTCGAGAAAACCATGCGCTGGCATTGTGCATTTCTCAGCGAAGCCAGGCCGTCGGCCCAGCGCTTCCTGAGCGGCATGGGCCCGGGCGACGTGGTCGAGCCCTGTGAGGATCTCGGCGTGCCCGAGCTGGGCGTGCCGCCGCAGCCGTGCCCCTGCAACGACAACTCGGTGGTTGCGGGCGGTCTGGACGACGCCGGCCGGGCTGCCATCGTGGCGTTTCTCGAATCCCTCGGTCGCCGCGAGTTCGATGCCGACGGCGACAACGACGTCGACCTCAACGACTTTTACGCCGGCGCCGGGTTCAAGGCCTGCTTCGACGGCGGCGGCCCGATCACCCCTGACGATGCCTGCGCGCTGCATGACTACGACCAGGATACCGCGGTCGACGGCGCCGTCGACTTCGAGGGGTTCATGACGGCCTACGTGGGCGCCCGCACCGATTGCAACTGCAACGGCACCCTGGATCTCATGGACATTCTCAATGGGGCGGCCGACTCCGATCAGGACGGTCTGCTCGACGCCTGCGCGGGCATCTGTTCGACCGACCTGAACTGCGGTGGTTCGGTGGATGCCGCCGACCTGGCCTTGCTGCTGGGTGCCTGGGGACCGTGCGCCCAGAACAGTTCGCCCTGTCTCGGCGACGTCAACGGCGACAGTGATGTCAATGCCGCCGATCTAGCGCTGTTGCTCGGAAGTTGGGGGACGTGTCCGTAACGCCCACCGGCCGTTGCAGGGACGCGGTGTTCGAGCCCTACGCCAAAGCCGCGCTACGGCGTGGGGCTCGAGCGCTGGGTCCGCAGATCGCGGCTGGGCGCGGCGCGCCCGGCCAATCCACAGCGGGGCTTTGATTTGTGGCGGGGTGCCGCAATTATTAGAAAAAAAAAGCGGTCCGCCGACGGCAGACCCTTGGCAATCACATCGGCTTCGGTTACGTTGTTTTTCACGTGAGCACTTTGCTGACCACGTCGAAGAACGGTCATAAAGCGTAACCACACGTCTTAAAGCAAGTCAAAAAGTAAGGAGAACAGAG
>CAZUGO010000079.1:0-174791 GCA_964619935.1 uncultured Planctomycetales bacterium | reverse complement strand
GAGGGGGCGCGTCTCCCGCTCCATGAACTTGGCGGAAAGGGCAAGTGTCCCAGCAAGTGTACCCTTTTTTTAGCTCACGCCGCCTTCATAAACATAATAACACCCCGGCGGGAACCGCCGGGGTGCGGGAGAGTCAGGCGGCGCTCGCCTGCTCGTCGGGGGCGGTAATCGCTGCGATGATTTCAGCGGCGACGTGCTGGATGCGCTGGAGCGACGCGGCGAGCGTCTCGATCTCGCCGTTGTAGAGCTGGATGTAATCGGCTGACGAGCCGGCGACTCAGTCGTGGGTCTGATCGATAGTGGTCGTGGTATCGGGTTACAGGTCGATGGGGGTCAAGGCTATTGGGACGAGAGTCCGCACAGCCTCATGCTCGAATGTCGGTCTGCAGGGACGAGCCGACTCCAAACTCGCGAATGGCCTCATCCACGGTCGTCAGCCCCTCGGCCACGGCCTCCAGGGTGCGAAGCATCCGAAGCTCGAAGAGCATGTCGTCTGAGCCATGCTGGCGGCGCAGACAAGCCTCCAACTCGGCAAGCTTGACCAGCGGGACGGCAAGGCGGTCGGCCAACGTGCGGTAGTCGAATAAGCGGTTCATTCCCATTACCTTATTATACCAGCTCGGGCGGAGAAATGATCTCAATTTGCCCGTAACCTTGCTTGGAGTTCGCCAGATTCACCATGATCCGTCGCGTGCGATTGACCAAATGCCGGAAGTTCCAACTGATGAGCACCGGGATCCCCGACACCGTACAACAGGCAACATGCCTGGCATCCTGGATCATCGCGGGCCCGAAAGCCCCTGCTCTGACGTAATCATGAGCCAGACGCTCCATCTCGTCGTTCCACGGGAGGAGGATGAGTTGCTCGGCCAGTCTGAGAAGTTGAGCACGCAGGCCCGAATCGGGCGTGCTCTTGAGTTCGTCAAGGGTGATGGGACACGCATGGGCGTCAAATCCGGCCAAGCTGGACCAGAAAAGCTGTGTGAGTTCCTGACGAGTTCGGTCACGCGCGTCGAGGTGGGCGCTGATCACGGATGTGTCCAGGTAGATGCGAAGCTTCGTGGGCATGCCGTAAGGCGTACCACACTCTGCGCGGGATGTACAGTTCCGGGAGGCCGGACGATGGTTCGCTCACAGTCAGCGGGGCGGCTCCACGGCTTCGCCGGCTGCGGTTCACGAGACGCCCCGATGGAGATCTCTCGCCTGCCGTTCAAGGCCGTCGTCCGAGCGAGACGAGATCGGCGGCGAACAGCGTGGGCAGGTCGGCAAGGGCGCCAAGCGCCTGATCGAACCAGGCCGCCGTAAGGGTCTTGTCCAGGCGGGACACGGGGCCAGACCGACGGCCGTAAGGTTACCCTCTATGATGCGAACCCCGGTTGGGAAATGTCGGCTGACACATCCAAGAAGGCCAAGGAGAACACGAGTACACGCTCCTCGGCCATACCTGAATGCGGACCTCCAGTCGTTTGCGAACGCCTCAATCTGTGTAGCGTATCGCCACGCCGGTAGTCCACATTCTGGCACTGAGGCCTTGCCCGACTACTCCGGAAGCCGAAATGACAACTGCGTTTGCACCGAGGGGGGGCACTCTTGGTCCTCATTGAATTGTGCATCTTGGCTGTTTGGTGAAGTTGCCAGTTTGACGAAGCGACGGTGGCAAGTTCGACGAACTTCCGTTCCGGGATAGTCATCAGGATATCCACTTTGTCAGGGATTGTAGGCTCGTGGAATCCGATGCCAGTTTTCGTCACGTGGACAGTTGCGCAGCCAGAGACGGACAAAATCAATGCAGCAAACGGCCCAAACAGCTTCTTCTTCATGGTTCGTCGCTCCTGTATCGAATCGCAGTCCCAGTGAATCGAGTGAATGACGTGGCCTGGCTGTCCTCGCCAGCCCACCTATCCGATCTGGATTGATACCCGCCATAGGCGCCCACAATGACCGCGTCAGCCCCGATCTCCGCAGCCCTCGCCTGCATGAAATGTGCCGCCTCCTCTCGGGTTTGAAAAATCGTGGATCGACGGCCTTGGAAATCCGCGATCACTGAGTATGGCCTCTGTGGTTCGAGCCAGAAAACCTCAACTTCCTCTCGCTCCTTCGCCGGGTACTTTGTGTCAGAGTAATACCTAAACGCCTGGTCAGTGACACATCCGCTTAGAGCAAACGTACCAACGATGAGTCAGGGGTGTCCATTTAACCGGACCGGTGGTAAGGTGAATCGGTGGATCACCCTCGTGCTGGCAGGCACTATCCGAGGTCCGTGGGCGAGTTCCAAGCCTGGTTCCGGACCGATGCGGACTGCCTGGACTATCTGGAGTGGCTGCGATGGCCCGGTGGCTTCTCCTGCGTGGGCTGCGGCCACGATGGGGGCTGGCGGCTGGATGATGGGCGCTTCAAATGCTCCGGGTGCGGCGGCCGTACGTCGGTGACAGCAGGTACGATTTTTGACCGGTCCCGTACGCCCCTAACGGTATGGTTCAACGCCTGCTGGCTGTTCGCTACGGCAAAGACGGCATCTCAGCACTGAGCCTGAAGCGGACCCTGGAGATCGGCTCCTACCAGACCGCGTGGGCGATGCTGCATCGGCTGAGATCAGTGCTGGTGCGCCCGGGCCGGGACCGGTTGGCTGGGATAGTGGAGGTTGATGAGACCTACATCGGCGGTGAAGAGCCGGGCTTGCCCGGCGGCCGAGCCGCGGGCAAGAAGGTCTTGACGGGTATCGCGGTGGAGATCCGGAACCCGAGAGGGTTCGGCCGTTGCCGGATGCTGCCCCTGGCCGATTTGTCGGCCGCCTCGCTGCACCCCTTCGTGACAGATCACGTCGAGCCGGGTGCGACCATCATCACCGACGGCTGGCAGGGCTACAGTGGGGCGGAGAGGCTCGGCTACGTCCACAGGCGACGCAGCCAGGGGGCGGCCCGGGCCCGTGGCGAGGATCCCGGCGAGCTACTCCCCGCCGTGCACCGGGTTGCCTCGCTGGCCAAGCGGTGGCTGCTGGGCACCCAACCTGAATGAGTTCGTGTTCCGCTTCAACCGCCGCCGCTCACGCAGCCGAGGAATGGCCCTGAAGGACGTTATCACTGTGGCTGTCCCCTTTGAGTCCCCATGCCATTCGGGGCTGTCCCCCTTGATTCCCCACAAGCCGGCTGTTGAGATCATTTGGTACCACCATTTATATCAAATGGTACCACCATTTACTTCATTTGGTATCACCATTTGGTTCAAATGGAGATACCGAATGGTCATTTTGGTATCTTCATTTGAATCAAATGGTGGTACCAAATAATCTGTAATGGGCTGGTGTTGGGGAACCCCGATCGCGAGGGGGGGGGTCCGTTGCCCGGGTCGCCACCCGCCCTTACCTCTGGCCAAATCCCGCGACGCGGTCGGCACCCGACGGATCGTCACCACGTCGCTCGTCGCCTGGTGCGCCCCTGCTGGTGCGGTCACTGCGTTCAGGGCCCAGCCCGGCGCCATCTGCCGTCAACTGGGCCAGCGCGCCGTTCCCGCCCGTCTCATGTCCGTGAAGCGCTTGTACACGAAGAAGATCGCCGGAAAGACCAACAGCTCCCCGAGGAAGCTGGTGGCCAGCCCGCCGATCATGGGCGCCGCCAGGCGGCGCATGGTATCGGCGCCCGTCCCCTCCGCCCACATCAGCGGAGCCAGGCCCATGAAGGTGGTGGCCACGGTCATCGTCTTGGGACGGATGCGCATGACCGCGCCTTCGTGGATCGCGGCCCAGAGGTCGCCCAAATGGCGCATCCTGCCCTGTGCCTTGAACGTGCCATAAACGCCATCCAGGTACAGCAGCATGACCAGGTTCGTCTCGGCATCCAGGCCGGCCAGGGCGATCAGTCCGACCACGACCGCGAGCGACAGGTCGTAGTCCAACACATAGAGAAACCAGAACGCTCCGGCGAGGGTATAGGTGAACGTCACCAGGATGAGCACGGTCCGAAACCAGGATCGCGTCCCGACGTACAGCAGGAAAACGATCGCCCCCAGGGCGGCCGGCACCGCGACCATCAGGCGGCGATTGGCGGCCTGGATGTACTCGTACTGTCCGGACCAGACAATATTGTAGCCCGGCGGCAGCGGCACGGCGTCGCGGACCAGCGCCTGGGCGCGCTCGATCCAGCCGACAATGTCCGCCGTCGTCAAATCCACGTAGATCCACGCGGTCTTGCGCGAATTCTCGGTCTTGATCATCGGCGGGCCGGGGACGATCTCCACCTCAGCGAGCTGGGCGATGGGAACTTGTGCCCCGCCGGGCGTGGAGACCAGGGTCCGCTGCAGCGCCGGCAGGTTGTCGCGAAGCTCGCGCTTGTAGCGAAGGTTGACCGGGTAGCGCTCCAGTCCCTCCACGGTCCAGGTCACGTTCATTCCGCCCATGGCGGAGAGGATCACGTCCTGCACGTCGGCCACGGTCAATCCGTAGCGCGCCACCTCGTCGCGATCGATGTTGAAATCGGCGTACAGGCCGCCCACGGTCTTCTCGGGATAGGCGCTGAGCGTGTGTGGCAGCGTGCGCACCTCCGCGGCAAGGCGCTCAGCCAGATCGGAGAGCACGTTCAGGTCGTCGCCCATGATCTTGATGCCCACCGGCGTCTTGATGCCGGTGGAGAGCATGTCGATGCGCGTCTTGATGGGCATGGTCCAGGCATTGGTCAGGCCGGGAAAGGCGACGGCTTCATTGAGGCCGGGGACGTGCTCGGCGCCGTCCCCGTACCCGTAGCACAACTCGTCGATGGTGATGGGCCGCTCCTGGGGCCAGAAGGTCGATAGTCCGCTCCAGTCCTTCACCCACGATGGAAGAAATCCAAACCACCGCTGAAAGCGCCGCTTGCGCCACTGCTCACGATCCGGCTCGAGCATGATGGTGGTTTCGATCATGCTCAACGGCGCCGGGTCGGTGGCCGTTTCGGCGCGGCCGATTTTCCCAAACACATGATGCACCTCCGGAAAGCCGGCGATGATGGCATCGGTCTGCTGCAGCAGTTCCCGGGCCTTGGTGATGCTGATCGCCGGATCGGTGGTCGGCATGTACAGCAAGTCGCCCTCGTCCAGCGGCGGCATGAACTCGCGGCCCAGGCCGGGGAAGGTGGCGCCCAGTCCGGGAAACCATTCCGCCAACGTCGGGCCCACGACCGGAACCCGCCGGACTCCGACCCAGGGCAACAGGCCGCTGCACGCAAACAGGATGGCCAGCAGGATGAGCTTCTTGCGATGTTGCATGGCGAGCGCAAAAAAAGGGCTGTACAGCCATTGCAAGATCCTGCTGATGGGATTGACGCGCTCGTGGAAGATCTTCTGAGGCACCAGCAGCATGCCCGCCAGAATGATCCACGCGAGCATGACCCAGTGACGGTGTCGTTCATGAGCACCGAGGGGCAGCACCCAAAACAGGGCCGCCGGGAGGAACATCACCCCCAGCGTGATGGGCAGGTTCCGCCGCCAGCCCCACGCCCGCGGCAGAACCCGGGACGTGATCAGCGAGCCCATCAACACCGGGATGATGGTGATCGCGAGCACGGACGCGGCCGCCATGGAAAAAGTCTTGGTATAGGCGAGCGGTTTGAAGAGCCGTCCGCTCTGCTCCCCGAGGACGAAGATCGGCAAGAAGCTCACCGTGATGATCAGCAGCGAGAAGAACAGCGTGGGGCCGACTTCCCGAGCGGCCTCGATAATGAGTTCCGCGCGCGGACGGGGCAGCGGCGTGCGTCCGGCCGCCAACTCCTCTTGGATTCGATCCTCCTCACGGTCGAGGTGCTTGTGCGCGTTCTCCACCATGACGATGGAACTGTCCACCATCACGCCGATCGAAATCGCAATGCCGCCCAGGCTCATGATGTTGGCGTTGATCCCCATCCCGTGCATGATGATCAAGGCGCACAGGACGCCGGTCGGGAGCACGAAGAGGGCCACCAGTTCGCTGCGGGCATGAAGCAGAAACAGGATGCAGACCAGACCCACGACGATCATTTCCTTGATCAGCGTATGCGTGAGCGTCTCGACGGCGCGCTCGATCAGCCCCGAGCGGTCGTATTCCGTGACGACGTCGACACCCAGCGGCAGCCCCTGCTTGAGTTCATCGATCTTGTGTTTGACGTTTCGGATGACCTGCAGCGCGTTCTCGCCGAAGCGCATCACGACGATGCCGCCAACGACTTCTCCGGTGCCGCCCGACTCGGCCAGGCCGCGGCGCATTTCGGGCCCGAGCCGGACCTCGGCAATATCCCGCAGGTAGACCGGCGTGCCGCCTTCCGTGGCCCGGATCACCACCCGTTCCAGGTCATGAATGCCCTGCCGGGACCGCGCCCGATCGATCGGGAGGCCCTCGCCGCGCGCCTGTCGCACCTGCTCCGGGGTCAGTGCGGCGAGGTACCCTCGGCCGCGAACCATGTACTCGGTCTCGGACATCTCCAGCACGCGGCCGCCCACGTCGTTGTTGGAGCGCTGGATCGCCGTCCGGAGCTGATTGAGCGGGATGTTGTAGGCCAGCAATCGGTCGGGATCGACGACCACCTGGTATTGCCGCACGAATCCGCCGACGGCGGCAACCTCCGAAACGCCCTCCAGCGCCGTCAACTCGTACCGCAGGTACCAGTCTTGCAGGCTCCGCAGCTCTGAGAGGTCGTACTCGGCCAGGACCAGATCCGTCTCGCCGTCCCACGGACACTTGCCGCCGTACTCGAACATTCGCACCCGTTCGAGTCGATCGCGAATCTGCTCCGGCGCCTCTGCGCGCGTCGCATACCACTGCCCCGGTTGCTGCGGTTCGTGGTACATCCCATTGGGGTGCTTGGGACAGTAATAGCCGTTGCGCAGCGAGTACTCGTAGACCCAACCGACCCCGGTGGCGTCCGGACCCAACTGCGGCGTCACGCTCCGGGGAATCCGGCCGGCGACGTAGTTGAGGTACTCCAGGACGCGCGACCGCGCCCAGTAAATGTCGGTCCCGTCCTCAAAGATGATGTATACGAAGGAATACCCAAACATTGAGTACCCACGAACCACCTTCGCATGGGGAACCGACAGCAGCGCCGTCGTCAGGGGATAGGTCACTTGATCCTCGACGACCTGCGGCGCCTGACCCGGATACTCCGCAAAGACGATGACCTGCACGTCGGACAGATCGGGAATCGCGTCGAGACGGATGTTGAACACCGTCCAGATGCCGCCGGCGACGACGAAGGACGTCAGCAGCAGCGTCAGAAAGCGATTGCGACAGCAGAATTCAATGATGCGTGCGATCATGGCGCCGGGGATCCCCTACCGTGTTTCCAATAGGTTGCCGCAGTCGAGCATCTTGAAGCCGTAATAGGGGTTGGCCTTTCTCTCGACGGACTGAATCCAATCGGCCTTGCTCAGCGGGCAGTGGTAGATGAACAGCTTCGGCCAGCGCGTGGGGTCCGGACGCTGCTGGGCCACGATTGACCGCATCGCCGCGCTGAGCTGGACGAATTGGGTGCGATCGTGGGACAGGTCGACACCGCGCACCTGCAGCGCCGCGTCGTGCAGGGCGTTGACGCTGTTCAGCAGCCCCATTGCACCCGGCGGGACGGTTCCTTGGAGGGTGTCCCGCAGCTTCTCGCTGGCGTCCACCAGACCGAGCGCGTGACGTGCGGCTTCCGCCGTGCTGTCGCGGGCAAACCGCTCCTGAAGCGCCAGGTAATGCTCCATCAGGTAATCCACCTGCTGGGCGACGGACGCGCCTCCATCGTCCAAACCCACGATGCGATCCCTGGGAAGCAGCTGCATCGCGCAGATGGGACAAATGCCCGCCGCTGGGCTGGTGCCGCGATCCGGATGCATCGGACAGACGTAGAGGTCTTTCGCCACCGCGGGCTCGGCCCGCCTCGCGGCCCACGCCACCTGGTCGATCGGCTTGAGCGTCATCCCGCAAGTGGGGCACCGACCTTCGGACGGCGAGAACTGCCAGCATTCCTGCATGGGGCACACAAAACGGGCAGCGGGCGGGAGGGTCCGACCGGGCGCCGGGGCACCCGCAGACGCCGCTGCGCCGGATGGCGGTGCTTCGCCGGGCGGATTCAGCTTCGCCATGGCATCGCCCAGCCAGGGACCGCGGAAGGTGACCATCGGCTCCCCACACTTGGGGCAGTCGGCCTGCCGGTCGCTGGTCTGCTCGGAGTGCTTCGGATCGCGACAGGTGTACAGCGCCTGGAACGGCTCCAGCGGTTCACCGCAGACCGGACAAGCGCCGGCCGATTCTGAAAAGACGTGCGGGTGCTTGGGGCAGGTATACGCCACGTCCCCGCCGCCCGCCGCCAGTAACGCCTGGGCCCACGCCAGATCAGCAATCGGTTTGAGCTTCATCCCGCACCGGGGGCAGGTCCCGGGCTTGGGGGAAAAGTAGGGTCCGCGTTCGCCCGGATGCGCTGCGTCAGGGTGCTGGTCCATCGGGCAGGCGTACTCTGCGTCCGCGGGGCTGCCCGATGGCTGAGCAGCGCTGGAGGTGGCGGATGCTTCGTGCTGCGAATGGGCCACCGCGTCCATCGGTTCCGTCGCCGGCGACGGCGGGGCAGTTGCCTGCAGCGGTCGCTGCTGCGGCGTCGCCCGGCTCGGCTCCATCATCTTGGCCACGGCTTCCTTGAGCTTGCTCTCGGAATCGAGGAGGAATTGCCCCGAGGTCACCACGACATCTCCGGCTTCGAGGCCGACCAGCACCTCAACGGCGCCGCCCTCGCCTTCGACCCCGACCTGGATGTCCCGCGGTTCATACTTGCCGTTGCCACGGTCGACAAACGCCACCTGACGCATTCCGGAGTCGATGAAGCCCTCCCGCGGAACCAGCACCGCGTCGTCCTGGAGCAGCCCCTCAAGCACCACGTTGGCATACATGTCGGGTTTGAGTTCCTGCGTGGGATTCGCGAATTCCAGTCGCACCTTGATCACGCGCGTCTGCTTCTGCAGGTACGGGTAGATGTAGGTGACCTCGCCCCGGAAGGCCTTGTTCGGGATATAGGGAAGCGTCATGGTCGCGGTCTGTCCGACGTGAACCCAGGGGAGCTGATACTCGTAAACGTCCGCGTACACCCACACCCGGGATAGGTCGGCGATGGTGTAGAGCCGCATGCCCGGTATGATCCGCATGCCTTCCAGGGCCATCTTGTCGGCCACGATGCCGTCGGCCGGAGCGTGGATTTGGACCGTCTTCTCCGGCAAGAGCGCTTCTTTCATGCGCTCGATCTGCTCCGCCGGCACGTCGAAGTATTCCAGCTTGAGGCGCGCGGCATCGACCATGCGCCTGGCATCCTCGGCCGCGTCGGCAAACGTGCTGCGCTCCAGCAGCGGTTGTTTGCGAATCGCTGAGACATACTCCACCTGTGCCGAGTAGATCTCCGGCGAGTAGACGTCGAAGAGTGGATCGCCCGCCCGGACCTTCTGTCCGGTTTCATTCACGTAGAGCTTCTCAATCCAGCCCTCGAACTTGGTGTCGACAAAAACCAGCTTCTGTTCGTCGTAGTCGATTCGACCGACGGTCCGAATGGTCCTCACCAGCGGGCCGCGGCGGACCCGCGTCGTACGTACCCCCATGTTCTGGATCGTCACGGGATCGATGCGGATGATCTGGCCGCCGACCGTTTCACCCCCGTCGGAATAGACGGGCACGAGGTCCATTCCCATGGGGCTCTTTCCGGGCCGATCGGAGACGTAGCTCGGGTCCATGGGCGCCCGCCAATACAGGACCTTGCGCTCCTGGGGTCCGGACGGCTCGCGCGCGTCTTCGGCGGCGTCCGGCTTCATCGGCGTCAGGGTCATGTTGCAGATGGGGCAGATGCCGGGCGCTCGCTGCAGCACTTGGGGATGCATGCCGCAGGTGTACCACAGATCCCCGGCCGTGTTCTCAAGGGCGCCGTCTTGCGGCGCCTGCTCGGCTGATTGGCGGGCTCCGGCGAGCCAGAAGCCGCCCCCGGCGCCCACCCCGAGCACGATCCCCAACAGCCCGCACTGGCGCACCCAACCTCCGGAGCCGCCCACGATGCTGGTTCGCACAATCTACCCTCCTGCCCCGGTTGTCGGGGGTGCCCCGACACCCTGGGCCTCGATGACGCTGACGCCGACCGCCTGTTCCAGGTCCGCGACGCTCCGCTCCAAGTCCCCCAATGTCCGGTAGTATTGCAAGCGGAAGAACAGCCATTTCTGCCAATTATCGATCACGAATTGGAAATCCGACGTGCCGGTGACGTAGCCCTCTCGCGATACCTGATAGGCCTGCTCGGCCTGCGGAATGATGGCCGTCGCAAAGAGGTCGGCGATGTCCCGCTGCGAATCAATGCGCGCCAGTGCATCTTCCACCTGGTAGGTGATCCTGTTCTTGGCGGAATGCAACTGTCTCCGCGAGGCGGAAAGCCGCTCACGAGCCTCGCGGATTCCACCTGCGACGCGTTGGGTCCACAGCGGCAGGTTCAAACCGACAGTGATCGACCAGTTGTCGGTCCCGTCCTCGCTCAGCGTTGAGACCCGAGGACGCATGCCGGTCTGCGGGTTTGCCGGCGGTCGGAACGCCGCCCGAGAGTCCAGATACATCCATTCGAAGCCGACCGTGAAATCCGGCCAATATTCGAGTCGGGCCAGACCCAGACTGTGTTCATCGCGCTCAATCTGACGTTCGAATCGTTGCAGCTCCGGGTTGCGCTCATACGCTTGCGACAACAATTCGCCCAGACGCGGGGCCAACCGCCGGATGTCGTATGCTGGCAGCGACGGGACTTCTGTGGCTGAGGGGCGATCCAAGATCGAGTTGATCAGCGCCACCGTGGTGGTGCGCCGCTGGCCCAGTTCTACCAGTTGGCTCTGGAGGTTCGACAGCTCCACTTGTGCCCGCAACACATCCTCCTGCTGGCGCCGGCCGGCGATCAACTGACCTCGGGCGACTTCGACCAGGTCACGCACCATGGCTTGGTTTTCCTTCGTAATCGCCGCGGCCTGGTCAATGGCGAACAACTGAAAATACGCTCGCTTCACGTCCGCGATGACCCGCAGCCGGGTCTGCTCCAGCGTTTCCACAGCCATCCGCGTCTCCGCCAGAGCCACGCGCCCCCGGCGGTCCAGTTTCTCCGGGACGGGAAACCGCTGCTGGACGCCGAGCACAAAGTAATTGTCGCCTTCAGCCGTTCGAACCGGTTCAGGCAGCGTTTTGGTCATCAGCATCGGATCCATGAGTGCTGTCGCTTGCGGGATCCGGCTGGCAATACTCCGGGCGGTATCGATGGCGGCAAGGATGTCCGGGTTTCGCTCCAGGGCCGTTGCGATCAGGCCGGCCAGCGTCCCATCCTCGATCACGACTTGGGGCGGGCGCACCACCGGGCCGGTCGGCGCTGACCTGGCAGCGCTGGGAACGCCGGCGTATCGCGAAACCACGGATTCATGCCGGCGCTCATGATTGTCCAGAGCTCCACCGATTTCGCGATGTCCCTGTGGGTTCAGGGCGCAGCCGGCCGGCGCGCCAGCGAGCAATGCCCACACCAAGCACCCAACGACCCCCTGACTTGGATGTGATCGAAGGAGTGCATCCGTCCGGCTCTGGTGTGCGTGCCTGGTTCTCATGGTGGGGCAGATGCTCCCAACGTTCCGCTAGCGCTTGTATACCGACTCAATCGGCGGGTTGGGGTTCGGCGATGATGGAGCGGCTTGGGGCGTTCACAGCATCCTGAAAGGCCCCGGGCTCGCACCGTATCGGTAAAGACCGCGCGTACCGCAAGAAGATGCCGAGCCCTCGGCAGGACACACCGACCGGTTACGATTGACCGGCATTCCTCCTGGTGTGGGTTCGACGAGTGAATCCTCTTGACTGCTCCCGGACACGGGTCCAAGAATCGGTGCGCAGGCCACGACGGCCCAACCCGGTACTTTGGGTTGGATGCGCCAGCGCGGGCATTCCTTCCCGAACGTCATTTCGAATCCGTGTCCGCACGACGATTGCCCGCAGCACGATGCCTGAACGACCGGATTCTCTGTTGCCCGCAGCGAGCGCCGATCCGCAATGAATCGAACCCCGGGGGCACCTCGACGGCCCGCTTGGCACGCAAGATCATGTCACGGTGAATGTTACGATCTTCACGGGCCACCAACCTTGGCACCAGGGTCGCGCCCGACCCGGATCGGCCAGCCGCTTCATCGCTGCGGCGCAGGAATTCCAGGGGTCCGCCGTGTTCAGCGCCGGGGTGACGCTCGGGTCTCCAGCCAGATCGACTGCAGACCCGGATGTCTGTATTGCCTGCCTCCGCGCCCAACGGATCTGCAACCCGGCCAACGTCTTCAACGGGCCCGCGGGATTGCGGGTATCATCCTTCGCCCAGAGGACTTATCCTACCCGACGGGCGGTCCGAACGGTTCGCGACTCTAATCCTGGCTAGGCCAACGCGGTGGACGAGCAGCAACTCATCACAGCATGTCGGGCCCTGGATCGCGGCGCCCAGCGCCAAGTCTATGACCTCACCGTCGAGCGAGTGTACCGTCTTATCCTTCGCATGGTCCGGAACGCCGACGATGCCTTCGACCTGACGCAGGAGGTCTACATCCGGGTGCTCACGGGCATGGACACCTTTCGTGCCGATTGCGCCCTCGCCACCTGGGTTCATCGGATTGCGGTGAACGAGGCGCTCGCGTTCCTACGCCGCAGGCAAGCGGACCATCGCCACCTAGATGCGTTGGGCGGCCGCGAAGTGACCCCGCCCTTGAACTCCCATGCAGCGGAAGACGAGCGCCTGGATGTTCAAGCTGCCCTCGACCTTCTCGCTGAAGAGGATCGCATGATCCTCCTATTGCGCTACGACCAGGGCCATGACTACCGGGCGATCGCCGAGCTTCTGGATTGTGCCGAAGGGACCGTCGCTTCGCGCCTGACCCGGGCACGCCAGCGTCTCAGGACCGTACTGGCAATCGGCTGCGCCGGCCGGGAAGAAAACCAGGCGCTGGCGCATCCAATGGATAGGAAGGCGCGATCCCGCTTGAGCGGCGCCGACGCGGGCGCCCAGGAGATTCAAGAATCCGCTGCCAGGCGCCGCCCCGCGGACGGTGAAGGACCATGACCTGCAACGAGATAAAAGCCCAGTTGGGGCCCTACGCGGACGAGGAACTCCCGGCTGTCGACGCCCAGCGCATCCGCCTGCATCTGGCCACGTGCGACCAGTGCCGCGCCGAGGCTGCCGCAATCCGTGAACTTGCAGCCGCGATCGGCGAGGGTCCCGCGCCGCAGGTTCCGCACATGCTCTGGACCGCAATTGAACGGCGCTTGTCCGGGCGGGCAACGGGCTCCAGGCCGCCGCAGGGCCTCCGACGCGTGCGTCCGGCCATGCGCGTTGCCGCCGTGATCGCCCTGGCAGTCGGATTGGGCGGGCTCATCCTGTTTACGCAACACAGCGAAAACACGGCTGAGGCGTCAACGATTGACTTTGGCGTGATTCTCGATGCGTTCCCACTCGACCCGCAAAGGGCGCTCTCCCGGTTTCTGACGCGCTACCACGGTGCTGAAATAGCCCCCGCCCAGGCCCGCTCATTCGCCCCCGATCTGGATTTTGAAGCACCGGCCGTGCTTCCGGGTGGCTTTCAGCGATCGAACCTCTACGGCCTGCGCTTCGGTTCCAGCCCCGGCGTCGCGGCGCGCTATGAACGATCAGGCGAGTTGCTCGTGGCCATCTTCCACCCTACGGTGCACCCGGAGCAGTTCGGCACCCACAAGGACTACCCCTGTGTGGTCGGTGATCACCGCGGCCACGCGGTGGCCGTTGGGGACTGGCGCCTCGTGCATGTGACTGATCCGGTCACTTGCCACTGCGTGCTTAGCCGCCTTGGTGAAGCCGAGCTGGCTCCGGTTCTCACAGCCGTCGCCCCGCGCTCGAAGCCTTCCGCGAGCGCAGACCACAAGCACGATTCCGGCGATCCCCTTCGCCATCCGTGACTTGATCCGCCTACTTGGTTCCTCGTCGAGCCCCGATCGGCGTGCCGGCACAAGCGAAGTGCCGTGCGGTTGGAGCGCACGACCCTGCTACGAACTGTTCACTGCCGTGTCCTGCCACGAGAAAAAAAGCTGCCGTGCGCCGCGGCCTGGCCGGCAGGCCGTTGGGCCGTTGGGCCGCCGCAGTGCAGGATGATCGGCATCCGGATATAATGTCGGGTCATGATCCGGCCTGGCAGTTTGAACATCCCGGCAACAGGATCGAGCGCAATGTCCAGAACTCCCCCCGTGACCCAGAAAGGACCTCCCATGCGATTGCTGCGCCTCACCACACTGATCGTCCTGTTGTGCAGCGGCGGGCCGGCGCGTGCCGCCGATCCACCGGCACCCGACCATCCGGTCACCCGGTTGTTGGCGGATGAGTTGGCGTACACCATGCAGCACCTGGCACTGCCCGACGGCACCAAGCCGTACTACCTGGCATACACCGTCACCGAGACCGAATCGGTGGATGTCGATGCCGCACTCGGCTCCGTGCTCGGCCGCGATCACTCACGCCGCCGCCAGTTGGACGTCGACATCCGGGTCGGCTCCCACGAATTGGACAACACCCACAAGATCCGCGGCGGTGGGTTCATGGGCTTCGACCCTTCGGAGATGCTGGCCCGCGGCGCCGTCAGCATCAGCCTGGATGACAATCCCGACGCCTTGCGGCAGGCCGTCTGGCTGGCTACCGATCGAGCCTTCAAGTCAGCCGCCAAGACTTACCAGCGGGTGCTCACCAACCTCAAGACCAAGGTCGAAGAAGAAGACAAGTCTGACGACTTCACCCAGGAGCAACCCGCCGTGCACGCCGAGCCGCAGGCCGCCCTTTCCGTGGACCTCGACCGCTGGGCCGAACAACTGCGGACGGTCTCGGCGATTGCCCGCCGGTACCCGCTGGTCTACAACTCCGGCGTGTCGCTGGACGGCACCGCCGAGAACCGCTACCTGGTGACCAGCGAGGGCACCCGCCTGCAAACCAGCCGCAAGCTGCTGCGGGTCAGCGTCCGGGCCAGAACCCGGGCCGAAGACGGCATGGACCTGGGCCAGACCCAGGGCTTTGACGCCGCCTCAGAGGACAAGCTGCCCGACGCCCAGCACATCCAGGCAGAATTTCAGAAGGTCATCGACCAGACGCTGGCGCTGCGAGCGGCCCCGCTGGTGGAGCCCTACACCGGGCCGGCCATCCTCATGAACCGAGCCAGCGGCGTGTTCTTCCACGAGATCTTCGGCCATCGCGTTGAGGGGCACCGCCAGAAGGATGTCGAAGAGGGCCAAACCTTCACCAAGAAGGTCGACCAGGAAGTCCTGCCCGAATTCATCAGCGTCATCGACGATCCCACCCTGCGGCAGTTCGGCGGGACCGATCTGCGCGGGTTCTACCGCTACGACGATGAGGGCATTGCGGCGGCTCGGGTCAACTTGGTCGACAAGGGCATCCTCAAGACCTTTCTGCTGTCGCGCTCGCCGGTCGAGGGGTTCAACAAGTCCAACGGCCACGGACGCCGCGAGCCCGGTCGCGACGTGGTCTCGCGGCAGGGCAACCTGATGGTCGAGTCTGCCCGGCAGGTGCCCTTCGCCCGCCTCCGCGAACTGCTCCTCGAGGAGTGCAAGAAGAGCGACAAGCCCTACGGGCTGTTGTTCCAGGACATTACCGGCGGCTTCACGCAGACCCGCCGGGCCGGGGCCCAGTCCTTCAAGGTCCTGCCGGTGGTGGTTTATCGGGTGTACGCCGACGGCCGCCCGGATGAGCTGGTCCGCGGCGTCGACATCGTGGGCACCCCGCTGTCCTGCTTCTCCAAGATCGTCTACACCGCCGACGACCCCGACGTGTTCAACGGCACCTGCGGGGCGGAATCGGGCTGGGTGCCGGTATCGGCCATCTCGCCGAGCATCCTGGTCTCTGAAATCGAAATCGAAAAGCGGCGCCGGGCCCAGGAAAAGCCACCGATCCTGCCGCCGCCCATTGCCGGCGGCGAACCGCTGACCCTGCGTCTCGGGCCCGACACACAATAATAAGGATAAGGAGCCTCGCACCCATGATCTCGGAAAAGCACATCAGCCCGATCCTCCTGGCGATCCTGACGCTGGCGGTCGCCCGGCCGGCGGTTGCCCAGGACAGCACCGACCTGCTGCCCGACAACGACGTCATCATGCGGGCCTTGGTCGATGAGTTGCAGCGCTCCATGAGCCTGCAACTGGAGGACCTCGAGAAACCGTATTTCATCCAGTTTACCGTCGAGGATTCCATCTTCTATCAAATGGAAGCCCGCTATGGGAGCCTGGTGTCGATGGACCGCGACCGCTCCCGGCAGTTCTACGGACAAGCCCGCGTGGGCGACTATCAATTGGACAACACCAATTTCAGTGCCGGCCGAGGGTTCTTCGGTGGCGGCGGCGGCGGCGTGGCCCGGACCTCACTGCCGCTTGACGACGACTACACCGCCATCCGCCAACTGATCTGGTGGGCCATCGACGACAACTACAAAGATGCGGTCGAGACCCTCACCAAGAAGCGGGCCTACATGAAGGACAAGACCTTCGAGGATCGCCCGGCGGATTTCACCAGCGCGCCGGCCGTTCAGGTGATCGAGCCCGGTGCCGAGCTGAGCTTCGAGCGCACGGTCTGGGAAGGCCATCTCAAGACCCTGTCGGCCCGATTCAAGCAGTTCAGCCAGATCCAGGACTCATCGGTGACCCTGTTCGTCGGGGCCGGCAACCACTTTGTGGTCAACTCCGAAGGAACGCAGCTGCGGACCGGCGACAGCGGCGCGCTGCTGCTGATGACCGCCGAAGGCCAGTGCGACGACGGCATGAGGATGTCGTCGGCCATGACCTTCACCGGCGACCATACCAGCGATCTGCCGGCGGTGGACCGCCTGCTCGACAGCATCGATCGGATGGTCCAGAAGCTGGATGAGTCGATGAAGGCCCCGGTGCTTGAGCGCTACACCGGCCCGGTGTGGTTCGACCAGGTGGCTTCGTGCCAACTGTTCAAGGACCTGCTGAGCACGCGGATCGCCGGCCAGCCCGAGGAGGTCGGCAGCCAGCGGCGCCGCGTGCAAGACACCGACACCCTGGAGCACAAGCTCGATACCCGCATCCTGCCGCGATCCTTCCAGGTCTACGACGACCCGACGGTCCGCACCGCCGGGGATCAACTGCTGTTCGGAAGCTACCGTTATGACGACGAGGGCATGCCGGCGCAGCGGGTGGAAGTGATCGTGGACGGCATTCTTCAGAACCTGGTCCTGGCCCGCGCGCCCACCAAGAAGCGCTCCGGCAGTAACGGCCACGGCCGCCGCGGTGCCGGCGGCGGCAGCGTGCAGGCAACGATCGGCTCATTGTTCATCCAGGATGATGACGGGGTCAGCGATGCCGAATTGAAGAAAGAGCTGCTGGACCTGGCCAAGGATGAAGGACTGGAATACGGCATCCGGGTGACCGCCCTGCGCGGCACGACGCTGGGTTCGTCGCAATCAGACTTGCTGTCGCTGTTCATGGCCCGGCAGCAAGGCCGCGGCGGGCTGAGCGACCCGATCCGGATCCACAAAGTGTACGTCGCCGACGGCCGCGAGGAGCCGGTCCGCGGCTGCGAATTCGGGGCGTTTGATGTTCGCGATCTCAAGAAGATCGCCGCGGCCGGATCGGAGCCCTATGTCTACAACTTCATCGACCTGAGCAATTTCGGCGGGGCCTCGCCGCCTTCCTCCATCATCGCACCGGCGGTGCTGCTGGAAGACGTGGAGCTGGTCAAGATCGAACAGGAACTCGACAAGCAGCCGATTTTGGGAACACCGCTGTCACGCTGACAGTGCCCGGCGGCCGGTCGGCGGGCCGGGTCCGGCGACGTACCGGGCAGTTGCGTCCGGCGCGGCGCACCAAGGAGAGGCCCAGCAATAGTCCGCAAAAGGTCGCCCCGCCGGGCCCGCAGCCGGCGCCGCAGATACCGGATCGCGGCACCGCTGAGTCTTCGGGCCCGTCGCCGGCCGCCGGACCCTCGGCCCGTTCGTCGGCCGATCGCGGCGGCGCCACGGTGACCTCGACCAGCGGGATGGTCAGCGGCGTATCCTGAATCACGTCGGCACTGATCGCCAGCAGAAACGTCCGGACGAACTCGCCCCCGCCCGCCAGGGCCCCGACCACCGGCCAGTGCAGTTGGCCATCCCGAATCAGCGCCCCGTTGGAAGCGTACACCACCGTCACCCCCTCAGGAAGATCCAGCCTGACGCTGAGGGCCACATCATAGGCCGCCGACCCGCCTAGGTTCGTCACCTGGATGACGTAGGCCAGGTAGGCCACCTCCCCGTCGATCAGCGGATCGGCAATGGTCAGGCGGGTTTGGGCGTCGGCCGGGGTGTTTGGTTGTGCGCCGGCCGCGGCGCTTGGACACCCATCTGAGTCCACCATGCTGCCCAGCGCTGTCGCCGGGCATCCGTCATGAACGTCGTCCACACCATCCTGGTCATCGTCGGGGTCGCACGCGGCGCCGCTGCCGTCGCCGTCGAAGTCCAACGGGTCCGGATTGGCTTGCGTGCAGTTGTCGATCGCATCGTCGGCGCCGTCGCGCGCCCCAGCGGTGGGCCCAGGCAGACACTCGGTAACCGCACCGCCGGGGCCGACACATTGACCCACACAATCCGGAGCGCCGTCGCCGTTGCCGTCCACGTCGGCGACCCCGCAGCCGCAGGAACCGGGGCCCTGCTTGTGCGGATCCTGGGCACATCCATCACAACCATCGGGCCATCCATCACCGTCGCTGTCGGCGGCATCGTCGTGCCCGGGACAGGCATCCACGCAATCGGATACCTGGTCGCCGTCGGCATCCTCATCCACCCTCGAGCAACCGCAGAGGCCGGGACCCTGCTTGAGCGGATCGGCCGGGCAGCCGTCGCAGGGGTCGATCAACCCGTCCCCATCGGCATCGGTCTGACACTCATCGGGTACTCCGCCCGCGTCGCAATCGTCGCTGCCTGAGGCGAGGTCACAGGCGTCCAGCCGGCCGTTCGCATTGCAGTCGGGATCCGGCTCGCAGATGTCGAGCGCGCCGTTGTCGTTGCAGTCCTCCGCCGCGCCCGAGCGCAGTTCTTCGAAGTCGAGCAGCCCGTTGGCATCGCAGTCGGCCGCGAACTCATCGGCCCCCAGGTCCACACGGGTCCCCAGCAGCCGCGGCTGACCTTCCAGATCGAGTGCGCCGCCATCGGGGGGTTGCAGTGGGTGGCCGGCATCGATCGCCGCCGACCCGACGGCCAGCCGGTAGTCACCGCCGGGGGCGTTTACGAAACCTGGATCCAGCGCCAGGTTGTCGACCCAATCCAAGGTTCCGCCGGCGGTGTCGATCGCTTCCAGACCCCCTCGGACATCACAGTAGGACACCTCGAGCTGGGCGTTCACGGCGGCGATCTGCACGGTGCCGGCGTCGGCCCACAGGATCGAGTTGGTGCAGGTCAGCGGTCCGGCGTTGACCGCGACCGCGGTGGCCGCGCTGTTGTCGGCGACGGTGCAGTTCACCAGCACGGCGCCGCCGCCGGCGATGGCCAGCCCGGCGGCGCCGGGATCCGCGTGATTGCCGGTCACCCGGGTGCTCCACATGTTCAGTTGCCCTCCAGAGAGGTAGACTGCCCCCTGGCTATTGCCGCTGAGGATCACCCGCCGCAGGGTCACGTCACTCAGCTCCGCCCAGATGCCGCCGCCCTGCTCGGCCTGGTTGCCGTCGAAGGTGCTGTGCTCCACCGTCACACTGCCCGCGGCGCAGTAGATTCCGCCGCCCACCCCGCCGGCGGCCTGGTTTCCGCTCAGCACGCAGTTGCGAATCGTCGGGGCGCCGCGCCGGCAATAGATGCCGCCACCTTTGCGCCCCCGGTCATCCCGGCCCCGCCCCGAACGCAGGGTCAAGCCGTCCAGCAGCAGCGCACCGTCGGTGAGGCCATGATCCTCGATGGTCACCGCGCTGCCGTACATGGATGCCGGATTACCGCCGTCGATGATGGTGGCCGCCACGATGTCGGCGGCAGCCGGATCGATGCTGCGCAGCGTGACCGACTTGCCAATGATGATGACGTTCTCCAGATACACCCCGGGCCGCACGATCACGGCGTCGCCATGGCGGGCGGCATCGACGGCGTCCTGGATCCGGCAAAAGGGAACATGGGCCGTGCCGCTGCCGATCTCCGGGCAGCCCTGGCCGTCGACATAGACGTCCGCGGCGACACCCGCAGCCGCAGGCAGCAGCATGATCATCCAAGCGAGCACAAGCGTACGCAGATGCACGGCTCCCCCTCCTGCAACGGCGACCGTCATGATGGTGGCGATTAGGCAACTCGCGTGATTTCAAGAACCCGCGTGATGTGTGTGTGATCCTAGGCACCGTGCAGTGGATCGATCAACCCTGCACGCCGCCGGCCCAGCCACTTCCAAACCGCCTGCCGATAAAACTTCCGGCGAGGACTGCTGTTCACGATCCCGCGGCGGTCGACCGGCGGCCTTATCGGCAACGCCCGGGCACCGACCGGCGGGCTTTTGCGGACCCTCAGCCGGCGTCCCGCGCTCAGCCTCCGGTTCCGGGATCCTCCGGGGATTGGCGGTCAATGATCAGCGGCCGGGTCCGCCGCCAGGCATACTCGGCCAGCACCTCGCTGACCTTGGCGGTGAGTTCGCCGGGATCCGCCAGGACCCGGGCAGCCTGCCCGGCGGTCAGATAGGACAACGACTGGCCCAACCCACAGCCCACCCCGGAGTCGGAATCGTAGGGGATGTGTCATTGGCTTCGCGGATCGCAGCCGTCGTTCCAATGGCTTCCGGCGGACGGATGGCGTGGGGATGGATCGAATCCCCGTGGCGTGGATGATTGGGCAGCGCACGGGTTTAATGCGTCCAGGGTCGCGTATATCGCCACAAGCCCGTGTCCGAAAATTCACGCCGCTGCAACCCCGGTGAACCGATTCAGCGGCGACCGCTGGAAAGCGCCGGATCGCGGTCTATGATCGGGAACACCTGTTCGGCTCACTTTCGGCGTGGCATGTTGCCGACGCCGTTCACGTCACCATGAGGGGAGAAACTGATGATCAAGCACACGGATCCAGGGAAAATGCCCAGCCACAGTTCGGGCAGCAGCCCGGGACCGCTCGCGCTGTCGTCTGATCTGTACAACCAGATCAGGAGAATGGCGCATCGCTACATGAGCGGTGAGCGCGCCGGCCACACACTGCAGACCACCGCGCTGATCAATGAGGCCTACTTGCGGTTGGCGCCCCGCGACCAGATTGGCGGCGTGGACCATCGGCACTTTCTGTGCTTGTTCGCGAGCGCCATGCGCGAGGTGCTGATTGACCATGCCCGCAACCGGCGAGCCATGAAGCGCGGCGGTGGTTGGGAACGGGTTCCGATGCAGCGCGTCGAGATGGCCTGCGGCGGACCGTCGCTGGACCTGCTGGCGCTGGATGAAGCCTTGCACACATTGGCGGCCAGGGATCCGCGGATGGCCCAGGTCGTGGAGCTGCGCTTCTTCGCCGGGCTCACCGAAGCTCAGACCGCCGCCGCCCTGGAATTGTCACCGGTGACCGTTCGCCGCGAGTGGCGGATTGCCCGGATGATGTTGCGCCGTGAACTGGAGGCCCCGGACCGTGCCTGAATGCTGGACGGAGGCCAAACAGGCGGTCCTCGCCTGGTTGGAGGCCGACCCCACCGATCGCATCGCGCTGCTCCGGGACCTGCGGGCCCGCGATCCACGGTTGTGCCGGGTGGTCGAAGACTTGATTGGCCGCGATCGGACGACGGGACACAGCTTCGCGGCACCGCTGGCCGGAGCGGCGGTCCAGGTGCTCGCCGGGATGGCCGAACCGACGGCCGTCGGACAGCGCGTCGGTGCCTACCGACTGGTGTCGTTGATCGGTCGCGGCGGCATGGGCAGCGTCTACCAAGGCGTGCGCGCCGACCGGCAATACGACAAGCAGGTGGCCGTAAAGCTGATTCGTCAGGGAATGTCCGGCGACCCGGTGATGCGGCGCCGCTTCCGGCGGGAACGCCAGACCCTGGCCAGCCTCGACCATGCCAATATCGCCCGGCTGTACGATGGCGGGGTCACGCCAGACGGCCAACCCTACCTGGTGATGGAGTTGGTCGACGGACTGCCGCTCGACCACTACTGCGATCGTCACCGGCTGACGGTGCGGCAGCGCCTGGCCCTGTTTACGACCGTGTGCCTGGCGGTTCGCGATTCGCATGCCGGGCGGATTGTCCACGGCGACCTCAAGCCGGCGAACATCCTGGTCACCGGGGCCGGGGTTCCCAAACTCGTCGACTTTGGGATTGCCCGCCTGCTGAACGATCCCGGCGAGATCCACGAGACCGGCGTGCCGCTGGCAACGCCGCGATATGCCAGCCCGGAACAGATGCGCGGGCACACGGTGTCCGCATCCAGTGACATTTATTCGCTGGGCATCATTCTGCATGAATTGCTGACCGGTCAGCGGCCATACGACTTTCCCCCTGGGGCCGACCCCGCGGAACGGATGCGTGTGGTGTGCGGTGCCGCGCCGCGCCGCCCCAGCAGCACCGTGGCCCGCGGCGCGCGGCCAGACCGTCGCCGACGCAGCAGCACCGCGGCTGAGCACCCGGCCCGCTGCCGCGGCACCACACCGACCCGACTGCGCCGCGACCTGCGCGGCGACCTCGACGCCATCATCCTGAAAGCCATCGCCAAGTCGCCGGCGGACCGTTATGCCTCGGTCCACGATCTGGTGGACGACCTGGAGCGCTTCTGCGCCTGCCGGCCGGTGTCCGCGCGCTGCGGATCGCGATGCTACGTGATGACCACGGCCCTGCGGCGGCGACGTTGGGCTTGCGGCGGCGCGGCGATCGCCGTCGCCGTCCTGCTTGCCGTCAGCGGCTGGTATGCCGGCTCACTGGCGGGGGTGCGGCGGCGTGAGACCACCGCCCGCCGCAGCGCGGGTCAACTGACCGACCTTATCGAGGGATTGCTCGATCCGCTGGAGCGCGACGGCTTGCACCTTTTTCAGGACCTGTTGGGCGCGACCCGGCCTGCGGCCGCACGCGAGGGCGATCGGCCGGCGGTGCGCGTGCTGTTGGATCGCGCCGCCGAACAGGTCGAGCACAAGCACGCCGGCCAGCCCGAGGTTCAGGCCAGCCTGCGAACGGCCATCGCCAGGGCCTGTCGCTATTTCGGATGGTATGACCAAGCCGAGACCCACCTCCGGCGGGTGCTGGAAATCCGCGACGCTGGCGACCCCGCAGGCCTGCTGCGACGCTGCGCGACGTTGGACCAGCTCGCCGGCGTGTGCATGGATCAAGGCAAGCACCCGCAAGCCGATGCGCTGTTGCAGCACGCCGGTGCACTGCTCGAGTCCGCCGCTCCCGGCTCGGCCCGAGCACTCACCGCCGCCCTGGCCAACCACCAGGGAATGCTCTGCTACCAGCGCGGGGCCTACCCCAAGGCACGGACGCACTTCAGGCGGGCCCTGGAACACTACCGAGCGCTCGGTGAAGCGGGCGCGGCGTCGACCGTCATGGTGATGAGCAATCTGGGAACCGCGGCGTTTGCGCTGGGCCGCCACGATCGCGCCGACGCCCACTATGCCCAGGCACTGGACGACGGGATCGCCCTGTGGGGACCCGACGATGTGCGCGTGGCGGCGCTGCTCAATGCCCGAGCCACGGTCGCCCGAGCCCGCTGTGATCATGATCAGGCCGAAGCCCTCTGCCGCCGCGCCCTTGAGATTCGCCGCCGCCATCTGCCGTTCAACCATCCGGCCATCGCCGCCGGACTGCACGATCTCGGGATCAGCGAACGGGCGCTGGGCCGTGACCGCACCGCTGAGCAGCACCTGTACCAGGCGCTGCATATTCGCCGCCAGACTCTGGGTGACGACCACCTGGCCGTGGCCGCGACGCTGCACGAACTCGCGGTCCTGCATTACCTGCGGGGCGACTCGGATCACGCTCAGAACCATCTCCGCCCGGCGCTGGCCATCCAACGAGCCCGCCTGGGTGCGGGTCATCCACGAACGCTGGCCAGCCTCGATCAACTGGCCGCACTGCTGTGCGCCGACCACCGCCACGAACCCGCCGTCGCCCTGTTCCGCCAGACGCTCGCCGTCCGGCGGGCGCACTTGGGGCCCGACCACCCCGATGTGCTCTACAGCCTGGTCAACCTGCAGGCCGCCCTGATCAATGCCGGGGCGCTCTCCGAAGCAGAGCTGGCCGGCACCGAGGCGCTGGACCTGATCGGGCGCCTGCCCGAAAGCAGCGATCCGCGCGTGGCCGCCTGCTTCATCAACATGGGCACGGTGTTGCAACACACCGGCCGGCCGCAGCGTGCCGAGGCCCACTACCGCGAGGCCCTGCGCCGTTATCAGGCGGTCTACGGCCCGCGGCACCCCCGGGTCGCCGCCCTGCAGTCGGTTCTGGGTGCCCTCGGCCATGGCAGTGCCGGCGCGCCGCCGCCGCCCGAGGCGCCGGCACCGCGGTTGTGATCCATGCACTCGATTGGGTATACTGCGACCGAATTGCAACCGACGACCGGCAACCCCGGGGCTCTGGACCATGGGCGTCGATCATTTCCTTCGACTGGCCGCCACGAGCCGGTCCTGATTCTCGAAGCGCCCACAGAGTCCCTGTACGCGGACGCACTTCGACACACAAAGGACTGACTATGGATGTTCAATTGCTGTCATGTCCCGGCTGCGGAATCCGGCACACCGTGGAGGAGGTCTTCGAGCACTGCACCGCGAGTTGGCCCGAGCACCTCCTGCTGTACTTCGATTGCCCCAAGTGCCGGCACCGCCGTCACGTTCAGGTGCACGACGATTGCGTGTCGCTGGGTTACCTCGACGGCGTCCCCGGCCCGCGGTTCGTGGCCCAGCAACAGGTCGTCCAACCGGGCCTGGTCAGCAGCGCCTCCGAGGAAGGAATGGAGCTGGAGCTGCTTGAGCGCTGCTGGTTCATCGAGGCCCGCGAGTAAGCGCCCGGCTCAGCCCTCGGCCGCTGCGGCCGAAAATCGAAACACGGTCGGCCGGGCCACCTCCAGGTAGTCGCCCGTCTCCATGATGATCGAATCGGTCAGCGATCCGGCGTTGAACGCAATCCGCTGGTTCTGGGTAATCGACTCGTCGACGAATAGTTCGAACGGCAACACGGGGGCGCCGAACGGCGGCACACTGCCGGGGACCAGGCCCGTGAGATCCGCGAGTTCCTCCGGCCTGGCAAAGCGCAGCGTGCGCACGCCGAAGTGGCGGCGGATCGCGGCCGAATCCAGTTGGCAGGCGGCGCTCAGGACGAACAGCCGAAAGACGTCTTCGATCTTCAGCAGCAAGGCCTTGCCGCCGATGCGAACGCTTTCACCGCGGGCCCTGGCCGACTGCTCGGAGGTGTAGGTCGGCTCGTGGTGCACTTCCCGAAAGATGCAGCCGCGGGCATTCAGCAAATCACGGATGGCCTGCAGGACTGCCGGATCGCCCATTGTGGAGGCCGCCTTCTACTGCCGAGAGGTTACCCGACCCGCGCCCGGCTCAACCGGAAGCGCGCTGGGCCATCCAGGCCTCGATCCGCTTTTCCAAGAGCGTCAGGGGCAGGGATCCGGCCCCCAGAATCTGGTCGTGAAAGGCCCGCAGGTCGAAGCGGGGGCCCAACCTGGCCTCGGCCCGGGCCCGCAATTCGCGGATCTTGAGTTCACCGACCTTGTATGCGGTCGCCTGCCCCGGCCAACTGATGTAGCGATCGACTTCATTCTTGATGTTCAACTCACTCAGGGCGGTGTTGTCGATCATGAACTGGATGGCCCGGTCGCGCGACCAGCCCAGGGCGTGCATCCCCGGGTCGACCACCAGGCGGCAGGCCCGCCACATTTCATAAAGCAGCCGTCCGAAATTGTCATACGGATCGTCATACAAGCGCATCTCCAGGCCCAGGCGCTCGGCATACAGCGCCCAGCCCTCACCGAACGCGGTCACCCAGGAATGGCGGCGAAACGCCGGCACCTCGTCGAGTTCCTGGGCCAAGGCCACCTGCAGATGGTGACCGGGAACGGCCTCGTGTAACGCCAGGGCGATCATCTCGTACTTGGGGCGTTGATCCAGGGCGTAGGTGTTGGCGTAGAAATAGCCGGGCTGCGCGTTGCGAATGTCGCCGCGGCTGTAGTACGCCGTGGTCTGGCTGGGGGCCATGAAGTCGGGAATCTTGCGCACCCCGTAGGGTAGCCGCGGCAACACGGTAAACAGGCCGGGCAGCCCGGCATCGATGCGCTTGCAAATATCGCGATACCCGCGCAGCAACTCGTCTTCGGTCTGGCAATAGAACCGCGGTGCGGTCCGTAGGTACTTCAGAAAGGCGCTGAACAACTCGGCGTCCGGCAGCGTGGCGGCATCGGAATGCGTGCTCATGAAATCACTGCTCCGGATCACCGCCATCATCTCGGTGCGGATGCGCTGCACTTCCTTGAGCCCCAGCTCGTGGATGGCCTGGGCGCTGAGGTCGGTGGTGGTGTTGACCCGCAGACGATGGGCATAGTACTGCCGACCGTTGGGCAGCGCCGAGGCCGCCACCGTATCGCGGCACTTGGGGAGATACTCGGTCACGACGTAATCGCCGAACACCAGCATGGCGGTCTGGACGATCGGCAGGGTCTTGCTGTCGAATCGTTCTTGCAACGCCCTGGCCTGCTCCGCCGACACCGACGCCGGCAGGTGCTCGAATGGAGTCCGCAGGTCGTTCAGCCCGCCCTGCTGGAGCACCTGGAACTGAGCCGGCAACCCCTCGAGGGTGATCTTGGGAACGGTGCGACCCTCTGCGACACCGGAGCGCAGCAGGGCCACGGTGTCCTGGGTCAGCGCGGGCACCTGCTCGAGACGACTCAGGTAGTGATCGTAGTCCGCGTAGGTCTCAAACCGGACGCGCTCGTGCATCTGCGGCACGGTCTGCTGCGGACCCGAGCGACCCCCGACCGGCGCCAGCCACATGCGGTATTCGTGCTCGGCGAGGTTGTCGGCGAGCTGTTGTTGGAACAGGTCGTAGTTGAGTTGATCGGTGGGGTCCAGCGCCGCCCGATCGATGGCCTGCAAGCGCTCCAGGAACCCCTGGGTCTGGCGATGGCGCCGCTCGATGGCCGCCCGCGAATGGTCGGCCAGGACGCCGGCGTGGCGGTAATCGCCGATGGACATGGCGAAATCGGGAAACTCATGCTTGCGCCATTCGAACTGATCGGCAAACAGCTGGTGCAGCGACTCGGCCGGCGATGCGGCGACGACCCAGCGCGGCGACCCGATCGCAAACAGCGTCAGCAGCATCCGTAATGCCGTGATTCGGCGAGACATCAGGGGTCCTTTCATTCAAGAAAAACCGCGACATCAGTATATCGATGGTGACCCGCCATTGGAATTGACCCGGACCGTGGGGGCGGCGTCCACCCGCCGACCCCAGGGCAGCGCCGGGTCCGGTGTCCTGGCGGCGTGGTTGCGAATCACCGACGATCGTCGCAGAATACCACGCTGGACCCCATTTCCTGCAAGGAGCGCGTGATGACACTCGACGAGGTCTGCCTAGTCCTGGAATCGATCGCGCCGCTGCATCTGGCTCAATCGTGGGACAACGTCGGCCTGCTGGCGGGTGACGGCCGGGCGGACTGCCGGTCCCTGCTGCTGTCCATCGATCTAACCGACGCCGTGCTGCAAGAAGCCCTGGCGGAACGGGCCGCCCTGCTGCTGGTGTATCACCCGCCGTTGTTCAAGCCGATCTCGCGGCTGCAGGCCCACGGCACCGGCACAGACGCGCGGGTCTGGCAGGCCATCCGCCATGACCTGGCCATCTATTCCATGCACACCGCCCTGGACGCGGCGACCCCCGGGACCAATGACGCCCTCGCCGCCCTGTGCGGCGCCACTGACCTGCAGCCGTTCGAATTCGTCGATCCGCCGGGGCAGGACACCAAGGTGGTGGTCTTCGTTCCCGAAGCCGCACTCGATACCGTGGCGGCGGCCATGTTCGCAGGCGGTGGCGGCAGGATCGGTGACTATCAGCGGTGCAGCTTCCGCACGCCCGGCAGCGGCACCTTCCAGGGCGGCGACCACAGCTCACCGCACATCGGTCAGGCGGGCAGGGATGAGACCGTTTCGGAGATCCGCCTGGAGGTGGTGGTCCCGGAGCAGGCCCTCGCCGGTGTGGTGGCGGCGATCCAGCAGTCCCATCCCTATGAGGAACCGGCTTTCGACATTTACCCCCTCCGCAAGCGGCCGATGCCCGGCATCGGACGGATCGGGCCCCTGGTTCAGCCACGGCCGCTGGCCGCTCTGGCCGACGACCTGAAGCACCAAGTGCCCAGCCGGGCCCTGCAAACCGTCGGCGATCCGCGGCAGCGCATCACCCGGGTGGCGGTTTGCGCCGGGGCCGCCGGTTCCGCCCTGCGGAACTTGGGACTCGGCAGCGGCGATTGCGTGATTACCGGCGAAATCCACCACCACGACGCCCTGGCCGTGCAGCGCTGCGGAGCGGCCGCCATTGCCCTGGGCCACTGGTCCAGCGAGCGGCCGGTCCTGTCAATCCTGGCTCAGCAACTGGCCGAGCGACTGCCGGGTGTGGGCATTGCAATCAGCGCGCAAGACCGCTGCCCCTTCCAGTCTCCGTGATTGACCTGCCTGGCAATGGCCCTATCATTAGGCAGAAGGCCCCGTGATGCCCGCCATCTGGCGCCGGCGCAATACAGGCATGCCATGACCGACGAACCGACATCCCCAAGACCCGAATCGTCCGATCCCGCTCGGGAAGAACATCCGTTCAACCGGGCTGCCCGCGACGGCTTCGGCCCGCTGAGCCCGCACGCCCGCGACATCTGGCACGGCGATTCGACGCCCTGCGTCTCGTGTGCAAACTTGGTCCGCCGCCACCAGGACGCTTGCGGGCATTGCGGGCAGGACCTCAGCCAGGAAATGCTGGCTCGGATGGCCAAACACAGCGGGCCGTGGTACGTCTACGATCCGATCCGCCCATTCCCGGGAGTCACCCTGGAGCGCATCGCGCGGCAGATCAAGCGCCACGTGCTGACTGCCACCTCCATCGTGCGCGGACCGACGACCTACGCTCAGTGGCGGTACGCAGCCGACACCCCGCTGATCGCCAGGCTGTTGGGTCGCTGCTGGAATTGTCAGGTGTCCATCAATCCGGCCGAGCGCTATTGCCCGAAGTGCAAGGTACCGCTTGACGGTAACTATCGAGCCGACACCGCCTCGCGACCCGCTGCCGCCCCCACCTCCGAAGCGCTCAGCGAACTGGGCAAAGCGGTCAGCGAGTCCCCGGTTCGCAAGTCCGCGCTCAGCCTGCCATCGGATCGGCCACTCGGCCGGATGGTTGCCGTGTTTATCGTCATCGGCATCGTGCTGATCGGTTTGTTGATCCACCTGGCGACCGACCGCGGCGCGACATCCGGTCGGGCGGACGACGCGCCGGCGGCGCCTGCTGAACAGTCGCACGGACCCGTGCCCCTGCCGGAGACACAGTGCTCATGGGCGTGAGGAAGCGATGGGTGACGGGCGGGGCGATCCTGCTGGGGTTGTGCGGCTGCAACCCGGCCAACCCGCCGGAGCGGGTCACCGTGGAGCAACTGCTGGAGCACCCGGTTGCTGACCCGCCGCGGTCCGCCGCCCGGCGCGGCCCGTCGGCCCCACCGGCTGATGTGACCATTGAGGAGCAACCGCTGGCGTGGGTCAATGACCGCCGGATCAGCCGGCAGCAGTTTGCCGAACTGCTGGAGCGCAGTCACGGGCTGTTCGTCCTGGAACAACTGGTCGCGTTGGAAGTGGTTCGCTCCGCGGCCCAGCGCCAGGGTGTGACGGTCGACGACGGCGACATTCGGGCGGAGTACGATCGCGCCGTCGACGCCATGGCCCTCCAGGCCGCCCCGGAGCACGATGCCCGGGTCCGCAGCCGCGCCGGGCAACAGGTCCTCCAGACCCTGCTCGACGAAAAGCGCATCTCGGCCGAGGAGTTCCGGTTGAGCACCGAACGGAACGCCTATCTACGAAAGATGGCCGAGTCGCAAGTCCAAGTGACCGATGCCGAGGTCCGGATGGAACTCGAACGGCGGCACGGCCGCCAGGCGGTCTGCCGGCTGATGGTGCTGCCGGACCTGCGAACCGTCACCGAGGTCCGTCGCCGCCTGGATCGCGGTGAGGATTTCGCGGAGCTGACCGCGGCCTACAGCACCCAGCGTGTGACCGCCGCCCTGGGCGGGCTGCTGCCGCCCTTCGCCCGTCAGCAGGAGCAGATTCCGGAGGCCTTGCGGGCGGCGGCATTCGCGTTGAGCCCCGGCGGCACCTCCAGCGCCATCAGGATCGGCGGAGATTTCCATCTCCTGCGGTTGGAACGATTCATCGAGTCCGGCACTCAGACCGCCGATAACCCTTCTGTCGCGCAGGTGCGGTCCGAATTGGCCGACCGCCGGATTCGCAGCGCCATGCACACATTGGAGCAGGAGCTGTTTGAGCAGTCCACCATCCGCATCACTGATCCCGAGTTGCGTGACCAATTTCGCCGGCGCCATCCCTGAGTCGCCCCAGCCGGCACTTCGCGGCCGTCGAAGCGTCACTGGGAATGCAGTATAATCAGGCGATTGCGGCGCGGGCATTTGCACGAAGCGAGAGGGTTCCAGCCATGGCCAACACGACATCCCGCTATCGGACGATCCTGTTGTTCGGGGGGCCCGGATCGGGCAAGGGCACTCAGGGTCAGATCCTGGCGGCGGTCCCCAATTTCGCCCATATCTCCAGCGGCGACATCTTTCGGGGCTTGTCCTCGCAAAGCAACATCGGCCAGGAGTTTCGCTCCTATTCCACCCGCGGCCTGCTGGTACCAGACGAACTGACCGTGCGGGTCTGGTTGCGTTACATGGCCGGCCTGGAGAACCTCGAGCGCTTCGTTCCGGACTATCACATTCTGATTTCCGACGGCATCCCCAGAACCCGACCGCAAGCCGACATGCTCTGCAACCACCTGGAAGTCTTGAAGATCCTGTACTTCGAAATGGACGAGGCCCGGCTGGTCGACCGCCTGAAGGGGCGCGCCCTCAAGGAAAACCGCGCCGACGACGCCAAGGAAGCCGTCATCCGCAAACGCATCCAGATCTACGAGGAGTCTACCAAGCCGGTGCTCGAGAAATACCCGGACGCGCTGATCACCCGCGTGAATGCCGACCAGTCGGTCATGGAAGTGGCCCGCGACGTATTCGGCGCCCTGATCGGCAGCATCCCTGGAAACGTCTGACCGGCGGCGCCGCGCCGCGATCCCGTAGCGCCCATCCTGTGAGGACCAGGTCATGAGCCGAACGCCGTTGTGGGTCCTGGCGGCCGCGTTGCTGCCGGCGATAACCGGATGCAACTCGACTTTCAAGCTGAACGTGGACAACCAAACCGCGCACGACTACCGCCTGCAGGTGGGCGGCAGCGAGGCGCTATATCACCTCGCAGCGAAAACCCAGGTGTTCATTCCGGCCACGCTGCAGCGCAGCCAGCCGTACCGCCTGGTCGCCGTCGGGTCGGACGGCAAGGAACACAGCCAGGTGATCCTGTCACAAGCCGGCCAGTTGTTTGTGGAACTGCGCGAGTCGAACGACGGGCGGCTGGAATGGGGCGCGGGGCAGACCCCGCCCTGAAGGCCGCTCAAGGCTTGTCGTACGACCAGGCCCCCTCGGGACTCCGCGCGAAGGTCACCGGTGCTCCCGTCTTGGCGAACAACAGCATGTCCTGACCGTCGATGTGCATGATCAAGCGGCGGCTCACAGCCACCGGCAACGCCGACAGGTCCAACTCGAAGCGGTTGACATTCACGGTGTCGATCTCCAACTCGTTGTCGTGCTGGCAACGCGCGGTCGCCGTGGACGGTTGGCCGACGCGGGACTGCCCGGCGATCACCAGCCATCCGGGTTGCGGATCGGCCAGCGAGTTGATCCGGGTGTGAATCTGCAGGCCGTCGATCACCGTTGTCGGTTCGGGCTGGGACGTGGCTGGATCGGGCCCATCGGCGCTGTCCTCGATCGCCGGCGACTGGGGTGGTGCGTCGGGCGTTCCACCCACTTCGATCAGCGGGTCCTCCGGCACGAGGGTCGGCGGTGTCGACGTCCACATGATGATCACTACCATCAAGACCAGCAGAGCCAGGCCGACCACTGATTGCTTGATCTGCGGTTGGTCTGCTGCGAATTCCGAACGCGGTGGTTGTTCCGTAGGGCCCATGGTCGGTCCTGTGTTCACCTGGCGCTGACTCTATTGAAACAGCGCCCTGATTTTGATACCGTCAGCGCGACAATCCGTTGCTCTATTATAAGGGATTTGCAGGAATGAGCATACGCAGCACCACGATTCTGAGCGTACGTCGCGACGGGGCCGTGGCGCTGGGGGGCGATGGGCAGGTGACCATGGGCAACACGGTGGTCAAACACGACGCCGTCAAGATCCGGCGGCTGTACAAGGAACAGATCCTGTGCGGCTTCGCCGGCTCGGCGGCCGATGCCTTCAGCCTGCTGGACCGCTTCGAGGGCAAACTCGATGAGTTCAAGGGCAATCTCAAGCGGGCCGCCATCGAGCTGGCCAAGGACTGGCGGAGCGACCGCGTGCTGCGCCGCCTGGAGTCGCTGCTGATCGCCGCCAACTGTGAGTGCACCCTGATCGTCGGTGGGGCCGGCGATGTCGTGGAGCCCAACGACGGGGTCGCCGGAATCGGCAGCGGCGGCATGTATGCAGCCGCGGCCGCCAAAGCCCTGCTGTTGCACTCCGCATTGTCGGCCCGCGACATCGTGGAACGCAGCCTGCACATTGCCGGAGACCTCTGCGTGTTTACCAACCAGCACATCAGCGTCCAGACCCTGGATGCCGCCAAGCGGTGAGGATTCTTGCGTCGTGCACGACCTGACCCCCACACAGATTGTCGCGGAGTTGGACAAGTACATCGTCGGCCAGGATGATGCCAAGCGGGCCGTGGCCATCGCCATCCGCAATCGCTGGCGCCGCCAGCAACTGGCCGACGACATGCGCAATGAAGTCGGCCCCAAGAATATTATCATGATCGGGCCCACCGGCGTGGGCAAGACCGAGATCGCCCGGCGGCTGGCCGGACTGGTCAACGCCCCGTTCGTCAAAGTCGAAGCCACCCGCTACACCGAAGTCGGGTACCACGGCCGCGACGTGGAGAGCATGGTCCGCGACCTCCTCGACCTGGCGATTCACATGGTCCGGCAGGAGCAAACCGAGGTGGTCCGTCAGGAAGCCGAACGCCGCACCGCCGAGCAACTGCTGGACGCCCTGATCCCCTCGAGCCCCCACGAGGATACCGCCGACGATCGTGTCGAACGGCGCCGCCGCAGCCGGGAGAAGTTCCGCCAGGAGCTCGACGACGGCCGGCTGGACGATCGCGAGATCGACCTGGTGGTCGAGGAGAAGGCCCGACCGCAGGCGATGTTTGCCACGGTCGGCCTGGACCAGATGGACCCCGGGCTGCAGCAGATGTTTGAACAACTCATGCCGGCCCAATCAAAGCACCGCCGGCTGCCGATCCGTGAAGCCCGCAAGATCGTGTTTCAACAGGAGTGCGACAAGCTGATCGATCGCGAGAAGGTCACCGAGATGGCCATCCGCCGGTCAGAAAACGCCGGGATCATCTTCCTGGATGAGATCGACAAGGTCGGGAGTTCCGATGCCCATCATGGGGCCGATATCTCGCGACAGGGCGTGCAGCGCGACCTGCTGCCCATCGTAGAGGGCACCACGGTCATGACCCGTTATGGCGCCGTGCGCACCGACCACATCCTGTTCATCGCCGCCGGCGCCTTCCACCACAGTAAACCCAATGACCTGATGCCCGAACTGCAGGGCCGCTTTCCCATTCGCGTCGAGTTGACCGATCTGACCAAGGAAGATTTCGTGCGGATCCTGACCGAGCCGCGCAATGCCCTGACCAAACAGCACATCGCCATGCTGGCCACCGAGGGCGTCCGCCTGCAATTCGAGCCCGCGGCGGTCGAGGTCATCGCCGAGCTCGCCCACCAAGTCAATCGTTCCTCACAGAACACCGGGGCCCGCCGACTGTACACCATCACCGAGAAGCTGCTGGAGGACATTTCTTTTCACGCCCCGGAGCGCTGCGGCCAAACCCTGGTCATCGACGAGTCCACCGTGCGGTCGACCCTCAGCCACATCACCCGCGACGAAGATCTCAGCCGATTCATTCTATAGCAGCCGAGTCCGCGTCGCCGCTGGATTCGCGGGCCAACGCACGAGCCCACATTGACTCTGCAGACCGATCCATTCTACAGTACCCTTCTGCATCCGGCGGAGTCACCGCCGGATGGACCGGCCGGAAACACCTGCCGGCGACGCCGTCGCCAGGAGGACCCGTCATGCGACACCTGAGCGTGCTGACCTGCTGCTTCACGGTTCTTGCGGTCGGGCCGGTGGCTGCACAGGCACACCAGCCCATCCGGGCGACCTTTCGGACCGCCGACGGGGTCGAGATCGTCGGCGACTACTGGACCCCAATCAAGGGTGAACCGGCAGCGGTGGTCGTTCTGCTGCATATGTACCGCTCGCAACGCAGCGCCTACCAGCCGCTGGTGCCCGCCCTGGAGCAGGCCGGGCTCGCCATCCTGGCCATCGATCTGCGGGGGCACGGTGAGAGCGTCGAGCCCGCCCGCCTGGGCCTGGCCAAGAAAGTCGAGGACCGTGATGCGGCGACCTTTCAGGCGATGTACCAGGATGTCGCGGGTGCCTACCAATGGCTGTCGCAACGGCCGGAAGTCGACCTGGGGCGACTGGCGATCGTCGGCGCCAGCGTGGGTTGCAGCGTGGCACTCGACTACGCGGCCCGCGACCGGTCAGTGGATGCCCTGGTGCTGTTGACGCCGGGCGCGTCATACCTGCACCTCGATTCGATCGCCCATGTCGCCGGATACGGCCAGCGGCCGATCATGATGCTGACTTCCGAAGAGGAACGCGCCCGCGGGACCGCGGCGCTGGCCGCCAAAGTGCCGCAGGCAACCGTCCACGTTTATCCGCAAAGCGACATCCATGGAACGAAGATGTTCGGGAAGGTTCCCGCGGTGGAACCCGCCATTGCCCAATTCATACAGCAGGCGGTCGGTGCACCGACCGACGCCGCCGCCCGGGTCATCGGGCGCCTGGGCGACTCGGTGTACTACCGGGCTGACAGCCCGCAGGCCCTGGCCCTCCCGCCGGCCCAGCGGCGGGTATTCAGCACCGCCGCGGAAGCCCAAGCGCGGGGCCTCACGCTCGCCGGGGATTGATTGCCCCCGCCCAGCCGATTGAACCGCTGCTGTGCTTTGGATACCATCGAGACCATGGTCAAGATCGGCACCGTGGAGATCAACTCACCGTTCGTGCAGGCGGCCTTGTCGGGCTACAGCGACCTGCCCATGCGGACCATTGCCCGGCGGATGGGCTGCGCCTATACGCTGAACGAAGTGGTGTTGGACAAGTTCATTCTGTACCCCGGCCGCAAGAATAAGCGCGACCTGGCCATGACGCCCGACATGCACCCGGTGGCCGGCCAGTTGATGGGCAGCCAGCCGGAGGTATTCTCCGAGGCAGCGGGGGTCATGGTCGACGCCGGCTACGACATCATCGACATCAATTACGGCTGCCCGGTCAAGAAAGTCCTGGGCCGCTGCCGCGGCGGCTACCTGTTGGGACATCCCGATGAGGCCTTGGCCATCATCCAAAGCGTGGTCGACGTCGTCGGCCAGCGCGTGCCGGTCACCGTCAAGATGCGCCGCGGCCTGGATGACCGTGCGGAATCACGAAGCAAGTTTTACGAAATCTTCGACGGTGCCTTCCAGATCGGGGTGTCAGCCGTGACCGTTCACGGCCGGACCGTCGAGCAGCGCTACCAGGGCCCCAGCCGCTGGGAGTTTCTGACCGAATTGAAGCAGTATGCGGGCGATCGCGTGATTCTAGGCAGCGGCGACTTGTTCACCGCCGAGGACTGCGTCCGCATGTTGCGTGTGACCGGTGTCGACGGCGTGACCATCGCCCGCGGGTGCATCGGCAACCCTTGGATATTCGCTGAGTGTGCGGCCCTGTGGGACGGACGACCCCAGCCGCCGCCGCCGAGCATCGCCGAGCAGCGCCAGGTGATTTCGGAGCACTATCGCCTGGCCCGCGAGTTTTATGGTGACGAACGTGCCGGACGGGTCCTGCGCAAACACTGCATCCGCTACGCCAGCCGCCACCCGTCGCCCAAGAAGGTCCGCCGGGCCTTCGCCGAAGAAGTCAAGACCCCACACGACTGGGCGCGGGTCTTCGATCGATTCTACGACCCCCAGACCCACTATCCCCGGGTCCCCGATGAGGACATCGACCTGATCGCCGCCGGCGCCGAACGCTGACCCGCTTGTGCGGCAGCCCGTAGCGCGCGGGGTTCTGTGCGCGGGTGTTCGGTCGGGGGGTCCCTTGGCGAAGTTACGGTCACGGGGCTGACGGGTCGGGTGCGACGACATGTGACCACGGCATCCCGCAGGTGCCACAGCGCGGCTCGGCGCTGGCGCCTTTGATGCGGGCGGCCAGACCGACCGTGTGTTGCAAAACCAGGGGCGCACTTTGCTGGCCCACTGGAAAGTCGACCAGGTCACCGACGCCAAAGACGCGATTATCCAGGAGGTTCTGGCCGCTGGTGGGCGCGCTCATCAGCGTGGTCCCACCCGTGGTGGTCATCAGGCCCAGGGTGTGACCGATTTCGTGGCTGATGGCATTGGCCATCGCCTGTCCCAAGGCATCGACGGAGTTGGTCAGACCCGCGAATGCCGCCATGAAGACGACGGCATTGTCCGTGCCGACCTGGTTGTAAAAATCCACGCCATCGGAGAAGCCGAAGATCGGTTGCGAAGAGCTGGCCGCAAAATACACGGTGCTGAAGCCGCCGGCCGGTTGGGGATCATCGGTGGTGCGGATGTCGACGTTGAACACCGAGAAGTCCTCGACGACCTGGGTCTCGATGCGGGCCTTCAACTGCGCCGTGCTGTTCGCAAACTGGCCGTCGACGTCGCCGGCATCAAATTCCTGCAGGGTGCCGAACTGGACACTGCTGACCACGACATTGGTCGCTGCGGCCCATTGCAATACCACCGGCTGGCCGGAGAAGGCCGCCACACCCACCTGCGGTTGCACGATGATCCGGCAGAGAAACCGGCCGGAGGTGTCAAAAACCGTAGTCGAAGCCACCGCCAAATAGTAGTCGCTGCTGCTGTACGGAATGACGCCCTCGAACGCGGCATCGAAGTCGCCGGATTTGAGGTCGGCATCGTCGTTCCAGAACAGACGATACCCGGAAGCGTCGAACAGCGCTGCTGCAGGATCCAGCTCACTACCCGGCGGCGCTTCACAGCGGACGTCGATGCGGTCCCCCACAGCCAGCGGCTGCAGGGCGTAGACCTCCACCATTGAGGCCTCCTCAACGGCGCCCTCGACCACGACCTCACCGCCGAGGGTCAGTTGACAGGCATCAGGAAACCCGGCTGGACCCGGCTGTGTGGGACAACCCACCGTGTCGATCACGTCGTCGTCGTCGACATCGATATCCGGGTCATCTGAATTGTCGTTCACGTTGCCGTTGGTGTTTGCATTCGCATTCGTATTGCTATTGGTGTTGGCATTCGTATTGGAATTAGCGTTGGTATTGGTATTGCCGGCCCCGTCGTTGGCATTGCCGTTGCCGGGATCGCCGTCGGCATTGTCATTCTGATTGGCGTTCTGGCCGCCCGAATCGTTGCCGTTGCCGCCGTTCATCCCGCCATTGTCATTGCCGCCGCCGTTGGTATTGGTGTTGGACGACCCGTTTCCGCCGGGCGCAGGGCTGCATCCGGCGGCCCCCGCCCCAAGCGCCACGATCGACATCAGGGCCCACACGGCCGGGATTGGCTTTCGCATCTCTCACGCCTCGCACTGGAACTTCCCGGGGGCCGCCGCAGCCGAAGTGGCCGGCGCCCCTGCATCTAGGGGCCTATTATACCCGGCAGCCGGCTGTCAGGGCGAGATGGTAATCTGGAACGCCTCTGTGCCCCGCAGCCCGGCACCGCAGGTCCCGCAACGCCACACCCGGGCGGAGCCCGCCGCGGGCTGACGCCCGACGGTCTCCTCCAGGAGGGTCGGGGAATCCTGCCGCCCGATGGGGAAGTCCACGATGCTGGCGATCCCGAAGGATTGATCATCCAGCAAGGTGACGTCCTCACCGGTGGTGTCCATCAGGGTGGTGACGTCGTTGGTGTGCATCAACCCCAGGGTGTGGCCGATCTCGTGGCTGACGACGTTGGCGACGGCCTGGGCCGTCCCCTCCAGGGAGCTGGTCAGCCCGCCGAAAGCCTGCAGGAAGACAATGGCGTTGTCCATGTCGTCGGCATTGTAGAAGTCCACGCCGTCGGCAATGCCGAAGATGCTGAGGGCGGTGCTGCCCCCAAAGAACACGGTGCTATGATTGCCCTGCGGCGGGTCATCGTCGCTGGTCAGGATGGTGACGTTGAACGGCGCAAAGTCCGCCTGCACGATCTCCACGATGCGTTGCATGAGGATCGCGGTCTGGCCGGAGAATCCGGCGTCCACCGTCGCCGCGTCGAATGCTTCGACGTCCCCGTAGTTGATCCCTGAGACCATCACATTGGTATTGGTTTGAAAGTCCAGAACCACGGTCTGACCCAGCAGCGTGGCCACGCCCACCTGCGGCTCCCGCGTCACCGTACAGCGAAAACGACCGGTGGTGCTGAAGAAGGACGTGCTGGTGACCGCCAGGAAGTAGTTGCTGTCGTGCCGGATGAACCCGTCGAATGCCGCGTCGAAATTGGAGGTCCCCGGATTGATGTCGTCATTCCAGAACACGCGAAAGCCGTCACCGTCGAACAGCGCGATCATCGGATCCAGGGAACTGCCACCTTCGGCAATGCACAGCACATCGAGGCGGTCACCGATGGCCAAGGCCCCGATGTCAAAAAGCACCACCTCGTTCGCGCCCGACGCGATCTCGCCCTGGACGATCAATCGATCGGCTTCATCGAAGCTGGCCCGCGCCGCGGTGGGAAAACCGTCGGGCACCGTCGCAGCCCCATCGCCGCCGGTGGGGTCGCCGCCGTTGTCGGTCATGTCCCCGCCCTCGCCGGGCGCGCACGCCGGGATCATCAAAGCCGCCAGCATCAGCACCCGCACCACGCGTACCTGCGTTATCACCATGGACCAACCCCTAACAGGAAACCCGACCCGGTCGCGAGCTACAAACCAAGGTTACGGAACCAGACCAACTCGTCGCGATTGGCGGAGCCGCGGTCGAGTGTCGCCACGACATCGTCGCGACCGTCCCCATCCAGGTCAACCACCAACACGCCTCGGATCGAGGTCCCGGCGTCATCGTCACCGAACATCTTGAATTCAGACCACACACCGAACACGTCCTCCTCAATGGCCTTGTACCACAGCAACTCGTTTCCGAAGGCCACCACGACGTCCGGAATGCCGTCGGCATCGAGGTCGCCGGTGTGGAGGGTGCTGGCGGGGCCGCCGACGTGAGCGGTGATCTCAAAAACCTCCCAGGGCGCCTGCAGGTTGGTCACCGGGGCGATCTCGCCTCGGTGGAACCACCGCACCGTGCCCCTGCCGGGCGAATACGACACCACATCGTCGAGTCCGTCGCCGTCAAAATCGAGCAGGCCTCCGCCGTGCAACTTCGAGCTGAAGCGGCCCAGCCCGGAATCATCCTCGCCCAGGGCGAACACCGGAGCCGTGTCGAAGGCCACACCGTCGTTGGCCAGCCAGTGCAGCTCGAACGTCGAAGACGTCGGCATCGACACCACGGCGTCCGGGGAACCGTCGCCGTCGATGTCGGTCAACTCGACGTCGACAATGTCCACGACGTTTTCCTCAATGGCCCGCTTGACCCACCCGCTGCCGACATTGGCATCGCAATCGGGACTGCCGTCGGGCCCAATAAAGGTGGTGGTGCCCAACAGCACGTTGTTGTCGTCAATGGTGTTGTTCGCCGGATTCTGGTAATACTCGACTTCCTTGTTGGCATCGAACTCGGTGTTGACGCCGTTCCAGGCCGCGATGATGTCCACCTGCCCGTCGCCGTTGACATCCGCAACGTCCACGGATTGATAACCCAGGTCGTCACTGTCCCGCCCTTGCACGAACGCGGTCTGAGGGACGTCGTCCACAATGCGGCATTCCCAGTGGGCGGAGATGTCCAACAACTGCCAGCCCTGGCTGTCCGACGGATCGTCCGGCGCGAACAGAATCATCAAGGCGGCATTGGTGGCACCGTCTCCGATGAACGGACTCGTGGTAAAACCGGTGTCCTGAATCGAGACCACGATGTCGCGGCTGCCGTTGCCATCAAGATCAGCGACGGCCAGATCGGTTACCCGGAAAAAGGGGCCCGATCCGGTCACCGTGAAGGTCTCAAAGGTCACCAGGCCCTCGGCATCGACCTGTTGCAGACTGATCTGGAGCGGCTGCGAGTCGTTCCAGGCAGAGACCACGTCCAACAGCCCGTCGTTGTTCATGTCGGCCACCGCCAGCGCCGCCGGCCCGCCGCTGTCTTCGGCGATGGGATCGACCCGCATTTTCTCAAAGCGCACCGGGCTGTTCACCGCGCTTTCCGAACCGGCGACCACGTTCTGGCAGAGATCGCCGATGCCGTCGTCATTCTGGTCGGTCTGGGCGGGATTGCCTAGGATCGGGCAGTTGTCCAGACCATCGGGAATGCCGTCGTTATCGTCGTCATCGTCGCAGGCGTCGCCCTGACCGTCTTCGTCGGCATCCGCCTGGTCGGTGTTGGGCACCAGCGGGCAGTTGTCGGCCGCGTCGAGGCGGCCGTCGCCATCCTTGTCGGCGGTGTCGCTGCCGCCGGTCACCTGGGTGGCCAACCCTCCGGACACCTGCTGCGGCGGTTCAAGGGCCACCGGGGTCTGGGCTGCGTCCGGTCCGGCCGGTTCGGTGATCGGGGCGTCGCACGCCGCGCCCACCGCCAGCACGATCGCGCCGCAGTACAACGCCACGCGCCTCCGGCATTTCCGCCAATTCATGATCTTCATATCGGACCTCACAATGACAGCACTCGGCCGGTCCGCAACGCTTCCGGCACACGCACCGGGCGCCTGTTCGGCATACCTAGGGAACGTATCGGCAATCCATGCAATTATCTGCACCGCAACGCCGGGCAGCCGGTGTCCGGCCACCGGGCCGCCGGGACGGGGTGGCACTTGCCTTAACCCCATTGTGGACAAGGGGGGTTGACGCAGGGTCGGCTATTCCGAAAGTCGCTTGATGTCGGCGCCGACGCCGCTCAGCTTGGTTTCGATGTGCTCATAACCGCGGTCAATGTGGTACACACGGTGCAACAGGGTCTGCCCCTTGGCGATCAGGCCGGCCAGAACCAGCGCCGCCGAGGCCCGCAGGTCGGAGGCCATCACCGGCGCCCCGATCAACCGCTTGACCCCCTCGACCATGACCACCGGACCTTCCTTGCGCAGGCGGGCTCCCATGCGATTCAACTCGCCGACGTGGAGATAACGATCCGGGAAGATCTTCTCGGTGATCACGCTGTTGCCGTCGGCCAGGCACAACAAGGCCAGCACCTGGGCCTGCAGATCGGTGGGGAAGCCCGGATACGGCTGGGTGGTCACGTCGATCGGCTCCAGCCGTCGGGCCGACGACACCACCATGGCCCCATCCTGCCGCTCCACGTTGACCCCCACCCGCCGCAAGCGATCGATCACTGCCAAGAGATGTTCCGGCCGGCAGTTCTGCAGGGTCAACTCGCCGTTGGTGATGGCCGCCGCAATCATGAACGTGCCGGCTTCCACGCGGTCGGGAATGACGGTGTACTCGCAGCCCTTGAGCGAGGTCACGCCATCGATGGTGATTCGTGGCGTCCCGTGACCCGAAATGCGCGCACCGCAGGCATTCAAGAAATCGCCGAGATCGACCAGCTCGGGCTCGCAGGCCGCCGATTCGATGATGGTCCGGCCCTGGGCCAGGGTCGCGGCCATCATGATGTTGGCCGTGCCGGTCACCGTCGACCCGAACGGACCCCCCAGAAAGATCTCGTCACCGATCAGCTTCTTGGCCTTCAAGTGAATGTCGCCGCCGAGCAGTTCCCAATCGGCACCCAGGGCTTCCAGACCCGTGATGTGCAGGTTGATCGGGCGATCACCGATCGCACAGCCGCCGGGCAAGGCCACCTGGGCTTTTTTGCGGCGTGCCAGCAGCGGGCCCATCAGGCACACGCTGGCCCGCATTTGGCGAACCAACTCGTACTGGGCGTGACAGTTCATTTCATCCTTGACGGCCATGCGCAAATGACCGCTGTCGGTGCGAACCGTCTCCACGCCCAGCTTGTTCAGCATGCGGCACATGTGCTGAACATCCAGCAAGTCGGGGACCCCCTTGAGCACGGTCTCGCCTTCGACCATGATCGTCGCCGCCATGATCGGGAGCGACGCGTTCTTGGCGCCGCTGATCGCCACCGATCCACGCAACCGGTTGCCGCCGTTGATCTGGAAGTAGTCCACTGCAGTTGCCTTTCTCGGGGCCAGGGCCGATCATGCCGCCCAATCGAACCGCAGCACCCGCCAGTGCCGCTCATTCAAATCACGCCACGACGCCACATGAACCAGGCGCCCGGCGGCCATGGTCGCGACCACTTGATCGTGTTGATCGTACCCGATTTCGACGAAAACTGAAGCTCCCGGGCGCAGGATCGCCGGAGCGTCGGCAGCGATGCGGCGATAGAAGTCCAGTCCGTCGGGCCCGCCGAACAGGGCCAGTTGCGGTTCGTGATCGCGCACCGCCGGCTCCAGCCCCCGCGGGTCGGCGGCCGCCACGTACGGTGGATTGCTGACCAGCAGGTCAAACCCGCCCGGCGGCAGCGCCGCAGCCGGCAGATCCATACCGTCGGCGTGCACCGCGGTGAAGCGCTCGCGGAGCGCCAGGTGATCGGCATTGCGGGACGCCACCTCCAAGGCGTCGCGGGACACGTCGGTTCCCACCACGTATGCCTGCGGAAGATGGCGGCACAACGCCAGGCCAATGCACCCACTGCCGGTGCCCAGGTCCAGGATGTCCAGCCGGGCGGCGGCCAGTTCGGAGCAGCACTCTCGAACGCGATCCACCAGGACTTCGGTTTCCGGTCTGGGAATCAGCACCGCCGGAGAGACCTCCAGCCGTAACGAATAGAATTCCTTTTCGCCGACCAGGTAGGCGATCGGGTGATGGCTGGCCGCGCGGCGCACCGCCGCGCGAAACTGGGCCAACTGCGGCGCCGCGGGCTCGTGGTCGTAGCGGGTGTACAGCTCGATCTTGGTACATCCGAGGGCGTGGGCCAACAGCAGCTCGGCCGCCAGCCGCGGCGCGTCCACCTGGTGGTCTTGAAAATAACGACGCGTCCAGTCGATCAGACGACCCACGGTCCAAGGCTGCGGCGGCGTACTCAAAAAGACAACTCCCCTCTGCTCAGCGGTCCCGCTGGCGACGGCGGTCGCGCCGCAATCGAGCGCTGTTGACCCTCCTGCAGCACGGCCTATAATACCAGTTATCCAGTGCAGTTATGAGCGCACGGTCCTGTTTTCTGCCTGGAATCACTGCCCCCGAGCTTGGATGTCATCTGCCGGTCTTTGGACCGCTGCGGCTTGCAGCGCCGATTCGACGTGTCGCCGAATCCACGCACCCGCATTAGGACCCGGTGAGTGAATCGTGATTGAATACTTGGACGCTGACAAGCAGGCCTTGGCCGAGGCGACCCGCGACTTCGCTCGCGGCCGTCTCTTGGACCTCGATCGCCGGTGCGACCGCGAGGGCGGTTCGATCTGTGCGGCGCTGCCGGAAATGGCCGAAATGGGCTTGATGGCCCTGCGGCTGTCGCCAGACGTCGGCGGCCTGGGTTGCGATCGACTGACCTACGCCGCTGTACTGCACGAATTGGCCTACGCGTCGCCGTCGGCGGCGGTAACCCTCTCGGTGCACAACATGGTCGGCGAAGTCCTGGTTCGCTTTGCCCGTCCCGCGGTTCAGGAGCGCTTGCTGCCGCACTGGGGTACGGCCGAGTATCACGGATCGTTCGCCATCAGCGAGGCCGACGCCGGATCCGATCCGGGGGCCTCCAGAACGACTGCAGTCCTCGACGACGGCCGCTGGACCATCAACGGCTCAAAAATGTGGATCACCAGCAGCGCGCAGTGCCGCTGGTTCGTCATTCTGGTTCAGACCCGTGCCGCCGGCGATCGCCAGGGACTGTGCATGGTTCTGCTGGACGCCAAGCAGCCGGGTTTCGAGCGCCTTCCCATTAAAGGCAAGATGGGCATCCGGGCCAGCGAGACCTTCAGCCTGCACTTCAGCAACGTCACCGCTCCTGAAGAGCACCTGCTGGGCGGGGTCGGCGCCGGCCTGAAGATCGCCCTGGCCGCCCTCGATGGCGGGCGCATCGGAATCGCCGCCCAGGCGACCGGCATTGCCCAGGCCTGCCTCGACGAGATGGTCGCTTACGCCCGCCAGCGCACGCAATTCGGCCGCCCGATCGGCCACTTTCAGGCCATCGAGAACATGATCGCCGACAGCACGCAGGAACTCGCCGCCGCCAAGGCGCTCATTGTTCAAGCCTGCCGGGCAATCGAGTGCGGCCTGCACTCCTCCGCGGTCGCCGCCCGAGCCAAACTTTATGCCTCTGAAATGGCCGGGCGGGTGGCGGACCGGGCCGTGCAGGTGCACGGCGGCACTGGCTACGTCAATGACTCCCGGGTGGAACAATTGTACCGTGACGCCCGGGTCACGCGCATCTACGAAGGCACCAGTGAAATCCAGCGTGTGCTGATCGCGCGGGACTTGCTGGCCAATGCCACGGCCAAAGGCTGAATGATGGATTTTGAATTGACTGCAGAACACGTGGCCTTGCGGGATGTGGCGCGTAAGTTCGCCGCCGAAGTGATCGCCCCCAATGCCCGGGCCTGGGATCGCGACAACGACATCCCCGACGAGGTCTACGCCCAACTCGGAGAACTGGGCTTCATGGGCCTGATGATCCCGGCTGAACTGGGCGGATCTGAGCTGGGCTACCTCGGCAGCACCGTGGTCATCGAAGAGATCGCCCGCCACTGCGGCGGCACGGCCCTGATGCTCTCGGCGCACAACGGATTGTGTTGTGCCCATTTGCTGCTGGCCGCCTCCGACGAACAGAAACGCAAGTACCTGCCCAAGCTGGCCAGCGGCGAACACATCGGCGCCTGGGGCTTGACCGAGGCCAAGTGCGGCTCGGACGCCGCCGCCATGGAAACCACGGCGGTGGCGGACGGCGACCACTGGGTCATCAACGGCAACAAGATGTTCATCACCAACGGCGGCAAGGCCCAGACCTTTGTCATCACCGCCGTGACCGATCCGGCGGGCCGCCGCGGGCGAAACATCAGCGCCTTCATCGTGGAGGCCGGCACCCCCGGTCTGCACATCGGATCCAAGGAAGACAAGTTGGGCATGCGGGCGTCCGACACCGTGGCATTGACCTTCGAGGACTTGCGCATCGCCAAGGGCCAACTCTGCGGCAGCCTGGGCGACGGCTATCGCGATGCCCTCAAGGTGCTGGAGTGCGGCCGGATCGGTATTGGGGCCCTGGCCGTGGGCATTGCCCGCGGAGCCCTCGAGGAGGCCCTGGCCTACGCCCAGCAGCGCGAGGCCTTCGGCAAGCCGATCAGCGAGCATCAGTCCATCCAGTTCATGTTGGCGGACATGGCCACCCACGCCGATGCAGCCCGGTTGCTGGTCCGCAAGGCGGCCTTCCTGCAAGACGCCGGAAAACCCAGCAAGCTGGATGCCTCGATCGCCAAGCTCTTCGCCTCCGAGACGGCGACTCGCGCCGCATTGGACGCCATCCAGATCATGGGCGGCTACGGCTACATCAAGGAAATGCGGGTGGAGCGTTACCTCCGCGACGCCAAACTGCTGGAGATTGGAGAGGGTACCTCGCAAGTCCAACGGATGATCATTGCCCGCGAAGTCCTGGGCGAACTCTGAGACCGGAGGTCCGGCGCCCCCGAACGGATCAGGATGCCTTGAGAATGGATCCATGAATTTCGAATTCAGCGAAGACCACCGCCTGTTGCAGCAGTCGCTCCGCGATTTCGCCGACGACGTCGTGGCTCCGGGCGCCGCCGAGCGCGACCGGTCCGCCGAGTTTTCCGACACCCTCCGCGGACAACTCGCCGAACTGGGCCTGTTCGGCAGCTATGTCCCCGAGCCATTCGGCGGCGCGGGGATGGACATCAATGCCTACGTCATCATCGTCGAAGAAATCTCGCGGGCCTGCGCGGCCACTGGAGTGGTCATCTCCGCGCATACCTCGTTGTGCGTCGACCCCATCCTGCAGTTCGGATCGCAGGCCCAAAAAGCGCATTACCTACCCAAGCTGGCCAGCGGCGAATGGCTGGGCTGCCTGTCGCTTACCGAACCCGGGAGCGGCAGTGACGCCGGAGCGGCCCGTTGCACCGCCGAATTGCACGATGACGGCTGGCACATCAACGGCCGCAAGTGCTTTGTGACCAACGGAGCGGAAGCCTCGGTGATGGTGTTGATCGCGGTGACCGATCCGGCGAACCAGAAACATCGCCAAAGCGCGTTTGTCGTCGAGCGCCCGCGACCCGGCCTGTCGATCGGCAAGCTGGAGAAGAAGCTCGGCATTCGCTGCTCGAGTACGGCCGAGTATGTCTTCGAAGACTGCGTGATTCCGCGCGACAGCCTGCTGGGCGAGGTCGGCAAAGGGCTCAACGTAGCGCTGGCCACACTGGACGGCGGCCGAATCGGGATTGCAGCCCAGGCCCTGGGGATTGCCGAAGCCTGCCTGGAACAATCGTCGGCCTACGCCAAGCAGCGTGAGCAGTTCGGTCAGGCCATCAGCCACTTTCAAGCGATCCAGCACAAGCTGGCCGAGATGAAGGTCGGGATCGAGGCGGCCCGGCTGCTGACCCACCGGGCGGCCTGGCTCAAACAGAACCGTCGCCCATACAACGCCGAAGCCGCGATGGCCAAGCTGTTTGCCAGCGAGATGTGCAGCCGGGCGGCCAACCACGCGGTGCAGGTGTTTGGGGGTTACGGGTACTGCAACGACTATCCGGTTGAGCGCTATCTGCGCGATGCCAAGATCACCGAGATCTACGAAGGCACCAGCGAAATTCATCGCCTGGTGATCGGTCGGGCCCTGCTCAGAAACCCCGAGCGCCTCTATAATGGATGAACGCGAACCGCCGGGCCGCCCGGCGCGGGATGCGCTGTCGCGAGGAGAGATTGATGGACAAGAGCGTGATTGTGGCCGCCCGCCGCAGCCCCATCGGCAAGTACCTGGGCGGCCTGGCTCGAATTCCGGCCCCCAGGCTGGGTGCCTTGGTCGCCCGCGCCGTGCTCGATGACGCCGGTGTTTCCAACGACGCAGTGGACGAGGCCTGGGTCGGATGCGTGCTGCAGGCCGGCCTCGGCCAGAACCCGGCCCGCCAGGTGGCACTGGGCGCCGACCTGCACGACGGCATCACCGCGGTGACCGTCAATAAGGTCTGCGGCAGCGGTTTGGAAGCGGTCCTACAGGCCGACCGAGCCATTCGTTGTGGCGACACCCAAGTCGCTCTGGCCGGCGGCATCGAGTCGATGTCCCTGGCCCCGTACTACGTACCCGGCATCCGCTCCGGACTCAAGTTTGGGGATGGCGCGCTCCTCGATGGAATGCAACATGACGGATTGACCTGCGCATTCGAGCATTGGGCCATGGGGTGTGCCGCCGAGCACATCGCCCAGGGGAGCGGCATCACCCGGTCCCAGCAGGATGCGTTTGCCGCCGCCAGCCATCGCAAGGCCGCCCAGGCCCGTGATCAGGGGTGGTTCGACCGCGAGATCGTCGGTATCGATACCGGCAAGCGCCGCGGCATCGTCACTCACGACGAAACCATTCGCGACGACGTCTCGGTCGACAGCATGTCCGAATTGAAGCCGGTGTTCGCGACCGACGGCACGGTGACCGCGGCCAACGCTTCGGCGCTGGCCGACGGCGCCGCCATGACCCTGGTGGCGTCCGCGCAAGTCGTCCGGCGCAACCGTTGGCCGGTGCGCGGCGAGATTCTGTCGAGTGCCACCGCGGGGGTGGCCCCCAAGGAACTGTTTAGCGCTCCGGTTTTGGCGATCCGCCGGGTGGTCGAGCGCGCGGAGCTCACGCTTGACCAGATCGATCTTCTGGAGCTGAACGAGGCCTTTGCCGCCCAGTCGCTGTCCAACCTCAAAGCCTTGGAATTCCCCGAAAGCAAAGTCAATGTCCACGGCGGCGCCATTGCCCTTGGACACCCCATTGGCGCCAGCGGCGCCCGCATCCTGGTCACCCTGCTGCACGCCATGGAGCGGCGCAACCTGCGTCATGGCGTGGCCTGCTTGTGCCTGGGCGGCGGCAACGCCGTGGCCCTGTGTATTCGACGTCCGCCGGCCGCCTGAGGGACCCGCGGCGGGACGGCATCCCCGTCAGGAGCATCCAATGTCATCCGATGCAACCCGATCGATTCGGACGGTAGGCGTGGTCGGCGCCGGGACCATGGGCCAAGGCATCATCCAGGTAATCGCCCAGCATGGTTTTGGCGTCCTGGCGTACGATGCCGTCGACGGCGCGGTGACCCGGGCGATCGAACGGATCGACCGCTTCCTCGAGAAATCGGTGGCCAAGGGCAAACTGACGCCGGACGAACGGAGTGCCACGATTCAGCGCATCCGGCCCTGCGGCAGCCTGGGCGACTTTGGTTCGGCCGATATTGTCATCGAGGCCGCCACCGAGAAGCCGGACGTCAAGGAGGCGCTGTTCAAGGATCTCGATCGGATCCTGGCCGCCGGCAAGATTCTAGCAAGCAACACCAGCAGCATCAGCATCCGGCGTCTGGCCGGCGCCACCGGCCGGCCCGGGCAATTCATCGGCATGCACTTTTTCAACCCGGTGCCGCTGATGGGGCTGGTCGAGGTGGTGACCACCGACCGAACCGACCCACACACGGTAGACACCGTGGTGGCGCTGGCCCGGTCCCTGGGAAAAGAGCCGCTGCTGTGCAAAGATTCGCCCGGCTTCATTAGCAACCGCGTCGGCATGCCGATGATCAACGAGGCCGCCTTCTGTCTGCACGAAGGCATCGCCAGCCGCGAGGCCATTGACGGCATCATGAAGCTGGGCTTCAATCACCCCATGGGTCCGCTGGCCCTGGCGGACTTGATCGGGGTGGATGTTTGTCTGTTTATCATGGAGGTGCTCCACCGCGACCTGAAGAATGACAAGTACCTTCCCTGCCCGCTGCTCAAGCAGATGGTCGCCGCCGGACACCTCGGAAAGAAGAGCGGCCGTGGCTTCTATGACTACGCCTGAGCGCCTTGCCGCCGGCGGCGCCGGCGGGCGGCGGGCCCGGACCATGACACCCCCCCGATGGAACCGCAAGAACTCACTGCCCTGATCCCCCGCCCGCTGGATGACGTCGCCGCGATGGCCATCGCCGTACAGGCCAACCTGGTTCAGCTCAAGGTGGTGCAGAGCCGGCGGGCGGGGGTCGCGAGCGACCTGCATGAAATCCGAGCGACCCCGCCCGGAGCGGTAACCCGCTTCCGGGAGGCGCTGATCCCCCGGGAGTTGCTATCGGGCTACGATGACGTGGCCCTGGGATTGCGCAGCCACGAAATCTGGGGGCAGTTCTGCCTGTTCTGCTGGTTCTTCCATATCGACGACCCGCACCGGGCCCCGTCCTTCGCCCGGATGCCGGCCGCCGTCCCCTCCCGCTGCCCGGCGTCTTTGGCCTACAAGACCCTGGAGATCGAGCGGGTCCTGTGGCGGCTGCGCTTCGAGCAGCGCTTCCGCGGGGACGCCGAGTTCAAGAACCATCCGCGTTTCGACGACCTCTATCAGGCAGCGATGAACATCCCGGCCATGGTGCTGGGGCAGAGCGTGCAGGTCTGCCGCACGCCAGACCTGCTGCTCGGCAGTTGCGAGTTCGCCGGCATGCTGGCCGCCGCCCGCTGGATCGGCGACGACCGCTGGAGCTGGGGGCAGGACGGCATCATGGACCTGCCCGGCGAACCCCCGCTATAGGGCCTGCGGACCAGTTGACAGTATTGGGGGCCGAGCTATACTTTCTGAGGAAGCGGATGGCAGCCGGCAGGGCTGCCATCAAATTGCCCAAAAGAAGACAACTGGGGCCGTAGCTCAATTGGTTAGAGTACCGGACTGTCGATCCGGTGGTTGCGAGTTCGAATCTCGTCGGCCTCGATGAATACAAGCGTTTGCGAATTCGGCATTTCTGGCCGAATTCGTGGCACATTCGGCCATTTCCTGAAACTGCCCATCAGTCGTTTTCAGTCCACCAGAGTCTACTACATTTTGCTGAAATCCACTCAGTTTGGCAAAGCAGAAGGCAAAGAAATCTTCGGGGTCTTCGTCGATTTCTTGATCGGATCCGTGGGCGGATAGATCCGGCAAGCGGTCCAACGCGGCGGCCAAGTCGCTGCGGTCGGTGTGAGCATAATGGTCCATGGTCAGGGTGATGGAAGAATGCCGGGCCAGCTCTTGGGCCTTCTTGGGATGCACCCCGGCTGCGGCCAGGTTGCTCACGAAGCAGTGTCGGAGGCTATGGAAGTCCGCCACGCGACTCTGTTCGTCACGATAGGGGATACCAGCCGCCGCCAGGTCCGCGCGGAGCATGCCCGCACTGCGCGTGTGGTCTGGAACCGGGAAGATCAAGTCATTTGATCCCTTGCGTTTGAGAAAGGCTTGCAGGTCCTCAGCCGTATCCGAACGCAAAGGCTGTACGTCGGCCCGCCGGCGTTTGGAGTAGGCTGCCTGAACCGTGACAACTGGGTCGGTAGCTTCGAGGACGAAGCTGGCCCTCGTCAAGCTGGCCAACTCACCGCGCCGCAGTCCAGTCTCGACGGCCAGCCGGTAGAGCCAGTAGCGCTGCTGTTGCAGCTTCCGAGGGATTGATTCCAACCACTGGCGGGTGGCCGCATCTGGTTGGTCCCCAACAGTCCGCAGAGCGATCAGCCGCTCCAGTCGCCGAGCCAACTCCTCCGAGGCTTTCCGGTCAGTGAAGGCGGGCAATCGCCTGCGGGCTCCGCCGGGGTCTTTGAAATCACAATACCATCGCGCCGTGGGAATTTTTTTGCCCTCCGGACTTCGATACATCGGCTTGTACAATCGCATGACTCAGAGCACCCCCTGCATGAATCCATCCGCACTCACCCATCAATCCTGAGACACTCCCAGTATACCGATCACAGCCGATTCTTGGATCGCATCGTCTCCCAGCGGTCTCGGGGCGGGGCGCCGGCGGCCAGCCAGGCCTCCAGCGAGCGACGGTCCCAGCGGACGGCCCGGCCGAACCGTACAGGTCGGGGCAATCGACCGCTGCTGTGGAGCTTCCACACCAGGGCTCGGCTGATGCCCAGCACGCCGGCGACCTCGTCGGCCGTGAGGGTCAGCTTGGCCAGGTTGTTGTTCGTGACTGGGGCAGTGCTCTCCATGATGACGCACCGTGCTTCAATAGGCTTCATCGACGATGACCTTGAGGCCGGTCAATTCATCCAGCCGGTCATGCAGCTCCGGCTTGAAATCTCTAGCCAGCGGCGCAAGCCGATGCCGGATGATGGCCGCGACGTAATCCCGATTGCGCGGGGTCAGTTTCATTTCATGCGAGGACAGCTCACTGAAAGCGATGTCCTCCAGCAGCATCAACGCCATCAAGATGGCCAGCAGTTCACCCTCCGCCGGGACCTCCACGCCAAAATCCGCGCTGGCCAGCCAGGTGCTGGTCAAGTCGTACCCGATCATGTCGCGTCTCCACGCATGTTTGCTAATTAGCTTACAGGTAGCCCAAATAAGAAACCCCTCAGCCGATACTTGTGGTATCGAGCCGCAGGGGCCGGCCATTCACCAGTCGCACCGATTCGATACCCTCCCCCCGCTACCGTGGGGGTGCGTGTTCGCTGTGGAAAATCGGATGGAGTTTCTGTAGCTGGCCCGGCCATCTCGCCCGGGGCAACGCCCGTGCCGAGTCGCGAAATTTGCCCACACCTGATGCACCAGTGGTGCGGACAAAGACCGGCCCAACCAGGAGAACCCGCTATTGCCCCAAGGAATTGCGCCGTCCACGAATCGTCTACATGGTCGGCGGTCAAGATCTGTAAGACCGGCTTCTGCAAGGGTCTACGCCGCAGACAGGAGGCGTCATAGTCGCGACCGGCGACGCGACCAGAATTTTGGAATTGCCCGGCCCCTCATCCGGTGGTTTCCTGCATTGATCCAGCGCGTCTGCCGTTTTGCGGTGTCATACAGCGCCTTACTAGAAAGGCGCTGTATGTTCTGTTTCGACGACTGCGCCCACTCGCACGACCCGACGGAAGCGAGCGGGTGCTTTGCGGCCAGCCCCGGAAAGTTGGACGGACGCGACCAAGCTCCCCGGGAAATGGAATGCCAATCCTCATCCTTCGAGCAGCTCCGCCATGGGCTTCCGTGGACCAACCACGCGCCCTCGAAGTGACACAGTCGTCTTGCCAAGTCGACACGGTCGTTCCGACAGATCGACACGGTCGTTTTGCCAGGTCGACACGGTCGTTTTGCCAGGTCGACACGGTCGTTTTGCCAGGTCGACACGGTCGTTTTGCCAAATCGACACGGTCGTTCCGACAGATCGACACGGTCGTTCCGACAGGTCGACACGGTCGTTTTGCCAAATCGACACGGTCGTTCCGGCAGCACCACCGTGTCGGATGAGTGGATCGGCTGGGGTGCGGTACCGTGGGTGGGCGGTGGCTTCACGAAAAGGGCGGTAAGCGCCACGAGGTCCCGGCCCACCACAACGCCGAGGCCTACCTCGACGCCACCGTTGAGGCGGCAGGCATCTCTGGGGACAAGAGGAGCCCCCTGTTCCGGTCTGTAGACCGCCACAGTATCCCAGGTTGATACGCCAGCGCGAAGAGCCGTGCGCGACCGAAGGTGCTCGAACGACCGTTCATCAGGAGCTGAAGCGGGACATCGATCTTATCCATGTTGTGGAGATATGACGAAGTCTATCGAGCGCTACAGTCATGAGAATCGGCACCGCTTGGTCTTGGAATCCGACGTGGTTTCAGGTCCGCGATTCCCGCCTGCTGGCGGCGTGCAGTTACCCCTGGCGGGACTCCAAGGGGGACACGTCCTGCCCGCCGATTTTGGACTGGGCCGCCGGATCGTCGGGCGGCACGACCGCGACCTCGGTGGTCACCGTGATCTTGATCATATCCTTGGCGAACCGCCGCAGGGTCAGGTGGCCGCCCAGCAACTGAATCAAGTACTTGCAGATCAGCAGCCGTGAGGCCAGGGCCCGGGTGCGGGTTGAATCTGCCGACGGGCCCTGCTCGCCCGGCAGTTGCTCCATGACTTCCTGCAACTCCTCGACCCGGCCGCCATCACCCGACAGCTCGAACTGGATTCGCTCCGACTCACCCTCACGATGCAACACACCGATCCCCAAGTGCACCCCGCGATCGGCCAGTTCCATCACGACATTGAGCACCCCGTTGAGCACCTGCCGCAACACCAGCGGATCGGTCCGGACCTGCTGCGGAAGATCCGTACCCTGCTGAAAGTCAAACGGCACCCTAGTCTGCCGCGACAAGGCCAGGCCGCGCTCGATGATGTCAGAGACGATCTCATCCAGCGAACTGTCCACGCAGGCCACATCCAGTGAAAAGTACTTGTGCTGCACTTCATTGAGCACCCGCTGCAGCACCATGGTGACCAACTGCGAACGCCGGCGGACATTGAGTTTCGAAAAGATGCTGCGAAGATGAGTGGCGACCGTGGCAGGCTGGATCCGCAAGCCGCGCGCCAGATCGCTGGTGCCGTCGCCGGCGATCAGCATCTCCAGAATCTGGGACTCCCGCCGGGTCAGCCCCAGGTCGCCCAACGCGCTGCGAATCATGCTTTTTTGCTGACTGTCCATGGAACCACGGCCCGCAAACACAATCATGACCAAGCCGCACCAGCCGCACAGCCGATGATTCAGCGCCGGTCCCATCATGTGGGTCTGATGCTGCACTCCTTTCACCTGCACGCAGCGGCATGCGGTCCGTTTGCATTCCGGCTCTTACCTACTTAGCGAACAGAATCGCACGGCGCGCGGCCCATAATCAAATAATCGACCAATCCGGCAGTCCGCTCCGAACTGCTCGCGGCAGCGGTCGCTCCCCCCACACTCGATGCGGCCGCAGGTGCCCAGCCCGAAGTCGGGACCCGCATGGCCACCGGTGGCCCGTGCAGCATGGTTGGAGGATCCCGGGCAAGGAAGACAGGGGGCCGATGGCAGACACGTGCCCCCTGCACCCGCGGGAAGCCGGGCACTGGGTGCAGGAATGTCGGGGCGGTTCTCACGTCGGACAAACCGTGAGCAGGTAACACTGCGCGTCACATCGCCGGCGACGCGCAACCCAGCCCGTCACCAAGCGCGTCCAACAGGCCGCCCGCTCAATGACGAAACAGAACACTCAGAAGCAGCGGCCCCAGGCGCCCAGCAGGGCGGCCAGGTCGGCCGCGTTGACCCCTCCGTCGGCATTGAGGTCCGCAGGATGGCCGGGATTCGGTCCCCAGGCGCCCAGCAGGGCGGCCAGGTCGGCCGCATCCGTGGTGCCGTCCTCGTTGAGATCGGTCGGGCACGGACATCCACCGAGACTCGCCCGGTAGCCGCTCCCACAAACGGCGGTGTCGTCAGCCGCCAGCGGCCCGACCACCAGCCAGTAGGTGCCGGCTTCCACAACGGCACTGACCTCGACGGTTTCGCAGGGCTCGCCGGCCGCACTGGTCAACACGTCCGGGTCGGTGCACCCGAAGTTGCCGTCCACAATGCCCATGGCCACCGGGAACTCGGCCTCAACCCGCCAGCGCAGCTCGGTGGACCGTTCAAGGGTCACTTCGTACCAGTCAGAATCGCCCTCGGTTACCGGGCCGACAGCGAAGACCCCGCCCTCGCCGCAGACGGTCTGGCACAGCTCGATGCTCGAGAACGCTTCGGTCTCGACGTCGCAGCCGCCGTTGAAGCGGTCGATGTATTCCGCCGCGCAGGTCGGCTCTCCTTCGGCGATCGCATCCGGCGGGCAGGGCACGATGCAGGGACACGATTCGCAAATGGAGTTGGCACCCAGCCAGCTCCCGCCGGTCTTCAGGCAGGTCTCTTCGACCTGCACATCGCAAGTGGCGTCCGGCCGGCAGCAGGCCCCTTCAATGACGCCACACATCGGATCGAGGTCGTCGCACAGCGTGTCCGGCGTGAACTCCTGGTCCGGCCCGGTACAGCCACTGATCTCGATCTCGTCGCTACAGACCGCCGTGGTGACGTTGCAACACGCTCCGAAGATGCCGCCGCCTGGACCCTGCAGGCACATGCTCAGGTCCTCGTTTTCCACCGAGGAGCCACACCCGCTGCAATAGGACATGCCGTCGCCCACCGAGGTGCTCTGCCACAAGAACCAGCAATCCGGGTCGCCCAGCCCCACGATGGAGATCCACCCGTTGACCAGCACGCACGGCGCGGGCAGCACCGCGGTGTACTCGTTGAGGACGGCCCCGCCGAAACTCAACCCGACGGTCATGCTCGAGGCGGTCAGCGTATAGGAACAGACCGCCGCCCCGGGAACGCCGGCCGCGTCTTCGTGAACGCTGATGTCGAAACTGGGATCGCTTTCCACGCACTCGGTGAAATTGTTGGTTCCTTCAATGCTGTCCAGGTCAAAACCCCACCAGGTCAGGGCCTCAATCGCACCGGTCAGCCCTGCGTAATTCTCGTAGCGTTGGAACTGGGTGCTGGCCTCCGAAGTGCCCGCCAGAAAACCGCTGGGGTCGTCCGGTGGTTTTGACAACAGGGTGCCTTCAGGGCAATCGGGCGGCTCCGGACATTGGTCACAGGTGGATCCCTGGGCAACCCAGGTCCAGCCGTTGCTCAGGCAATCGGATTCGGACGTGATGAAGCAGGTCTCGTTGTCCACGCAGCAGGCGCCCATCGAGGGGCACAACTCGCAGGGACTGTCAGCCCCCAGCCAGGTCCCCTGGATGGCCAGGCAATCAGCCGGCGATTCGATCGTGCAGTTGCCGTCCGGGTCACAGCAGGCCCCCGTTTCGGCCGCACACCCGGGTTCCAGGTCCACGCAATCGGTGTCCGCCTCGAACCGCTGGCCGACGCCGGCGCAGCTGGCGACGTCAACGCCATTGGAGCAACCGCCGGTCGACTGGTCGCAACAGGCGCCCGGCACGCCGCCAGGCGTTCCTGCCAGACACAGGCTCAGATCGAACCCCTGATCCGGAGACTCACAATTGTCGCAATACGACAGGTTCTGGCCCTCGTCGGAACTCATCCACAGGAACCAGCACTCCGGATCACCGCGGTCGCCGACGATTGAGACCCAGCCCGATGGCTGGGCACACGCCGCCGGCAGGGTGACCGAATACTCGTTGAGCTGAAAGCCGAAGTACAGCAGTGGCAGCGGGGTCCGGGTTGCGGTGACCGTGGCCGAGCAGGCGGCCACACCGGGAACGCCCGCGGCGTTCTCGTGTAATGAGATCTGGAACTCGGGATCAGGCTCGACACACTCCACAAACTGGTTGCCCATCGGTTTGAGATCAAGGCCCCACCAGGTCAGCCCGGTGACCGCCCCGGTGACGCCGGAGTAATTCTCCCAGCGCTGCACGGCGCCGTCGACATCTGACAGGCCGGCCGCGAAGAACGCCGGAGCCGCCGGACTCTGGCCGAACAATGAACCCTCCGGACACAGCGGCGGCACGGTGCAGACGTTGTCGGCGCAGTCGGCCGTGCCGGTGAACGTGCCACCCACGGCCGCGCATTCGAACTGGGGCAGATCGCTGCAGGTTCCCGTCCCGCAGCAGGCCCCAACCTGGCATGGTAACGCGCCGCAGATGGTCCCGAATCCGACGAAACTGCCGCCGGCCTTGGCACACGCGACATCGGTCATCTGGGCACAACGCTCACCCATGCAGCAGGCGCCGGAGCCAATGGCGCAGGGATCGTCGGAACAGGGAATGCCGGCGCCAATGAAATCGCGTCCGTTGGTCACACAGGAGAACGCATCGGCCTGGTTACAATTGACGTCCGTGCAGCAAGCACCCGGAGCACAGGGCGAATCGGCACAATCCGCGCCGGCGAGAAACACGCCGGCGAGGCCGTTGCACTCACCTTCGTTGCCCACCGGCACGCACGTCGTTGGATCGGAGCAGCAGGCATTCTGGGCCCGCGCCGTCGCCCCGCCGGCATTCATCCAACAGAGCAGCACCACGATTGTCAGTGAACTTGGTTTCATCGGTCGGCCCTCTCTCAAGCGTGACTTGCGGGATTGACCGGCAGGGCACTTCAGCCGCAGGTGCGTGCCAATCTCCTGTAGCTTAGCGATTGAGCCGCCGGGATTCAAAGCCTCGCCGCTGGGTCCCTCACGTCCCCCGAACCGCCGCCCGGGGGATCACGGCCCACCCGGGCCGCGTGGCGGCCTCCAGGGCATTCCCGGCGGGGCGGAGCCGGACCGCCGGCTCAACCGCCGGCGAATGCGGTGTGGGGCTCAGGGGGCGACGCCGATCGCCAACGGCAGCCCGGGTGTCTGGGGCCCGGCCTGCGAATCAGCCGGTGCGAGCCGCGCCGACCCGTGGGCCGCCGGCAGGTCGAGCGCTGCGCGATGCCGCGGTGACGGTGACTGAACTCCGGCGCTCAGGATCGCTTCTCTCGAAACAAGAACGCCGCGCCCTCGGTGTCGATGAACACGGTGAAGTGGGCATGATCATTCGCCCGCGCCGGATCCGGGGGCGTCTTGCGATCGAAGCGCACATAGCCGCCCCCACCGGGTTCCAGGTGGACGGTCGGGACGTAGTGGTCGACGTCGTAACCCACCTGGCCGGCGACTTGGGCTGCAACCTCCAACGCCGCCTGCTCGGCGGATTGCCGCGGGGTCGCCGCGGGCCTAACCGCACTGTGACAGCCGCACGACAGCACCAGCACCAGGAATACACTCGATCGACGACACACGGATTGGCTCCCACCGCACCCACTCGGTCGTGATGTTTATGGACGGGGGCAACGACCCCAAGCCCCCAGCAGCAGCGCCAGATCGGCACCGTCGACGGCCTGGTCACCGTTCAAGTCGGCTGGATGATCCAGGTGGGGGCCCCAGGCACCCAGCAACTGCGACAAGTCGGCCGCGTCGACCATGCCATCGCCGCCCAGATCGCCCGGGCAAGACCCGGCGAGCACCAGGGCGGCAGAAGCACTGATCATCTGGCAGCCATCAAAATCGTGAATCACGCAGTCATAGACCCCGCTGTCGGAAGGGCCGAAATCGAGGATTAGCAGGATCGTGGTGTTGCTGCCGATGATCGTTGCTGAATCACGAAGCGGCGTCCCGTTCATCCGCCATTGGTACTCCAGGAGAATGCCCTCGGCGGCGACCGTGAGGATTGCCAGACCGCCGGGGTCGATGACTTGGCTGCTGGGTTGACCGGTCACCTGCGGACCGACGTTCTCCTCGCAGGCATCCGGAACGCCGCTGAGATCACAATCCACGGCGCTCAGCGAGAAATCGGCGACCAGGATGTCGCGATCGGTGTCGATCGACCCGTCCAGATCGTCACGAGACTCCCACACGGCGATCCAGTTGCCCTGGCCGTCGGTGGCGAGGCTGGGCCGCTCGTCGAAGCCGGAATCCGTGGCCGCCGACGCGTTCAAGTTCAGTGGCCCAGTCCAGGACAGCCCGTCGTTCAAGGAGTAGGCCATCCGTACGTCCATGTCCTCTCCGAGGGCGCCGCCGCGGAAGTCCAGGTGTTGCCAGACGGCAATCCAGGTGCCGGTGCCGTCGGTGGCCAGGTCCGGCCGCTCGTCGAAGGCGTCATCGAGCGCGCCGCCATTATTGACCGCTGCAGGCGCGCTCCAGGACAACCCATCGTCGCTGCTGACGGCACGGACAATGTCGGGGTCCCCGTCCAGACCGGCGAAGCTCGAGGAAGAGGCCCACACGGCCATCCAGGTGCCACGGCCGCCGCTTTGCACCTGGGGATCCAGGTCGGCGCCGTCGTCGACCGCAGCGTTGGTCTGCAAGATCTGGACGGGACCCCACGACGCGCCCCCGTCGATGCTGCGGGCCGCGAGAATGTCGAAGTCGTCACCCAGCCCGGCGCCAAGATCGTTGTCCGATTCCCACACCGCCAGCCATACGCCTGGTCCGCCGGTGGCCAGTCGCGCGGCCCGATCGATGCCGGTATCCGATGCGGCGTGGTCGTGCAGCGCTGCCGCAGGACTCCAATCCTGCCCTTGATTGGTGCTGACCGCGACCAGAATATCCAAATCGGTCCCGAGGGTGCCCCCCAAAGTGTCGGACGACTCCCAGACTGCGATCCAGGTGCCTTGCCCATCGGTGGTGACCTCGGGGTTCCAATCCACCCCGCTGTCCAAGGCGGCCGTACTGTTCAGAGCCACCGGCTGACTCCAGGTCACCCCGCCGTCGGCGCTACGGGCCACCAGCACATCACTGTCGGACCCAATGGTACCGTTGAGATCTTCGTCACTCGACCACACCAGCACCCAGTTGCCCAACCCGTCGGTCGCCAGCCGCGGGTCCTTATCGGATCCGGAATCGACGGCCGCATTGATGTTGACCGCCTGCGGGACACTCCAACTGAAACCTCCGTCCGCGCTGCGTGATCCCAGGAGGTCCCGATCGGCGCCTACCGTCCCGCCCAAGTCATGGGTCGAACTCCATACCGCCAACCACGCCGACCCACCGTGCACGCAATGCGCTGCGCTGTCGGTGGCGGTGTCGGTGGTCGCCGTGCTGTTCAGCGGCCGCGGGGCACTGACCGGCGGACAGGGTTGGGCGCTCGACTGCCGAGCCAATGCGCCCCACATCACCCATCCGACGATCCGCACCATCGTGCCAGTGCAGTTCAATCGCATCGACAATCCTCCCCTCCCATCGTACCGAAGCCGCAGCACCACTTATCGGACGGCTCACCATCGTAGCACACCGGAGGGGGGTTCGAGAAACCGCCCACGACACCTCCCAAGCCCTGGTGCCGCACACATTATGGGGACGCCCGGACCGCTCGGCGGCCTGGTCTGCGCTATGATGAATGAGAGGGAACCGCTTACGGCAACCGCCACAGCCCCTGAACGCCGGGAAGACCCGGCGCTGACCGTAGCGGCCGCGGCCACCCAGGGAGAGAGGAGCACCATGACCGACCTGATTCAATTGCAGGATGTGCCGTTGTATTGGCTGCTGCTGCCCTTCGCGGCCATGGCCGCCCTGTTGCTGGTCTCGTGGGTGCTGTTGTTCTACTGGGGGCTGCGACGCGAAACTTCCGAGCCCCGCCGTAAGACCCGGCCTTGAGCCCGTGTGTCGGGGCAGACCGTGCGGATCGGTCGCCGCCGCCCGTCGGGGGCCTTATAATGCCCTCCGGCGATTGACGATTCGGCGGTGTCACACGGAGCCCTTCCAATGTCCCATTCTGAAATGCCATATCGATCGCTGGGCCGCTGTGGAACGCGGGTCAGCGTGTTTGCCCTGGGCGGCTGGTTGACCTTCGGCAAGCAGATTACCGACAACGACACGGCGCGCGGTCTGATCACCAGCGCGTTTGATGCCGGCATCAACTTCTTCGATATCGCCGACGTCTATGCCAACGGGCGCAGCGAAGAGGTGATGGGTGCCGTGTTTCGCGACTTTCCGCGACACGAGCTGCTGATCTCCAGCAAGGTCTTTTTCCCGATGAGCGACGCGGTCAATGATCGCGGGCTGTCGCGCAAGCACATCATGGCCTCCATCGAGCGCAGCCTGCGGCGGATCGGCACCGACCATCTGGATCTGTACTTCTGCCACCGCTATGACGAGCACACCCCGCTCGAGGAAACCGTCCGGGCCATGGATGACCTGGTGCACCAGGGCAAGGTGCTGTACTGGGGGACCAGCGAGTGGAGCGGCCGCCAGTTGACGGAGGTCCAGACCCGGTGCCACCGGGGCGGCTGGTACGCCCCGCAGGTGGAGCAGCCGCAGTACAGCCTGCTGGAGCGCAGCCGGTTCGAAAGCAACGTTCGCCCGGCGGTCGAGGCCGCCGGCATGGGCGTGGTCTGCTGGAGTCCGCTGGCGATGGGCATCCTCACCGGGAAATACGACGGGGGGATGAACCGCGGATCGCGCATGGACCGCGAGGAATGGCTGCGTGAGGGTCGCTTCAACGAGGCTAACCTCAAGCGCGTTCGCGAGTTCAAAGACCATGCCGATCGCCTGGGGTGCTCGCGGGCCCAACTGGCGCTGGCCTGGGTCGCCGCCCAGCCCCAGGTGTCCAGCGTCATCCTGGGTGCCACCCGCCTGGAGCAACTCCAGGAGAACCTCGGGGCCCTGAAGGTCGCCGTGTCCGGCGACCTCGATCAGGCGTTGCGCCGGCTGTTTCCCGAGGTGCCGCACAGCCCGGCGTAATTAGAGCGCCGGCGGCTGGACCATTTCGGCCGGCGGTGTGCCGCCGCATTATAATAGGAAATGTATCCCGGCCGGCGACACCCGCAACACAGTGACCACCACCCGATGAATCGAACCCTCGAATCCAAACCGGCGACCCTGGGCGAACTGCTGGCCAGCGGCTGGCGACCCAAGACGGTCAAACAGGAGCTGCATGACAACCTGCTGGCCGCCTTGACCGAACGGCGGCCGTTGTTCCCGGGGATCCTCGGCTACGACGACACCGTGATTCCGGAGTTGTGCATGGCCCTGCTGGCCAGGCACGACCTGCTGTTTCTCGGCGAGAAGGGCCAGGCCAAGAGCCGTTTGATGCGCGGGCTGATCGATCTGCTGGATCCCGAGATCCCCTACGTCGCCGGCAGCGAGCTGCATGACGATCCGTCCCATCCCATCAGCCAGCAGGCCCGGACCCTGATCGAGATGGAGGGCGACCGCACGCCGATCGCCTGGTGGCCCCGCGAACAGCGCTACGCCGAGCGACTGGCTCCCGGCACCAAGTTCGCGGACATCATCGGCGAAATCGACCCGGCGAAGCTGGCTGGCGGAACCAGCATGAGCGCCGAGAGCGCCCTGCACTTCGGGCTGATTCCGCGGATGAACCGCGGTTTGTTCGCCATGAATGAGGTCCCCGAACTGGACGAGCTGGTGCAGGTGGGTTTGTTCAACATTCTGGAGGAGCGCGACGTCCAGATTCGCGGCTTCCCCATCCGGTTCGATCTGGACCTCGTGATTCTGTTTTCGGCGAACCCGGCGACCTACAATCGCAGCGGCAAGGTCATTCCCCAGCTCAAGGATCGCATCGGTTCGATCATTCGCACCCACTATCCGCGTGACCGTGACCTCGGCATCGCCATCATGGACCAGGAATCCGGGCTGGACCCGGGCGGACCGTTTGCGGTGCGCGTGCCGTTATTCATGAAGCAGATTTGCGAGCAGGTCACCATCGAGGCCCGCAAGTGCGAATTCATCGACCGCCAGTCGGGCGTCAGCGCCCGCTTTTCCATCGCCAACTACCGAACCCTGGTGGCCAGCGCCCGACGGCGGGCTGCGGTGTTGGGCGAAGCGCATGCGGTCCCCCGGATCAGTGACCTGGCCCACATCGTGTCCTCGTCGATCGGCAAGCTGGAGCTGGACCTCATGAGCAGCCACCAGATGACCGAACAGCAGGTCATCGAGGCCCTGATGGTCGCGGCGATCAAGGTGGTGTTCGACGAGTACGCCGATCGTCATGGGCTCGATGACATCGCCGACGTGTTTGCCAAGGGCGTGAAGATCGAGGTCGGCGACCTGCTGCCGTCGGCCCACTACGCCGAGCGGTTGTCCCGGGTGCCGCCGGCCTGGAACAAGGCCTTCGAAATCAATGTCTCGGAGGACCCCGCCATGCGCGCCGCCTGTGTCGAGTTTGTCCTGGCGGGCCTGCATGCCCACGAGCGCATCTCAAGGGCCTCGCGGCACGGACGGATCACCTACGAACCCTAGACGTGAGCACCGGCCAATGACATCCGACCCTCGCCGCCACGGCGGGATCATCCACACCTATCTGGGGTACGACCCGCAGCGGTTTCCCATGCCGGCCCAGGCGCCGCCGGACCTGGTCTCACCGGCGTTCGAGCACCTGCTGACCTACGGTACGTTGGACCGATTCAGCGAAGAGGAACTGGCCGACGCCGTCGAACTCGATCCGGCGCAAATCCAGGGCCTGGGGCCCAGCTTGAACAGCCTCATCGCCATGCTGCTGCAACGCAAGCACAAGATCCTGCAGCGCTACGAAACCGATACCGTCCAGGAGCGGGCTTCGCTGGCGTTTCGCGATGCCGCCCGACAGGCCCGACCGCCTGAGAACCAGCGACGGCGTTTCGACCAGGCGATCCGCGAAGAGCAGATCGCCGACCTCGAGCGCTTGTGGTATCGCCAGGACCAGCGCGGCGCCTTCGCCCGCCAACTGGTGACCGTGAGCGAGCACCTCGGCAACAAGTATGAAATCGAGGCGCTCGCCGCGGCCTACGACTTCAGCGGCCGCGAGGCGCTGACCATCGCCCAGGCGCTTGAACTCAAGGAGGAACTCGAAACCATCGATCGTTTGATCGAACAACTCAGAAAGGCGGCCAAGAGCGCCAAGATCTACCTGATCGACCTGGATGCCCTGGGTCGCTTCATCGATCGCGAGCAACTCGGCGAACTCGAAGGCCTGCGTGCCCAGGTCCGGCAGCTGCTCGAACACTTGGCCGCCGAACAGGGTTTGCGGCGCGACGGCAAGCGCCTCAGCCTGACCCCCAAGGCGTTCAGGCTGTTCCAGGGGAAGCTGCTGGACCGTATCTTCGCCGATCTGCAGGCTTCGCGCAGCGGCCGGCACACGCTGACCATCAACGGCGACGGCGCCGTGGAACTCCAGCAGACCAAGCCGTACGAATTCGGAGATTCGCTCGCCAACATGGACGTCACCGCCTCCCTGGTGAACGCTATGGCCCGCTCGGGACCGGGACTGCCGATCCAATTGCACACCCGCGACATCCAGGTTCACCTGACCCGCAACAATCCCAAGTGCGCCACCGTGGTGTGCATGGACATGAGCGGATCGATGCGCTGGAACGGCCTGTACGTCGACGTCAAACGCATGGCGCTGGCACTGCACGGGTTGATTCGCTCGGAATACCCCGGCGATTTCGTGGACTTCGTCGAGATCTTCACCCTGCCCAAAAGGCGACACATCTCGGAGATCCCCGAGCTGCTGCCGAAACCGGTGACCGTGCATCACCCGGTGGTGCGGCTCAAGGTCGACATGAGCGACGTCAACGTCACCGAGATGGACATCCACCCGCACTTTACCAACATCCAACGGGGGCTGGCGCTGGCGCGGCAATTGCTCCAGGTCCAGGATACCCCCAATCGGCAGATTATCTTGATCACCGACGGCATGCCCACCGCCCACTTCGAAGGGCCATGGCTGTACCTGCTGTACCCGCCGGATCGCAGGACCGAGCAGATCACCCTGCGCGAGGGAGCCCGCTGCCTGGAGCAGGGCATCACCATCAATGTATTCTTGCTGTCCAGTGGGTCGCAGTCTCGCGAAGATGTCCAGTTTGCCCACCGCCTGGCCGAGCAGACCCGCGGGCGGGTCTTCTTCGTCGGCGGTCAGGACCTGGATCGCTACGTGGTGTGGGATTATCTCAAACGGCGGCGGACGCTGATCGGATGATCACGGACATATTCCCCAGGCCCCCAGCAACGCTGCCAGATCGTCCGCCAGAACCAGGCCGTCGCCGGTCAGGTCCGAGGCGCAGGGTGGCGGACACGGGCCCCATGAACCCAACAACACGGCCAGGTCCGAGCCGTTGACCAGCCCGTCATCGTTGAGATCCCCGATGCACTGCAGTTCCTGTTCCTGGATGGCATGCTGTTGGGCACAACTCACGGAATCTTCGCACAACAGCAACTCCAGGGCATCCACATTGTCGCCGGGGGTTCCCAGACCGAGTTGCTCAGCCGCAATGAACACCGTCGGCGCACCGCCGGGGGTCACCCCCAGCACGTGGGCCGCTGGCGCCGGCGACAAGATCCCCAGACCATCATTCAGCGTCGGGGATCCCGGGGCCAATGAGAACAGCACCAAGTCGGCGTGATTGAACACACCATCTGCTTCGCGGTCGAATACCATCAAGGCGTCGATGTCATCGGCGGCCTGAAGTCCCAACTGGGCGAAGGAGGCGTACAGGCCGACACCCCAGCGGTGAACCTCCGAACCTTGATCCAAGAGCTGGGGGGGCGTCTGGCGATTGCAGCGCATACAGGTGTAGAAGATGTCCGCGCCGCTGGGCGTGCCGACTGGGTTGAGCACCGCCAATGACGGCGACGTTGCGGTTGCGGAATAGTAGGTGTTTCCATTCTCCAGATCGGCCGATGCGTCGATGCGGTCCTGAACCTGCCGGCGGATGACCGTATGGGCGCTGGTCCGCGGGACCGCCGCGAAGTCGGTGCCACCTTCGTCATAGTTGTTGCGGACCAGGATGTTGTTGGGGGTCACCTGGTCCGGTACGATGCGGTCGCCCTGGAGTGTGTACAACTCCAGCGACATGAACTGGTCGCCGGCTTGATGCCCGCGAAGCGCCTGATCGGTGGCGTTGTACGGCAGCCCCAGTAGCACCAGGGTCGGGTCCGGCACGGCCAGCCCGCCGGAATCGCGATCGAGAGAAAACAGCACCGCGAAGGGAACATCGGACGGCACGCCGACATGATCGCCCGACAAGGCGTCCAGATCGTCCAGCGGCAGGACCAGGCCCAACTCGGACGACTTGAATCCGATCAGCGGCGACGGCAGGTTGAACTCCAGAATGGCGCTGGCCGGAACCACGCCGCCTTCAACCGACGGTGACGTCAGATCAAAGGAATAGTATGGCGGCGGCAGCGGGTTCACGGGAACGGTCGCCAGCGCCTGGTGCAAGGCCCCGAACACAGCGATGAGGCCGCACGCAGCAGCGAGCTGCCTGAATGGGGTTCGATGTCGGACACTCATGGTGCTTCTCCACGCGCAGCCGTCCGCTGGCTAATCTCCTGATCCATCAATGGAAGTAATCCAAGCGGGCCAACCAGGATTCGCCAACATCTTCTCGTAGAGGATCTTGGCGTGGAACGTATACCTCAACTCGCCGTCGAACGAGTAATAGGCGTCATGGAAGAAGCGCGAGGCCTGCTCCCGGTCGCCACGGGACAGCGCCAGAACGCCGGCATGGAACAGGGCCTCCGCCCGCAGCTTCTGCGGAGCCTCGAATCGCTGTGCCTGCTCCAGCAGGGCGTCCAGACCCTGGCCGTTCTTGCTGTAGTAGTACAACGCCTCGACCCACGCCTCGGTCTGCGGTGGCACCAGGCCTTCCGAGAAAACGACGTCGGCCACACGTTGCTCCAGCAGGTCGTCGGCATCTGCCGGCCGATTCAGCAGCCGCAGCAGGGTCGCGGCCCACAACACCGCCTGGGGATCCTCCGGTGCGTGGTTCACCAGCAACCAGGCCTCCGAAACGGCGGCCGTGATGTTGCCCAGTTCCGCGTACACCAGCGCCGGGTAGACGTGGGCGTAGTGCATGTTCTCAGGCATGCAGGCACCATGCGCCCGAATGTCCTGCAGAGCGTCCTCCAAGTCCCCTTTCCAATAGTGCAGCCGCCAGCGGTAGTGATATCCCTCGCATTGTTGCCGCGGCGTTGCCGGTAAATCGATCGCCTGGGTTCGGGCGGCCAGGGCTTCGTCGTATTGACCCAGCCGCTCCAGGCACTCGGCCTCGGCGGTTACCGGACGATCGTCGGCGGGATCCGTGGCCCGGCCTTCGCGTGACCAGTGCAACGCCTCGTGGTAGTGCTCCGTCTGGCGATCGGTGTCGCCCTGCTCGCCGTAGATGTCACCCGCCAGGCGGTGGGTGATCGACAGCAGGTAATAGGCATAGGCACCATAGTGACGGTGGTCAATCAGCTGTTTTAAGGTATCGTGGGCCGCCGTAAAGGTCCGCACGCTGCGCGTGGCATACATCTGTTGATTGCAACACCGCGCCCAGTGCAATACCGCCTGCGGATAGAATTCGTCGTCCTGGGCCCGCAGGTCGTTGGCCTGGCGATAGGATTGGATGGCCAGATCCGGGCGATCAAAATGAGCGGCCAGCCCTCGGAAGAACCACTCTGGCGGGGTGCTCGGACCGCCGGCTTGATCGGCCTGATCCAAGGTGCGTCGCGATTGCTCGTAGGCCTGGATGCGCCACTGGGCCCAAGCCAGCAGATATTGGGCCTCGCGGCGCTGGGGGTCGAGCGCCAAGACGGCTTCCAGCCGGGGGATGGCATCGCCCGCACGATCGGCCCCCAGATCCGCCAATGCCCGCACCACGCCCAGGCGGATTGGATCGGCATCCAAGGCCTCGGCCTGTTCCAGGTTGGTCAGCGCCTCGGGCGACCGATAATCACGATACGCCAGTTGCTCGTAGGCATTCTTCAACAGTTGATTCGCTTCGCGGTGGCGGAAGGCCGCCACGGTGACCAGCAGCCCACCGGCCAACGCCAGAACCGTCAAGGTCACGGCCAGAACCGCCGCCCGGGAGCGGTGCCGGGCGATGGTGCGGCAGGCCCGATCGAACAGGCTGCGCGGGCGGCTGAGGATCGCCCGCCCCTGGGAAAACCGCCGCAGATCTTCAGCCAACTCGGCGGCGGTGGCGTGACGCCGCCCAGGGCTCTTCTCAATGGCCCGCAAGCAGATGGTCTCCAGATCGCGCGGCACCTGCGGGTTGATCTTGCGCGGATCAATTGGATCCGAGTCGCAGATGGCCCGCAGCACCTGGTCGCGCGACTTGCCCGCAAAAGGCGGCCGCCCGGTGAGCAGCTCGTACAGAGTCGCCCCCAGACCATAAATGTCGGTGTGCGGCGTGATCTTGCGGTTGTCGCCGCGGGCCTGCTCCGGAGACAGGTAGGCGGGCGTGCCCATGATCTCGCCCGAGGTGGTGACGTGCGGCTCGGTGGCCAGGTGGGCCAGCCCGAAGTCGGTAATCCGCAAGCGCCCGTCGGTTCCCAGCAAGATGTTATGCGGCTTGATGTCGCGGTGAATCACGCCGGAGTCGTGGGCGTGGGACAGCCCATCGGCCACGCAGGCCAGCATCATGGCGATATGACGGTAGTCCTGGAGGCTCCAGAGCCCCGCACTGGTCAGCGCCTTGCCGTTCAGCGGACCTTCCGGCGCCGCCTGCCGCTGCCCATTGCGCGCGCTCAAAGCAGCCAAGCCATTCCTGGAGGACAGCAGCTCCGGCTGTTTGCGGATGGCCCAATCCAGGCCCACGCCGTTAACCAACTCCATGGCAAAGTACAAGTGGCCGTCCTGCTCGCCCTCGGCATACACCGGCACGACGTTCGGATGATTCACGCGGGCGATTGCCCGAGCCTCGGTTCGGAAGCGACGCACCGCCGTGCGCCGATAGCGGGCAATGGCCGGCAGCACCTTCAAGGCCACCTCGCGGCCCAGCGACAACTGCCGAGCGCGATACACAATGCCCATGCCGCCGTGCCCGATGGGACGCAGAATCTCGAAGTCACCCAGGCGGGCACTCGTGGTCAGCTCCGAAGCGCCCACCCCCGCTGCGCCCACGGACTCGCGGTTCTCGTCCACCGAATCAAACGCTTCGCGAATCTCGCTCACGAGAAAGTCGGCGTCGCAGGGCAGGTCGGCAAAACTGTCCCCGTCAGGACCGCTGAAACTGAAGCCGCACGACGGACACAGGGCCGAATGACCCTCTGCTGCTGTGGTCGCCGAAGAACAAGACGGGCAAATTTGCTCTGGCATGGCGAAGCTCTCAGGCTCGCTTGGAAATTCCGTAACCCCGCCGGGACTTGCCGCCGGGCCTGACGATGACCCTTATCTTCGAGACTGCGGCCGGATTATGCAAGACCAATATCGAAAACGACAAACAAGACATCCACGGTCCTATATTTAAAGGGCGGTGGGTGTCAAGCGCACACGGCTCAGGACAAGGCTTCCTCACCGTGGGGTCCCATGGAATCGATGCGCTCTTTCAGCCGTTTGAGAATCCGGCATTTGGCCTGGTAGACGCTCGCCGGGCTGAGCCCCAGGTGAGCGGCGGTCTCCTGAACCGGGCGATTGGACAAGACGTGCTGCCGAAATGCCTCCAAGGTTACCGGCTCGAACTCGCGGGCCACCGAGCGGAATGCCCAGCGCAGACAGTGTAACCGCCATTCGTGCTCCCAGCGATCGTCCTCGCGGTCCTCGTCTTCCAGGAGCGAGTCCAAGGTGTGCGGATCCAGCCGAGCCTCGCGGCGGGACTGCTTGGTGACCCGCCGGCCCATGGCATGGACGACCGCCGAACGGAGGTAGGCTCGGAAGCGCCCCTTGCTGGCATCGTACTGAAAGTCGTCCATGGCCTTGAAGATGTACATCTCCACTTCCTGGACGACGTCCTCGGCTTCCTCCTGCGAAGCACCGCAGCGCCGGGCGTAACGATACAGCAACTCGCCGTAGCGGTTGTGAAACTCAGTCCAGCTGAGCTTGTCCGATCGATCGCTCAAGCGCCGCAGAAACGATAGACGCGTAGTTTCCTCGGAATTGACCGTTCTCTGGTTAATTTGAGGCACCTGGGTTTCTTTCTAATGGGTAGACTCGATCACCCTCACACCCTCACTAAATACCCTGCGCCTGCCAGCGTGTCAATAAGATCCTTGCGCCCATGAACAAACTTTGCCGTGTCAAGCTTTTTCCATTGCCAAGCGCCAGCCGAACGCAGTCGGCCCACTGGTCCGCCGAGATTAACGAACCAAGCGGACCATTAGAACCTCTGGCGATCTGCAGCACGCCGCCGCCACTCGAGACCACGACAAGCGACCCTTGAATCGCAGAATTCGCGGCGGCACAAGCTAACCGGACCTTTGCGCTCTGACTTGCCGCACGTTTCGCCGCCGACGGATGGCCCCATCCCCGGGATCGCAGAACCCCCGTCCGGGTCGGCCTGATATACTGGGAGCGGCCGTGTACACCCAAACCATGACACATGCCACGCTCCTGGCCCGGATCGCCAAGGGCGGCGATCCCGCAGCCTGGCAGGAATTCTGTGAGCGCTACGCGCTGCTCATTCGTGGATTCGCCCGGCGGCACCATCTGCAGAGCGCCGACTGCGATGAGGTGGTCCAAGATACGCTCGTGGCGCTGGCCGCCGCCATGCCGTCATTTGGGTACGACCCCGCCAAGGGGAAGTTTCGCTCCTACCTCAAGACCGTTGCCCTGCACGAGATTTACCGAAGATTGCGTCAGAACCAGGCCCAGGTCGACCTAGAAGCTCCGGAGGCCGCCATCGCTGACGCCACCACCGACGATCGCACCGAACACCTGTGGGAAATGGAATGGCGGCAGTATCACCTTCGCCAGGCGATGCGGATCGTCGCCGTGGAGTTCAATGAGCGCGACCGCGCCGCGTTTGAAGATTACGCCATCGGCGGCGCGGCGATCAGCGAGGTGACCGCGGCGCTGCAGATGTCCGCCGATCAAGTCTACCAGGCCAAGTCCCGCATCCTGAAGCGGCTGAGCCAGATCATTCAGCAACAGGTGCAGGACGAAGGCTGAAGCCAGCGAACCGCAGGTGTCGACGTGAGCCCATCAGCCACCGACAACGCCAGTTGGTACGACGATCCCCTGCGGATCCTGGATGAACTGCAGCGCGACCACCGGCACACCACCACGACGCCGACCCTCCGCGGCTACCAGGACATCCGCTTGCTGCAGCGCGGCGGCCAGGGAACCGTGTACACCGCCGTGCAGCAATCGACCCGCCGGCGGGTGGCCGTCAAGGTCCTGTTCGAAAACGCCGTGGCCCAGGTCCCCGGCCGCCGGCGGTTCGAACGAGAGATCGACGTGGTCGCCGCCCTGGAACACCCCGGCATCGTCCGGGTCTACGACGGCGGCGTGACACCCGAGGGCCTGATGTTCTTCGTCATGGAGTACGTCGAAGGCCAATCGCTGGATGAGTCCATCCGCGACGGCCACGTACCGGCCCTGCGTGATCGATTGCAACTGTTCGCCAAGATCTGCGAAGCCGTCGGGCACGCCCACCAGCACGGGGTCATCCACCGCGACCTCAAACCCAGCAACATCCGCATCGATCGCCATGGCCAGCCGCGAATCCTGGACTTCGGAATCGCCAAGGCCGCCGGGCCGGCGGCCGGCGGCGCGGTCACCGTCACCGGCCAATTTCTGGGGACGCTGGCCTACGCTTCGCCCGAGCAAATCCAGGGCGACCCCGCCAAAGTCGATGTCCGCTCCGACGTCTACGCCCTGGGAATCCTGCTTCATGAACTGCTGCTCGGCGAACGACCGTACTCCTGCAGCGGCGGAATTGCCGACGCCGTGCGGGCGATCGCCGAGGACACCCACACGCCGCCGAGCAAACGCCGGCGGCGGCAGGCCGGCGCCGTGCCGGAAGGCGGTCTGGATGATGAACTGGACACCATCGTGCTGACCGCGCTGGCCAAGGATCCGGAACGGCGCTACCAGAGCGCTGCGGCCCTGCGGCAGGACGTTTTGAACTACCTGGCGGGGCTGCCGCTCGATGCCAAGAGAGACAGCACCGCCTACCTGTTGCGCAAGATGCTCAGCCGCCACAAACTCGCGGTCGCCGCAGGCGTTGCCGTCGTGATTCTGGGCTTGGCCGGCACGGTGGTGCTGCTGTTCATGTACCACCGCAGCGTCACGGAAACCGCCAAGGCCAACCAGATCAAGATCTTCCTGGAGGACACCCTGTCCTCGGTCGAACCGCTGGGCGAAGGGCGGGAGGTCACCGTGCACGAGGCCCTCGATGAAGCGGTGCACTGGGTCGAGATCACCCTGGCCGACCAGCCCGAGATCGAGGCCGCCCTGCGCCACACCATCGGAAACAGCTACCGCAGCCTGGGGCTGTTGCAGGCCGCCGAGGACCAGCTGCAGCGCGCCCTGGACATCCGGCTGCAACTGTGGGGCCGCCGGCACCTGGATGTCGCCGCCAGCCTGAACAGCCTGGCGCTGCTGCGCCGCGATCAGCAGCAGCTCGACTCCGCCGAGCAACTGGCCCGCGAAAGCCTGGGGCTGCGCCAGCAGCTATTGGGCGAGGATCACCTGGAGACCACCAACAACCTGCTCAATCTCGGGCGGATTCTCGCCGCCCAAGGCCGGACCCGCGATGCCCGGGCGCTCTACGAGCAAGCCCTGGACCTCCGCGTGCGCTGGCTGGGCCACGACCATCAGGATGTCGCCATGTGCTTGTACGGCCTGGGGGAACTGCTTGCGGCCGATGGCCGTCTGGAACGGGCCATCGCACTGCATCGCGAGGCCCTGGACTTGCGCCGAGCCGTGTTGCATTCCCGCCATCCGGATCTCGCCCGCTCCGCCTTGGCCCTCGGTCGCCTCCTGAACGAGCACGGACGGCCCGAAGCGGCCGAGCCGCTGATCGTCGAGGGGCGACGCATTCGGCAGGCGGTCCTGCCCGTGGAACACTGGCGGATCGCCGAAGCCACCGCCCTGCTCGGCGACTGCCTGACACGCCTGCAGCGCTTCGATGAGGCCCGGGCGCTGTTGCCGGCGGCCTGCGACCAGATCACCGCGGCCCGCGGCACCGACAGCGCCGAAGCCCGTCATTGCCGGCAGCAACTGCGGCGGTTGTCCGGGGCCCGGCAATCGATCGAGCCCCCCGGCCCGGCCCCCTGGAATCCAGATTGAGCCGCCCGCGCTCCTGCGATACGATGCGCCGATTCGGGCGTCCGCCCGTTCGACAGGAGCTGCGCCGTGCGGCAAACGCCGTGGGTCATAATAATAATGTTGTGTGGCTTGTGGCCGGTGGCGGGATGCCTGGACCTGAGCAACGCGCTTCCAGTAGGGACGCCGTTCGTCGCTCGCGGAACCACCGTCGTAATCGAGGTCGCCGGCGAACCGTGTCGCGTCTGGATCGCCGAGAACGGCGTGACCTACCACCTGTTTCAAGACCCACTGCTGAGTAACGAGGTGTTTGACCAGATCATGACGCCGGGCACCACCGCCCGGCTGGTGCTCACCACCCGCGCCGATCTGGCGGTGTCCTGCCAGGTCGGCACCATTGTTGAGGTCCAGGAATCCCTGGAAATCGTGCCCTGACGAAGGCGGCCATGCATCATGCACAACGCAGCCTGCGGCGGCTCTGGCTGGCCGTCCTGATGATCAGCGCGGCAGCGTGCCAGCCGGTGGGGGGACCCCAGGTCGGATCGGCCGTCTTCGTGGTGGACGTGGATCAGTTGGCCGCACCGCAAATCGCCGCGGCCGAGGTCTACCGCCCGACCTTCCAATTCGCGCCTGACCCGCGAACACCCGCAGCGCTGTCGTCGGCCTTTTTTCTGACCGTCGCCAGTTCGCATCCGCAACTCGTGAACCTGCGGATCCGGCGGGGCCCCGGCCAGACCGCCGTTGCCCTGCAGCGATTGAGCCCGCCGTCAAACCCCCGGACGCTGCAAGCCGACGACACTTCCTGGACCATCGAGCCGGCGCTTCAAGCGGTGTTGAGCGCGGGCAACGGGGCCTTCTGGCAGGTCCCGGAGGATTCGACCTCATTGGAACGGCGTTTCGCGGTGATTGTGCCCAACGTCCTGGCGGCCCCGCTGGCCACCCTTGAAATCTTCGAGGGGCGCGACCCCCTGGGCGTGGCCCTCTGGGCCGACCGCATCGACCTGGCCTACGACTTCTTTTATCTGGCAGCCATCGGTGACTCGGCGATGTGGGGCAACGGACTGCGCACCGCCGACAAGTTCGTGACCCGCGTGGCCGACGCCATTCAGAACGAAACCCACCGCCGGGTGATTGTGCAGCACCTGGCGGTGTCGGGCGCCCGGTTGGTCGCGGATCCCGCGGACGGACAGTGCGTCGGCTTCTGCCAGGGTGAAGTTCCCAAAGCGATCCCCTCGGTGAGCGCTCAGGCCGATCACATCCAAGAGCCGCAGCTCATGGACCTGATCCTGATGAACGGCTGCGCCAACGATGTCGGGCTGTCGACAATTCTGTCCACGGCAGCGGATTCGACCGATCTGGTGCAGCGGACCCGGCATTTCTGCGGCGAGGAACTGGAGCAGTTGATCCGCAAAGTCCGAGGGCTCGCCCCGCAGGCGGCCTTGGTCATTCCCGGATACGGCCTGGTGGTCAGTACGGCCTCGGACCTGTCCGACCTCCAGGGCTGGATCAGCACGCTGGACACGGCGCTGGTGCAAACTGATGACGTCTCCGAGTTCATCGGCGACCTGGCCGCCAACGCCGCGATCTTCGAGGGCGAATCGAAATCCGCCATCATGACGGCCATCGACGCCGTGGTCGAGTCCACCGGTGATGATGCCATCGCCTTCGCGGATCCCGGCTACGGGCCGCAGAACGCCACCTTCGGCCCCGCGGCCTGGCTGTGGGGTTTGACCGACGTCTCGGACATCACCCTGACGTTGGACTTGGCGCTGGGCTTTCGGCTGTTTCCGGAAGATCCGCTGCTCGACGAACGGCTCGACGCCTGCGCCCAACCGGGCGTGTTCCCCGACCTGCTGAGCTGCGTGTACTCCTCGGTGGCCCATCCCAACCGCGCCGGTGCCCTGGCCTACACCCGCGCCATCGTCAGTGCCCTGCGCGATCTCGGCATGCTCGAACCGCAGGCCGCGGACGCACGGTGAGCCTCCAGGATGTGTCAGTGGGCCATAGTCGTGCCTGCGAGGCCAGGGGGGGGACAGGCAAGCGTTCGGCCCTGCGGGTGTCGCCAGGCCCACGCTGCCACGGATTCACTGTTCGGCGGGCGCCTGGACCACCATGGTGCAGATCGCCGGATTGGCCACTTCCGACGGACTGGTGTAATCGGCCCGGATGGTCACGATTCCGGGCGTGGTCAACTCCACGAACACCGGATTGACCGCGGCATCGTCGATGTCCGCAGAGCCGTCGCGAACGCTCCAGTCCAACCCGGTGGTCACCGCCTCAGTCGTCTGATCTTCGCGGACCAGCACATAGGTGAGCTGGACGAACTGTCCGGTGCGCAACACCGCCCCCGAAGGGCACCCTTCCAGCCGGCTCTGAATGGCAAACAACGTGGGAATGAATTGCAACACGGTGAAGATGCTGCACCCGGCAGCCCCGGCGGCGGCCCACAGCAAGACGGCCAGCAGCGTCGTGGAAACGCGGCGTGCGGATGTACCTGACCCGCTCATGAGTTGTCCTTTCTCGTCCGAGCGCGACACGGCGCCGCTCCCGCGGCGCTTCTGTACCATAAGCGTAGGCCCGCGTTCCCAGGAATCAAGGGCCGTGATTCGGACACCCGGCCGCTGGCCGCAATTGAACTCCGCCCGGGTCTCCGCTATAAGCGGCCCCAGTTCAAACCGGCATGGGGTCCAGGCACCCGCGAGCACGCTGCCGGCTTGGGGACCTGGCCGCATCGCCGCGTGCTTCAGCGCGGGGGCAAACGGCCCGATCGCTGTGGTGTCCGCGGACCTGATTCTGGAACCTGGGCACCGGCCCACGACATTGTTGGTGAGCGCACCTTCGTGAACACACTGTTGACTTTCGAAAACCTGATGACGCTGGGCATGTTGATCCTGTTGCAGGCGGTGCTCGGTTTCGACAACCTGCTGTACATCTCGCTGGAATCCCGGAAAGTCCCGGCGGACCAACAGGCCCGCGTCCGCCGGCTGGGGATCGGCATCGCCATCGTCCTGCGAATCGTCCTGCTGCTGGTCCTGCTGAAGGTGGTCGCCTACTTCCAGGATCCGCTGTTCAGCCTGCACGTCGCGGGTCTGCTGGAAGGCGCCTTTAATGTGCACAGCCTGATCGTGCTGGTCGGCGGAGTGTTCATCATGTACACCGCCACCAAGGAGATCTTCCACATGCTGGGGCTCGAGGAACTGGCTCAGGTCCAGCCCCGGCGGCGCTCCACCGCCGCGGCCATTTGCTGGATCGTCGCCATGAACCTGGTGTTCTCGTTCGATTCGATCCTCAGCGCCATGGCGCTGACCCACAATGCCTGGGTCATGGGTACCGCCATCATCATCGGTGGTGTGCTGATGATCGGCCTGTCCGGCCGGGTGTCGGGCTTTCTGCAGAAGAACCGCATGTACGAAGTCCTGGGCCTGTTCATTCTGTTCGTCGTCGGGATCATGCTGCTGTCCGAGGGCGGCCACCTGGCCCATCTGAGCTTCTGGGGCCACGCCATCACGCCGATGAGCAAGGCAACCTTCTATTTCGTGATCATCACGCTGGTGCTGACCGACCTGGTGCAGAGCCGCTACCAGCGCCGGCTCCAACGCCTCAAGCAGGAGGATCAGCCGGATTTATGAGTGCGCTGCCGGCCCATCCGTTGCAACTCGCGGCGTGGGTCGTGGCCGGCGGCTTGGACGCCATGGCGTCACTCCCGTTGCAACCGCAAGCCGCCGGCGATTACGTGCGGGCAAGGTCGTGCCGGGCCAGCGGCAGCCGGCGGATGCGTTTGTGGGTGGCGGCAAACACCGCGTTGCACAGCGCCGGCGCGAACGGCGGCACACCCACCTCACCGACGCCACCGGGCAGCGCCTCGCTTTGGACGATTTCAACGGTGATCTTCAGCGGCCCATCGTTCAGCCGGGCGATCGGATAGGTATCGAAGTTGGCCTGCTCAATGCGCCCGGACCGGGCCGTGATCTCGCCGAACAGGGCCAGCGAGGCCCCAAACACGGCGGCGCCTTCCATCTGGGCGCGCACTCGGTCCGGGTGGACCACCAGCCCGGCGTCGATGACCACCGTGCACGACGGGATGGTGACCCGCCCGAAGTCGTCGACCGCCACCTCCACGACGTTCGCGCAGTAGCTCAGGAAACTGCGGTGGCAGGCGATGCCCAATCCACGCCCCTGGGGCAGGTCGCGGCCCCAGCCGGCCAGCGTGGCCGCCCGCTCGGTGACCTGCCTCAGCCGGCCGACGTCCAGCGGATAGCGGTCCAGCGGCTCGCCATAATTGGAATACTCCACGCCGGTCAGCGCCAGTTTGCGCGGCTCACCCAGCAGCGCCATGAGATACTCGTACGGATCCCGTCCGGCGCGGTGGGCCAGTTCGTCGGCGAACGACCCGATGGCAAAAGCGTGGTAGATGTTGGCCACCGACCGCAGCCATCCGATGCGGACGTGGCCGGCCGCCGGACCGTTCTCCACCCGCAGATGGGGAATCCGGAACGGAAGGTCGGTAAAGCCCATGCCCAACTCGCCGGCCCCGCCCGACGTCGCCTTCGGATTGAAGGTCGACCCGATGGACGGGAACACCGACCGTTGCAGCCAGGCTTGCGGCATGCCGTTGCCATCGACTGCGGCCCGCATGTGGGCCGCGGCCACCGTGTGATAGTAGTCGTGTTGCAGGTCGTCCTCGCGCGTCCAGGTGACGTGCACCGGCCGGCGGGTGTGCTTCGACAACCAGGCCGCCTCGACGACGTAGTCCGGCTTCGATTTGCGCCCGAAGCCGCCGCCCAGGAGCGTGACGTGGACGATGACCTGCTCCGGCGACAACCCCAGGGTGCCCGCCAGTTGGGTCTGGGCCGCCTGCGGGTTCTGGGTCGCCGCCCAGGTTTCGCAGCGCACCGCGGCGTCGCCCTCGAAGGCGACGTCGGCCAGGGCGCACGGCGGTTCCATGGAGGCGTGTGCCAACAGCGGCACATAGTAGTCGGCTTCAACCACCGACCCGGGCGCTGCTGCCTGAAACGCGGCGTCGACATCGCCGTCGTTGCGCCACACTTTGCCGGGCTTTCGGGCGGTCTGGGCCAATTCCTGCTCGAACACGTCCGAATCAAAAGCCGCGTGCGCGCCGTGCGACCAGACGATCTTCAGGGCCTTGCGCCCTTGAATCGCCGCCCAGGTGTTCTTGGCCAGCACCGCCACGCCGCCCAGCGGCTGGAACCCCGGACTGCCTTCGAACGGCGGTACCTCGACGACGTCGACCACACCGGCGACGGCCCTCGCGGCCGAGGCATCCAGGGTCTTGACCCGTCCGCCCAGCACCGGCGGCCGGGCCACCACGGCGTAGAGTTGATTGTCCTTGCGGGCGTCGATCCCGAAGACCGCCCGCCCGGTGACCATGTCATCCAGATCGGCGATCGGGACATCGCGACCGACGTACCGCCGCTGGGCCGCCGATCGAAACCGTAAGGAATCGGGTTTGGGCACTTCCAACTGACCGGCGGCCGCGACCAGCGCACCGAACGCCAGAGCCCGCCCGCTCGGCGGATGGGTGATCTGGTGACCGCCTGCCTGACATTCCGTGGCGGGCACGCCCCAGTGCGCCGCGGCGGCCTGCTCGAGCAGGGTCCGGGCCGTGGCCCCGGCCACCCGCATGCGCTGATAGAAGTCACGAATGCTGCGGGATCCATCGGTGTTCTGGGAGCCCAGCCGGGCATCGCCGACCGCCTGCTTGATGGACACTTTGTCCCAATCGGCGCCCAGCTCGTCGGCCAACACCATCGGCAGTGCCGTGCGGATGCCGGTGCCCATTTCGGAACGGTGAGCCAGAATGGTGACCGCACCGTCCGGCGCGATGGCCACAAAGAGATCGGGCTCGAATGGTGCCGCCGTTGTACCGCCGGTGGTCAGCCGCGTCACGGTCTCGGCGCCGCTCAAACGGGCGGCCACCACCAGCGACCCGCTTGCCAGCCCGGCGAGAAAGCGGCGCCGCGTGACCCCGCCTTCGCCGGTGGTGAGGTTCAGGACGTCAATCATCGGGACACCTCCGCGGCAGCTGCATGGATCGCCGCTCGGATGCGAACATAGGTTCCGCAGCGGCAGAGGTTGCCGCTCATGCCGGTGTCGATGTCGGCGTCGGTGGGTCGTGGGGTCTCGGCGAGCAGTGCCGCCGCCGCCATGATCTGACCCACCTGGCAGTAGCCGCACTGCGGGACGGCGTGCTGCTTCCAGGCCTGCTGCAGCGGATGGCTGCCGTCGGCCGACAGGCCCTCGATGGTGGTCACCGTCGATCCGGAGAGCGACCCGATGGGCACGTTGCAAGCCCGGGTCAACCGGCCGTCGACATGCACACTGCACGCGCCGCACTGGTTCATGCCGCAGCCGTACTTGGTGCCTTTCAAGCCCAGGGTGTCCCGCAGGATCCACAGCAGCGGCGTTTCCGGATCGACACCGCTCAACTCATGCGTGCGACCGTTGACTCGGAGTGTGATCATGAGTCCTCCTGGCGTGGAAGCAAACACGGACGGCCGTCCGACGACGCCACCGCGGCCGCCGATCGCTGCGCGCGGGAACCATCGTACCCGCAGCGGTCCCCGGCGCCGAGTCACCCGCATCAGAGGCGCCAACCCAACCGCAAGCTCGTGGCCGTGAAGCAGGTCTGAAGACCACCCAGATCACCTAGCGACGGCGCAGCAGGTAGCCGGCGAACCAGTGGTGGGCGGTCAGGGGCAGTTCCGGCTTGCCGGCCGGGAACTCGGCCAGCGTGTCGTAGCCGCAGTCGTCGAAGACACCGCGATAGTGCACCGGCGTCAAGAAGTGAATGGCCTGAGACTCATGGTGTGACTCCAGGCAGGCTCCGGATGGAGCGTATCGGCAGGTGCGGTAGTGCAACGTGCAGCGCTGTTCGAGGGCGTCCAGCACCGGCGTCAAGGCCTGCTCCAACACCTGGCCGTCCACCGGACCCGGCACCCGGCGAACCTTGCGCCGCGGCTGGTCACCCAGCACCGCGGCGCCGTTCCAGACCTCCAGCACCATCCGGCCACCCGGTCGCAGCAGATCGGCGATGTCCGACAGATGTTCCGCCATGGCCGCCGCCGACGGCAGGCAGTTGAGCACATTGAACAGGCTGACCGCCCCATCAAACGGCCGGTTGCCGGCGGCGCTCACGACCTCGGCGGTCGATCCGCAGATCAGCCGAACCGCGGCGCCGGCGGCCGCGACCTTGCGCCGGGCCACCGCGATCATGGCCCCCGAAATGTCGCAGCCGGTCACCGCCATGCCGGCCGCCGCGAACCGCAACGCATGGCTGGCGGTCCCGCACCCGAAATCCAGCAGGCGGTAGCCGGCGGCAGCCCTGGGATTCAACGCGGCACCGATGCGGGCGACCGCCCCGTCAAGGTCGCGGTCGCCGTACCACAAGTCGTACCACTCGGCCGTGCGATCGTCATACTCGAGGGTCAGCGACATTTGAACACCAGGGTGGCCCGCCAAGCCATCTTGAGCAGCATGGCACCGTGACGGAAGACGCGCGTCTTCGAGGCACCGTGCTGCCGCGGATAGTAATGGGTGGGCACTTCGCAGATCCGCAGCCCCAGACGCGATGCGCCGAAGAGCAACTCGAAATCGCCGAAGGGATCGAACCGTTTCAAGAAGCCCCAGTTGTGGTGCAGCTTGCGGTACTGCACCCTGCTGATGGCCTTCAAGCCGCACAGCACGTCGGACGTGCGTTGGCCGAGGAACCAGCCAAACCACACCGCGAAGGCATAGTTGCCCACGGTGTTGAGCAGCCCCATGGCGCCTTGCGACTTGGGATAGATGAAACGGCTGCCGTTGACGTAGTCGGCCCGCCCGGTGGCAATCGCCGTGTACGCCTTGACCACGTCGGCCGGCGGGCTGGTCTGGTCGGCTTCCAGCAATACGATGATGTCACCGCGGGCCTCGGTAAAACCCAGCCGGATGGCATCGCCCTGGCCCACGCCCGACTGCTGCAATAGACGAATGTGCCGCTGCGGATAGGCGGCGATGACCCGCCGCACCTCCTCGGCCGTGCCGTCGACCGAGTGCCCCTCCACGAACAGGATTTCGGTCTCGGACCCGACCTCGGGGATGGCCCGCACCAACGGCTCAATGTTGTCCCGTTCGTCACGCACCGTCAGGCACACCGTGCACGACGGCGGCGACTGGGAAATCGCGGCGGGCTGTTTGCGGGCGACGATCATCTCGGTGCTGGCCAAACGGCGAACGAACGGCAACAGACCCAGGGCCGCATTGGCGACCCGGCCGATCTGGCAGGGATTCACCGGCACGAACAAGCGGCCCTGGACCTGGACGGTCTCCAACCCGGCGGCATACAGGAACACCCGCAGGTCGCTGGAACTCAACCAGTTCTGCGGCTGGTCGGGATGCTTGAGCCCCAGCCGGGCGGCCAGCCGCAGCAGCGGCCGCCACAGGTAATTGTGTTGCAGCACGATCAATCGACCGCTGGGGCTGCACATCCGATGCAAGGCATCCAGCAGCGCCACCAGGTCCTCGACCTGACCGGTCATGTCGCTGAGCACGATGTACTCGAACGGCTCTTGGACCGGAAGCTGGTGGTAGGGGGCGCACACGAATTCCAGATCGGGATAATCACGCGCGGCCTGGGCAATCCGCCAGGCCTCGGGATCGACCCCCACGCCGCGGCTGGGCCGCACCGCCTCCAAAAACGACGGATCCTGACAGCCCAGCAGCAACACCCGGTGGCCCGGCGGCACCACGAACTGCAGATATTCCTTGAGCTTGCGGTAGTAATAGGCATATCGCGGACGGCGCACAGCCGTCCGCGGGCCTGCGGCCGGTCGCACGACCGAAGCGTTCACCGGGCAGGTGTCCATCGTTCTGCGGCAGGCCTCCCATCCAGTCCAGGCGCCAGCGCGGCCCCGGACGCCGGGACTCGAATCAGCGACGACACAGCGCCGCGGTCAGGACCTCGCACCTTCAGGCACGACGTCACAGCGGGCGAACTCATTGATGCAGGTGCACACCCGGTGGATCTGACCTGCGGTCAGGTTCACACCCGACGGCAGCGACAGCCCGCGCTTGAATGCCGTCACCGAGCCGACCGGTTTCTTTCGAGTGATGGAGTTGTGCGGCGTCAGCGACGGCTGCAGGTGCAGCGGATAAAAGAACCGCCGGGCCGCGATCCCCTGGTGCTCCAGAAAGTCCTGCAAGGACTCCGGATCGTCCAGCAGGATGTTGATCCGGAACGGAACGGAGTCACCCAGGGTGCTGCGCGGCGTCAGGCGGACCGTGGGGTTGTGCTCCAACTCCCGGCGGTATTGCTCGCGGATGTCGTGCTTGCGGCGGATGATGTACGGCAGGCGGTCCATCTGGGCCACGCCGATGGCCGCCTGCAGGTCGGTGATCCGGAAGTTGTAGCCGACCTGGGTGTGGATGAAGCTGCCGCGGTTCAGCCGGCCCTGGTTCTTGAAGTACATGCAGCGGTCGGCCAGCTCATCGTCGCCCACCAGCAGGGCCCCGCCCTCGCCGGTGGTCATGGTCTTATCGGCGAAGAACGACAGGCACCCGATGTCGCCGAACGTCCCGACGTGGCCCGCACCAAAGCGCACCCCGATGCCCTGGGCGGCATCTTCGACCACCCGCAAGTCATACTCGCGGGCGAAGCTCATGACCTGCTCCATCTGGCAAGGCTGGCCGAAGATGTGCACCGGCATGATCGCCTTGGTGAACTCCGACAGGCAATGCCGGGCCGACGCCACGTCGAGATTGAAGTCGTGCGGATCGATGTCCACAAACACCGGCCGGGCCCCCGTCAGAATCACCGCCGAGGCGCTCCCGAAAAAGGTGAAGTCCGGAACCAGGACCTCGTCACCGGGCCCGATCCCCAGGACCTTGAGCGCCGCGAACAACGCCAACGTGCCGTTGGGCACCATCAACACATGGCGCGCCCCGGTGTACTCGGCCAGCCGGCGCTCCAGTTCAGCGGTCTTGGGGCCTTCGGTGAGCCAGTTGGCCTGGAAGGTTTCGAGCACCCCGTCGATTTCCTTCTGCCCGAGACAGGGGCTGAACTGGTCAATGTTCATTGGGTCCTATCTCCGATGTCGCGGCTTCGAACCAGGCCACTGTTTGAGCGATGCCGTCACCCAGAGGCACCTGCGGGCGCCAGCCGGTGGCCGCGGTGAAGCGGGTTCCATCCAACAGTTTCTGCAGGGCCCCGTCCGGCCGCGCGGGGTCGAATACCAGCCTGCCGCCATAGCCGGCCGCCCGGCAGATGGTCAGGGCCAGATCGCCGATCGAGATCCCCTGGCCGATGCCGACATTCCAGACCGCCCCGGCCGAGTCCTCGCCGCAGGCCTCCATCTTATCGGGACCCGCCTCCATGAGCTTGAGATAGCCGGCGATGGCTGCCGCGGCGTCATCGACGTACAGCCACTCGCGGACCGGCTTGCCGGAACCCCAGATCGCCACGGTGGGCGCGCCGGCCCGCCGGGCCTGAACCACCTTCGCGACCAGCGCTCCCAGCGCGTGGCTCTTCTCCGGCTCAAAGTGGTCGTGCGGGCCATAGAGGTTTGGCAAGATCAGGTGCCCGCAGCGGATGCCGTGCTGCCGGCCATAAGTGACCGCCAGGCCCCACAAGGTTCGCCGCGGCAGTCCGTACATCAGCACACTGTCGTGAACCGGCCCGTCCTGCCAATGCGGTTCGCGATAGACGGTGTGGTCGCCGGGATACACGCAGTTAGGCATGATGTTGACCAGCGGCGGCCCGCCGGCGGCGTGCAGACCACCAAGCAAGCCCATGGCGATCTTGAGGTTATCTTCAAAGACCGCCACGGCGTGGTGCTGCACGTAGGCGATGCCGCCGACGTGCGCCGCACAATGCACCACGCAATCCGGCCGAACCCGCCGCAGGTATTCGGCAAATGCCTGGGGGTCCCGCAGATCGACGCCCTCGCGGCGGCTGCACGAGAACACCTCGCGGCCCTGGTTGCTCAACCGGGCGCGCACATGCCGTCCCAGGAATCCGCTGCCCCCGGTGACCAGAACGCGTTGCCAGCTCATGACCGAACCTCGCGATGGCGGTGTGGATGGCTTGGGTGCAGACCCAGGCGCTGTCCATGGGAATGGAGCGGATCTGAAGACGGACCCACCGGCCGGACCTGGGGAGCGCATGGGCTTGAGCCACCTGCGCCTCAGCTTACCCTATTCCTTATATAGTCCTCGACGGTCGCGACGCCGGGCTGTAATCAAACCCTACCCAATGGCAGGCACGGCCCTGGCCGTCTGGCCGGAACCCCAGTCGGAGTGCATGCGCACGCCGACTGATTCGGCAAGGCGGGACGGAGGTTCCTGAATCGCCTTACCACGCCATAAAACGCGGATCGCCGGTTTTTGGAAAAAATGGTGGTACCAAATCATCCAAATGGTGATACCACAATCATCAAACCGTGGTACCAAATGATGCAAATGGTGATACCGTTTGCATAAAATGATATCTTCATTTGGTATATTTGGTGGTACCAATTCAACTGTAATGCGTGCGGCTGGAGCATGGGCGACCCGCATGAGTCCAGAGCCGGCGGACCCCGGCGTCCTAGGTCGCACGACGGCTCGCGGCGGTCTTAAGCACTGTGGCGCTGAGGATTACGGCTCCGCCGAGCCAGGCCGCCGTGCCGGCGTGTTCGTGATGGATGACCGCCGCCCAGATGGGGTTGGCCACCGGCTCGATGAGCAGCAGCAAGGACGCCTGCAAGGCAGACAGGTGGGTCAGCCCGGCGGTCAAGAAGATGTAGGCCAGCCCGATCTGAATCACGCCGAGATAAACCAGCACGGCCCAATCACCGGCGGTGGCGGATTGGACCGGCAAGGCGGCAGGCAGTGTCACAGCGAAGGCAATCACGTTTCCGGCAGCCACCGCCGCGATGCCCGGATCGGTCGCCCGACCCGGCGGCGAATTCGGCGGACTGCCTGCAAGCACACCGCGGCGGAGCCAGCGCAGCCCGGCAAGGGTCAGGGCCCAACTGAGGCCGGCGGCGGCAGCCAGCACATTGCCGGCCTCCGGGTGCGGCGCGGTGACCTGCGGTTGGGGCGCCGAGGTGAGCAGCAGAACCCCGCCAAGCCCGACCAGCAGCATGATCGCGAGATCATGGCGGAAAAGCCGCTCGCCCAGCAGAAACGGGCCGATCAGCAGCAAGTACAACGGAGCGCTGGACTGCAGGAAAATGGCATGGGCCGACGTGGTCAGCTTGTTGGCGGTGACGAACAGCACCAAGGTTGCTGCGTAGGCCGCCGCCACCGCCAAGGTCGCCCGGTTCCAACCGCGGCGGGCGGCCGGCAGCGCCAGCAGGAGCACGGCCGCAGCGATCCCGGAACGAAAACTGGCGACCTGCCAGCCGTTCAGGGCGCAGGCCTTGATGGCCGCTCCGCCGGTGGAAAACAGCACCGCCGCGCAGGCCACCTGAAGCTCCGCCCGGGTCCGGGTGGTCATGAGCACCTGCCGCCTGGCGGTCGCCGGACCGTCCGCCCCGGCCCGCGCCGGACCCCATTCTGCGGCAGCCCGAGGACCTCAGGGTGCGGTCGACTGGAGCGTGGGCCGCGGAACTTCCGATAATCCAGCAGGGCCGCGGTCCCCGGCCGCGGGGCCGGCTGCGGCCGAGGGTCCGGCGATGCCGGATCTAAGCGCCCCGGCGGCGAATTGCCGACCAAGAGAGTAGACCCATTGCGACAACTCCCCTGCATAGGAGCAAGATCGATGCGCAAGATGACCTGGCGACGCAGAGTCTTCACGACGGTGACCACAGTGGCAATGGGCGGCGCAGCATTCCAGTTGGGCCAATGTCCCCAGGAAGTGCGCACCTCGGTGCTCGGCGGGCTCAATGGCGCATCCGATGCCCTGATCGTGGCGTTGCTGTCGGCCATGTTCACGTCGCTGGATCAGGTCGGCGACAGCTCCGACCTGACCACCTCGCCGATCTAAGAGGGCGACCGCGGCCGCGGATCAGTGCTCGGCGTCGCTCACTTCCGGCGTGTAGACATGTCGCAATGCCAGCATCACCGCCGCCATCTGGTGCTGGGTGACATCAATGCGCAACAGCGCTTCCCGACTGTGATTCATGACGCCCCCGACGGCCAGCGGATCGTCGGTGGGATTCGCCGTCAAGAACGAGTTCTCAGATTGCAGCGGCCCGCCGACCTGCCAACTGGTCAGCTTGAATAACCCGCGATCGATGGTGTCCTCCAAGGTGGCGATGGCGGCCTTGTCATTGCGGGCCTGGGCCAGCAGGTAGGCATGGATGATGCCTTCGTAGGCATAGGCCGTGTTCCGCGAGCGCCCCAGGGTCCGGTGGGTGACGATCATCCACCACGACAAGCTGAGCAGTGTGTCGCCGAACATCTCCGCCTGGGCCCAACCGGCGTCCTGGTATTCCCAGAAGGCCATGCAGCTCCATTGGAAAAAGCCCTTGGTCTGATCGGAGTCCTTGTCGGTCCGCCAGGCGTCATGAGTGTAGGCCTTGGCCAACACCGGGGCGGTCTCCTCGATCAGCGGGATCAGATCGGTGCGGTCCAGGTACTTGGCCGCCTTGCACAGGCACAGCAAGGTCTCGCCGTCGAAGTAGGGGCTGGAATCCAGTGAGCGGCGGTCGCCCAGGGCATGGTAGGTTCGGGCGAAGTGCTTGTCATCCAACCGCATGAACTTGAGATGCGCCAGGTAGCCGTCCAGGTGGTGATTCAGTTGCCCCAGGTATTCGGGGCTCAGGGCCACCCGCCCGGCTTGGGCGGTGCGCAGATACTCGATGATCGCCAGCGACACCAGCGCCACCGTGCCGGTGTCGCAGTTGCCGTCTCCGGGATAGGCCACGCGCAGCGAACCGGGGACCGACCCGGGGGCGGTGTGTTCGAAGAAGAACTGCAGCCCCCGATCCAGGGCCTCCTGGACGTCGGGTGTCTGTTCGTAGTGATACAGCAAGGCGATCGACCACAAGGTCCCGGCCTGGCGGACCTGGCTGTCGCTGGGGTCGAAGCTCCGTTGGATGAAATTGTATTGGTAATTGAAGTTGCCTTCGGGTTTCTGGTTCTTGAGCAAGAACTGCCGGCCGAGGGCCAGGGAACGCTCCAGGATATCGCGCTTGAGGGACGGGCGTTCGCGGCGCCGTTCCGGCCACTTCAGCCCGGCCAGGTGATCCTTGATCCACGGCCCGAAGTCCGCCAGCTCCAGGTCGCGAACCACGGCCTGGTAGACAAACGCCGGGCTGTCGGCCAGCAAGCGGTGCGCGTTGAGCAGCGCTGAGATGTTGTGCTGAACATAATCGATCCGGACGTCGTGGCCGGTCAGACTTTCGCGGTACCCGCCCAGGGCCCGTTGTGGGTTGCGCAGATACATGGCCGACTCCGGCCGGATCTCGGTCTGCAACTGAAAGCCGATGCCCAATCGAATGGCGTGCAGCGCGGCTGCGGCATCGGCTGGCTGCCCGAAATCGCGGAACATCTGGTAGGCGGCACACAGGCCTTCGGTGCGAATGGCGGTCGGCGTGGACCGCGGCGGGTTGTAGTAGCTGCCCAGCCAGTCGACGAACGGCGGGTCTTGCCGCTGGCCCTTGACGATGGCCTGGGTGATCTTGCGGGCGTGCTCGAGCAGCACCGGGTTTTGGCGGCGGCGGTGGACTTCGTTGAGCCCGTACAACAGCCAGTGGTCATGGGGCAACGACTGGATCGGGCGGCCGGCATCGCGGCCTTGGATCAAGTACAGCGCCGCCCGTTCGGCGGCGTCCAGCCAGGCGGGATCGTCGTCGACTCCGTGTAACCGAACCAGCGCCAGGATGGCTTCGCCGGGGTAGTAGCTCGATTGAAAATTCTGGGGGGCGCCTTCGGGGAACGACATCTTGTGCACCCGAAAGCGACCGTTGGCCAATTGTTGATCGGTCATCCAGCGGGCCAGCCGTTGGGCCAGCGGCAGGTGGTCGCGCTTCTGGGTGACCTTGAACTGCTCCACCAGGGCGATGATCGCGAGGGCGTTGCCGCCCAGTTTGACCATGCCGTCCTCGACCACGCAGGCGGCGGTGGCATCGCCTGCCTGGGCCGGCTCGATCTGATTGACCAGGTACTCGATGGCTCGATTGGCTGCTTCCAGCAAGGGCTCCGACGGAATCTGCTGATAGAGTTCGAACATCGAGTAGGCGGTTCCGGCGTGCCGCAGAATATTGTAGCTCGCCGTCGTATCATCCCGGACGGGCCGGTACTCATACTTGAACCGGCCGTTGGATTCGACCGCTTGGGCCAGGTAGGCGCCGGCCCGAACCGCTGAATCCTTCAGATCAGCGGGGGCGATCAGCGGGTACATGCCGTGCCCGCGGTACATGGGCACCACCCGGGTTCCGTCGCTGAATACACTGCGCGCTCCAAAGCGGTAGGCCTCGACGGCCTCCTCGGTCTGGAGCTTGCGGAAGGCCGCCAAGCGCGCCGGGTCATTGCCCAGGTACTGCTCGACGCTGGCGCTCCGCAAGCGCTTCTTGGAGCTGATCAGTCGGTGGCCGACCAGTTCCTCGGCCAGAAAGGCCACCTGGCTGGCGCGATCGAACGCCAGACCGTCGAGGGTGACCTCCAGGTCCACCGGGTCGCCCAGCCCGCTGGGCCGCAGGGGTTCCACGCGGGTCACAACATCCAGCTTCAGCCATTGGGGTTTGACCGTGCCGCTCAGGGCCTGGGCCTGCTGCACCGCGGCGTTCGCGGCGGCGGCGAGTCCGCGGCCGCTGCCGCGCACCACCCGGGCCGGACTCCGACCGTCGCTGATCGAGATGAACACCAGTCGCGGGCTGACATCAGCGCGCAGCGCCGGGGGGATCTCTGCCGAACCGGAACCGCGGAAGACGGCCTCGGTCACCGCGACCACCAGGGCGGCGAGGTCGGCCTCGGGCAGCTCGAAAGAGCTGCCGATGTCGTCGAACCACACCTGCGAATCCCGAACGGCTGCCCGCGGCTTGCAGGCTGCCGGGGCCAGGGCCCCAACCAGGCACACGGTCCACAATCCACGACACCTCAGCGTGCGTCGGTCACTCACGATGCCTCCCGTCGATTTCAGGGTGCCGGGCGGCCGCTGCGGCCCCTGCCGGCACGGTCCAAACGTGTTTTGCAGGGGTCATCGTACAGCGCCGGGCCGTGGCATCAACATCACCTTCATCTCCCCCCGGAATTTGTACAACGCTGCTGTCCCGCCAGCCCCGGGCCGGGCCGCCGTTATGGGACCCTCCGCCGCCGGCGGCGCCGCCGGCGGGCGCCCGCGACTTGTCCTAACACAAGTCAGATGCGCGACTTGTCGAGAGACGAGAGGGTGGGGCAACAGGTGACGCCCACGCGGCGGCCGTGTATACTTGTCCGACTGGCGATCCGCTTCTATCGACATCACCGCGTTTTTCTGGTGTTGGAAGGGTCTGTCCGGCTGACAGCACCGGCCGGTACTGCAGGCCGAGCCGCGATCACGGCATGCGTCTTGCGGATTCTTGCCGCGACGCCGGTGGTCGCCCTCAATCGGGTCGCCGGATGAGCTGGTGGTGCGGGCAGCGCCAGCCATCCGCCATCTGCGGCAAACCGCCACCGCGGTGGGGCGGCCGCAAAATCTTCGGCCGGTCGATGAGCGCCGCCGCGGCGCGCTCTGGGATTCGTTCATGCTGAGACTCGCGGGAATACTGCTGCTGTTGTTGGAAGTCCTCCTGGGCGTGGCCCACCTGACCTGGCCGGTGCTGCCCTGGGGCCAGTCCCGGGATTCGTATTTCAATTTCGAAAACGAGTTGACCCTGGCGTCATGGGTGGCGGCCATGCAGTACGTGGCGTTGGCCATCCTGGCCGTGTACTGCTTCCACCGCGAACGCCACCGCGACGGGTTGTCTGGTGACCGCAGCGCCTGGCCCTGGGCCATGGGCGCGCTGCTGTGCCTGGCGCTGTCCTTCGCCGAGATCACCCGCATTCGATTGCTCTTCAAGTTTTTCGGCTCGGGCGATTCGGACCTCTACGGCCGCATCATGATGATCACGCTGGTGGTCATGGGCCTGGTGCTGTTCGGATCATTCCTGCTGAATCGGCTGCGCGGCCTGCGGGCCGGCCGCGTGCTCGCGGTGGCCTGGCTGGCGACCTGGGGGGCCGAGCGTGTGCTGTACATCTGCTTCATCGGGCCCGACCTGCTATTGGACTCGGTGACGCCGTACGCGGTGTGTCTCCACGGCGTGCTGTACCTGGCCGGTGGCACGCTGCTGCTGATGGCCGTCGGCGAGTACGCCGGGGCCTCCCAACCGATCCAGCCGCTGCTTGCCGAACCGCTGACGGCGCCCCCCGGCGGCCGCCCCACCCTGGTGGGGATGATCGGCATCGCGGGCACCACCTTCATTATCATTTTTCTGCAGATCGTGCTGTTCCAGATGCTGACCATTTTCGGCGACTACCTGGATGCCAACTCGGTCATTTCCATCGCATTGCTGGGCATCTCGATCGGCGGCTTGATCGGCTTCTTCAGGGCCCGCCGCGCCCCGCGCCAGACCATGATCATCGCCAGCCTGCTGCTGCCGGTGGCCATCCTGCTGTCCTTCGGCACGGTGGTGGTGCTGATGAACGCGCAGACCCAACTGCTGGCGTCGATCATCCTGACCCTTCCGTTCGTGCTGGGCAGCACCGTGATTACCGTGGCTTTGGTGGAGTCCGACACCCACCTGGTGTACTGCATCGACCTGCTGGGGGCCGGCCTGGGCGCCCTGCTGGTCAGCTTCGGGCTGTCCCACTTCCGTGAAGAGGGCAGCCTGTTGTTCCTGGCGGCGCTGGCTCTGCTGGTCGCGTTGTGTTTTGTGTATCGCGACCGCCGCTGGAAGGTGCGGCTGCCGCTGACCGGGGTGGCCCTGCTGGGCGCCGCCCTGCTGGTGACGACCGGGTGGCTGAACCTGTCTGAAGACTGGATGAACGTGGTCCGCACCAAGGTGCGCGCCCGCTTCCCCGATGCCGAAGTGTACTTCTCGCGATCCTCGTTCGTGGGTCGTTACGATGTGGTTCGTCAGACCCCCCGCAGCCCGGTGCTCAAGAGCGTCGAGAACGGCCGGACCATCGACACCATCCGCGATGCGCCGGTCGAGCACTACCAGATCGATCCGCGGTTGACGCACACCTTGTTCGACACACCGCCGGACATCCTGATCGTCGGGGTCTCCGGGGACGCCATCACCAAGACCGCCCGGTTTCTGGGCAACAAGGTCTGGGGGGTCGAGATCAACCCGGTCATTGTCGACCTGATGCAGAACGAGCTGGTGCCGTACAACGCCGATTGCTACCGCGACATCGACGTCGAGGTCATCGACGGCCGCAGCTACCTGGCCCAGACCGATCGCCAGTGGGACGTCATCACGCTGATGAACGCCCATTTCGCCCGCGGCAGCCGCGAGGGTCGGGCGCCTTGCCCGGAGTATCTGCACACCTACGAGGCGGTCAACGATTATCTCGATCACCTGACCGACCGTGGGCACTTGATCATCGAGGAGGTCAACGCCCTGCCGGAGCGCGAGCCGGCCATCTGGAAGGGCTTGTACACCCTGCGGCAGGCCTTGGTGGATCGCGGCGTGACTCACCCGGAGAACCATTTCTTCATCTTCCAGTGGCGCACCCGGTCGAACAATTACATCCAGATCCTGATGGCCAAGAATCCCCTGACGCCCCAGCACATCGCGCGGCTCAAGCAATGGGTTCGCGACGTCGACAACATCCGGGCCATCGAAAGGCGGGTCGGCCACCGCATGGGCCCGATCCGCACCGCCACCAACACCATCGTGCACGTCCCGGGCGAAGGCTACACCACCACCTACAGCCGCATGCTCCGCGGAGAGATGCCCCCGGCCTTCATGCGGGCCCACAACCTGCGGCTGACCACCGACAACCGGCCGTTTCCGTTCGACATCCATCCCGAACGCCGGGAGTTCAAGGACGCCACCCGCCGCACGCTGTGGATGCTGGTGCCCTTCCTGCCGTTCTTCGGAATGTTCCTGGTGCGTCATCGCGGCGAGGTCCGCGCGGCGGTGCCCTTCTCGCTGGTGGTGATGCTCACCGGGCTGGCCTACTTCATGGTCGAGATGGTGTCCATCCAGAAGGTCGAGATCTTCCTGGGATCGCCGGTGGTCGGATTTGCCACCGTGCTGGGCACCCTGCTGCTCGGCTCGGGGCTGGGCAGCTTGTGGAGCCGCCACTTCGGCAACCGCGGGTTGTACGGGTCATTGGCGGCGATCATCGCGATCCTGGCTTTTCACCTGTGGGTCGCTCCGACCCTCTTTGAACACGGGGTGCGACTGGCCCTGCCGGTCAAGGTCGTCTTCGCGGCGGCCATGTTCGCACCGCTGGCGTTCTTCATGGGCGTCCCGTTTCCGTCGATCCTGCGGATGGGCAAGGAGCGATTTTCGCCGTCGGGTGCGGCCATGCTCTTTGCCATCAATGCCGCCAGCAGCGCCGTGGTGGTGCCGCTGGCCATTTACATCTCGACGGTGTTCGGCCTGGGCATGACCTTCATCACCTCCATGGTGCTCTACGCCCTGACCGCCCTGGTGATCATTGGTCTGCAACAGCGGGCCTGGCGGCTGCCGACCAACGCCCTGGCCGTGGCGGCCATGATCGGCCTGGTGGTGTGCCCCTGGATCCCGGTGTCGGCCGTCCCGCGGACAGCGGATGAGCAGACGCTCAATCCGTTCGAGGTTTATTCGATCAGCTATGGGCGCTCGCGGTTTCCCGAAGACAAGCTGATCCAGGGCCGCGGCAAGAACCGGGTGCCCTTTGAATGGATGTGCTGGCTGATTCGCGGGCACGACCGCACCATCCTGGTCGACACCGGTTTTGACGACCGCGAGACCACCCAGCGCTGGGGCATCACCAACTATGTGCCGCCGGTGCGCCGCCTGGCTCAACTGGGCATCGAGCCCGACGACATCACCGACGTGATCCTGACCCACGCCCACTGGGACCACATGGGCGGGCTGTTGCCCTACCAGAAGGCCACCGTGTGGATCCAGGAGACCGAATATGACCATGCCCGCTCCCGGGTCAGCGCCCAGGACCCCAGCGCCAACGGCATGCGCTGGCGCGACGCTCAGCACCTGCTGGCGGCTGAACGCCAGGGGCGTCTCCGCAAGGTCGACGGCACCCACGAGCTGGTTCCCGGGGTGACCCTGGTGGCCGGCGGGGCCCACACGCCCGGGTCGCAATACGTCGAGGTCGAAACGCTCGACGGCCTGGTCATCCTGGCCGGCGATGCCACGTACCTGTATGAGAACAACCGCCGGCACCTGCCCATCGGCACCACCGTCGATGCCGCCGCCAACTTGAGGACCATCCGCCAGATGCACCGCCGGGCGGCCTCACCGTTCTTCATCATTCCCGGACACGACCCTAAGGTCATGCGCTGGTTTCCGGAGGTGGCCGACGGGATCGTCAAGATTACCGCGGAGGTCACCCCATGAGTGCCCACCCGGCGGCGGCCGATGTCTGCCGCAGTACCCGACGGATCGTGCTGCGCTATCTCCTGGCCCTGATGGGTCTGGCCGTGCTGCTGGGGGTGTTGCACTACGCCTACGGTCGGGTGAACACCGGCAACCGGCTGTGGTTCAACCTCGACAAGGAGCGCAACCTGCCCACCTGGTTCTCGGGATGCGTCTTCTTCCTGCTGGGGTGCGCCGCCCTGGTGGCCTGGTACCAGGAGCGCCGCCAGCGCAACGCCGGCCACGACTGCTTCCGACTGCCGGAATTGTGGCTCGGCGTCGGGGGAATCGGGCTGCTGATGTCGCTCGACGAAATCACCATCCTGCACGAAAACCTCTACTGGAAAGAGATCCGACAGTTCTCCGACGAACAGGGCGAAACCTTCAAGTACCTGACCCAGTGGCAACTGCCCGGGGTGATCCTCCTGATCCTGATCGTCGGGTTCATGGTTTTGTTCTTCGCCAACCGCTTTGCAGCCAGCCGCGGAGGCTGGTGGTGCGCGATCAGCGGTCTGCTGTGCTGGATCACCGCATTCCTGCTGGAAGCCGTCCGCGGCACCATGATCGCCGATGCCGGCTCGCGCGGCACCTTCTACCAGATTGGCATGATTATGGAAGAGGAGCTGGAGATCTTCGGCGCGCTGCTGTTGCTCAGCGCGGTCGCGTTCTATGTATTGGACATCACCCTGGATCTCAGCGAACCGCGCAGCCGGCGCCTGCAAACGGCGGCGCGGTTCTTGACCCGCAAGACGCTGGTGACCGTCGTCGTGCTGCTGGCCGTGCTGCTCGGCGGCGGCATCACCGCCGTGGCCCTGGCCAAGCGGCAGGCCGAGCGGGGTGATCCGCTTTCGCCGCTGTACCGGCGAGCGGTCCAGGATTCCCAATGATCCGCAAGCAGCCCGACACTGGTGAATTGGGCCGCGGCCGCTCCGGCGTGGTCCTGCGCAGCGTCGATGCCGCCGGTCGGCCGATCGCCCGCAAGGTGTTCGGGGGCGACCGGGCCACCAAGCTGGTACACTATGTCATTTTCGGCGCACCCAATCCATACGTCTGGAGCGAGCCGGCCATTCGCTCGGCGGTGCTCCGCCGCAAGATCATGGAGGCCCTGCTGCCGTTGTGGTTCGGGTCCACGCTGCGGGTGGCCCGGGCCTACGGGCACGCCCTGAATGCGACCTTTCGGGCCAACGAGATGACCTGCGAGTTGATCGAGGGCCGCCACGCAGCCTTGCACCACCCGTTCAGCGATCCCCAGGACTGCGAGTTGTCCGAACTGCGGGCCCTAATGAAGCCGCTGCAACGGCGGCTGATCGAATCCGGCTTCGACGGCCTGGTGTGGCAGGCCGGCCGCGGCAATCCGGTGGCCTTGAACAACTTCATGCGCGATGCGGCCGGCTGGGTGTGGATCGATCTGGAGTCCGGCGTGCCGGCACTGATCCCGATCAACCCGCTCGACCTGCTGGGGTTTTACCTGCCCAAATCGATCCGACACCGCACGCCGCTGTTCGACGACGTCGATGTTCCGAAGCTCAAGCACTACGTGGACACCAACCGCAGCGCCTTGAGCGGCCTGCATCCGCCCGAGGTCCTGCAACAACTGGCCGCCGACGTCGAGGAGCTGGGCGAGCAACAGCACCGCTGGAAGTCGCTGGCGCGGCACCGCCGGAGCATCGCTTATCGCCGCCTCAAAGGCGACATCACCGAGGCCCAGGCCGCGTGGTATGACGGCCGGCCGCTGCACTGGTACGCCCGGGAGGCTTGGGCCTGCGCCCTGACCGCCGGCGCCACCGTGCTGGCGGCCGCCCGCTGGCTGGTCCGCTCCGTTGCGGCCCTGGAGGTGAGGCGGATCCTGAAAAACTGCTGGCTGATGCTGACGTCCCAGGAGTATCGCGACCAGTTGGCCCGCAACTACGTCAGCCACCGGATCGCCGCCTGGCGCCAGCGCCGCCAACTGTCGGACAATGAAGCGGCCGTGTTGCAGGACGACCTGGAAGCCCAGGGGGCCAGCTCGTATCTGACCGATTTCGGAGTGCACGTCGCCATCAAGCCGCTGGTCAAGACCCTGCAGTGGTGGGTGGGGCTCACTTTGACTGCTTTCGGGGTCATCAACCTGACCGTCTGGATGATCCTGGTCGCCACCGGCGGGGCCGTCGCGCGCACCTTGTACACCTTGTGGCGTATCGTGCAGAACACCCGCCGCGGCCGCGAGCGCCCGTGGATCGCCCTGATCGTCGGGATGCTGCCGGTGGTTGGCAACCTGGCGTTCCCGTTGCAAATCGTGTTCAGCAGCGCCCATGAACAAGCCAAGGCTGCTCAGTTCATCTTGTACGACACCTTCAGCCGCTTCGGGCAACTGTTCCCGATCTGGGGCGGGTCCGATACGTTGACCGAACATCTGTCGAATCATTGTCCTGACGTTCTGGTCCGCTACCGCACCGCAACACCCGCGGCGACGCGCTGAGATTCAGCGGTGCTGAAGATTCACCCGTCCGGCCGCGACCGGCTCCGGAATCCGTGGGCCACCCGCCCGGGCGGAGTCGTTCTTGGGACCCGAACTGTGGTATGATGAACCGCGGTCTGCCCCCAGGCCGGCTGTGGCCGCCGGCCTCCCAATCCGCAGGGACGCTCATGAGGACGCACATGGCCGAATCCGATCATCGGCACGAGACACCTGCGGTGGATGTCGCGTCCGGAGATGCTGCCGGGATCGTCACCGCCCTGCAGGACGTTGGCCGGCTGTTTTACGATCGCGGATGGTCGGTGGGCACCAGCAGCAACTACAGCGCCCTGCTGGACCGCGATCCGTTTCGCTTGTTGATCACCGCCAGCGGCAGGGACAAACGCGACCTGCAGCGCGGCGATTTTGTCGTGGTCGACGACGCCGGCCGACTCACCCATTCGAGTCCGGGCCAACCATCGGCTGAGACCCTGCTGCACGTCGTGGCCGCCCGGCGACCGGGGGTCGGGGCGGTGCTGCACACCCACTCGGTGTGGGCCACGGTGTTGTCCGAACGGTTCGCCGGCACCGGAGCGGTCGAAATCTCGGGTTACGAAATGCTCAAGGGACTCGCTGGTATTTCGACGCACCACAGTACCTGTAGACTGGAGATCTTCGAGAACACCCAGGACATCCCGGCGTTGGCGGATCGCCTGCAACAGCGGCTCGACCATCCGGACCGGCCGCTGCGCCACGGCTTTCTGATCCGTGGGCACGGGCTGTACACCTGGGGCGCGGATCTCGCTGAAGCCCGGCGACACGTCGAAATCCTGGAGTTCCTGTTGGAAGTCGTCGGCCGGCAGTCGCCGGATTCAGTACCATAGCGCCCTGCAGTCAGCGGGCCGGCCGCCGTGCCGCGGGCCCGACCGGCGGTTGCGTCTGACGCTGCAGGTGCGGGAGACCCATCACATGGCCAACGTGTTCATCGCCGCCGAGGGACGACGGATCGAGCAGCCCCAGGAGGTTGCAGCCTTCCTCAAGCCGTTTGGAATCCTGTACGAACACTGGCCGCTGGAAGGCCGGGTGGGCGAGGATGCCGGCGACGCCGAGATCCTCCAGGCCTATGCCCCCGAGATCGAGCGGCTCAAGCGCGAAGGCGGGTACATCACCGCCGACGTCATCAACGTCACGCCGCAGACCCCCGGGCTCGATGAGCTGTTGGAACGCTTCAACAAGGAACACCGCCACACCGACGACGAAGTCCGTTTCACCGTTCGGGGCCGCGGCGTGTTTCACATCAACCCGGACCAGCACCCGGTATTCGCCATCGAAGTCGGTCCGGGCGACCTGATCAACGTGCCCGCCGGCACCCGCCACTGGTTCGATCTCTGCGCGGAACGGACCATCCGAACCATTCGGCTGTTTCTGGATCCGGCCGGCTGGACCCCGCACTACCTGCCCGCCGGCGTCCACGGCGACTACACGGCCATGTGCTGGGGACCGCAATACTTCGTCCCGGCGTCCGACACCGGAGTCGGTCGTTGATCGAATTCGAAGGTCGGGGCCTGCTGCTGGACATCGAGGGGACCACCTCATCGATCGCGTTCGTGCATGACGTCTTGTTTCCGTACGCCCGGCGCGAACTGCACGCTTTTGCAGCGGCTCACTGGCAGGTCCCCGAAGTCCGGGCGGCCTGCCGCCGGATCGCCGAAGACGCCGGCATTACGCCGCCCGCGGCCGAACGCCCGGCCCGGGAGCAACTGTGCGCCACCGTCATCCGACTGATGGATCAGGATGCCAAGGCCACCGGCCTCAAGATGCTCCAGGGATTGATCTGGCGCCGTGGATACGACGCCGGCGAACTTCGGGCCCAGGTCTACCCCGACGTGCCCCCCGCCCTGCAGCGCTGGACCGCCGCCGGGTTGGACATTCGCATCTACTCGTCCGGAAGCGTGCAGGCCCAGCACTTATTTTTCGCCCACACCGACCACGGGGATCTGACCGGCCTGCTGCACGGTTACTACGATACGGTCACCGGGCCCAAACGGGCCGCCGACAGCTACCGCACCATCGTGGGTGACATGGCCCTGCCTCCCGAACAAGTGCTGTTTCTCAGCGACGTCCCGGGTGAATTGGACGCCGCCGCAGCCGCCGGCCTGCACACCGCCCTGGTCCAACGACCCGGTAATCACCCGGTCGATGCCTGCGATCATCCCATCGTGACCTCTTTCGACCAGATCCGGTGATCCCAGAAAGCCGGCCGCGCGACCCCCACGCGACCGGTGCGTCGTCCCGGTGCTCGCGCGGCTCACGGTGGGTGCGTGGCGGGGTTACAATGAGATCATGGAGCGCGTGACTTGCGACGTGGCGGTGGTGGGCGGCGGGCTGGTGGGCTTGGCCACCGCGCTGGCCCTGGCCGAGCGGCGCTCCTGCCGGGTGATGGTGCTGGAGGCCGAAGCGGGCCCGGCAACCCACCAGAGCGGCCACAACAGCGGCGTCATCCACTCCGGTTTGTATTACGCGCCCGGGTCGCGCAAAGCCGCGACCTGCACCGCCGGGCGCGAAGCACTCTACCAATTCTGTGCGCAGCACGACATCCCCCATCGCCGCTGCGGCAAACTGGTGGTCGCGACCGTTGCAGCCGAGGTTCCGCGGCTGGATGATTTGCTCCGTCGCGGGCAGGCCAATGGGCTGACCGGCCTGCAACGGCTGGACGCCCGCGGCGTCCGCGCGTTTGAACCTGCGGTCCGCGGTCTGGCCGGTCTGTATGTCCCGCAGACCGGCGTGGTCGACTTTCGGCGGGTCGGTGCCGCCATGGCCAGGGTTCTCCAGCACGCCGGAGCGACGCTGCGCTGTTCGGCGGCGGTCCGCAGGGTGGAACGGCGCGGCCGCCACTGGGAACTGGTCACCTCGCAAGGTCGCGTGGCGTGCACCGCGCTGGTCAATTGCGCCGGCTTGCAGGCCGACCGCGTGGCCCGGCTGTGCGGGATCCAACCGCCGGCGCAGATCATCCCCTTTCGCGGATCGTACTACGAACTGTGTCCGCCGAGCGCTGCCCTGGTGCGCGGACTGGTCTACCCGGTGCCCGACCCCGCGCTGCCGTTCCTGGGTGTGCACTTCACCCGGACCATCGCCGGCCGCCTGCACGCCGGGCCCAACGCGGTCCTGGCGTTCGATCGCCATGGCTATCGCCCGGGGAGCGTGTCCATCCGCGACCTGCTGAGCATGCTGACCTACCGCGGGTTCTGGCGGATGGCCCGACAGCACTGCCGCACCGGGCTCCGCGAGCACTATCAGGCCTTCTCGCCGAAGGCCTTTGCGGCGGCGCTGGGCCGATTGGTTCCAGCGCTTCGTCCACAGGATCTGCGACCCGCCGGAAGCGGCATTCGCGCCCAAGCCGTCGATCGCCATGGAGTGTTGCTTGACGATTTTTGCGTGGTGGCCGAATCAGGCATGGTCCATGTCTTGAATGCACCCTCGCCGGCGGCCACCTCGTCCATCGTCATCGGTCGGGAAATTGCCGCTTCCGTGGCTCGGAGCGGTCAGGCCTGAGCAACCCGCCCTTGCTGGAAAAGTGCCCTCCAATCGGAGTCTCACCCTCTTGCAATGGGTGGCGGGAGATGCAAACATGTCCGGGCTGTCGAACGATCGTACAAACCCTTTGGGGACTGGCCGCCCTCGAGGCCTGCAGCCCATCCCAATCCGAAAGCCGACATGATCCAACATGCTGCCAGCAAGCCGCTCCCACAGCCGATCAAGGTCATCGGTGCTGTTCTGATGGTCGCCCAGGCCGCCCTGGCCGTCGCCCTGGGGGTTCTTCCGGCCGGGCGGTGGAGCCGGGATGGCGAAACCTATCTGAATCTTCACACCCTGGGTTCCTGGTTGTTCGTGCTGCAACTGGTCGCCATCGCCGTCCTGGGAATCGTGGCCTTGTTGCAGGATCGCGGCGCCCTGCGACGGGGGATGTGGCTGGTCACCGCGGGCGCGGCGGTCGGGCTGGGCTTTATGGAATCCACCCGGGTGCGCACGCGGACCGACCTGTTGGACCTGGCTCAGCCGGATGTCTACGGCCGCATGATCCTGCTGTCGGTCGCCGTGCTGACGTTGTCCTGCCTGGGTTGGTTCGTGTTGGTCCGCCTGTCGGCCCGGCGGACGGCCGTGGGGCTGGGCATCTGCTGGCTGGCGGCCTGGGCGCTGCACTACATCACCGTCGTGTTCTACATGCCGGAGTCGCTGGTGATCGATCGCGTGGTCCCTTACCTCGCGGCCCTCGGGACCTTTGCCCGGTTGGCGGGATGCACCTGTCTGGCACTCGCCCTGACCGCTTATGTCATGAATCGTCGCGCGGAAGCGGTCGCCCCCGTGCCCGAGAATCAGTCCACGGCGGCGCTGCTGCCCGAGGGGAAATCGCGGGCCTGGACCTTCCTGGGCGTGGCCGCGATGACCTTCACCATCATTTTCGTCCAGATTCTGCTGCTGCGACTGTTGAACATCTTCGGTGACTACATGATCGGCATCTCCGTGATTTCGGTGGCCTTACTGGGCATCACCGTGGGTGGAATGATCGGAGCGGTCAGCGCCCACCGGGCCCCGATTGCCTCGATGATCGGTGCCGCCCTGTTGTTGCCGGTGACCATCGTCCTGGCCCTGGGGACGACGGTCCAACTCACCGAACGCAACCCGCTGCTGACCTCTCTGCTGCTGATGACGCCTTTCGTGTGCCCCAGCGTGGTCATCACCGTGGTGCTGGCCAGGGCTCGATCGCACCTGGTGTATTGCATCGACCTGGTGGGGGCGGGGATCGGCAGCCTGCTGGTCGGAACCGCGCTGCGGCTGTTCCGCGAGGAAGGCAGCATGCTCCTGCTGGCCGCCTTCACTTCCCTGTCGGCATTGTGCTTCATCCGACTGTGCCCGCGGCGCGGGGCCCGGCGGTTGCTGGCCGCCGTCGCGGTGCTCGCCGCCGCGGCCCTGGCATCGTGCGGCTGGGCCAACCTTCGGGGCGACTACCTCAATGTCGTGCGGACTGTGGTCGGGCACAGTTACCGGCACCTGACCATGGTGCACTCGCGGTCATCATTCGTCGGCCGGTACGATGTCATTAAGCGCCGCCCGCACCACAGGGCGTACGCCACTTTTGACAACGGCCGCATCATCGACAACATCCGGCAGTGGCCGTCCGACTATTACCGCATCGATCCGCGCGTGCCGCATACGCTCATGGACGACGCCAGCATCCTGATCCTGGGGTTGTCGGGCGACGGCATCAGCAAGACGGCCAAGTCGTTGTGCCGCGAGGTCTACGGCGTGGAGATCAACCCGGTCATCGTGGAGCTGCAATCGAACGAGCTGGCCGAATTCAACCGCCACAGCTATCGCGGGATCGATGTCGCGGTCATGGACGGCCGCAGCTACGTCGATCAGGCCGAGCGCTCCTTCGACAGCATCACCATGATGAACGCCCACTCCATGCGCGGGCGGACCTCCGGCCGGGCGGCCAGCCCGGAGTACCTGCACACCGTCGAGGCCATGGAATCGTACCTGGACCGGCTCACCGACCGCGGATTCGTCAACATCGAGGAGGCCGCCAGCTTTCTCCGCAGGGAGATCCCGGTCTGGAAGCTGATGGTCACCATGCGGCAGGCCTTGATCAACCGGGGAAGCCCCCACCCCGACCAGCACTTCTTCGTCTTCCAGTGGAAGACGAGAAGCAGCAACTACATCCAGATCCTGATGAAGAAGACGCCCTGGACGGCCCCGGAGCTGGCCAAGCTGCGGCAGTGGCTCGATGACGTCAACAACCGCTCCGCACTGGAAGACCAGGCCGGCCGGCGCCTGGGACCGATCACCTGCACCTGCACGATTCTCTACGCCCCGGATGAGCGCCTGGAAACCAACTATGACCGCATCCTGCGCGGGCGGGCCCCTCAGGAATTTCTGCAGGCCCACCTGCTGCGGCCCACCACCGATGACCGGCCCTATCACTTTGATGTCGAGCCGCATCGACCCGAGTTCACCACCGCCTATCAGCGAACGGTGATCATGGTCGTGCTGCTGTCGCCTTTTCTGCTGTGGTTCCTGTGGCGCTACCGCGGCGAGCTGGGCATGGCCCTGCCTTACGGCTTGATCGTGGCCCTCACCGGCCTGGGCTATCTGCTCATCGAGGTGGTGTTCATCCAGCGTTTCGAGATCTTCCTGGGTTCCCCGGTGGTGACCTTCTCCACCGTCCTCGGCACCATGCTGATGTTTTCGGGCCTGGGCAGCCTGTGGAGCGGCGGCATCGGACAGCGCGGGGTCTACGGAGCGCTGGTCGCGGTGCTGCTGTTGCTGGCGGTTCAGGAGTGGCTGGTGCCGCCCCTGCTGACCTTCGCCGCCACCTGGTCGCTGGCGGCCCGGGTGGCCCTGAGCGCCGCGACCATCGCTCCGCTGGCGTTCGCGATGGGTGTGCCGTTTCCGTACGCCCTGCGGACCGGCAAGGCCCGCTTCAGCGATTCGGCGGCGGCCGTGTTCTTCGCCATCAACGCGGCGGCGAGCGCCTTGGCAGTGCCCCTTTCCGTCAACATCTCGGCCGCGTATGGCTTTGCCGCAGTCTTCGAAATCGGAATGGGGGTCTACGCCTTCGTCGGGCTGTTGCTGGTGGCGCTGTATCGCCCCAAGATGATCGGACTTGCGGTGGTTGGATCGCTGGCCGCAGCGGCCATACTGCTGCTGTCTCCCTGGCTGATGAATCGTCCGGCGGATATCAACCCGATCGGATCAGCGCTGTACCGGGTCTACGCGGCAAACTGTGGCCGCGGGTCACTGCTTCAGAAGGACGTGTTTGCCGACGGCCGCGCCACCCAGCGCGAGTCGGTGACCTTCTCGAGCTACATCGCCCGCAGTTCGGAGCGCACCGTGCTGCTGGGAACCGGACCCGGCGGCGTCCCGTCCGACCCGCAGGTCCGGGTCCGCCGGCTGGTCAACACGACCGAGCACCTGCAATCCCTGGACCTGCAACCTTCTGAGGTCAGCGACATCGTGGTCACCAGCTTGCGTTGGAATCAGATTGGTGATCTTGTCGCCTACCCCCGCGCCACCCTCTGGATACAACGGGCGGCTTACGAATTCGCCAAGTCGACCGTTGACGCCAATCGCCAGCGCGCCGCCAACATCCGCTGGCCTGACGTCCAGCAGTTGATCCGCGCCGAGGAGGAAGGCCGCTTGCGGCTGCTGGAGGGCGAGCAGGTCATTCTCCCGGGAATCACCGTGGTGCCGTCCGCCACGGAACACCCCGGATCCCAGTTCGCGAGCATTGCCACGCTCCTGGGTCCGGTGGTCGTCGCCGGCGATGGCTGCTACTTGTACGAGAACAGCTCCCGCCAGCGCCCGGTCGGTGCGGCCCTCGATCCCCAGGAGAACTTGGCCAGCATTCGGGAAATGCAACGTCGGGCCGCGTCCACCTTCATGGTCCTGCCCGCATATGATCCAGAGATCTTTCGTGCTTTTCCTAATATTGCTCCGGGCCTGGTGGAGATCAACGGCCTGGACCCGTAGCACCGTGCGGGCCACATCTCGGCCGCCCACCCCGATAAAAGCGCTGCTGTGACTTACGGCTCCCGGGAGCCTCCCGCACAGAGGATTCCAGCCGCCACCCGCCGGCCGGCGGCAGGGTGCGGCGACCCGCCGGCGGCGGAGTCCGGTGCCTGTAAGAAACGTCTATCGGACTTGCTTATTCGGTGGGTGAATGCTATACCCACTTAGGGTAAGGGATTGAGGTCGCGGCCTGTGGACAAGCACCTCAGCGCTGTTCTCACAACACCCAATGTCGATAAATATCACAGCACTCGCAGCGAGTGCGTGCGGTGGGCACCGTGCGCCGCCGGCGAGTCAAGGGTTCGTTGCGGACTGCCACCGACGAGTGGGGCGTCCACGGAATTCGAAAGGAGCTGGTCATGAAGGGATGGAGATTTGCACTGGCCTGCCTGTGTGGCGTGGGCCTTCTTTCCGGGTGGGCCTCTGCAGCCATTTCGGGCAGTTGCGAGACCGATGCCGATTGCGACGATCAGCAGTTGTGCACCAACGACTTCTGCTTTTCGGGCCAATGCGTCAACGATCCCGTGGATTGTGACGATGACGACGGCTGCACCACCGACTCCTGCGACGACGCAACCGGTAGGTGCGGGCACCAGCCGCTGGACTGCGACGACAGGGATGCCTGCACCACCGACGTGTGCGCCAGCCCATCCGGCAATTGCGTGCACACCCCCATCGACTGCTCGGACGACGATCTCTGCACCGAGGATGCCTGCGACAGCATCACCGGCACCTGCTCCAATCCACCGCTGGATTGTGATGACGCCGATCCCTGCACGCTCGATTCCTGTGATCCGGACGACGGCGCGTGCCTCCGTCTGCGGGTTGACTGTAACGACAACAACGCCTGCACCGTCGACTCCTGCGACGGCGCCACCGGCGAGTGCGTCAACGAACTCAATTGTGATGACGGTGACCCCTGCACGGCAGATAGCTGCGATGAGCAGAACCTGGTGTGCGCCCACGCCGCGATCTGCGGAGCTTGCTGCCTGCGCAACGGCGACTGCGTCGACGGCGTGAGTGCCGCTGACTGTGCCGCCGAGGGCGGCGACTATCAGGAGAACGGCTCGGATTGCGACCGCGTGGATTGTGCGCCCTGTGAGCTGTCCTGTGCTGCGGACCCGATCGATTGCCCACCGGTCGACGAGCCCATGGGTGATGACGACGATGATGATGACGACGGCAGTGCCGCCGGCGACGACGATGATGATGATGATGATAACGGCGGCTGCCCGGCCTGCGGTGATCCGCTTGCTGGCGATGATGACGATGACGATGGCGGCAGTGGCGGCACCCGCACCCAGGTGCACTTCGAATCCAACTGCAGCACCGAGGCCGTGATCGACATCGGCTGCGAAATGATCCCGGTGATGAGCGGCCAGATCGTCCAGCTCGACTGTGGCGGAGACGAGCCGCCGGCGACCGAGGATCTCTGTGAGGACGGAAAGCCGTGCACCCTGACCATGGTGTACACCGGCGAGAACTGCCAGGCCAGCGACAATGACCAACCCAACGACGTCTGCAGCGGCGATCCGCAATTCGCAGCATCGGTCTACATCGTGGCCAACGACTCGGACTCGCCCGACGATGGCCCGATCTGGTTCGCGGGCCCGGTGCTGCTCAACGGCAGTTTTGACATCAGCGCCCTGAACGCAGGTGAGACCAGGCTCAAGGCCAACACCTCGGTGCACATCCTGAACCGCCCGGGCGGCACGGTGCTGCAGTTCGTCGAATTCCACACCTCCTGCTCCAAGCCGCTGGCCCTGGGTGACCAGTATGGCGCGCTGAAACTGGTCGGTTTTGTCTCCCAGAATCAGTGCGAGGGTATCGCCGGTGATGACGATGATGATGGCGGCGCCGGCCCGGAGTGCAGCTTCAGCTACTGTGACGACGTGCTGTACATCAACTCGCGAACCGCCATTCTCAATGTCACGGGCAGCGACGCCGATGATATCGAGCAGTGCATGATCGACCTGTGCGAACAGCCGTAGTGACCCCCGGATCCACCCGGTGAGATGATGATCGCGGCCCGCGGTGCCTCTGGCGCACCGCGGGCCGTTTCATTTCGGGAACCGGGTCCCCACCTGCTGTGCCGTTTCGGGAACTGTTACGCGGCGGTGGCGGGCTCACGGATTGCGTGGGCATGTCCTCGTGGAATGAACTCAAGCGGCAGCAGAATCCTGGTGGCGCGGCCGCGGCTGACCGCACCGGATGACGAAGATCGTCCCGATGGCCGCGGCAATGGGCACCAGCAGCGCGATCGGCAAGGCTGTGGTGCGATACAGCACGATGGTTCCAAGTGCGCTGAAGCTCCACATCAGCAGCAGCGCGGCGACCACCGCCCGCCGGGGCATGGGTTGGGCTCCATCCAGACAGGACAGGAACGGCCCGAAGAAACGGTTGCGGATCAGCCGCTGCTCCAGCCAGGGGCAACTGCGCGTGAACAGGTAGGATGCCGCGATCAGAAAAATGGTGGTCGGCAGCCCGGGGACAAAGACCCCCAGCGCCCCCACACCCACGCACACCAGCCCCAGACCTGCCAGGGCCCAGCGGTATGGGGTGAACCGCCGCCCGGGCCTGACCGCAGACTGCGGGCAGTGCGCCTCAGTTATGTTGACGTCCAGGTCCGCCATGAGCAGCCACAATCATCGGTCCGTGCGCGGGTTCCGCTGTGTTGGCCGGCGCACCAGGGCCGGCCACCTGTGGATATCTTAGCCGGTCGGCCGCCACTTGGCTGTAGCGGCCTGCCTCCCGACGTCGCCAGTTCCAATCGATTCGGCACAATTGCTTGTGGCCCTGCTGAAACCGGGGGCGGCCGGCTGGCGACGGTCAGCCCGCAGATCTGCGTTTGCGTTGCGCCAGGAGCCCTTCGTGTACCCGGGCGAACGGGTCGGCTATAATGGATTGTGGTCTCCGAATGGCTTGCCCAGAAGGGGGCGAATTGGGTTCGACCGGGCAATGAGACGGTCAAGCCGCGTGCCGAGGACGCCAGTGGGCCTCGTTAATCATCTGGCAACACTTTTATATGCCAACTCTCAGTTGAGCATGGCCGCTTAATTTAAGCGGCCCGTCCACCCCGCGACGCCTGCTGGCGGGCGTGAACGATGACAGCAGGCTGGTGTGTCCGCGCTGCTCTGGCCGCGGCCCATGAGAAATCAGTCGAGCTGGACAACGATGCAGCCTGTTCGCCGGCGTCATCCGCGTCGAGAATCAAATGACGAACTACGCACGTAGAAACTTGCCCTGACCTGTCACGGGACGCGGGTTCGATTCCCGCCGCCTCCATTGGATGAAATCTGCAAGCACGCAACCTAAAACCGGGATTGCGAGGGACTTGCGGCGAACTCGACCTGACCAGCCCTGACCAGTCGCGGCGGTTAGAAACCGAAGAAAACCGGTTTTACTGGGTACTCATTGGGTAGTGCCTCACGCTTTGGGGAATGCACTTGGCAGGATGACGCCACTGCACCAGATCCAGGATTCGCAGCGTCTGTCCTGAAGCCCCGGTGATCGTTGAGCCCGCACACGCTCAAACAAATTCATCGCGGGCCGCAGGATGGCCTCGGAGTTGGTGTAAGGTATTCGCATGAGCATCAACATGGAATTGCCGCATCCCATCGAAGAGAAGCTGAAGGGCGACCTTGCCGCCGCCGGCAAGGAAGCGATGCTGGTTGAGCTTTACCGTCAAGAAAAGCTCAGCCATCACGAGCTTGCTCAGGGTCTCGGCTTGTCCAGGTTCGAGACAGATGGCGTTCTCAAGCGGCATAACGTCACTGAAGACCTGCTCACGCCCGATGAATTAGCGGAACAGCTTCATTCGGCTAAGACCATCCGCTCCGCGTCGTGATTGTCGTTTCCGACACCTCGCCACTCCACTATTTGGTGCTCATTCAGGCGGTAGAACTGCTGCCCAAGCTCTACGGAGAGGTTCTCATCCCGTCCGAAGTTGAGCGTGAACTACAACATCTGCCTCTCGCGACCTGCCGGTGTGCGGTTCCCGGCGCTCTGACCCCGTGTCTATCATCTTGCCATGGTCATGCGCGGAGTCTAGAATGGTTGGACGGTACGGGATCCTCCTGGGTCAGCACAGCGCGGTAGAGCCATGGCGGACACCTTTGACGAGAAAAACATTCTTTCGTGCCTATGGCAGGAGATCGCGCTACGCCAAGAGCACTACTGGAGTAGCTTCAAGCGCTTTGCTCTGGCAGCCGTAACGATCAACGTTGTGCCATATGTGAAACCCGAACTGGGCTCCCACTGGGTCGCTGCCCGCCTGGGGTACGGAGCATGCCACCCGGGGAACCGGGGTTCGGGCGAGTCGTGCGGATCTGCATTTGCGTTGCGTCAGGGGCCCTTTCGTGTACCCGGGCGTACGGGTAAGCTATAATAGATTGCGGTCTCCGAATGGCTTGCCCAGAGGGTAAGGGGGGCGAATTGGGTTCGACCGGGCAATGAGACGGTCAAGCCGCGTGCCGAGGACGCCAGTGGGCCTCCTTAATCATCTGGCAGCACTTTTGTATGCCAACTCTCAGTTGAGCATGGCCGCGCCAACTGAAAACACAGGCGGAACCCCCCGGGGTGACGAGGTTTCGGCACACTGCTAACACCAGTGCGGACCTGAGACGGGAGGCATTTGGACACGTCGGAGGTTGATATGAGGACGCAGGGTGAAATCGAAGCCGCCATCTCCCAGGGCATGAGCCGCTTCGAACAGGAATACATGGGCCGGGGACCCAAGGATATTCACACCTTCCTTGTCGGCGACCTTCTGGTGGTCCGGCTCAAGTCCGTCTTGACCGCGGCGGAGCAGCAACTGATCAAGTCGCTCCCGCCCGAGAACGGCAGGAATCTGCTCAAGCAAGTCCGGATCCAACTGATGGAAACGGCGCGGCCGGTCATGGAAAAGATGGTCCAGGAAGTCACCGACGTCGGCGTGATCAGCCTACACCACGACATCAGCACTGTCACCGGCGAGGAAGTCGTGATTTTCACGCTGGCCGAGGCGCCTCTCTTCCGTGAGCCCAAGAGAAAGTAATGCGGTCATCTCGAAACTCCGTCCTCGTCGGAGCCGGTCTTGGGTCCGGACATTCTGGGCGCCGGCGGTCCGGGCGACGCACCACACGCCAGGTATAACCGTAGTGGTGTGTCCATGCCCACGGCGTCATGTGCTCCTGAAGTGGAAGCGCCCTAGCGATGTCCCCTAGGAATCCGCATCGGCGGCGCAGCAGGCCGCCGCGAATCCGCCGCCTGACCCCGCCCGGGGCCACGCCCGGCACGGTACAAGTACGGAGCGACGCGCCACGGCCGGCGATTCATGTCATCAAATACACCGCGGACCGCTTGGAAGAAGAAGACCTTGACGATGTGCGTCGCGTCCGGCCGTTCCTCGATGACACGTCTGTCACCTGGGTCAACGTTGACGGCCTGGGGGACATCGAGACGCTCCGTCGCCTGAGCGAGATCTTCGGATTGCACGATCTGGCGATGGAAGACGTCGTCAACGTCCATCAGCGCGCCAAGGTCGAGGAGTACGGTGATCACTTGTTCATCGTCTTGCGGATGGTCTATCGGGGCGAGCACCCCGAGAGCGAACAACTCAGCATGTTCGTCGGGAAGAACTTCGTGCTCACGATTCAGGAGCACACCGCGGACTGCCTCGAGCCGGTGCGCGAGCGGCTGCGGAGGGCACGCGGACAGGTTCGCCGCGCCGGAGCCGACTATCTGGCCTACGCGCTGATCGATGCGGTCGTCGATGCGTATTTTCCGGTGGTCGATGGTTATGGCGAACGGATGGAACGACTCGACGAGCAGCTTTCGATCGGCCAGTCGTCCCGCTTTGCGGAAGCCCTACACGAGGTGCGCGCCGACTTGTTGTTGCTGCGCCGCGTGATCCGTCCACTGCGGGACGCGCTGGCGCTGTTGATGCCTGACCCGCACTCCCTGATCACCCAGGATACGCAGTTCCACTTGCGGGATTGCTTTGACCACGTGGTCCAGGTCTTGGACTTGCTGGATACGTATCGCCTGATGTGTTCCGACCTGCGCGAGTTCTACATGTCGGCCGTCAACAACCGGATGAACGAGGTGATGAAGGTCTTGACGATCATCGCCACGATCTTCATTCCGCTGAGCTTCATCACCGGCATCTACGGCATGAACTTCAACACCCAGCTGCCCGCCAACATGCCCGAACTCAATTGGCCATATGGGTACTTGTTGACGTTGTTGGTGATCGCCGGCGTCGGCCTGAGCCTGCTGGTCTTCATTTGGCGAAAGGGCTGGCTCACCGGCAGCGAACCCGTGACCGGGCCCACCGCTTCCAACGACAAAGCGCGATCCGGATCGCAGACCGATTCCGGCGAGCGCCCGGGGTGACAGCCCCTCGATGCTGTTGCGTGGAAGGGACGAGCGCGCCCTCCTGCGGACTGGGTGCCGCCCCCGTCCTCCCACGTGGGTCCGAGCCCCCGGCAGGGCTGGGGGCCCTGATCGCCGGGATCGGTGGTCCCACACCCCGGGTGTTGCGGTCCAGCGCGTGCTGCGCCGGGAGCCATTCCGTACCGCGCCGCCGCGCAACCCTTACCGCGCCGGAGCCCGGCGCGTACCGCGCTGGGGTACGACCCCTCGCCGGAACAGGACCGATGTGCCGGCATGAGTTGGCCCGCCTGCCACCCACGGACCCGTCAACACGCACACCCCCGGGGCACCGGCTGGACCGGCAGCCCGGGGGCGTGGTGTGCGGGCGCGTTGCTGGAGATCAGCCGGCGGGCGTTGCCGCGGCGGCGGTTTGCGGGACCGCCAGAAACCGGATGACGTTTTCGGGGGTCAAGTATTTTGCGGCCCCGGCCTGGAGTTGCTCGGCAGTAAACGCCTGGTAGGCGTCCGGCAGATCTTTCAGCTCGGCCAGGGTGCGATCCCGGTACTTGAACTCCTGCAGTTGACCCAGCCAGAATCCAGGCTCCTTCATGGTTTGCTCCAAATCGGTGGCAACCTGCTTCTTGGCGGTCGCCAGCTCCTCGGCGGTCGGCCCGTTGGCGGCAAATTCGCGCATCATCTCAACGATGGTGTCGGCCAGCCGCTCGGCGTTTTCGGGCTTGGTGAACGAGGAAGATCCGATGATGCCGGTTCCCGGCACGGCCGACGCGGCCTGGCTGCTGCAGCGAATGCTGTAGACCAATTGCTCGGCCTCGCGAATGCGCTTGATCATCCGTTCTGAAATGATCCGGCCGACCATGTTGAGCAGGCGGCGATCCTGAACGTTGCGCTCGTCGGTGCCGACGAATCCGGCCCGAACGAACGCCTTGTCGGTAATGGTCTCGAAACGCACCAGATCGGTATACGGTCCGGGGCCGCGACTCAGCTTGCGCAACGGGTTCAGGGCCTCAGCAGCCCCCATGGACCGCGGCGGCAGGCTGCCGACATAACGGCTGACCAGTTCCAGAGCCGGCTCCAATTGGATGTCGCCCACTACGGCAACCTCGATGGCCCCATTGCCGCTGATCCGCCGGGCCCACTGCTCGCCCATGACAGTGGTCAGTCGCCCGACCTGCTCGGCGGTCAGCTCCATGAAGCGGACGTCCCCGCCGTAGAACACGCGGTCCATGGCCATGGAGGCTTGGGCGCGGGCGTCGTTTTTGCGGCGATCGATTTCCTGGAGGGTTGCTTCCTTCCAGACGTCCAGGGCCGACGGCTCGATCTTGCCGTCGGTGATGTACAGATGGGCCAACTGCATGCCGGTTTCCAGATGCTGGGGCGAGCCGCTGATCCGCAGGGTGCTGGCGTCCAGCCCGACCCCGCCGCCGACGTTGACCTTCTTTCCGGTCATGTAGTCGCGAATCTGGGTGGAGGTCAGCTTGGAGGTGGCGTTTATCAGGCTGGCCACCGAACTGACCCCGCGGTTGGCGGCCGTCTCTTCGATGATGCCGCCGCTGAAGGTGATGGTGATGGTGGCCTCGTCCTTCTTATAGTCCATGAACCGGTGATGCACCACGGCGCCGTTGCTGAACGTTGCCGTGGTGATTTGCAAGTCCGGATCGGTCTGCCGGCTGACCACCTGGCCTGGTTGCGGCAGTTGCTCCAGCAACGCGGTGATCCGCTCGGCCTGCTGCAGGACTTCGGTCTTGCGGGCCCAGGCCTCGGCCGCCGCGGCCAGCACATCCTGCGACGTCGGCAAGGCCACCCCTTCGCGCTGTGGCGCGGTGATCACATAGGTCATGTTGGCGGTCTTGAAGTTGTCCACAAAGACCTGCTGCACTTCGCTGAGCGTCACATCCGCCAGGGCCTGCTTGGTCAGTTCCAGGTTCTGAGCCGCCGACAGGATCGGGTAGTCCAGCCCGACGGCCCCGCTGATCATGTTGACGAACGCCCGGGCATCCAGCGTGGCCTCGCGCTCGACGGCCCGTTCCGCATCGGAGATGGTCGCTTCCTTGGCCAGCTGCAGCTCCTGCTCGGTGAAGCCGTGCTCAATCGCCCGGTTCAGCTCGATGATGGCCTGCTCCAGCATACCGTTCCACTTTTCGGGCATGCCGGCGGTCGCGATCAGCGGCAGGATGGCTTCGTTGAACAGCGGTTGGACGGCGCAGCCACCGCCGAAGAAGTTGGCCTCGCCTTTCTTGACCATCTCGTCCAGCCGCCGGCTGACGATCCACGGGCCGATGTTCTCGACCTCGTTGAACCGAAACTCGGCAAAACTGCTCATCGGCGGGCGCCCGGGCTTGACCGCCAGGATCTGCACCTGGCACGCGGGCATCTCCGGATCACTGATCACGAACGCCCGAGCTTCGTTCATCGGGGTCAGTTGGGCACCCAGCGGGTCGCGGGCCGCAGCCCGGGCCTTCCACGTGCCGAACACCGGCGTGGCCTTGGCCAGGATGGCCTGCGGGTCGATGTCCCCGACCACGATGAGGGTCATGTTGTCCGGGCGGTACCAGGTGTTCCAGTAATCGTCAAACTCGGCCTTGGGAAAGGCGGCAATCTGGGCTTCGATGCCGATGACATCGTGCGAGGCGATCCGCGAGCCGGCCAGCACGTTCTTCAAGAGTTCCTTGCGGATCCGCTCCTGGGCGCTCTTGCGCGACCGCGACTCTTCGAGCACCACGCCGCGCTCGTTGTTGATTTCCGCCTCCAGCAGCAGCAGGCCGTTCGCAAAATCACCCAGGACGGTCATTGCGGTGTTGACCGACTCCTCAGTATTGTCGGGCATGAACAACTTGTACACGGTCTCGTGGTAGGTGGTGTGGGCATTGCTGTGCGCCCCGAAGGTCATGCCCATCTTGCTCATGTGCGGGATCAGCTCGCCGGGTGCAAAATGGGTGGATCCGTTGAAACCCATGTGCTCCAGAAAATGGGCCAGCCCGTTCTGGGTGTCGCTCTCGTTCAGGGCGCCGGTCTTGATGTGCAGGTACATCGCCACCCGCTCAGCCGGCAGGTCGTGTTTGCGCACGATGTACTTGAGCCCGTTATCGAACTGGCCGTACAGATTGTTCGGATCGCGCGGCAGCGGGCTGCCCAGCAGCATGGCCACCGGCCCGCAACTGACGAGACATCCGGCGAGCAGAACCAATTGGGTTCTTTGAAACATTGTGTTCCTTTCAAGTCAGCACCGGGGGAAACCACGGATTCGGCGGTTGCGCAAGGGTCAATCGCTTCAAGGTAGCGGATCGGGGCCCTCGTTGGCAAGTTCCCGGCCGCCGGGACTCGATGAAGCGGGCGTTCAGCGCCGCAGCGCCCGATTGATTTCCCGCTGGTGGTCCCGTTTCTTGAGGTCCCGGCGCTTGTCCGGGGCGCTCTTGCCGCGAACCAGGGCCACGGTCACCTTGGCCAACCCGCGGGGGTTGAAGTAGATGCCCAAGGGAACAATGGTCAATCCCCGAATGCGGACCTGGGGACTCCATTTATCGATTTCTCGGCGGTGAGCCAACAGTTTTCTGGGACGCAGCGGTTCGTGGTTGGCGGTATGCCCCTGCTCATACGGGTTGATGTGGCAGCCGTACAGCCACATTTCGTCGCGGTCGCTGATCCGCACGAAGGCCTCTTCCAGAGAAATCTGTCTGTTCCGTAAGCTCTTTATTTCTGTACCCTTAAGAGCGATTCCGCAGTTCATCCGCTCCAGAATCTCGAAGCGATGCGAGGCCTTCTTGTTCCTGATGACATACTCGGGGGCGTTCTGCGGCGCTTTTCTTGACATAAGCTGTTAGGATAGATAAGTTTAAATGGTTTGTCGCCCCGGCTTGGCAATTTTTTTCTCGGGGGCCTGGAGGTTCGATCGGGCCACTGAAACCCCTCGAGATGGCCGAGGTATAATTAGGTAATGATGATGCGCCCAGCGACCCTTGGCAAACTAGGCCGGCTCGAGGAGCAGCGGCTGATCCGCGCCCTGCAGAAAGGGGATCGCGAGGCCGCCCGTTTGTTGATCGAGCATCACAAGCAGCGGCTGTTTGCCTTCGTCTGGCGGGTGCTTCCGAACCATGACGAAGCCGAGGACGTCTGCCAGGAGGCGTTCTTGAAGGCGGTGTCGTCGATCGATTCGTTTGATCCGACCTATCGCTTCAGCACCTGGCTGTTCACCATTGCCTACCGCTTGAGCCTCAACGGCCTTCGCCAGCGGAAAAAGTGCGCCAGCGGCGACCTTGACTTCAACACCTTTGCCGATGCCACCGAGCCCGCCCCGGAGCGCACCGCCGAGAGCCACGAGGCCGCAGCCTTGAGAGACGCGGTGTGGCGTGCCGTGGAGCGCTTGAGCGATCCCCAACGGGTGGCCATTACGCTTTTCTATCGCGAGGATCTGAGTTGCCAGGATATCGCCGAGGTTCTGGATGTGCCGGTGGCCACCGTCAAGAGCCACCTCCATCGGGCCCGCATGCGCTTGAAGGCATTGCTTGAACCGCTATTCGCCGGGGACAGCCAAAACCTCCGCATCCTGAGCGAAGCGATTGCGTAAGAGTGAGTATGATGATCGGCTGCGAGCACGCACAACATCTTTTTGAGCCGTACCTCAACGACGAATTGTCGGCATCGATGACCGCCGAGTTGGACGCACATCGGCTGGAGTGCCCGGGGTGCCAGCACCAGTTGACCTTGCTGGAGGCCTGCGGCAACGTGGTTCGGCTGGACACCCGCGAGCCCGGCTTGTCGGAGGACTTCGGCGAGCGCCTGATGGCCATTCTGGATCAGGGACCCGGCGCCCGCGGATCGTTGCAGCTCAACCGCGCCCTGAAGTGGGCCGGTGGCCTGCTGGGCATCGCGGCGGCCGCCGCCACCGTGGTCGTGCTGCTGCCCAGCCGCGAATCGGCGACCGGTCCCCGGGTGATGGGCGTTGCCAAGCATCCACCCAAGGCCGTGTCTGCCGCCGAATGGATCACCGATGTACCGTTTGATTCCATTTTCGGAGCCGGCGATCTGATTTCCTCGACGCTCGAGCTGGGCCAGTATGGATTCAGCCACCTGCACGACCGGCTGGGCGTTCCTCCTACCGCTGTGCCCCTGCCCGCCCTGGATCTGGGCGTCCTGCCGACCCGCCCCGAGCTGGATTCGGATGTATTCGACACCTTGCCGGATCTGGATGACGGCGGCGAGTTGATGTAGGAACTGACCGCTCGGGGGTTCCGACGGGAACTGTGGCCTTGAGCATTGCACCGTCCGCACTGTTTCGTATTGTGATTGTCGCGCTGTGCCTTTGGGCTCCCGTTGCGGGCCGTGCCCAATCGGTGGACCGCTCCGGGGCGTCGTCACCCGCATCTCCAGTACCCACCTCCCTGGACCAGACCGAGCCGCTGGCCCGCTACATCCCCATCGAGGCGGCGGTGTACGCCCGGCTCTCGGATGACCGCCTGCGGCAGTTGTTCCATGGCGACGCGGACGGCCCGCAGAGCGAACTCCAGGAGCTGCTCAAGCATCGGCCGCGGATCATCGCCATGCCCAGTTGGCGGAATCGCAAGGAGGTGATCACGTTGTGCCGTCCGGAGCGCCCGGCCGACTTCGCCCGTGCGATCGGCGCGGTGCCCGACGCGGTCATCGGGGAGGACGGACCGGTACGGGTCTACCGCCTTCCGGGTCCCAAGTTTGCCGCGAGTGATGGAGCGGTCTTCGTGTTCAGCGATATCGCCATGGACGCATCGGCGCTCTTTGGGCAGTCGGTCCGCCTGCTCAGCGACCGCCGGCGGCGCAGCCTGCTCGATGATTCACGATTCCGCCAGTACCTTCAGGACGCCGACCCGCAGGCGTCGGCAGTGGTCTTCGTGGACGAGCCCTGGTCCCGCCGCCAGGGAGCCCAGGATCCAGGCGAGCGCTACCGGCCTTCCTGGCTTCCCGATCTGGAATCAGGCTGCCTGGAAGTTTTTTTGGACGACGGGCAGGTGCGCTGCCGCGTGCGCTGCCGCCGGCGAACCGGCGCGGCCCCGCTGACCCAGGCGATCGCGGCGCCCCAGGCCGCCCTGGTCCCGCCCGGCGCGGCGGCCGCCTGGATGGTGCCGGTCGACTCCATATCGATGATCGAATTCGTCAGCCGCTACCTGCCGCAGTCACAATCATCGTTTGCCCGGCAGTTGGCCCGGGTGGTGGCTGAAACCGAACTGAAGGGCATCCTGCCGTTGAGCGACCTCGGTCCGCGAACCACCTGGTGCATGCTGTCAGGAGTCAGCGGCGGCAATATCGACGTCGCCTTGCTGATCGAGGCCCGCCAGCCGGAACTTGCCGCGCGAACCCTGGGTCAAATCTGCCGGGGCATCGCCGACCTGGTCAACACCCACGAAACCGCGATCAACTACGAGGCCGAATACACGTCGGCTGCCTACAAGGGACGCACCGTCTACCAACTGTCGATTCACGCCCTCGACGGCAGCGCGGTGATCTGGCCGGTACTCATGGACACGCAGCCCAGCATCAGTGCCATCGGCGACCAGGTGGTGCTGGCCAGCAATGTCGCCGTGCTTCAGGCCCTGATCGACCACGCCACGCAGGCTGCCGACGCTCCGGCAGCGCCGCTGCAGCCTTGGGTTCAGGCGGCGCAGCAGCCACACGACGACACCCAGATTCGCGGGTTCATCGATCCGGCCCGCCTGGCCAGCGCCCTGCAGCCGGTGCAGCAGAGCCTGGGCAGTCGTGACTCGGGCTTGCTGACCAGTCAGTGGTTCCAGAGCTTGCGCGATTACTTCCAGGACACGCCGGTCCAACTCGGAGCCCGGCTGCGCCGCGACAACACCGCGACCCCCGGCCGGGTGCTGGTGCTCAGCGTCCTGGAAGGTCGACCGGCCGACGGCAGGTTGCGGCCCGGTGACTACATCGCCGGCATCGACGGCAGCACCCTGGCGCTGGACGACCCCACCGAGGACCTGCGGCTCAAGTTGCAAGCGCGTGTGGCCGGCGGCAAGCGGACCTTGCGGGTCGAGCGCGACAGCCGGCTGTTGGATGTGGACGTGTTTCTGCCGCGGGCACCGGACAAGAGCATCGTCGGACTGCTGGATGACACCACCAAGGCCATCCAGGCGCTGGAAGCCCTCGGTCGCCGCGTCGAGATCATCGACTACCACCAGCACGGCAATGATCCGCAGCGGCTCGACGCCGAGGTCACGCTGCGGTTGCGGTCGCAGCGCTGACCTCTGACCCGGGGCGCTTACTTGGCGGCCCGCCGGCGGGCGTTGCGCACCCCGCGATGAATCCACTCGAAATGGGGCAGCAGCACCGCACCGTAGTGAGTCACGGTGATGCCGGCGGCGCCGGAGTCGGCGGCCCAGGTGATCTGGCGAACCACTTCGGCCGCGTCGTCGACAACTCCTTCGTCCATGCGCAGCAGCAGTTCCATCCGGCCGATGTCGGCCGGCGTCAACGACGGAATCGCCGGATGTTCCTGGCTGAGGTGATCGAGTAATTGCTCGATGTCGTGCAGGTCGATGATGATGCCGTCGGCCAGTTCGAGCACGCTGCGGGCCAGGCCCATGTCGACGAACGCCCGGGCGGCATCCTGGAAGTTGACCATCAGCGCCTTGGTCGAGGCCTGCTTGAGCGTCTCCAGCACGCCGGACAATACCTTGACCGACCACTGCTGCATGCGGGTCCAGGCGGGCTGCGCCGCGAGCAACTCGGCCACCGCCGGCGGCGTGTGGTGTGCTTCACGGCACAATTGTTCCAGCAGCTCCTGGGCGGCACGCCGGGCCGCCTGAGCATCCACATCGACGGCGGCGGCCGCCTGCAGGCAGGATTCACAGTAACACGTGCTCAGCAGGTCCGAGACATCGCCGCCGATCATGGCGGTGGCATCGAGGTAGGGCGTCAGGTCGGTGGCCGCCGGCCACTGCACGTCGTCCAGCACGATCGCCGAGCAATCGTCGTACGCCGACAGATCACGACACACCGCCGCCATGTAGGCCTGGACATCGGGATTGCTCGGGCACACGGCGCTGCGGCTGGCGATCCCGAACAGGTTCTTGCAGGCGATCTGCGGATACTCGCGAACCAGACGCTGGGCCTGGAACGGGGCGATACTCAGACGCAGATCCAGCCGGCGATCCGCACAGTGCCGCGACACTTCGGAGACCAGATCCCGGTCGTGATGCTGCTCCCAGCGGGGCGGCTTGAGACGGCTGGCCGAGTAGCAGCCCGCCTGCGGCCGAAAGTAGACGCCGCCCGCGGTGCGGTAGATCCGCGGCGTGACCGCGGGATGCGGTCGAAACTGCTCGATCTCGTCGCCGAGGACGACCAGCGTCAGACCGGTGGCCCCCATTTCGTTCTGCGCACGGTCCAGAACCCGATCCACCCCCTCGTCGAGCAGGTCCCAGGGAAAGCAGTACACGTGGCAGCCAAACATGATGTGACGCCCCCTCCGCGCCGGGTGGGTCTTCCAGGAGGATCAACAATCCGCCCACTATAACCGCCGGGCGGCATGCTCACAAAGCGCCGGTTCATGGTCGCAAACCGCGCCCCCCCGGGTTATGTTATCGGAATCGTCATCCAGGATCCGTTTGGGAGCCGCCCGGTGTCCAACCATCACGACATCATTCTGCTGAAGGAGATGGCCGAGGAGTTGTTCCAAATGCAGACCCTGGCCGCCGCGACCCGCAGCCGCATCCGCCGCAAAGGTGCCGCCGATCTGACCGAGACCGAGTTCCTGGCCTTGGACATCCTGACCCGCCACGCGTCGCTGACCGTCGGCGAAATCCAGAAGCAGATCGGCATTCTGCCGGCCCAGATGTCGCGGGTGGTCCGAGCCCTGGAAAAGCGAGCCGAAGGGGGACTGATCAAGTGCCGCATCAACCGCACCGACAAACGCCGCATCGATCTGGAGATCACCAAGCTCGGCCAGCAGATGCACCAGACCTACAAGCAGGTGCGGTTGGAGAGCATGATCGGCTTCCTGCAAACCCTGAAGGCCGGCGATTGTCGGGAGTTCATGCGCATCTGCCGCATCATCCGCGGCGAAATCGAGAGAATACTCATGGGGTAGCGGGCCGCAGACTGCAGCGGGTGGATCACCGATGGACATGATCATCACCCGCGCCCTGGGAAAATCCTACGGCCGGCGGGTTGGCCTGCACCGGCTGGACCTGATCGTGCCGTGCGGCCAGGTCTTCGGGTTCCTGGGACCCAACGGCGCCGGCAAGACCACCACCATTCGGATGCTGCTGGGGTTGCTGCGGCCCACCACGGGCGAGGCCCGAATCCTGGGCCACGATTGCTGGCAGGCCGCCCATCGAGTCAAGGCCGAGGTCGGCTATGTCCCCGGCGACCTGCGGCTGTATCCCTGGCTGACCGCCGATCGGGCCCTGCGGCTCTTCGGCCGCATTCGGCGGCGCGCGCTGGTTGCCCGGGGCCTGGAACTAGCCGACCAGTTCAACCTGGACCCCACCGTCAGCGTCCGCCGCATGTCAAAAGGCATGCGCCAGAAACTGGGGCTGATCCTGGCCTTGGCCGGCGCGCCGCAACTGCTGCTGCTGGACGAACCCAGCAGCGCGCTTGACCCCCTGATGCAGAAGCTGCTGTACCGGCGGCTGCGCGAGCTGGCAGACCGCGGGCATACCGTGTTCTTCTCGAGCCACACGCTCAGCGAGGTCGAACAACTCTGCGACCGCGTGGTCATCCTGCGGGAAGGGTCAGTGGTCGCCGACGAGCGTCTCGATGACCTCCGGCGCCGCGCCGGCCACCAGGTGACCATTCGCTGGTCGGCCGGCAGTACGCCGTCCGAACCGCCCGACGGCCTGCTGGTGATCCGCCGGCGCACCGCCGCCACCTGGCAAGCCCGTCTGTCGGGATCGCCCGCGGATCTACTCCGTTGGCTCAGCCACCAGTCCGTCGATGACCTGACCATCGGTCAGCCCAACCTGGAAAGCCTCTTTCGGGCCTACTATGAACACGGAACCGACGCATGAACGTCGGCCTGTTGCTAAAAACCGCCCGCGAGATGGGCGTCATGCTGGCGATCATGGCCACGGCCATGGCCCTGTTTGAGACCCTGCTGATCCAGGCCCTGTCCGCCTTTCACCAACACATCAGCGAAACGCTGATGAAGGTTCAATTCGTCCGCGACATGATTGGCGGCCTGATCGGCACGGACCTGGGTCCGGAAGGCGGGATGCAGGCCCTCATCGCGGTGCCCTGGGCCCATCCGGTGGTCCTGGCGGTGCTGTGGAGCTACGCCATCGTGTTCTGCACCAGGATTCCCGCGGGGGAGGTCGATCGTGGGACCGTCGATGTGCTGCTGGGTTTGCCGGTGTCGCGCTGGACGGTCTTCATCCACGACACCGGCTGCTGGGTGGTGTCCGGGATTATCCTGGTGCTGATGGCCGGGCTCGGGGGGGTCATCGGCGGCGGCGCCCTGGACCCGGACATGCGGCCTGCGCTGGGCGTGTTGGTGCTGGTGTGCGCCAACCTGTACGCGGTGTACCTGGCGGTGGGCAGCCTGGCGTACCTGGTGTCGGCGCTCAGCGATCGCCGCGGCCGGGCCATCGGGCTGGTCTTTGCAATCGTGGTGTTGTCCTTCCTGTTGAGCTTCCTGGCACAGACCTGGGATCCGGCCAAGCCCCTGGCCTTCCTCAGCGTGCTGCACTACTACAAACCCGCGGTCATCCTGCAGCAACAGACCTGGCCGCTGGCCCACTTGGCGATCCTGGGCGGTTGCAGCCTGACGTTGTGGATCAGCGCGGCCGTGATCTTCTGCCGGCGCGACATCTGCACCGTCTGAGAAACCGCCCCGCCGCCCGGCAGGCCGTTTCAGCGCAGGAATGGTTTTGCCAGGGCGCGGCGAATGACCGCCAGTTGGCCGGCGTGAAAGGCTTCGTGACGAACGAGATGGCTGATGGCTTCCATCTTGGTGTCGTAGTGCGGATGGCGGCTGCCGTCCTTGCCGTAGGCCGGCTCGGCCAGCAGCGCGTCGCTGAGCCCGGCCACGGCTGCGACCGTGGCTTGCTGCATGTCTGCCAGGACCCGGCGAACGTCTTGGGCGGGCGGCCAGTCCTGTTGCTCGGCCGAAGGCACCGCGGCCCCGATCGGAAAGTGGGCCATGAAGGCCGGATCGAGCCGCGGGCGGCCCAGCGAACGCTGGAACAGCAGCAATTCCTGGGCGCAGGCCAGATGACCGGCGATCCACAAGGCATGCTGGGCGCCGGGCGTGATCTGAAAGGTCCAATCGCCCCCGTCGAAATCTTCCAACAGGGCCAACGTCCAGTCGCGCGTGCGCTCGATCTGGTTGGTGAGCAGTTGGCTGTTCTTCATGTGACGGCTCCTTGGGCAGGGTTGGAAGGATACCACCCTATTGCTGGGAATGCGAGGACCGCCTATTCTTCGCGAATCACCGGCAGACTTTGGGGCGCCCGGCCGGTCAGCCACTTCGGTGAAGGCGAATGTGATGCCCAAGCGCGACCTCGTACATTATGATTGATCAGTACCGCCAGTCCACGAACACGGCCTGGATGGGGCAATTGCGTCGCGCGTTGAAGTTCCTGTACCCGCAGCGCCGCCGCATTGTGATCTCCATCTTGTGCTCCATCGGTCTGGCGGTCTCGCTGGCCGGCAGCCTGTCGGCGCTGCAGCCCATCCTGCGCATCTTTATGACCGAGAAGGACGGCCCCCGGGCGGCGGTGTTCAAGATGGCGGCTTCCCGGACGCTGCGGGCCGGCTTGCACGGCTATGACCGTGGCAGCCACGATTTTGTGATCGACGTGCCGCCTTCCGGCGTGGTGATCGCCACGGTGCACGACGGCTCCCCGCTGCAAGCCGCCGGCGTGAAGCAAGGCCACGTGCTGTTTTCACCGGATCCAACCCAGACGCGGGCCCGCTTTCTGGAGCAACTGGGCACCGCCGGTCAGCCGCTGGCGGTGCGCTCGGCCGCACCGACCGAGCCGGTCGGGCGGGACATTCAGGTGGCCCCGGACACGCTGTCGTCCTGGGAAGGCGCCCTGGTCCGGGGGCTGCGCCGCCTGGGCCGGCTGCTGCCCACCGACACCAGTCAACAAGCCACCCGGCGGGCCCTCTTCGTGGCCCTGACGGGCGTGTTCCTGCTGGTGCTGTTCAGTAACGTGTGCCGCTTCGTCAGCCAGTACCTGATTCTGATCGCCTCGAACCGCGCCGTCATGGACCTGCGTCGGCAGATGTACCGCACCGTCATGTATCTGCCGATCACCTGGTTCGGGCGCAACCTGTCCGAAACCATGAGCCGGGTGGTCACTGACTGTCGCGACGTCGAACGCGGCTATCGCGCCTTGTTCGGGAAGCTGACCACCGAGCCCATCAAGATCGTGGCGCTGCTGATCGGAGCCATTTACACCGACTGGCGAATCACGGTGTTTGCCGCGGTGGCCGGCCCACTGGGGCTGCTGATCGTCAGCCGGCTGGGCCGCAAGATCCGCAAGGCCAACCGCCGGCTGCTCAGTGGGTACGCCTACATGCTCGGGGTCATCAATGCCGCCCTGGCCGGGGTCAAGGTGGTTCGGGCGTATAACCAACAGACCGGCGAGCGCCGCCGCATGTGGCAAGCCGAACGGCGGCTGCTCAAGCAGATCATCAAGATCGGCCGCTTTGAGGCCCTGACCAGTCCGCTGCTGGAGCTGATGACTGTGGGCCTGGCCCTGATCGGGGTGGTGGTGCTGGCGGACTACGTGTTCAGCGGGCGGCTACCGCCGGAGCGCTTCTTCGGCTTGATGGTGTTCATGGTGTTCATTTTTGACGCCATCCGCAAGATCGCGGTGGTGTACCCCCGGCTGGCCAAGGCCGACGGCGCCGCCCAGCGGGTCTTCGAGCTGATCGACATGCCGGTCGAATCGCACCCCGATCGCCGGCTGCCGGCCATCCCGCCGTTCGCCCAGCAGATCGAATTCCGGAACGTCACCTACACCTACCCGGGCGCCACCCAACCGGCGATCCAGGAGTTGGACCTGAGCATCCCGAAAGGCCGCAAAGTGGCCCTGGTCGGACCCAACGGCAGCGGCAAGACCACCTGCATCGGGCTGCTGGAACGCTTCCTGGATTGCGACTCCGGACACATCCTGGTCGACGGTCGCGACCTCACCCAACACAGCATCTCGTCCTGGCGGGAACAGATCAGCCTGATTACCCAGGATGCCGTCGTGTTTGCGCTCAGCGCCCGCGACAATATCGCCTACGGGCGGCCGCAGGCCAGCGCCGAGCAGGTCATCCAGGCCGCCCGCACCGCCGGCGCCCACGAGTTCATCGAGCGGCTGCCCGAAGGCTACGACACGGTCTTGGGTGAGTACGGCGCCACCCTGTCGGGCGGCGAGCGGCAGCGGCTGGCCCTGGCTCGGGCCATCCTCCGCGATGCGCCCATCTTTTTGTTCGACGAGGCCACCAGCCAGATCGACGCCGAAAGCGAACAGAAGATTCACCAGGCCACGCGGGTGTTCATGCGCTCCCGGACCTCCGTGGCCATCGCCCACCGCCTGAACACCATTATCGACGCCGACCAGGTTGTGGTCCTGGACCGGGGCCGCCGGGTGGACGCCGGGACCCATGCCGAACTGCTGGAACGCTGCGAGTTCTATCGGACGCTGTACCAGACCTTTGCCAGGCCTGAGTAGACGGGAATCGCCGCCAGCCCTATAATCCGGGGTCGAATCAGAGCCTGTGTACGGCTGCGATTCGAGACATTCACCCCCCATCCCCGGTGTTGATACCCATGCATCGTTTTCGAACTCACCACTGTAACGAACTGCGCCAAACGCATGTCGGCCAGACCGTGCGGTTGTCCGGCTGGCTGCACCGCAAACGCGATTTCGGCGGACTGCTGTTCATCGACCTGCGGGATCACTACGGCATCACCCAGATCGTGGTTCAGCCGGGGGCCCCGTTCTTCGATGCGGTCACCCGTACCCGCTCGGAGTCGGTCTTGACCATCACCGGAACGGTGGTCGCCCGCGGCAGCAACAACGTCAACGCCAACCTGCCGACCGGCCAGATCGAGGTCTCCGCCGAAGACGTGCACGTCGAGTCGGCGGCCGACCCGATCCCGTTCCAGGTCGCGGCCGAGGAAGACAGTCCCGAGGAACTGCGGCTGCAGTACCGCTTCCTGGATCTGCGGCGGGAGCAGCTCCATCGCAACATCATCATGCGGCACCGGGTCTGCCAGCACATTCGCCAATACCTGACTTCGCGCGACTTCATCGAGTTCCATACGCCGATTCTGACCAGCTCGTCACCGGAGGGGGCCCGCGATTTCCTGGTGCCCAGCCGCCTGCATCCCGGCCGCTTCTACGCCCTCCCGCAGGCACCGCAGCAGTTCAAGCAACTGCTGATGGTCTCGGGGTTCGACCGGTACTTCCAGATCGCCCCGTGCTTCCGCGACGAAGACGCCCGTGCCGACCGCAGCCCCGGCGAGTTCTACCAGCTCGACTTCGAGATGTCCTACGTCACCCAGGACGATGTCTTCGAAGTCGTCGAAGGCCTGATGATCGACATCTTCAAGACGCTGTCCAACAAACAGCTCCTGAGCGATCCGTTTCCGCGCATCAAGTACTGGGATGCCATCCACCACTACGGCACCGACCAGCCCGACCTGCGCTACGATCTCAAGCTGATCGACGTCCAGTCCGCCTTCGAACACGCCGGGTTCCAGGTCTTCGCCCGGGCCATCCAGGAAGGCGGCGTGGTCAAGGCGATCCGCGTGCCAGGCGCCGCCGGGCAGCCGCGGCGATTCTTCGACGACGTCGAGAAGTTCGCCAAGAGTCAGGGTGCCGGCGGGCTGGCCTGGATCTCGTTCACCGAAGCGGCGGTCAAGGGTTCCATCGCCAAGTTCGTCGACGACGGCGTGCGCGCCGCCCTGCAATCCGCCAGCGGTGCCACCACCGGCGACGCCCTGTTCTTCGCCGCCGGCCCGACGGTGCCGACCTGCAAACTGCTGGGCAAAGTCCGGAGCCATCTGGCCGGACGGTTGGGGCTGCTGGATTCGGCCAAAGTGGCCTTCTGCTGGATCGTCGACTACCCGATGTTCGAGTTCAACGAAGACGAGCACAAGATCGATTTCAGCCACAACCCGTTCTCAATGCCCCAGGGAGGGTTGGAGGCCCTGGAGCACCAGGACCCGCTGGACGTCCTGGCCTTCCAGTACGACATCGTGTGCAACGGCGTCGAGCTGTCGTCCGGAGCCATCCGGAACCACCGGCCGGAAATCATGGAAAAAGCCTTCGCGATCGCCGGCTACGACACCAAGACCCTGCACACCAAGTTTCCGGCCCTGTGGAACGCGTTCCACTACGGGGCCCCGCCGCACGGCGGGCTGGCCCCCGGGATCGACCGCATCGTGATGTTGTTGTGCGATGAGCCCAATATTCGGGAGGTCATCGCCTTCCCGCTGAACCAACGAGCCCAGGACCTGCTCATGGGCGCCCCCTCGGAAGTCACCGCCCGGCAATTGAGCGACGTCCACATCGCCCTGAACCTGCCGCAGGGCACTTAGCCCCCAGACGGCCTGGCCGCCGCGGCAGTGCCCACGCAACCCGAGCGCCCCGGGCCATCCGCGAGGACCTCCTGCCGCAACGGTTGCCGTCTGACTGTTTCAAGGCGGTGTGGTGTGTGATCGATCCGCGGGCCACCCGACGGGCGCGCCGGCGGTTCTGCGTCCGGAATGGGAGCGGTCTGCCTGGGCGGCGGGTGCCAATCGTCAGGCGCAAAAAAAGATGGAAGATGCTGCCGTGGCGACCAGCACCTTCCATCCAGGCGTTCCGCATCGACGAATCGATGGGAACTTCTAGCGTCGCTTCCTTGCCTTCTTCTTGGTTGCCTTCTTCGCAGTCTTCTTCTTGGCCTTCTTGGTGGCCTTCTTGGCCTTCTTGGCCTTCTTGGTTTTCTTGGCTGTCTTCTTTGCCTTCTTGGCGGCTTTCTTACGTTTCTTAGCCATGAAAGTCACCTCCTTTCGTTTGGCTTTACAGAAACAATAATACGCGATTCGTTAATTTGTCAAAACTTTTCTGGTCCAGTCCGCTTTTTTTTCTCTCGTTCAGCGCTGCGTTTGGCGGACGGTATTAACAATCGGAGAGATTCTACCCCAACCTTCACTTTTCTTCACGCATGAAATGGCGTCGCCCGGGCGAATTGCCTCCCGAGGGGCCGCCGTGTCCGGCGCGCCGGGGCTCGGATCGCCGGTTCACTTGCCAATGCAGAAGCGCGCGAAGATGCGCTGGAGCAAGTCATCGACGGTGACCTCGCCAAACATGCCGGCGAGCGCGCCGAGCGCCGCGCGCAGGTCGTCGGCGATCCATTCGGCGCGGTCGGTCACGCGGTTGTGATCGGCACCGTGGCGTCGGGCCTGGCGCAGGGCGGCGACGGCGCCGCGCAGCGCCGCCCGATGGTCCTCTGCAATCGCAACTCCATGCCGTACAATGCACTCCTCCGACCCAAACAGTTGCTCGTTGAGTGCCGCGCGCAGGTGCTCCAGCCCTTGTCCGCCGGTCGCGCTGACCACATGCAGCACCGAATCATGGCGCTGCCGCACCCATTGACGCGCCGCGCGCACCACGTCCTGCGAAACACAGTCGACCTTGTTTGCCACCCAGAATACCGGACCTTGGCGTGTCGAAAGCGACGGGACGGTTTGTGCATCCCAGGCAGGTGACGACAAGTCCAATACTTGGCAAACCAGTTCCACGTGACCCATTTCACGATCGCAAAAATTTTTGCAAAATTCTTGGAAATCAGGCAGGTCCGGGCTCCATCCGGCGCTGTCCAGCACCTCGATCTGGCCCCCCGGCAGCTCGTGGATCGCGGCCAACAAGTCGCGGGTCGTGCCGGGTATGGGCGAGCACAATGCGCGGTTCGTCCCGCACAGCCGGTTCAACAGCGTGCTTTTGCCAGCGTTCGGCGGCCCGACCCACAGGACCCGCGGCAGGTAGCCCGCGCGGATCATCGTTTCGGAACGGTCCAGCAATTGGCCCAGGGCAGCCAGCAAGCGGTCGATCCGTCCGGTCAAGGACGACGGGGCGATAAACTCGATCGACTCTTCCGCGAAATCGATGTCGGCCTCCACCAGGGCGACCAGGTCGATCAGCTCGTCGCGTAGGGCCCGGACCTCCTGGGCCAGTCGGCCCTCCAGCCACTCGCGGGCGGCGGCCAACTGCCGGTCGCTGCGGGCATGGATCAAGGCGCCGATGCCTTCCACCTCGGTCAAACTTAACGCGCCGCGATAAAACGCCCGAGCCGTGAACTCGCCCGGTCGGGCCCGCCGCGCCCCGGCGTCAACGGCGCGGTCCACGAGCAGGCCCAGCAGCACGGGAGCACCGCTGGTATGAATTTCCACGATGTCTTCACGGGTGTAGCTTCGCGGCGCTCGAAACCAGAACGCCTCTGCGGGCAACACGAATGCATTGCCGGTCACGGCCACGCGGCCGCGCGACCGCCTGCCGCCGACACCCGCCGGAACTCCGGATGGGTCGGCCTGAAACAACCGGCCGCTGATCTCCACGGCAGACGTGCCGCTCAAGCGCACCACACCGCGCACCGCGGGACCGGGGGGTGTGCTGACCGCGACAATCGTATCGCTGATTCCTTCGAGCATGATCGCCGACCGCAACCCGGCGGCACGCGCCGGGAACCAGCCATTATACATGAATGACCTGCGGTGGGCGGCGACCGCCGTTAATGGAGAGACGCCCCCGTGGTCACAAAGAAGGTCACAGGGGCGCCTACGGAAGGCATGGGGTGTGTGGCCCGGCGTGGGGCAGCAGGTCCTTGCGGGTGATCTGCGTCCCGTCGCTCGTTGGGCGTCCAGCGCCGCCCGGCTCCGTGGCAGGTCGCCAACCCGCCGAGGAGCGGCTCTTAAACATCCCTCTGTAAGACGCCGAAGCGGCGCCGCTTCCGTCACATTATCGCGTCGGGGACGCAGGGATTTTGGCGGATGGCGTGATCAGCGAACCGGCCCGGGCGGTCGCCTGGCCGGGGTCCCGGGAGTCTCCTGTCGGTACTGGGGAGCGACAGCCACGTAGGGCCGCTTGCGCCACTTGCGGATCAGGATCAACTCCCCCATGGTGTTGCCTTCGATGCGGTGGCCCCACCATTGCAACAGGTACCCGCCGACCAGCAAGGCGACCGGCCGCCACCACAATCCCCACTGCCCTTCGGACAGTTGATGGAGCGCCAGCACGACGGCGGCGAGCGTCAGCGGAATGCCCAGCGCATGGAGCCAGAGGTTGACGCCATGCTGGTGTCGTAATTTCCAGTTGACCCACGCGTTCACGCCGAGTGCCCCTGCTGCATGCCCTGATCGCGATTCGCGGGGCTAATGTAGCACCTTGCGGGGGTGCTGTCTGCGAACGGGCGTTGACGAGCATTGCCAGGCAGGCTAAATGAACGCCATGGACAAACGGTCCGGTCGATGGTCCATCTTGACCTTGATGCTCACGCTCACGGCTCTGGGGGTGGGTGCCGCCCGCGCCGCCCAGGACGAGCCGGCGGAGCGCTTTGCCGAGGTCGCGACGACGCCGACCGCGGCCCGGACGCCGGATCAGGTGTACGGTTACTGGGTACTGCTGCCCGCCGCCGTGGCGATCGCGCTGGCGGTGCTGTTCCGCCAGGTGGTGCCGGCCCTGATCGTGGGGATTCTGACGGGTGCATACATGATTGCCCCGCACCTCGACGGACCAGGATCGTATGGCGATGCCCCAGGAGTGATCCGCGGGCTGCGGGTCGCCGTAGAGACCTATCTGATCGGTCCGGCGGATCTGGAACCCATCATCGATCCGGCCAGCGGACACGATGCCGCCGGGACCTACATTACTGGAATCACGCAACGCGCCGGCAGCCCGCGCCCGGTGCACGGCGCCCTTCGCGACGTGCCGCACCTGCAGGTAGTGCTGTTCACCCTGCTGATCGGCGCCATGGTCGGCATTCTGTCCGCCAACGGCGGTACCGCCGCCCTGGTGCAGTCGGTGTCGCATCTGGCGTGGAATCGCCGGCGCGGCCAGATCCTGGGGTGGACCGCCGGCCTGGTGGTGTTCTTCGATGACTACGCCAACTGCATGATCGTGGGCCCGACCCTGCGGCCGGTCTGCGATCGGCTCAGGATTTCGCGGCAGAAGCTGGCGTATCTCGTCGACTCGACCGCAGCGCCGGTGGCGTCGCTGGCACTGGTGGGCACCTGGATCGGCGCGGAGATCGACTACATCCAATCCGGGCTGGATGACATCGGCGGCGCCCTGCCCGACTTCCTGGCAGGGGTCAGCGCCTACCAGCTTTTTCTGTACAGCCTGCCCTATCGGTTTTACGCCATCTTCACCTTGCTGCTGGTGCTGCTGCTGGGCGCCAGCGGGCGGGACTTCGGACCCATGAGGGCCGCCGAAGCGCGGGCCGCCCAACCGTCCGCCCACCAGGCAGGCCGCCTGGAGCAAGGGGTACCCGCCGGGCGCTGGTGGTACGCCGGCTGGCCCATCGTGGTGCTGATCACGGTGACCCTGGCAATCCTGTTCCGAACCGGGTGGAGCGGTGTCGACGCCCAGCGCTTCGGGCACATGGCCGCCGGCGAGAAGCTCGGGCATCTGCTGTATCACGCCGATGCCTATGCCTCGATCCTGTACGGGGCCATCGCGGCGGTGAGCCTCAGCGCGCTGCTGACCCGCTGGGCCGGCGCCCTGACCGTGTCCGAGACCATCGACGCCGGCCTGAAGGGCATGGCCCAGGTATTTCCGGCAGTGGTCGTGCTGGTGCTGGCTTGGACGCTGTCGCAGATCATGCAGGACCTCCAGTTGGCACAAGTGGCCAAGCGGGCCCTCGGACCCGCTGGATTGCAATTCGATGCCGGCTACCTGCCGCTGGCCATTTTCGTCACCGCCGCCGCGGTATCTTTCAGCACCGGGACCAGTTGGGGAACCATGGGCATCCTGTGCCCATTGACCGTGACCGTCGCCGTCGGGCTGGTCGCCGACCTGCCGAGCGACCAGGCCGCCCGGCTGCTGTATGCGGCGGTCGGCAGCGTGCTGGCCGGAGCGGTGTTTGGCGATCACTGCTCACCGATCAGCGACACCACGGTGCTGTCGGCGCTGGCCAGCGGCTGCTCGCTGGAATCCCACGTCTGGACCCAGTTGCCGTATGCCCTCACCGCCGCCGTGGTGGCCATGGTTTGCGGTGATGCCCTGGGTTCTCATTTTCACCAGCCACTATGGATCTGCCTGGGCAGTGGCGCCGCGGTGCTGGTGCTGGTGGTGATGGTTCTGGGACGCCGGCCGCCCATCCCGGTCACGCCGCTGTCACGGGTTTCCGAGTGATTCGAGCCATTCGACCACATCGTTGCAGTAATCCTCTGCAACCGCTTCGAATTCCAGGGTGTGCCGGGCCGGTGTGTAGCGGGTAATGCGGGTCTGCGGCCAATTCAGATGGGTGACATATTCCACCGTGCGGGGAACGTCGATGATCCGATCGTCGGATCCGACCAACAGGTGCACCGGCCGGGGCGGCTGTGCGGGAAAGCCCCGGATCGCGGAATCCAGGCGGCGGGTGGCCAGCAGGAACGCCGCACTAACCTGATGCAATGCCAACCGATCGCGCCGCAGAAACTCAATCCAGCGCGGCTGGGAGGTGAACAGCTCCGGATCGTTCAGCGGGATGTCGAATTGCCGGCTGCCGTCGCCCAGCATGGCCACCCCGATCCGGAACTTCTGGGCCGGGCTGACGTCGATCTTCGGAAACAACCCGGGCGACACCAGCGTCAGACTGTGCACCCCGGCCGGCTCGGCCAGACACAAGGCAACCGCCAACCGTCCACCCCAACTGATTCCCAGGACATCGGCCGCGGCCCGCCCGGTTCGCCGCTGCAGCCAGGTCAGGCAGCAGCGGGCATCGTCGATCAACTCACCGCATGACCGGGCGTGCCCGCGGGGTGCCGGGTTGCGCCCGCTGCCGCGGCGATCCGGCTGGAGCACGGCGTACCCAGCGCGGCACAGCCGAGCGGCCGACTGCTCATACCAGCCACAATGGGATTGGATCCCATGCAGGTGCAACAGGGCGCCACGCGGCTGCGGCGCTCCCCAGAAGCGGGCGTACGCCGGATAGCCGTCACCCAGGGTGACGGTGACCTCCTGAAACTCGGCGGCAGCAGACATCCCCGCCGATGTTACCCCCCACGCCGCCGGTTTGCACGACGCTCCGGGGTTCCGTTTCCCTGAGTTGGCCGGCACGGTTATAGTGCCCCCAGCGGGCGTCCGACGGCGGACGGCTCCAGGAGCGGACATGAGCAACCCTGCCGACGACATGCGAATCCGCCTGTCCCAGCAACTCCAAGCCGACCAGATGTTCGGCATCCGGGAAGTCCCGCTGCGGGCCGCAACCGGGTCCGCACTCCAGGAGCCGGGACCGGCCGCCGGTCGCGGCGCGATTCGCCCGGCCGCCGCCGACGCCGCCGAGCAACTTCGCGTGCTGGACGAATCGCAGGTCCGCGACTGCCGCAAGTGCAGTTTGTGCGAGACCCGCACGCACACCGTCTTCGGTCAGGGCAGCGCCCAGGCCCGGCTGATGTTCGTCGGCGAAGCGCCGGGTTTTGAGGAAGACCGCCAAGGGCTGGCGTTTGTCGGCCGCGCCGGCCAACTGCTGACCCGGATGATCGAAGCGATGGGTCTCACGCGGGAGCAGGTCTTCATCTGCAACGTCCTGAAGTGCCGCCCGCCGAATAACCGCACACCGGCCCACGATGAAATCGCCGCCTGCTCGCCCTATCTGTTTGAGCAGGTTCGGATCTTGCAGCCTGAGATCATCTGCGCCCTGGGGGCCCCCGCCGCCCAGACCCTCCTGGGCACCGGCGAGGCCATCGGCCGGCTGCGCGGACGGTTCCACGACTTCCGGCTGCCCGGCGCCGCCGCCGCCGTCCCGCTGATGCCGACCTACCATCCGGCCTACCTGTTGCGCGCCCCCGGCGAAAAGCGAAAAGCCTGGGAAGATCTGCAGTTGATCATGGAGCGCCTGGGCCTGCCCCTGCCCAAGTGAACGACCCGGGTTGCGTCCTACAGAATCGGCGACACCAGCCGACAGACGTTCTCGGCCAGTTGCCAGTGCAGCGGGGAGTGCTCCAGGTCGGCCAGTTGCACCTCGACGGAATCCGACATGTCCTTGCGAAAGCGCTGCTCCAACTTCACCACCAGCGGCTTGGAGTACAGCAGGCAGTTGACCTCGAAGTTCAAGCGCAGACTGCGGTTGTCCAGATTGGCCGAACCCACCGAGGCCCATTCGCCATCGGCCGTGAGGACCTTGGCGTGCATCATGCCGCGGGTATATTGATACAGGCGCACGCCGCTCTCCAACAGCTCACGCCAGCTGTAGCGGGCCGCAAAGTAGGCGATCCAGTGATCGGGCGGACTGGACTGGGTGATGATCCGAACATCGACCCCGTGCAGCGCCGCGGCCTTGAGCGCGGCCATGATCGCCTGGTCGGGTACCAGGTAAGGCGTGGCGATCCACAGCCGCTTGCGGGCCACGCAGATGGCCCGATGATAGACCTGTTGGATGGCATTGCGCTCGGCGTCCGGCCCGGACCAGATCACCTGGACCTTGGTGTCGCCGTCCGAAACAGGCGCTGGGAAGTAACGCTTGCCCGACAGAAACTCGCCGGACGCGAAGTCCCAGTCCTCGACGAACACCCGCTGCAAGGCCAGCACCGCCGGCCCGGTGACCTGCAGTTGGGTGTCGCGCCAATAGCCGTAGCGCTTGGTCTTGCCCAGGTATTCATCGCCAATGTTCAGGCCGCCGGTGAACGCCACCCGACCGTCGCAGACCAGGATCTTGCGATGGTTGCGAAGGTTGATCAAGAACCGCCGCTGCCAGGCCATGATCGGCAGAAACAAGGCCGCATGGCCGCCGGCCTCGCGCAGTTGCTGGAGCATTCTCTTGGCCAGCCGCGAGCCAACGGCGTCGACCACCAGGCGAACCTCCAGGCCCGCCTGGGCCCGCTCGCAGAGCAGGTCGACCAGGGCCTTGCCGGTATGATCGGCCCGCAGGATGTAGTATTCGGCATGGACGTGATGCTCCGCGTCGCGGATGGCCTGGAGCTTGTCATGAAAAGCCTTGGTGCCCTCATGGTACATCAGCGTCTGGTTGTTGCTGCTCAGCTTGACCGCGCCCACCACGCCGGCAAAACGATCCATCTGCTGCCATTCGGAGCCGTCGGTCAGGTTGATCGGCGGGTGGGGATGGTGGGGCTGGTCCGCGGTCGATGCGATCCACTGGCGGATGAACCGCGAACGATGAAACTGCTTCCGGCGCAGACGGCGGCTGACCTGTGGCACACCGATGAGCAGGAACAACAGCGTGCCGAGGTACGGCAGCAGGATGATCGACATGCTCCAGGCAATCGCCGCGGCCGGTTGCCGCTTGCGGATCAACACCACCGGAACGAAGGCCAGCGTCAGCAGATAGCCGACCACCGCCAGCAGCGTGGGCAAGTGCAGCGTGAACCAATCGATAACCGCGACCCCGAGCATCGTCATAGTGTACGGCCGGGAGGCGGCTCCCGCCGCGCCCCGGGACCGGCCCGTTGTGCCCGCCGCCAACCACCCCGGCCGCCGCCAGGCGGCGCCCCAATGCAGTACGGAATTGACATAGCTCTTTACCATAACTAGAATTATGTTTGTTGAAAACCTGCGGGCCCCAAACCGCGCCCTGGGTTGGTGCGCGGCGCGGAGGGTTGAACTGTCGGATGCCTGTTCGCACCCGCCAGGCAACCTCGAGCCCGCCCTCAGACGTGGTGTCGCGGGAATTCGATCGTGGCCAGTCTCTACGTGCTACAAGGTCCGGATAAGGGCAAGACGTTTCGCACGGGCAACCAGCGCGTCTCCCTGGGGCGTTCCAGCGAGGATGTCCCGCTGAACGACAACGCCATTTCCAGGCATCACGCCGAATTGGTCCCCGAGAACGGCCACTGGATGCTGGTGGACCTCAGGAGCGCCAACGGCACCTTTGTCAACGGCCTGCGCATCGAACACCCCACCATGATGAAGCATGGCGACCAGATCCGCATCGGCGGAACGCTGCTGGTCTTCGGCGGCGACCAGCTCGATGAACGCTACACCACCACCACCACGCGCGACTTGATCGACCTCGATTCCTCGGAGCACCTGGTCGATTCGTCGGTGGTGGAGTCCCTGCCCAGCGATCGCCACAACCTGATGGTTCCGGCCCCGGAAGCCGCCCAGGCGGTTCGGGCCTGGAAGATCATGTACCAGCTCACCGAGGCCATCGGCATCATTGTGCAACCCGGCGAGTTGCTCAACCGGGTCATGGACATCGTCTTCGAGCAGATGGAAGTTGACCGCGGCTTCATCCTGATGAGAGAAGACGACGGCGAGGAACTGACCCCCAAGGTCATTCGCCATCGCCACCAGCCGAAAGACCCGGCGCGGATCATGACCTCGCGGACCATCATCAACCACGTCATGAGCCGCTGCGAAGGGGTGCTGTGCACCAACGCCATGGCCGACCAGCGCTTCGGCTCCGAAGATCGCGACGATAGCATCCACCGCTACGGGCTGACCTCGGTAATCTGCGTGCCGATCACGGCCCACCGCGAGGTCATGGGCGTCATCCATCTGGACAGCTCGATGTCGTCGCACACCTACACCTCCGAACAACTCCGCCTGGCCAACGCCATCGGGCACATGACCGGCATGGCCATCGAAAACGCCAAGCTGGTGCAGTCGCGCTTGCAGAACGAGCGGCTGGCCGCAGCCGGCGAGACCGTGGCCTTTCTCTCGCACTACATCAAGAACGTCCTCCAGGGTCTGCGCAGCGGAGCTGACGTCCTGGAGTTGGGCCTCAAGCGCAAGAACCTCGACACCATCACCCAGGGCTGGGGCATTCTGGACCGCAGCCTCACCAAGATCTTCAACCTGACCACCAACATGTTGACCTTCAGCAAGGATCGTGATCCCAACATGGTCATGGCCCAGGTCAACCTGATCGCCCAGGAGGCCGTCGAACTGGGCCAGACGCTGGCCGATCAGAAGGACGTGGTGCTGGTGACCGACTTCGAAGAAATCCCGGCGATCCTGGTCGACGTCGACGGCATCCACCAGGTGGCCCTGAACCTGATCAACAACGCCATCGAGGCCGCCCCGGCGGAGCGCGGCGTGGTCACGGTGAAGACCCAATACGACGCCGACGGCGATACCATTATTCTGGCGGTACAGGACAACGGGCCGGGAATCGCACCGGAACGCATCCGGGAGATCTTCCAGCCCTTCAAGTCCACCAAGGGCCAGGGCGGCACCGGCCTGGGCCTGGCCGCCGCCAAGAAGATCATGGACGAACACCAGGGCGCGATCACCGTGGAGCACCTGGAACCCGAAGGCACCCTGTTCCGGGTGCTGATCCCCGCCAAACGCGATCACATGACCGGTAGCGATGAAACGCTGCCCAGTCGATGATCCCCCCCCCTCGATTGTGCGGAGAAGACGTTGACCGGCACCCTCCGGATTGCCGATTGAGTGATTTGAACCGATGTGGACAGGACCCGCGATGAAGTGGCACGCTGTGAATCGAAGGCCGGTGTGGCTGTTGGCCGTGCTGCTGGGCCACTTGGCCTGCACTGCGGACGGGCCGATCGACAACAGCAACAACAACGGCGCAGGACCGCAGGCCTTGCAGTTGTCGCCGTCGGGCCGGATCCTGGCCATCATCGATCCCGCGGGCTTCGACGACCTGCTGGCACGATCCAGCACCGAATCCACGCGCACCCTGCAACCCCGGGTCACCGCATACGTCAACCTCTTCGCCGCCCAGGTCGGCGGTGATTTCGACTTCGTGATCTTCACGCTGGATGCCCACCGCGAGCGCCTGCGGTTCACCCCGGTGGGTGGCTTCAACATCACCGTGCAGATGCCCGAATCCGGCCTGGGCTCTTTCGTGTCCATCCCGGCGTTCGCGGCCCTGCCCAGGCTGCGCAGCTACATCTATCTGGCGCGGAAAGACTCGCTGGTGCTGGGTCCGGCGCTGCACGAGCTGGCCCATGCCTGGGGCGTGCGCTTCGATCTTCCCGAGCCGCTGGGCGCCCAGGCCCGCCTGAGCGACAACCACTGGGGTTACACCAGCGTCGGCGGGCAGATGGGCGGATGGATGCCCGGCACCCTGGTGGACCGCGGCAATGGGCAGTACCAACTCAGCCGTGGCAACGTTGAGGCCGGTGGGCGCTCGTTCAACACCGTCCCCTACGCGCCGCTGGAACTGTACCTGATGGGACTGGCCGGCCCGGAGCACGTCGCCCCGCTCGAGGTGGCCATCAACCCGACCTTCAAGAGCCTGTTCGAGTTTGAAGCCGATCGCATCGTCACCGTGTCGATCACCGACATCATCGAAGCCAATGGGCCGCGCAACCCGGCCACCGACCAGTCGCAGCGGCACTTCCTCCTGGCCTACGTGCTCCTGACCGACCATGTGCTCAGCCCCAGCGAGTGGGCCTTCCACGAGGACTCGGTGGAATACTTTGCCGCCCCGCGGGCAGCCAACATCGAGGCCGCCTTCCCTGAATCACGATATGGCGGCCAGATCATCCGCGATCTGATCACCACGCCCGACCCCGAGAACGCCGGCCGCACCAACTTGAACTTCTTCCAGGCCACCGGCGGCGAGGCCACCGTCGAGTTCGGGGTCATGGACGTCCGCACCGGCGGCGGCCTGCCGCTGGTGGACTCGCCGCGGTAGTGCTGCGCCGCGGCAACATCGCCGCCGCCCAGCGCCCGGCAGCCCCGCGATTACCGGACCTTCGACCCCGCGGGCTACATGCGGTACAGCCGCGCCAATCGTCACAGTCCCACCTGAATTGCTAAGTGTCGTGTGCCACAGAAATTGCAACCGCCGCAGACCGGCCGCCACGCCTGGCCCGCACCGTGCCCCCCATGTCGACGGAGGCGAACGGAACCGGGGAACGAAGCGCCCCGCGCGCTGAGGAGAAAGAAGCAATGGAGATCTCACCTGTCGGTGGAGCGGGCCAGTCTGCGCCCAGGGTCCAGCCCGCCATGCAACACACATCGGGGCCCGCCGGCGCGGCGGGCCAGTTGGCGCTTCAAAGCAACGGCGGGCCGCAAGGCAGTACGGCGGCGGCGCCCGCGGAATCACCAAAGGTTTCGCAATCGAGCCACAGCGCCTCGACCAACCAATCCACGTTCCTGCTGGGCGAGTCGGGCCGCCCGTCGACCAGCATGGCCCTGGCGATGTACATCCTGAGCATGCTGCTGCAGAACTCCTCGGAGAAGGAAGAAGATAAGTTCATGATGGGTCTGGCCGCCGGACTGCTCAGCGCCGAGCAAGGGCGCGACCAGCGCCTGCTCTTCTCCAGCAGCAACAGCATGACCAGCACCACCAGCACCACCACGATCGGCAGCGAGCAGGTCAACGCCGCTTATAACACCGAGATGCCCAACGTCGCGGCCAATGCCGCCGGCGCCGCCGGCCCGGCCACCGACGGAGCCACCATGCCGGTGCAAGGCATCAACACCAGCGCGTAAGTAAGCCCGACTCCGGCCCCACGCGGCACGCCAGGAGGTCTGGGGCACCAAGGCCGCGCGTTCGCAGGCCAGACCCCACGCTGACCCACCGAGCCGGAGGCTGGGTCCCCGAACCTACCGCCAGCGGACTCGGGGGCGGACCCCCAAGACAGCACACCCCAGCGCGGTGGTTGCCATCTGGTACCACCATTTATATCAAATGGTGGTACCAAAAACATCAAATGGTACCACCATTTTGAGTAAATCAAGATACCAAAGTTACTAAATGAAGATACCGTTTTATTAAAATGGTGGTACCAAAAAAACTGAAAGCCGTACGCCCCGGAGGTCGAGCCGCACTTGAGGGCCGAGCCGATGCCATGGGGAGACAGACCGGCTCCGCGGTTGCAGGTGCCCACGCAGCGCATGAGAACCCGCCCGTAATGCGGAGGCCACACCCCAGCCCCCTTGCCTCCGCAGGGATCCGATGTCCGGTGGTCCCACCGGATCGCGGAGGGATTGATTGATGCAACCATGGGATGCGGCTGACATCGGTCTTGCCTGTCCCTGACGCCCGGAGCGGTTCAGTGCTCAAGCGGGTGGCGCTTCGGTCGCTTACCCCCACGTCGCGCCGGCCACCCGGCTGTGAAAGCGGTGATCGGCCCGGTACGATATATAGCAATGGGTTTGCGGTGCACCCACGCCCCTGGCCTGGGCGCCGGTGTTGCTCGGACGAGCCCGTGTGTGGTGAGACCGCACCTCCGGGAGCACAATACATGTACTGTCTCTTGTTGCTGGCCGGCATGGTCATCGGCCAGCCGGCGGGCCCGGCCGTTGCCGATCCGCCGCTGGATCTGGTGATCGTCAACGCCCGCATCCGCACCGGCGACCATGACGCCAGCACGGTGTTGATCGACGGCGGCCGCATCGTTGCCGTCGGCGGTGATGACCTCTGGGACGGCACCCGCCAGGCGACCCGGGTCATCGATGCCGCGGGGCGCCGTGTGCTCCCCGGACTGATCGACAGCCACGTTCACCTCATCAGCGGCGGCCTGCAACTTTCGCGGCTGGGACTGCGCGACGCCGCCAGTCGAGCCGACCTGGTCAACCGCGTTCGCCAGGAAGCCGCCCGCCAGGGCCCGGGCAAGTGGATTCTGGGCCGGGGGTGGTCGGTGGACAGTTGGTCGGATCCTACCGATCCTGACCGCGGCTGGATCGATCCGGTCACCGCCGGCAGACCGGCGTTCCTGGTGCGCATGGATGGTCACCAGGCGCTGGCCAATAGCGCCGCGCTGGCCCTGGCCGGCATCAACGCCGACACGCCGGACCCGGTCGGCGGGCGAATCATCAAGGATGCCCGCACCGGCGCGCCCACCGGTTTGTTAAAGGACGCGGCCATGGACCTGGTGTCCAACCTGATTCCACCCGCGACCCTGGCTGAACGCATCGAGGCCTACCGGGCGGCGCGCCGCAGCTTTCTGGAGCACGGCGTGACCATGGTGCACACGATGGCCAACCCGGACGACGGCCCGGCGCTGGTTCAGGCGGCCCTGGCGGATGTGACCTGGCGAGTCGTCGCGCTGTTGCAATCCGATGACTGGATCCGGGAATTGACCCGCATGCAGATCGCCGACACCCGGGGATCCGTTCCTTGGGTCGGCCTCAAGGCCTACATGGACGGATCGCTCGGATCGAGAACGGCCTACATGAGTGCCCCCTATTCAGACAATCCAGCCACGGAACCCGCCAATCGCGGCCTGCTCACCGAGTTTGCCACGCGACCCTCGCCGCAGGACATGGTCGCCCAGTTCACCCGGGCCGCGGCGGCGGGTTACCAGATTGCCGTCCACGCCATCGGCGACCAGGCCAACCACCTGCTGCTCGATGCCCTGGCCCAGCTCAAGGGTTCCTTTCCGCAGGCCCGGCCGCGCATCGAGCACGCCCAACATCTGCTGCCCGAGGACATCAGCCGCTTTGCAGCCCTGGGCGTGGTGGCTTCCATGCAACCCTATCACAAGGCCGACGACGGCCGTTATGCCCTGCGCCGTCTCGGCCACCAGCGCTGCCGGACTTCATATGCATTCAAGAGCCTGCTCGCCCATTCCACGGCGGTGTGCTTCGGCAGCGACTGGCCGGTGGTCAGCAACAATCCGTTCCTGGGCATTCACGCCGCGGTCACCGGCAAGACCCTCGACGGACAGGTGTTTGTGCCCGAGCAGAACATCTCAGTGCAGCAAGCCCTGGAGTGCTATACCACCCATGCGGCCTATGCCTGCGGGATGGAGGATCAACTGGGCCGGATCGCCCCCGGCTATCTGGCCGATGTGATCGTGCTCGATCGCGACCTGCTGAGCATCCCGGCCGGCGACGTTGCCGGCACGCAGGTGCTGATCACGGTGGTCAACGGCCGGGTGGTCTGGCAGCACGGCTCCTGGGATCAGCCATGACCGCGGACGCCCCCTCGAGTCTGGATCCTCCGCAAGCGCTGCCGAATGGTATGTTGCCGTGTTTTCGCTGCGGCTACGACCTGCGGGGCTCGGCGCTGGCCGGCACCTGCCCGGAATGCGGTACCCCCTATCACCGCCACCAGTTGTATCTGGACGTCGCCCGGCAGCGGCTGCGCGATGTCAGTGACGACATCCAGTTCGTCTGGTTCGGCAGCTTGGGAATCGTCGCGTGCAGCTTGGGACGGCGGATCACCGCGGTCGTGGTTGACCACTTGGATCCGTTGGACTGGATCACGCCGCTGTCGGGCCTGACCTTGCTGATCGCCTTCGCCTACCTGATCCTGCTGGCGGCCTACGGCTCCTGCTGGTTCCGGCTGCTCTGGGAAATCCACTACCGCAGGATCCTGTGGTGGAGCCAGGTGACCGCCGTCGGGCTGCACCGTCCACTGGTTAAATCCGGAATCGCCTTGACCGTGGCACTGGTCGTCGCCCTGGTGTGATCGAGCCGCCGTGCACCCGTGGTGCTGCAGCGCCGTGCATTGGATCCCCGCCGGGCAGCGCGGTATAGTACCGCGATTCGTTGTGTGGCCCACCCGATCGCCGACGATCAAGAGCCGCCCTTCGGATCGATCGCCGCGCTGCACCGCAGCAGCACAACCGGAGGCTGAATCATGAGACGCGCAAAAATCACCGTGGTCGGGGCGGGCAATGTCGGCGCCACCTGTGCCCACTGGGGTGTGGTCAAGGAACTGGGCGACATCGTGCTGCTGGATATTCCCGAAAAGGCGGACCTGACCCGCGGCAAGGCGCTGGACCTGGCCCAGTGCGGTCCGGTGGAACGGTTTGACGCCCGGGTCATCGGAACCAGCGATTATGCCGACTCGGCGGGCAGCGACGTGGTGGTGATTACCGCCGGGCTGCCGCGAAAGCCCGGCATGAGCCGCGACGACCTCATCAACACCAACGTCAAGATCGTGCGCAGCGTCACCGACCAGGTGGCCAAGTACTCGCCCGACGCCGTGCTGGTGATCGTCTCCAACCCGCTGGACGCCATGGTCTACACCGCCTGGAAGACCTCCGGCTTTCCGCCCGCCCGGGTCGTCGGCCAGGCCGGCTGCCTGGACATCGCCCGCTACCGCACGTTCATCGCCATGGAACTCGACGTCAGCGTCGAGGACATCGAGGCACTGCTGATGGGCGGACACGGGGATGACATGGTGCCGCTGCCGCGCTACACCTCGGTCGCCGGCATCCCGGTGACCCAGTTGATCTCGGCGCAGCGCCTCCAGGAAATCATCCAGCGGGCCCAAGTCGGCGGCGGCGAGATCGTCAAGCTGATGGGTACCAGCGCCTACTACGCCCCGGCCGCCGGCACCATGCAGATGGTCGAGGCCATCGTCCGCGACAAGCGCCGCATCCTGCCGTGTGCGGCCTATTGCGACACCGAATACAAGGTCGGCGGCTACTTCGTCGGCGTCCCGTGCGTCCTGGGCACTGGCGGCGTGGAGCGGATCATCGAGGTCCAACTGGACGACGCTGAAGCCCAGCAGTTCGCCCAGAGCGTGGCGCATGTCAAGGAACTGTGTGGTCTGGCCGAACAGGTGCTCCGCGGATGAGCCCCAAGCACCGTCGCCCACCCGCCGTCGTAGCGGGGCTGGCCTGCGGGCTGGCGTTCGCGAGTCTGATCCGACCGCAACCGGCGGCCGCCGCCAGTCCGGCGCCGCGGCTGGTGGTGGTGCTGGTCGTCGATCAACTGCGGGCCGACCTGATCACCCGCTTCGAAGACCTGTTCGTCGCCGGCGGCTTCAAGCGGCTGATCGACCACGGGGCCTGGTTCACCCACTGCCATTTCGAACACGCCGTCACCATGACCGGACCGGGACACGCCTGTGTCGCCACGGGCGCCAATCCATCGATCCACGGCATCGTCAGCAACGTCTGGATGGAGCAGCGCGGCGATGCCCTGGTCGAAACCCGCTGCTCGTCCGACCCGGGCGGCGGGACCCCCGACAGCAGTCCGGTCGTGCCCCTGGCCGGCGACTCGCCGACCCAATTGCAGGCCGAGACCCTCGGCGACCGCCTGAAAACAGTTCGGCCGGGGGCCCGAGTGATCAGTCTCTCTCTGAAGGACACTGCCGCCGACATGATGGCCGGCCGCCGCGCCGACGGCGGCTACTGGTTCGATCTGGAACGCGGTCGGATCCTGCCCAGCGACCGCGCCCACGACCTGCCGGAGTGGGTCCAAGCCTTCGCCGCCAGCGGAGCGTTGCAGCGGTATGCCGGCAGCACCTGGGAGCGGATCGCCGATCCCGCGGAGTACGCCCGCCGCTGCCACCGCGACGACGCCGACTACGAGCGCGGAGATGCCTACAACTTCGGCAACACCTTCCCCCATCGATTGCCGGCCGAACCCCGGTCTGACTATGGACGGGCGCTGTTCGCCTCACCGTTCGGCAACGACCTGGTGCTGGATCTGGCCCGGGCCGGCGTGACCGCCTTGAAGCTCGGACGGGGCCCGAGCACCGACGCGCTGTTCATCTCGCTGTCCAGCAACGACGTCATCGGCCATGCCTTCGGGCCGCACAGCCACGAGGTCATGGACGTCACCCTGCGCACCGATCGTCAACTGGACGCGTTCTTCAGGTTTCTGGACGCCGAAGTCGGAGCCGGCAACTGGCTGATCGCCCTCACCGGCGATCATGGCGTGTGCCCGGTTCCGGAATATGCCGTCGAACAACGCCTGCCGGCCGGGCGACTCCACCCCGCGCTCCGGGAGCGGCTGGAACAACGGATCACCCAGGATTGCGGGCCAGCCGGCGGCGCCCGGCAGTATGTGGCCGCCCTGTGGTTCCCGTGGCTGTATTTCGAACCCGCCGCCCTGCGGTCGAGCCGGCCGGATCTGCTGCGCCGCGCCGTCGAAGCGGTCATCGCCGAAGAACCCGGAATCGATTCGGTGGTCTGGATCGATCCGCAACTGCGCCCCACTCCAACCCGCCCGACCGCTGCAGCACTCCAGCAGCGAATCGCGCTCAGCACCTTCCCCGGCCGGAGCGGTCACGCCTATCTGCACTTTGCCGCCAACTGGTTCGGCGCCGGGCGGCACGCCACCGGACATGGCACCGCCCACGCCTACGACACCCACGTGCCGCTGCTGCTGTTCGGGAACGGCATTCATCACGGAAAATACCACACCGCCGCCAGCCCCACGGACATCGCGCCGACGCTGGCCACGCTAATGGGCATCCCCGCCCCGGCCCAGTCCGGCGGACGGGTATTGCGAGAGGCGCTTAACGCTCAAAAACATCCTTGAGGATTGCCGTTCCGCAGAACAGGCAGGTCGAGCGCCGTTTCTGCAGCTTGGCGCCGCACTCCGGACAATCGGCCGGGGCACTGGGCGCGACCCGCCCGTCGAGGGCGCCGTCGCGCATGTCGATCTCGGCCACCATGCGGTCGAGGTCCTCGTCCACAAAGCCGTGCTTGTCTTTGAGGATGGTCCACAGGGCCTCGGTGATCATCAGCAGGCGCTCAATGTCCAAGCCGAGCAGATCCACCTGGCGCTTGGCATACTGGGCCGCGGCATCGGTCGACGGGTTGCTGGTGGTGATGCGGCTGGTCTGCGACAATGGGATGAACATGGGCCACACTCCTTTGCGAATGGACCGGCTCCGTCCAGCGCCCGCAGCTCACCGGGAGCGGATCCTGGCCTTGCGGCGCAACTCGGCCTCGATGAACGGCTGTAACGCGCCGTCCAGCACTTCCTCCACGCGGGTGGATTTGACGCCGGTGCGCTCGTCCTTGATCAGGTTGTTGCTGTGCAGCGTGTACGATCGGATACGATGGCCGAAGCCGATCTGCCCCTTCTCGCCGTAGGCCTTGGCCAGCTCGGAATCGCGCTTGGCCTGCTCCATCTGGTACAGCCGCGACCCCAGCATCTTGCGGGCCTGGGCCCGGTTCTTGTGCTGCGATCGTTGACTCTGACACTGCACCACCAGTCCGGTGGTCAGGTGGGTCAGCCGCACCGCCGATGAGGTCTTGTTGACGTGCTGCCCGCCGGCACCGCTGGCCCGATAGGTGTCTTCCCGGACGTCCTTGTCCCAGTCGATCTCGATGGAGATTTCGCTCATTTCGGGGGTCACGTCAACGGCGGCAAACGAGGTCTGGCGTTTGCCCTGAGCGTTGAAGGGGCTGACTCGCTCCATGCGGTGCACCCCCATCTCGCAGACCAGGTTGCCGTAGGCGTAGGGCCCTTCCACGAACAAGTTCACCGACTGGATGCCGGCGTCCTCACCGTCGTTGACGGCCAGTTCCTCGACTTGATAACCCATCCGCTCGAAGTAGCGCAGGTACATCCGCATCATTATGGCCGCCCAGTCGCAGGCATCCGCTCCGCCGGTGCCGGCCTGGATGTTGAAGTAGCAGTTGTTGGGGTCGTTCGCCCCGAAATACAGCGTGATCAGTTCGGCCCGGGCCAGCGCCGCCTCCAACGCGGACAGTTCGGCGTCCACGTCGGCGTCCATCGAGGAATCCCCGGACTCTTCCAGGAGTTCGAGGAGGGCCTCGGCATCTTCGCTGCGGCGGGTCAGGGCCTCCACTGGATCGACAATTGCCTTGGTGCCCTTGAGTTCGCTGACCACCTGGCGGGCGGCCTCGGCATCATCCCAGAACCCGGGCTGGGCCATCTTGTGTTCGAGCTGCGATTTTTTCTCGACTTGGGCAGGCAGGTCAAAGAGAGTCCCGGAGGGCGACAATCCGGGCCTTCATCGAATTCAACGCGGCGGTGGGGTTTTCGTAGGTTTGCATCCCTTATTTGTATCGGACGGCCGGCCGGCCCGCAAGAATCAAAATCGGAGCCCTTTGCCTGGAACACCCCTGAGCGCTGGACACGGTTCTCGGGCACCTGGCGCTGAACGGTTGCCTGGGAATCAACGCTGCAGCTGGGCCTTCAGTTTGGCGACATAGGCATCGGCATCGCGCGTGGGTTTGGGCACCCGGTAGTCGTCGATGCACCGCAGGATGATCTGGGTGGCGGTCGGGAGGTCGAGCCCGTGGCCCACCGAAATGAAGATCGGCTTGCAGCCGCGCTTGCTGCGCAGCACTTGGCCGATCACCTCATCGTCATCCAGCAGCGGCGTCGTGCTGCCCGGCTTGCGCCCGGGCATGCGATGCTCGCCGACCAGCCGCGACTTCGCGCATCCAATGGTCGGCCGGCCCAGCAGCAGGCCCATGTGCGAAGCGATGCCGAAGCGCCGCGGATGGGCATAGCCGTGGCCGTCAAAGATCACGACGTCGGGCAGATGATCGAGTTTCTCCAGCGCGGCCAGCAGCAGCGGGGCTTCGCGGAAGCTGAGCAGGCCCGGTATGTACGGAAAGGTCAGCGGACGGCGCCGACCCACCCGCTGGAGTTCCTGCAGCTCGGGATAGCGGTACATCACCACCCCGGCGTAGCCGTATCCGCCGGTCTTGTCATAAGCACAATCGGCCCCGGCAATGGTCTTGACCTGCCCCAGGCGCAGCCCGGAACCGCGCCGCACCTGGTCCCGCAATTCCTGCTGCAGCGCGATGGCCTGCCGCGGGGTCAGGTCCCAGGAGTGGCGCTGCGGTCTACCCATAGGCGTCTGCGGACCAGCGTGCTCGTGCGTCTAGTCGTCCTGAGCAGCCGGCGACTCCTGACCGGCGGTCTCCCGATCCCGAGCCTGGTGGCGCTGGGCTTCGGTGGGAATGCGATTTAGGCGCGATTGCAGCTCACCGAACAGATCGCTGAGCGGTTGGACCACCGCTGCCTGACGCGCCAGGACCGCTTCGCGATCTTCGGGCTGGGCGTCCAGGAGCGAGCGCTGCACGGTATCGATGTCCTCCCGGCGGCTGCGCACGTATTGGTCGGCCCGTTTGCGGACGTCCTCCAGGATGGTGAAGGCGGCCTGCTTCTGGGACTCGTCCAGCTGGAACATGCGGATGAACCGCGAGACATGATCGATCCACTGATCGAGAAACAACGACCGCGCGGTTTCCAATGAATCGGTCAGCTTGAGTTCACGCTGCCGCTCGCGCTCCGCACGCTTCTGCTGGCGGGCCGCGTCGCGATTTCGCCGCTCCATCGCCCACAGGGACAGGTCCAGGTGCCCGTCGGCGATCTTGTCCAACTCGACGTTGAACATCCGCAAGGCGGTGTTCATGTTCTCGGTGTGCCGCTCGAAGCGCTGGCGTTGGGTCGGCGTCAGTACCTGCGCGACGTCCTCGTTGCTGTGCTGCAACTCCTCGGCAATCAAGTCCATCATGGGCTGCACGTTGCGGGCCCAGTCCCCCGCCTCCTCGGCCGACGGCAGATCCGGGTCCAACTGGGCCTCGAGCATCCGCGACACCAGTGGCGCCATCTGCCGGCGGTGTTTCTGGACGAATGGAACCCAGCGATCCTGCAGCGCCCGGGTCAACTGCTCCTGCTGGCGCTCATCGAGGTTCAACCTTCGCGACAAGTCCTGCGCGCCACGCTTGATCAGACCGCGGACCATCCCATCGCTGAGCAATGAGCCGGTCGCAAGCGGATCCTCGGCAACCGGCGGCTCCGCCACCGCAGCTACCTGGCACAGGGCAGCGCCCAACACCAGGACACACCATTGAAATCGATTCATGGGTCTCGCCATCTGGATCGCGATCTCGAGTGCACCATCGCGCAGCCGGTCCCGGGGATGCGGTCAATGTCGCCGCTTATTATACGGAAACCGGGTCCCGGAGTCGCAGGATTCCCGGGGCGTTCAGTCCGCCGGGAGCGCGCCCCTTGGGGGGCCATCACGCTGAATCCCGGGACGAAGGTATGGGCTCGACCGGGCTTGCGACTTCGAATTCCCAGCGGCCGTGCGGGCGATAGATCGGCAGCGCGGTCAGCGACCGCAGTTGGGTTTCGAGCCGCTCGGCATGGACCGGGGCCGAGTCGCTGATCACGATGGCGTCCGCCGGGTGGGCGGCCATTTCGCCGCAGCCGGCCAGCGGAACGCCCCGATAGCGATCGGCGATCCGGCTGAAGCGATCGTCGAGAATCGCCGGCACGGCGAGCCCGGCCTGTCGGGCGGCAATATAATAAGGAAATATGTTCTTCCCCAGCCCCGCCAGCAGCACCTTCGATTGGCCGGCAGCGCGGAGCCGGTCCATCTGCTCGCGGATCACGGTGACGCCGAACAGTTGGTCGAAGACCTCGAACGGCAGTCTCCCGAAGCGGCCGTACCGCCGGAGGTAGCCGCGCAGCAAGCCACTGATCCGTGCCGTGCCGGCGATCCGCACCCCGGCCGCAGCGCCCAGCATGACATACCGCCGGCTCCAGTCACGCAGGAACTCACGGTGCCAGGGTCGGGGCAGGTACTGGGCCGCCAGGGTCAGGTTGTTGCGCAGGTCGTAGAACAGTGTCCGCCGCGGCTGCCGGCCGGCGGCGCTCTTGTCGTGCATGACCTGCAGATCGCCAAAGCAGCGCACCGTGTAGCCGGCGCGGGCCAGCCGAAACGCCAGGTCGTACTCTTCGGCCTGCATGAAGTAGCTCAAGTCCAGCCCGCCCGCCGCCTGCAGCGCTTCCCGGCGGAGGCCCACCCCGCAACCGACAAACACGTTCGGCAGGGCGGCACACTCCCGGCCGCCGTCGGGCAGGTGCACCATGAAGCCGGCGGCCCCCAGCCGCCTGTCGCGCTCGAAGTGCTGGATCATCCGTTCGATGCTGCCCGGAAGCGGATGGGAATCGTCATCGAGCAGCACCAGGTAGCGTCCCCGGGTCCGCGGAATCGCCAGGGCCTTGGCGCAACTGCCCAGGTTCCGCCCGCTGCAGATGCTGCGCACCGCCGGCCACTGCGCTGCCGCCTCCGCGGCGCTGCCGCCGCACCGGGAATTGTCCACCACCCAGATTTCGAAATCGCCGCGCTCCAGCCCGCACTCGGCCAGGTGCTGCAGCGTCTGACGAACGATCGCGCGGCGCTGATGGGTCGCGAGAACGAAGCTGACCGACGGGGCTTGAGGCAACGACGGCTCCCATTCTGGTATCATGGTCGGCGGGTCGACGCCCTGCTCCTCAACCCGTGCAACCGTTATGATGGCTCAGTGACCCGCCATGAAGGCACCGACCTATCACCCATCGCCTGCGACGGCCCGCGTGCAACGCCGCATCCTGGTGCTGCTCTTGGTCAGCGGCTGTGCCGCGGTCACGGCCCTGCTGGGCTACCCCCATGCCCGAAAGCGGTACCTGTTGTGGCGTCTGGATCATCCGCAAGCGCTGGTCCGGGTTGGGGCTTTGAATGTGCTGGCCCGACTGGCCGTGCAGGATAGCAGCTTGCTCGATGAAGTGGAACGCCGAATCGTCGCCGGTATCCAGGACGGCAGCGGCGGCGCGGAAGCCTGCGCTCGCATCGGTGCCTGGGCCGCGCAGGACATCCCGACCTTCGCCGAGCGGCTGGCCGCGCGTCTGGACCGTGCGCCCGATCTGCAGTTCCAGCAACTGGCGAAACTGCTGCGCGCCGCGGGTCACTGGCCCGCGGTCGCGTCAAGCCGGCAACGCTGCCGTTGGGCGGCATTGCAGTGCGCCGCCGAACCGTCCACCCAACGCGCCGCGGCGGTGCGCGAACTCGAACAACTCGGACCCTCGTGCGCCGATCAAGTGGCGGCGATCGTCCAGCAGAATCTGGACCATCCGTCGGAGGCCGTTCGACTCGCTGCCGTCCAGGCGACCGCGGTGTGCCCGCGGACGATCGCGCAGCGCCTGTTGCGCCAGGCCCGTGGTGATCCCGACACCGAAATCGGCCGCCAGATCACCCTCCGTCTGGAACTGCTTGATGAACCAGCCGCTTCCCGGCGGGCCCCCGATGCCGCCACGCTCCCGGCCAGGCTCGACGCCGGCGACCCCGACACCCGACTCAGCGCCCTGCTGGACGTCGCACAGCTCGACCCGGCGGCGCTGGACGCATCCTGGCGACCGCGGGTGCGGGCCGTGCTCCAAGAGTCCCTGCCCGCCGGCAACCACCGGCTAACTGCCGCCGCGCTGCAGGCCTTGGCCCATCTCGGCGATGACGCTTACCTGCCGGTGATGCTCGACGTCGCCGCCGGATTTCCAGAGGCCCCGCAACTGCGACTGGCGGCGGCCGGGGCCGCTGCCAGCCTGGATCCGATTGCCGGCGGCGAGGCCCTGATCAATCTCTTCGCTCAGGACCGCGATAGTGTGCGCGATCTGGCGGCGGTTGCCGTCTGCCGGATCGCCGAACCGCAAGTCCTGCAACGGCTGGCCTCCGAACTGTTCGCGACCCGCGGCGAGATTCGCGGCTCGGCGGCCTGGGCCCTGGCCCTCGGCAATCATGGCGACCTGCCGGTGCGTGGGCGCACGCTGCGCGACGTGCTCGAAGCCCGGACATCGTTACGCGCCGCCAACCGCGAGGCCGAGCCGGACTGGAAGCCGCGCGGCTATTACCTGTGCGCCCGCCTGGTTCTGGGCGACACGGCGGTTCGCGACCTGCTCACGCCGTTCGAGATCAACACCCACTTCTCCAGGATCGCTTGGTACACCACCCTGCTGCACCACGGCGATTCGTCGCCGATGGACCTGATTCTGGATCCCGGAGACCCGGCCGGCGTCCAGGCCGACGCGCTGCTGTTCACCAGTCGCTACGGGGAGGTCCTGCGGCGTTACTTCCCGGAGTGTCCGCCGTTGGGCCCGTGGGTGGATCCCCCCCGACGGCGGTCGCAGCGGACCCGGCTGCAGGTCTGGTGGTCGATCTATCGCTGGCACCTGATCTTCGATCCGCAGCGCCGCGAGTATCGTATCGGCAACCCTTGAGCAGCGGCGCCGCGTCCTCGAGGAGCGCGTCATTCTGGCAGCGCACGCGGATGGCGATGGGCTCCGGCCCCACCGGGCATCCCGGAGGGACAGGAGCGCTGTGGCTGACCCCTAGCTAGGGGTTGGACAGCCTCAGGGCCAGCGCTTGCTGATAGTGGTCCTGGTAGGCGGCGTTGGCGGGTTCGAGGTCGCGGGCCTTGCCGAACATGTCTTGGGCCTCGGCGTAGCGGCTTTGCTCGTTCATCAGTTTGAGTCCGAATTCGTTGTAGACCTCGGCCAGGCTCGAACGGTAGGAGGCCCGGCTCGAAACCAGTTCGAAGGCGTTCTCGAAGTTCTTGATGACATTCTCGAAATCGCTGGTCGACATCTCGGCGTAGGAAGTTTCGTCGAGGATGGCCTGGCCGGCATTGCGGTACAGGTCCGCCATCTGCCGCGGCAGACCGGCGATCTGGGGATCACGTTTGAGGGCATCCTCGAAGTTGGCCAGGGCCAACCCTTCGAGCCCGTCGGCCAGGGCGGCATTGCCCAGCCGCCGATAAGCAAAGGCCAACTCGGCGTCCAGGGAAGGGTCCGAACCGAGCATGGCGCTGGCTCGACCCAGCAGCGACCGGCCGTCGACGGTCAGACCCACGTCAATTCGGTCGCCGGCGACGCTGATCAGCACGGCCGCCAGGCCGAACTTCAGGTCGGAATTCAAAGGATCCAGTTCCAGAGCCTTCTTGAAGCGAAACTCGGCCGCGTGGTGATCGCCGCGGCCCAGCGCCAGGTTGCCGACCGAGGCGTGAATGTTGGCCAGTTCGCCACGGTACTGCTCGACCTCAGGCGCGATCTTGACGGCGGACTCCAGGGCCTGGAGCGCCTCATCAAAGCGGCCCAGCCGCTGCAGCGTGCGTCCGCGCAGGGATTGAGCCAGGCCGACCTCCTCGTGGGCGCTGATGAAACGGTTGAGGTCCGACTCCAGGGCAAGCAGGTCGTCTTCAGTCCCTTGATCCACCACCACGCTGAAGGCGCCCAGTTGCTGGGCCGGAAGATCCAGCCGCTCGAAGCCCTGGGCGATGGTGCGGTAAATGCGCCCGGACTCGGGGCTGCGATTGGCCAGTTCCAAGAGCAGGCGAATGCCGTTCACCGCGGTGTCGCGGCGCTGCACCAAAGCGGTGCTGACCTCCAGAACGTCGGCATCACTGCGTTGCAGCTGCCTGAAATTGAACGCGTCATCGGCGAACCGCTGGTTGTCGGGGGCCAGCTCGGAGGCCCGATCAAAGTGCTGCAGGGCGGTGGCGTCGTCGCCCTCCAGGTACGCAATCCGGCCCAGCAGGTGGTGGGCGTTGGGATCGTTGAAATCGCGCTGCAGCAGCACACGGGTCCGGGCTCGGGCGGTATCGGTATCGCCGGCGGCCAGCGCCGCCGCCGCCTCGTTGATGGTCGCTTGGATCTGGCGGGCCTGGTCAGCGGAATACACCGGTGTGGCGGTGGTGGCTTGACCGGCGCGCAATTGCAGCGTGCCGGTACTTGCGGCATTGAAGTTGGCCAGGGCCCCGTAACCCGGGACGCCGGCATAGCGCTGCCTGCCCAACTCGACGATGAAGTCCGGCCCGAACCCGGTTTGCCCGAGCGGCGAGCCCCCGACACGGGTGGTGCCCGAAACCGACGACAGCAGACCAGAAATTTCACCGCTGGCTTCAATCATGGGCACACGCGCCGGCGCCCGCCGGGCAGGGATTCTCCAGGACCCTACAAGCGTACGATGCCGCCGGCCGATCCGCCAAACTCCGGGTCCGGTAAGTGACCGCCCAAGTGCAACCGGGCCTACGTTCTGCGGGCGGAAGTCGTTATTCTTCCAAGAACCAGCGCGGGCCGCCGCGCCGTTTGACAGTGCCCGGCGCCCTTCGTATAGTCGCCACTCTGGCAACCCGCACGCGGTGGCCCCTCCTGGGTACTGATTCTACGGCACGCACCAGCGACCCAATGATCGCGGAACTCCCGCGGAGGACTGCAATGGCGAAGGCGAAGAATAAATACGTGTATTCCTTCGGGAAGGGGAAAGCTGAAGGCAACGGCCGGATGCGTGCGGTGCTGGGCGGCAAGGGCGCCGGGCTCGCGGAAATGACCGACATCGGGTTGCCGGTCCCCGCCGGATTCACCATCACCACCGATTGTTGCGCCCAATATCATCGCAGCCGTGGCCGCTGGCCCCAGGGCCTGGATGCCCAGGTTCGCGAGGGCCTGCGCCAGCTGCAAGCCGCCTGCGCCAAGAAATTCGGGGACCCCAAGGATCCGCTGCTGGTCTCGGTCCGTAGCGGGGCGGCCGCCTCGATGCCCGGCATGATGGAGACCATCTTGAACCTGGGCCTCAACGACGAATCGGTGGAGGGTCTGGCCCGGGTTTCCGGCAACCGCCGGTTCGCGCTGGATGCTTATCGCCGGTTCATCATGATGTATGGCTCCACCGCCAAAGGCATCAGCCGTGAACTGTTCGAGGATGCCTTTGACAGCCTCAAGAACCGCTATACCCGCCCGCGGCTGGGCAAGCCCGACGACCAGAAGGTCGGTGATACCGAGGTCAATGAAGAGGAACTGATCAGCCTGATTCACACCTGCAAGGACCTGTACGCCCGCCACGCCGGCGAGGACTTCCCACAGAAGCCGTACGTTCAACTCGTCGGCGCCATTAATGCCGTGTTCGACAGTTGGACTTCCGAGAAAGCGATCACCTACCGCCGGGTGGAGAAAATCGCCGATCTCAACGGCACCGCCGTCAATGTGGTGCAGATGGTCTTCGGCAACATGGGCGAGGACTCGGGCACCGGGGTGTGCTTCACCCGCGATCCCAGCAGCGGAGAGAATGAGTTCTACGGCGATCTGCTGATCAACGCCCAGGGCGAGGACGTGGTGGCCGGCGTCCGCACGCCGCTCAAACTCAGCGAACTCAAACGACTGCTGCCGGATGCCTACGAGCAACTGGAAGCGGTCCGCATCATCCTGGAACTCCATTACCAGAACATGCAGGACCTGGAGTTCACCGTCGAGCGCGGCAAGCTGTACATGCTGCAATGCCGGACCGGCAAGCGCTCGCCGCGAGCCGCCTTCAAGATCGCAGTGGACCAAGCCACCAAACCGCTGGCGGCAGCCGGCGAGATCAACCGCCTGGTCCGCCGCAAGTTTCTGCCCCGGGCGGTCGCCCGCCGGGCGGCGCGCCCGGTGATTGATCGCGACCAGGCCATCGCCCGAATCAAATCCGAAGACATCGAACGCTTGTTCTATCCGGTGCTCGATCCGGCGATCCCCGCCGACGAGCTGGATTCGCGGCGCCTGACCAGCGGCATCAACGCCGTACCCGGAGCGGCAACCGGGCAAATCGCGTTCTCGGCCGCGCTGGCCGAACAGCGGTCCCAGGAAGGGCACAAGGTCATCCTGGTCCGCAAGGAAACCAGCCCCGAAGACGTCGGCGGCATGCACGCCTCGCAGGGCATCCTGACCGCCACCGGCGGCAAGACATCACATGCCGCGGTGGTGGCCCGCGGCTGGGGCAAGACCTGCATCGTGGGCTGCGAACACCTGGCCATCGATTACGCCGCGAAGACCCTGCGGGCCGGCAATACCACCCTCCGCGAGGGCGACGACATTACCCTCGACGGTTCCAGCGGAGCCGTCTATCGCGGCAGCTTCCCCATGGTCATGCCGGAGACGCCCGCCGAGTATCGCACCCTGCTGGGCTGGTGCGACGCCCGCCGCACCCTCAAGGTCCGGACCAACGCCGACACGCCCGACGATGCCCTCAAGGCCATCGAGATGGGCGCCGAAGGCATCGGGCTGTGCCGCACCGAACACATGTTCTTCGGCACCGAAGCCCGGCGATTGGCGATGCAGGAGATGATCCTGGCCGACGGCACCGCCGCCCGCCGGACGGCACTCGACAAGCTGCTGCCGTACCAGCGCGATGACTTCGTCGGGATCTTCGAGGCCATGGACGGCAGACCGGTGACCATCCGGCTGCTTGATCCGCCGCTGCACGAGTTCCTGCCGCACGGCCAGGAGGATGTTGCCCGGCTCAGCAAGCACACCGGGATCTCAGAAAGCGCCATCCGCCAGCGCACCGAGCAGCTCAACGAAACCAACCCGATGCTCGGGCACCGCGGCTGCCGGCTGTCGATTACCTATCCGGAAGTACTCGACATGCAGGTCACCGCGATTATCGAGGCGGCCATCATCTGCCGCCGCAAAGGGCAAAGGGTCCACCCCGAGATCATGATCCCGCTGTCGATCGATGCCCGTGAGCTGGAAATTCTGGTGAGCCGAACCCGCTCGGTCGCCGACCGCATTCTGGCCGACGCCGGTGAGAAGAAGGTGCAATACGACGTCGGCACGATGATCGAGACCCCGCGGGCGGCGCTGCTCGGAGACCGCCTGGCGGAGGTGGCCGATTTCTTCAGTTTCGGAACCAACGACCTGACCCAGACGCTGATGGCGTTGTCGCGCGACGACGCCGGCCGCTTCCTGCCGGCCTACATCGACGCCTCCGGCCTGGGGATCTTCAAGGATGATCCCTTCCAGACCCTGGACCAGGAAGGCGTGGGCCTGCTGATCCAGTGGGCCATCGAACGGGGTCGGGCCGCCAACCCCACCATCAAGATCGGCATCTGCGGAGAACACGGCGGGGAATCCGCTTCGGTCAAGTTCTGCCACCGCGTCGGCATGGACTACGTCTCGTGCAGCCCGTATCGCGTCCCGATCGCCCGGCTCGCAGCCGCCCAGGCCGTCATTGAAGCGGCCCGCAGTGGTCAGGCCGTCAAGCGCCGGGCCGCCGCAAAAGCGCGCCCGGTCCGCAAAACCAAGAAAAAGCAGCGGGCATCCGCCCGAGCGACCCCCAAGAAGACTGCGGTCCGCAAGAAGCAGACCGCGCGATCCAAAGCCGCGGCCAAGCAGAAGACCCGCAAGCGCTAGCCCGGATCACGGTCACCGGAATCGCGCCGGCCCGTTTGATTCAGGCCGGAATTGCCGTGCCCTCGGTCACCACCGCGTAATGGGTCATTTTCCGCTGATGCCAGTTTCCGAAAATCGCCGCCGCCGTTCCAATCATGACCACCTGCACGGGCAAGGCCCTGCCGAAGGCCGCTGGCGGAAACTGGATCAGAAATGAAATGTCGCGCCCGGGATACTGGGGCGTGGGATAAAGCGCGATCCACAGGTAACCACCCACCGCCACCAGCCCAACCGCCAAGTAGGCCCACAGCGGAGACGACGCTCCGGTCAACTGATAGGCGATCAACGACGCCAGATAGAAGGACGCGGCGCATGCGAAACAGACCTGGCCGGTTTGAATGGGCGCCAACTCGGTTCCGGCGGAGAAGATGAGCAATCCCAGTGCCGCCAGGATGCACATGATCACGGTGGTGAACAGCCCGTTTTGGACCTCGCTCGCCGGGCGGGCGTGTTCGTCCGCCGCGAAGCCAACCACGCGGACGACCGCGGCGGACCCCACAAACGCCGCCACGATGACCCCCAGCCAGGCGGCAGCCTCCAGCGCCATCATCAGGGCCTCGGCCCGCCGCGCGGCGTCGTCTCCACCGCCGAATCGGGCCCACAGGTAAGCGGCATTCTGGTAGCGCAGCACCGCCAGCGACAAGCCCAGGCTCACCGCGAAGACGCCCATGTCCCGCGGTCGGGCCGCGGTGATCAGGCAAACCCCCATGGACAGCACGCAGGCCAGAACCATGCATGCCGGCACGATCAACCAACCCCACTGGGCGGTGCTGACGCTGACGCAGGCCAACGGGTCGCTGGGGACCAGGATCATCCGGCCGGCCCAGGCCACCCAGACCACGCCGACCACCACCACCGCGAACATCGCCCGCAGACGCTCGAAGAAACCGAGCGGACGCCGCATCGGGAACCGGGATTGGTCCGCGGGATGATCCATCACAGCAGCTCCGCCCTGACCAGCAACTGCCGCAGCGCCTGGCGGTTGGCTTCCTGCATGGGGCACATCGGCAGCCGGAATTCCTCTGCGATCAAGCCCTTCATGGCCAGCGCCGTCTTGATGGGCAGCGGATTGGACTCCAAGGAAAGCAGGCCCTTGGCCAGTGGATACAGTTCTTCGTGGACGGCCCGGGCGCGTCCCGAATCGCCGGCGAGGTGGGCATCGGTCATGGCCTTCAGGCGTGCGGGCAACAGATTGGCGAGCACACTGATCACCCCGACGGCGCCGACACTCATCAACGGCAGGGTAATGGGATCATCGCCCGACAAAATGGTGATCGGGCAGGCGAGCCGCAGGCTGCAGGCCCCCTCCACCGATCCGGTGGCATGCTTGACCGTGGTGATGTTGTCGAAGTCCTGAAACAGTCGACAGAGGGTTGCTTCGGCAATCTCAATGCCGCAGCGGCCTGGAATGTTGTACAGAATCAGCGGCAGGTCGACCGCCGAGGCCACCCGGCCGAAGTGCTCGTACAGCCCCGCTTGGCTGGGTTTGTTGTAATACGGCGTGACCACCATCAGTCCATCGGCGCCGAGGTCCCGGGCCCGGCCGGAGCGCTCCACGGTCTTGTGTGTCGCATTGCTGCCGGTCCCGACGACGATCGGGCAGGCTCCGGCGGCCCGCTTGACCACCATTTGGACAATGCGATCTTGCTCCGCTTCGGAGAGCGTCGGCGACTCGGCGGTGGTCCCGCACAACACCAGCCCGTCGGTACCTTCGCTCAATTGCATCTCGACGAGGGCTTCCAGCGCCGGCATGTCGACATTGCCGTTGCGGAACGGCGTCACCAGTGCCACCATCGTGCCCTTGAATGTGATCATGATCCGTTCCCGTTCAGTGCCGGCGGCGACGGTTCTGCCGCCGGGGGCACCGTGAAGTCCAGGGACACGTCAAAGGTCTTCGGAACGCCCAGAATGATGCGATGAAAACCGATTTCGAATTCCTGCAGGGCTTTGCTGTAGAGTTCGAAAGCCAGTTGCAGCTCCGGCTCCTGGGGCCGACGCGGCCGAACCTCGCCCCAATACTTGCCCTGATAGCGGCTCTTCTCTGCGATGTACTTTTGCAGAATGCCCAGGGCCGCGTTGTGCGACTGCAACGGCGCCCAGCCGGTGATGTCGATGCCTGCGGACAATTCGGCCGCGTCGAGCGGCACCCCCTTGCTGCCGAGCACGGCCTGGATGGACGGCGGGCCGTTCTTGAGAATCAGCGTGTAGCGGCAGAGTTCCGATCCCGGCCAGTTGGATTGGTACAGGTCGCGGGTGCTGACACTCTTGATGGACCACGGCAGCGGCAGGTCGCTGATCCGCAAAGACAGCGCCTGGTCGCCGTCGCGGTGCACCGCGATTCGCCCGGCGGACACCGTGGCCTGACCGCTGCGCCAGTCTGCCGTGATGGTCACCGCGATGGGCTCGGCCTGCCAGTGCTTGAGCAGCATTCCGGAGAGCACCACCTGGGCCAAGGGCGGCGGCATGACCGAGGTCCGCGGGGAGACGGCGGCATCCTGGGCCTCGGACAGCAGTTCCGCCGAGCGCCCGAACCAGTCGACCACGGCGACGTCCAGGGCGGTGCCGACCTCCTGGACGGTGGCGGCATAGCGCGCCAGGACGGCGCGGTAATCGACGTTCGGCCGGCGGGGCAGCCGCCGGGTCTGTGGGCACGGCGGCGTGACCAGCACCGGCTTGGCGCCCAGGGCGCGAATGGACTCCACAATGGCGGTATAGTCGCGGCGAAAGTCGGCCAGCTTGTCTTCATCCAGCGGCTTGCGGTCGGGATCTTGGTAGCCGAAGACCACCACCACGACGGTGGGCGCCAGCGGTCCGAGGACTTCCGGGAGGCGCTGGCGGCCCTCGCGGGCGGTGAAGTGCCGCGTGGCCGGATTGATGAAGCGCGTCTTGAGTTGGGGATACCTGACCCGCACAAACGACTCCACGTAGATCGACACGGCCTGCCCTTCGATGAACGAATCGCCGAAGAACACCACGCGATCATCGTCCTGCAGTTGGAACGCGGCATTCAAGATCCCGGGCGCCATCAGGAACCCGAGGGCGGCCGCCATCACGGCGCGTGGCTTCATGCGGAATGCCCCGAGGGTGAATGCCGAACCAGCAGTGCCTTCATTTCGCGAACGGCTTCACGAATGCCCATCAGGGTAGCCCGGGCCACGATCGAATGTCCAATGTTAAACTCGCTGAATCCCGGAATGGCCGCCACGCGCTGCACGTTGCGGTAGGTCAAGCCGTGTCCGGCATGGACCTTCAGACCACACTCGGCGGCCAGTGATACGCCGCGCCCCAGGATGTCCAAGGCCCGCTGCACGGCCCGGGGGCCGGTGGCATGGGCGTAGCCGCCGGTCCACAACTCCACGGCATCAAAGCCGCACTCGGCCGCCGCCTGGATCTGCCGGGGATCGGGCTCGATGAAGGCACTGGTGACCACCTGACGGCGATGCAGTTCCGCGACCACCCGGGACACCCGCCGACTGAGCTTGCGGACGTTCAGCCCGCCCTCGGTGGTCAACTCCGCGCGGCGCTCCGGGACCAAGGTGCACTGATCCGGCTTCAGCGCCACGGCAATCCGGACAATGGAGGCGGCAATCGACATCTCCATGTTCAACTGCGTCGCGACGGTCTCTTTCAGCAAGCGGGCGTCGCGATCGTTGATGTGCCGGCGATCCTCCCGCAGATGAAAGGTGATGCCGTCGGCGCCGCCCAACTCGGACTCCACCGCGGCCCACACCGGATCAGGCTCGTCGGTTCGCCGCGCCTGCCGCACGGTGGCGATATGATCGATGTTGACGCCCAGCTTGACCAAACGCTTCCTCCAGACCGCCGTCGGCCCGCTATTATAGATCGCGCCGTGCGGGTGGCAATGCTGGCACCACCGCAGACGAAGTGCTAGTCTTAGGCGCGTGCCCATTTACCTGCGGGACATCGTGCTCTCCCTCGACGAGACCGAGGACCTCCTGCGTGACAAGATCGCCCGGCGGCTCAAGCTTCCGCCGGCCGGCATCCGCTGCTTTGCCGCCGTCCGCCGCTCGCTGGATGCCCGCAAACGCGACCGCTTGCAATTCGTCTATTGCGTGGAAGCGGCGCTGGACGATACCGCCGCCGAGCGCCGAGCGGTCCAGCGGCTGCACCGCCAGGACGTGGTCATGCTCACCGACCGGCCGGGGGTCGACCCGACCCCCGCGAGCACCCCGCTGCGCCACCGCCCGGTGATCGTCGGCTTCGGACCCGCGGGCATGTTTGCCGCCTGGCGGCTGGCCTGCTTCGGTTACCGGCCGTTGATCCTCGAACGCGGACGCGACGTCCGCACCCGCCACCGCGACGTCATACAACGATTCTATCGCCAACGGATTTTCGACCCGGAATCGAACCTGCTGTTCGGCGAGGGCGGTGCCGGCGCCTACAGCGACGGCAAGCTGTACACGCGCATCAACGACCCGCACACGCCGCTGGTGCTGCAGGTGCTCTACGAACACGGCGCCGCCCCGGAGATTCTGAGCGACGGCAAGCCGCACATCGGAAGCGACCGGCTGCCGAATATCTGTATGCGCCTCCGCAAACACCTCGAGTCTCTCGGCGCTGAAGTGCGTTTCGCCACCCGGCTCGATGATCTGCTCCTCGACGAGGACCGGCGGGTCCGCGGACTGCGCACCGCCGACCAGGTGGTGCCGGCGGACTGCGCCATCCTGGCCATCGGACACTCGGCGCGCGACACCGTGACCATGCTCAGCCAGCGCGGTGTGCCCATCGTGGCCAAGCCCTTCCAACTGGGCGTCCGCATCGAGCACTTCCAGGACCAGGTCGATCGCTGGCAATACGGCCGGCACGCCGGACACGATCGCCTGCCGCCGGCGGATTACCACCTGGTCGCCAAAGGCGCCGCGGGCGCCGGCGCCGACCTGTTCAGCTTCTGCATGTGCCCGGGCGGGATCATCCTGCCGACCCACGAATCGCCCGGACTGATCGTCACCAACGGGGCGTCGCGGGCGTCGCGCGGCGGCCCGTTCGCCAACAGCGGGCTGGTCATCACCATTCCCACCGAACGGTTCGGCGACGATCCGCTGCGCGGGCTGGCCTACCAACGGCAATGGGAAGCCGGGGCTTTTGCGGCCACCGCAGGCGGATATGCCGTGCCGGCCCAGCGGGCCTGTGACTACCTCCAAGGCCGACCCTCGGACGGGACCCTGAACACCAGCTACCCGTTGGGCGGGCAGTGGGCCGACATCGCCCGGTTGATCCCGCGGGAAGTGGACGCCGCCCTCAAACGGGCCTTGGGCCTGCTCGATCAGCGGCTGCCGGGCTTCGCCGGCGATCAGGCCCTGGTCACCGCCCCCGAGACCCGGGCCAGCGCGCCGGTTCGAATCCCAAGGGATCCTCAGACCCGCGAGTCAACTGCAGTGGGTGGACTGTATCCCGTTGGTGAAGGAGCCGGGTACGCCGGGGGCATCATCAGTGCCGCGATCGACGGTCTGAAGACCGCCGACCGCATCATCAGCCGGTTTGGGCCCGCGGCGGAGTGACGCCCGGCAATCCCGCGATGGCAATCGACGATCGGGTGAATTGCGAACTGGAAGAAGCCGGCAACGGTTCTTCGCTGGAGGTCTGGGTCTGGCCGTCGTCATAGCGCCGCAGGCTGGACTTGAAGGTGTCGTCCATCATCAGTTGCGGCAGTTTCTTGACCGCGGCCAGCAAGGCGGCGATGCGCTCGGGCCGCTTGGCGGCCGCTTCGGCGGCAAGCTGCTCAAGCACGACATTGCCGAGCCGAGGTTTGAAGGTCTCCACATCTTCGCTGAGCAGTTTGCGACCACCGGCCACGGCCTGATCGTACTGGGCGGCCCGCAGCAAGGACCGAAACTGAGCCACGGCGGCATCGCGACCCCGCGGGTCGCCGGCCTGGTTGTACACTTCCGCAGTCAGCCCCCAGTAGCGGGCGGCCTCCACATGACGTTCCGCCGTGTCGTAACAGCCGGCCAGCGCCGTCCGAACGTCGGCCACCTCGACGCCGAAGCGCGTCTGGGCGATCAGGGCGGCTTCCAGCCGCTTGAGCAACTCGATCTGACGATCAGCGTTGTCGTTGATCCGCTTGGCCCAGCCGAACTGCACCACGCCCTCCAGTTTATCCCAGATCTGGCCGAAGCTCTTCCACAGCTCCTTGGTGACCGAAGCATCGGTCTCGCCATCGGGCCCCAAGCGGCTCAACAGCGTGCCCAGTTGGGTTTCGCCTTCGCCCAGCCGCCCGATGGCGACGGCGACTTCGCGGCGCACGGCCACATCGGCATCCGTGAGATACGGCAGGATACTCGCAAGATACTGGGGGTCGCGCATCTGCCGCAGACCGACGATGCAGTACAGACGGACATCCGCCGGATCGAGTTGCAGATGCTCCAGCAGAATCGCGGCGAAGCGGCGGTCGCCAATCTGGGACATGGCCTGGAGCACGGCCCGCTGCAGGGTCGGGAAGGGCCCGCTGCTGTCGTGGTACGCCTGGGTCAGGGCATCGACGATGGCATCGCCGCGGTCTTCGGGCGGACCGTCACCCACGGATCCCAATCGCCCCAGCGCCTTGGCGGCCGCCAACTTGTCGGCCAGGGAACTCGCCGAGCCCTGCAGGACCTCGATGAGCACCGGGCCGGCTTGCGGATTGGACAACTCGCCCAAAGTCACGATCGCGGCCAGACGTGTCGCCGGATCCGTCTCGGAGCGCAGCAGCTCGATGACCCGCGGGGCATCAGCCTGATCCCGCAGGTTGCCCAGAATGGTCAGCACCCCCCGGCGGATGGCCGGCGACGGGTCGGTGATCCGCGAGCGCAGGGCCGTACGAACCTGCTCGTCGGGAATGACGCCGTCGATGATGTCGCGCTGCACGAAGTCGAGGCCCAGCTTGCGGGCCAGCTCAAAATCGTCGGTCAAAAAGGTGGCCAACAGCTTGGCCTTGTCGCCGTTGCCCGCACGCAGATAGGCTTGCTGGAGGGCATCCTGGAGCCGCCGGCCCATCTGGTCGTAGGCCGCCTGCATTGAGGCCATGCGCGAGCGCAGCCGTTTGATTTCGCGCTGCTGCCAATCCTCCAGCCGCAAGTCCTTGACTTCGTCCCACCACTGCCGCCAGATCTCGGGGTCGTCGGTCTGCAGCCCGCTGACCTGCCGCAAGGCGGCATACAGCGGCTCGTTGATCTGGGCGTCACCGTGCTCCAGCAACCCGATCAGGATGCCGCCCGCGCGCAGCCGGTCTTCGAATTCAGCCACGGTCGCGATGGCCGCCGCCCGCGCCGGCGCTGGAGCCTCGGCATCGCGGATCAATTCCGTAAGGCGCTGGGCCACCACCGGGTCTTCATAGCCGGCCAGGGCGGCACTGGCCTCCACCTGGATGGGCTGCCGCCCGTCGCGCAACAGCCGCAAGAGCGGATCGATGAATTCGGCGCGCGGCGGCCCATTGCGGGCCAGCGCCCGGCACACCGAGACACAGGCGTGCTCGGTATCTGAATCGGTCAGCAGTTGCATGACCGCTTCGATGGCCTCCGGCCAGTCTTTTTGAATCAACTGGTTGGCGTTGAACACCCGCAGCTCGTCCGGCAGATTCGCCGTCTTGACGATGCTCACCCAATTGTTGATCTCATCGAGCTGGTCGGAACTGCGGGAATCCGGGGCCGCCGCGGCGCGCGGTTCGGCTGGCGGTGTCTGGGCAACGACGGAAACCGCCCCGGCCCAGGCTGCCAGGACCCCCATCGTCATTTGGATCCCGCACCGTTTGGTAAGGCCTGTCCCCGTCATGATTCGCTGTGGAAACCTAATTGCCAAGATCGCCTGAAACGAGCATACCCCGCCAGAAGTGATTGCCGGCTCCGCGGTGGCACCACCGTGGGAGCTGAATGACCCACCGAGCGTTCGCGGTTGCACGCCGCCAAAGAGCACGCGAACCACTAACAACTTCTTTTATAGCCAGTTAGCGGCCGCTTTGCAACTGTGAAACCTTGCTGGCGGACCGGTCCGGCGCATCCCCGGGGGTCGCCGCCGGCCCACCCTGAACGTAGGGCGCTCAGGCCCCGAGCGAATCGATCGGCTGGGCGTCGACCGCAACGGGCGCGCGCCCGCCCGGCGGCGGCTGCGGAGCGTCACGAAACAGGTTGATCCGCATCCAGGCCCGGCTATTCCAGCGCCACCACAATAGCGCTCCGGTGAACGAGATCAACACCGTGGCCACCATCCACGGCCCCAAGCTGCCCAGATCAGGTCGGAGCCACACCACAATGCTGCCGCCGCCGATGATCACGGCCCAATGGCTGACCACGAACATCACCATCGGCCAGCGGGTGTCGCCGGCGCCGCGCAAGGCGTGGTAATAGCTGGTCCCCAGAACATCGAACCACTGGAACAGCGCCACACAGAGCATCACCTTGACGCCGACGGCCAGCACCGTGGGGTCGTCGGTGAACAGCCCGATCAAGGTCGGTCTGGCACTCACGTAAACCACCAACACCACCACGCTGTACGCGAAGGAAATCGCGATGCCGATGCGCGTGAACCGCCGGGCCCGTTCGAAATTCCCTTGCCCGATGGCCCGGCCGACCATCACCGTGATCGCCTGGCCCACGCCGATTATGGGCATCAGACTGATGCGGATGTACTGCCAGGCGATGTTCGAGGCCGCCAGCTCGGCCGTACCGAAACGGCCGATCAAGAACATGTTGAACAAACCCCAGACCGTGACGTCGCTCAACCACTGCAAACCCTGCGGCCCGCCCACGCGAACCAAATCGCCCAGCTTCCCCCAGTCGATCGCCAAGGTCCGGCGGGCCGCATAGACCCGTCGCGATTCGCCCCACCACAGGGTCGCCAACAGGCGGGCCGTCTGGTAGAAGGCCGCGATCACCGTCCCCAAGGCGGCGCCCCGGAAGCCCATCTGCGGACAGCCCAAAGCCCCAAAGATCAAGGCGTAGTCCAACAAGATGTTCAGGGCGTTCGCCTCCAGGGCCACCACCATGGTCACCCGCGGGCGATGGATGCCGGTGAAATAGGCGCCCAACGCCTGGGCCGCCACCGTCGGCAGGATGGCCCACACGCTGACCTGGGTGTACAACACCTCCATGGCCATGACCTGCGGCTCGTGGTCCACCCAGGCGAAAATCACCGGAAACACCGGCAACAACCCCAGACCCAACACACCCAGAAACACCGACAGATACACGCTCTGCCAGCCGTAGGCGCTGCAGTCCGCCAGCCGGTCACGACCCAGACACTGCGACGCATAGGTGCTGACCGCAGACACCAGCCCGATGCAGGCAGCCATGTAGCACCACAAGGCAATCTGGGCCGGGATGATCGCCGCCTGAGCTTCGCGCCCCAGCGTGGACACAAAGGCGAAGTCCACCACGCGCATGACCATCGGACTGCAGGTGGTGATCACCATCGGGATGGTCATGGCCACCACCGACCGGATCTCACCCCGATGATCCGCCGCGTCAGATAAGTGCAATTCCTGGGCTGCCACCGGTCACATCACCCACAAAAAAAGCCCCGGGTTCGTGAACTCCCGGGGCGGTCATCGAGCACAACAAGACAAGCAGGTCAGTCGCTCAGGAGTCGGGTACTCCACGAAGGTCGCAACACGCCGCCGGCGTGCGGGCCGCCGGTGTCGCAATCCTGGATACGCGCTTGACCTTCATCGATCATGACTCCTAAGCAAGGGCGTTCAGAATAAACGCCCGGCGGCGGCCCGTCAAGAGACCCTCAGGCCCATTCTTATTGGTTATTGCAGCACCGAGTCCGAGACCAGGGCCCGACGCAGCTTGCCGAGCGCCGACGCCTGAATCTGGCGGACGCGCTCCTTGCTGACCTGCAAGGCGTCACCCAACTTCTGCAGGGTGGCCCGGCGGGCCTCCGGCTGCAGCGGGAACCGGGCCCGCAATACATACTTCTCGTTCTCGCTCAACGGCGTGGCCCGATCGTTGAGCACCGCCACCAGCCGCTCGGCCATGAGCCCCAGATGCTCGGACCGCCGCGGCTCCCGCGTGTCGACCGGCTCAAGGTTCGGATCAAAGCTGCCGACCCATAGGTGACTGCGCTTCCGCTCCATGAGCGCCACCCGCGAAAAGGCATTGATGATCGAGTTGCAGGCGTAGGTGCTGAATCGAAAGCCGCTCCACGGATTGTACGTGTCCACCGAGCGCAGCAATGCCAGCAGACCCTCGCTGCGCAGCTCGTCAAAATCGGCGCTCCTGAAGCGACTCTTGCTCAACATGTCGAAGACCAGCCCCATGTTGGCGCTGACCACACGGGCGCGAATCTCGTTGTACTGCTTGTACCATTTGAGATAGCGCTTCTGCTCGACAGCAGTGAGGTTTTCCAGGCGATCCCACATCTTGCTCATGCGATAGCCGCAGTACTGCATCCGCTTGAACAGCAGGACCTCCTCCTGGCGAGACAAGCGGCCCTCCTGCGGCGGATCATCACTGGTCCGAAACAGCCGATGAACGACCCCGCGCTCGCTGAGTTCCTGGTGGTCGATGAACCGCGGCGGCTCCGGAAAGTCGACTTGAACCGGGTTGCTCTGCCTCTGTGAAACCATGCTTTCTCCACCTCTGTCGATGTCCGACCCCGCCCGGCGATCGGCGATCGAAGGCCTCCTGGCACGACCCGACCCGGCGGTCCGGATGCAAGCTATTGCTTACCCCACTAATTAGTACGCTTTTAGTACCAATATGTTACAGGAACTTTTTGTGAATTATTTCACACTGTGTCGCAACATAGTTGCAATCAATGTGTTAGGTCCGCTCATCGATTTTTTTCAGTGAATCTTCAGACCCGGTGCCAGAAGCTCGCAAAGGCGGTGCTCAAACAGCCCGTGTTGCTTCACAAACTCATGGGCTGGTTTGCATTGGGCCCGGAGGTGGGGCAGGTTAGCCGGCAGGTCGGCCAGCAGGGCAGCGATTTCATGCGTCTGAGAAAACGAGGGCAGCCCGGCGGGACCCGCGGGGCGGCACTGGTGCCGCACTACGCAGGCCTCGGCGGCCAGGGCATCCAGGAGCTGCTGCTCACAGCGATCATCGTTGAGCACGTGGAGAATGACGCCGGAAGTATTGTAGATGTGGTTGCGCTGCTCGTCGGTTGGGCGCGGACCGCAGCGGGCAGCGGCCGACTCGGGATGGGACTCCCAGTTGGCGCCCCACAGCCGGATCGAGGCCTGCGACGACCGCTGACTGCGGAGGAGCGCCAACACGGCCAGGGTGGGCGCCACCACCTGACTGATGCGAGACGCCAGGTAACCGCCGACCGAATCCGAATCGAGGGCAACATCGGCCGCGCGTCCGACCCGGGCAATCAGCGCCAGGGCGGCCGGCTGATCCAACAACAACGGGCGGCGGCGGAGGGTCTGGATGATGGCCTCCCACAGCCGGCGATGGGATTCCCACTTCAACCCCAGGGCGTCGGCCGACAGGTCGGCGGCATCCATGATCACCGCCACGTCGGCGCCATAGTGCGCCAGCTCCTGATCGGAGGGTTGCCGGAGATGAAAGCAACTCGAGTCGGCAGCCACACCCAGGATGGACGCCTGCGGCACCGGAACGAACTCGGGCCGGACCGTCCAGACGCCGTCAGGAACAGCGGGCCGCCAGGTTGCATCAGGGCGGCAGGCCCCGGCCGACACACACCAGGTGACGCACCGCGGAACGCCGCTGAGCAACTCGCCCCACTCGCCGGGCAGTTGATTCAACAAGATGACGTCGCTCGGTGCACGTTCGTCAAGATGGCGCGCGGCAGCCAGCCGGTGGCCATGGGCAGGACGATCGACCACCACCACGCCGGCATCCAGCCCCAGCGACTCAGCGGCCCGTGCCAACGCGTGGGCGACCCGCGTGACCTCCGGATCGATCATCATGCTCACAATCGCAATCCGCCGGCCGGGATTCACCCCGCGCCGAGTCTGGAGCCGTTGCCCGACCTCACCTACCTCGCGGTCCAACCTGCCGTGCCGGCGGATGGCGGCCGCTTCCGCCTGTGAGTGCAGCACGTGAACGTCCGCCGCCTCCAACTGTGGCGCCACGAAAATCCTGGCGGGAGGCAAATGGGTGGGATGGTCGTCAAAGCAGCGCTGCAACGCGGACTCCAGCTCGGACCCAAGGGCCAGCAGCAACCGCCCGCGGCCAATGTCTCGACTGAAATCACAGCGGCGCAAGGCCAGGGCCGGAACCAGGGGATCGACATCCCAGGCATAAACCGCCTGCTGCGGCTCCAATTGCCGCAGCAGAACCTCGGCCTCGCCGCCGTGCCCCAGGGTCGCCAGCAGCACGTTGGCCCGACCGGGCGCAAAATGCGACAACACCGCCGGACTGCTGACGGTCGGCATGGAACTGCCGCCCAACCACACCGTGCCATCATCCTGGGCGATTCGGAAGGTGACCGACCCATCGCGTCCATGGGCCAGCCGGACGCCGGGCGGCACAACGGTCGATCGGATCTGGGCCGCGACCTGGGGTTGGGACGCGTCGAGGGCCGTGAGATTGCGCTGGAACACGGCGTCGTCGAGCGTCGGCGGCGCGTTGGCTGCCATGGAATCCGTATTCAACCGCGCAGCGCCCCTCAAAGGACACCCGACCCGATCGACTTGCCTCTTGCCCAGGCCTGCCCCGGGGAGGCTCATTTCAATAGGGTCCGGCCGACTGCACCGAAATGCGCAGGAACATCATCCAGACCAGAAACGCCGCCCACAGCAGCCACAGACCGGCGCAGGCCGCCACCACCCATGCGGGCGTCGCCGTGGGCCAATTCCCCGCCGGGGTTGCGGCGGTCTCGGACGAATGGGTTGTGCGCTCCACGGTCTCCCCTTACTCAATAATTGTGCGTGTGCACCTCGACCGCCGCGTACCCCTACCAGGAGGGCGACGGCGGCTCAAGGACGGTACTGGGCGGAATCCGGCCGCGGGTCGGCAACTTCCGCAAACACCGGAATCTGAACCTCGCCGGCCCCCGGAACATTGGTCACCACATTGACCGTCGCCCGGAATTCGCCGGCGGCCGTTTCGTCTGCCAGCCGCAGCCGAATCTTGCGCTCCGTCTGTCCGCCCACTGCCGACAGCTCGGTGATCTCGAGGCCGGCATGGTCGCAGGAGACGCGCTCCACCGCAAACCCGGCCGAATCAGACTGCAACGTGACCACCTGCGCCGCCCAGGGATCTTCCGGGCGATCGCGCCGCAGGAACACGACCTCGGGCAGAACCGTCACCCGCGAACCGATGTTCGCGAACACCGGAATGTCGATGATCGGCTGATCGGGACTGTCGGTGAAAATCAACAAGGTTGAACCCAACGGGCCTTTGGGCGCCGTCGGTGCGACCTGAAGACTCACGATGTACTCCAGGCCGCGCTGTTGTTCATCGATGGTGCAGGTCAGCGCGGGGCCGACGTGCACCCGGCGAATCCGGAAGGGTGAGTCGCGATTGACCGCCCGCAAATGGATCCGGCCATAAGTCAGCGGATCGCCCGGAAGCACCGGCGCGACCTCCACCAGGAAGCGCGGTTGGACCCCAATGTTGGAAATGACTTCCCCGCCAAAGGGCAGCTCAAACTGAGCCTGCTCCCCGTCGCTGCGCACCGTCAAGTGGGCCACCGTATTGAATGACCCGATGGGCACGTCCGGGTCGAGCACAAAACTCAGGCGATAACCAGAGTAGCCCTTCTCGACGATCGGCTCGCTGGTGTAGGAAAGACCGCTGCGGGTGAACGATAACGCCACGATCTCGAGCGCCTTCCCGGGGGTGCCGGCCAGCAGGTCCAGCGTCCGGTCCAGCACCTGGCCGCGACACAGATCCTTGAACACCACCCGTTGCAGATTGGGCCTGAGCTGGTAGATGGCGTCCACCACGGCGCTGAAGGTCAAGCTGCTGGGCGACCCCGGGGCGTTGGAATAGACCAGGATTTCCTTGGTCTTGGGGCCGACCTGGTCGGTGGAGTCGAAAGTGGCGCTCAGCGTGAGCCACTCGCCCGGAGCCAACTGCTTCTCTTCGCGCGGCTCGGTGACGGTGCAGCCGCACAAGCTGCGAATCCGGGTGATCAGCAGGTCGGCCGTCCCTTCGTTGCGCAGCACGTAACTGAACTCGTAGGTCCCGCCCTGCCGCACCGTGCCGAGATCCACGTGGGGATGATCGACCACCAGGCGCTGACCGCCGTCGGACGGGTCGGCCGACGGCTGAGACGCAGCCGGGTGCAGCCCGCACATCAGCAGCCCGCAGGCCCAGGCGGCGATCGCGATCCGGTTGACACGCGACATAACCCTGACACTCCTGTTCGAAAAGCCCAGAGCCACAATCACTGAGGGATGTTTTACCGCACACCGTCCCACCGTGCACGGTCAAAAACCGCCGAACCCGCCCCGGCGGGCCGCCGGTGTCGATCGCAAACCCGATTATGGGGCCCCGGCCGGCGGCGCCGCGAACCCAGCGCCATGCGGTTTCATCAGAATTAATTACACCGGTTGGAATGTTGTTTGCAGGACGGCGAGGCATATTTTATTTTTCAGAAGTTGTAGTTCGACTTCCGGACAGGCCGATGATACAACCGAACGTGTTGAGTGATCCTCGGACTCTACCGAGTGCGACAGTCTGGAAACGTTTGATTAGAACCTAATTGTGAACCCTGGGAGGCTCGTTGCGCGATTGCTGGAGGGCATGCCCGCTTTGACGGGACGTCCGGGCATCGCAGAGCCACCCACCTTGTCAGCAAGGGTTCATCAAACACCCGGGCATCGGCTGCGGCGGAGGCGAGTCACTAACCCACAGGGCCAGCACCTCTGCCGGCCCTTTTTTTGTGCACCTGTGACCCTCGTCGCTGCCTGCCCATCAACACGACGGGCGATTTGCGGTACCCTATAGACCATGAGCGGCCTGCTCATTTTCGAGGACCATGCCTGGCGACAGTTCCTGCCGCTGACCTACTGGCGGGCGGTGTTCCAATTGGCCTGTGGGCGGCGGACGCTGGCGGAGCGCTGCCAGGAAACGCTGAACCTTGAGCTGGCCGGCTGGTGGGTGCGGGCCGAGCTGGCGGCGCTCACCGCAGCCCGCAGCCGCGCTCCGGTCAACCAACCGCTGCAGCCCGATGTGCTGCTGGCCAACGGACGCTGGATCCCGCTGGGTGACGAGCAACCGCTCCCGCGACCGGGCGTCGGCATGATCGACGACACCGTGGCGTGTGTCCGCTGCGATGCCCGGCTGGCCGAGGGTCTGACCCCGCAGGATGTCGCCGACCCGGATCGCCTGGCGGAACGGCTGGACGGCGTCCCGCGCCTGCCGGTCCGCGGGATCGTGCTGCATTATCCCTGGGATCTGTTGACCAATCACCGCGAGCTGCTGCTCGCTGACTGGGATCCATCCAGCGCCGGCGTGCACGGCACCTTGCATCCCGGGGTGCACCGGATCAACGAATCCCACCTTCACGTCGGTGCCGACACCGTGGTCCGGGCGGGCGCCGTGCTCGATGCCCAGGACGGCCCGATCTTCGTGGGCAAGCGGGTCACCGTCCACTCCAACGTGGTGATCCAGGGCCCGGTGTGCGTCGCGGACGACGCCGTGGTCAATGCCGGAGCGTGGATCCGGCAGCAAGTCTCCATCGGTCCGGGCGCGAAGGTCGGCGGCGAGATCAGCAACTCGGTGATCATGGCCCGCTCCAACAAACAGCATCACGGCTTCTGTGGCGATTCGGTCGTCGGGACGTGGGTGAACCTCGGCGCCGGCACCACCACATCGAACCTGAAGAATACCTACGGAGAAATCAGTGTGCCGGTCTGCGGCGCTGCCGTGCCGACGCGGCGGCGCTTCATGGGCGCCCTGATTGGTGACTACGCCAAGATCGGCATCGACCAGTCGCTAACCACCGGGTGCGTGATCGGCTTCGGCAGCAGCATCGCCGGCCGGCGCAGCAACGCGCCGTTCACGCCCTCATTCCGGTTCGTCACCGAGCAGCAGGACCAACCCTACGAGCCGCAGCGCTGCCTCGAGGTGGCCCGGCGTACCATGGCCCGACGCAATCGCGACATGCTGGACGTGGAGCGCGACTGGTTCTTGACACTGCCGCCGATTGCCGCATCCTGTGAATCGCTTTAACCCGCGGGTCGCCTGAGCACCTGGTCGCGAGCACCGCATCATGTCCAACGACATCATCCGCATCGTGCTGATTGCCGCGGGCGGCGCTGCGGGCACCCTGCTGCGCTACGGCGTGTCCGGCTGGAGCCAAGGCCTCACCCAGGGAACCTTTCCCATCGGCACGCTGGCCGTCAACGTCATTGGGTGCCTGGCGATCGGCGTCGCCGGGGCGTTCTTCAGCAGCGCCCAGACCGTGCGGGAAGCCTACCGCCTGATGATCATGATCGGCCTGCTGGGCGGGTTCACGACCTTCTCATCGTTCGGCATCGAGACGGTGTCGCTGATCGATGACCGCCAGTTCGCCGCGGCACTGCTGAATGTCTTGCTGCAAAACGGCCTGGGGCTGCTGGCGGCCTGGCTGGGCTATCGCGGCGGACAGGTCATCTTTGGAGGCTGACCCCCATGAAGATCCCGGAGGACGGCTACTTGCTGCGCATCTTCCTTGGCGAATCCGATTGCTGGGACGGGCGGCCGCTCTACGAAGCCATCGTGCTCAAGGCCCGCGAACTGGGAATGGCCGGCGCCACCGTGCTGCGCGGCCCGATGGGGTTCGGTGCCCGCAGCCGGCTGCATACCGCCAAGGTTCTGCGCTTGAGCCAGGACTTGCCCATGATCGTCGAGCTGGTCGACAGCCGCGAGAAGATCGATGAACTGCTGCCCTACCTGGACGCCATGATCACCCAGGGATTGGTCACGCTGGAACGGGTGCGCGTGATCAAGTATCGGGCCCAGCCGCCCGAAGCAGCACCCGAGTAGTCGGGTGCTGACACCGCGCCCGCTTGGGCAGGACAATGAGGCGCCCCGGGCCACGTAGTGGATACACCTTCCGTGGAGGATGCCCGGCCCCAGTGCGGAAACCGGGTCGCGACCGCCGGGTGTTCTGACCGTACCCCCGGGGTGTTGAGGTCCGGCGCCTGCTGCGCCGCCGGCCGTTCCGTACCGCGCTGGGAGCCGGCGCGTACGGCGCCGGCGTCCAGCCCTTACCGCGCCAGCTCACAACCCCTACCGGGCCCGAGTCACGATCCCTTCCCGCGGCACCCGGGTGGCTGAGCAGCATGGAATCGCCGGACCATCCCAGGCTGCAAACCAGATAGATGCTAACCAACGCCATACACAACGAATAATTTCACAGCCTTTTTGATGCGTAACTTGTTTACATTAAACTGTTTACACAGGAACTCGATAGAGCCTCTCTGATCGACTTTCTCATCGGAGACGCATCAAAACACCCCCGAAACGCGCCACGGGCAAGATTGTAACTGACTATAAATAAACATGTTACAGTTTGTACGCTTTTCTCGGGAACCTAACCGCAAGGGGCCCAATGGCTGTATTTTTCGGATTTTCTTGGGAGGCGCGACTTTCCGTAGCCGCGCGGCCCGCCTGACTTGCCAGCAATCCCCGGCATGGCTGCCTGCCGCCGATCCGGGCCCGCTGCGACTGACCGGCGCGCCCCATCTGACCACCTGGAGCGGACGCCCACAGGGGGCGTCCTTCGGCATGGCGCTGATGGGCGCTTCGTTTATCACGATGCTTCAGCAGCGTGCTGGCGTACCCATCCGGTTGGCCAATCCGCCCCAGCCCCCACCCACCCCTGGCCTTGCTGGCAGTTCCTAGTTAGTTAGGCTGATCACAGGACCACCCCATGGATCTGTAGTGCAGACCTTCGCCCAAAATCCCCTCTCCCGCCCCCGGGAAGGCCGCCCGAGGTGACGAAGTGCGAAGGTTGGGCTAGGACCTGGGGCCTGAAGCCTCAAGGTCGGCGCGCTATACTATGACCTGAAAGGGAGGTGCGTGGATGGCTGAGATTCGCCTGAGCTTGACCGTGGCGGCCATTCTGCTGATCCTGCTGGGCGGCTGTCGTCCGCAAACGCCGGAGGTGTCTCGGTCGGGGGCGCCGGGTGAAGTCGTCATGGCCCATGCTGGAGGTTCGAAGAAGACGATGGACATGAAATACTCGCAGGCCGGTTACGACATTGCGCCTCTGCCGCCCTCGCAAGTGGCCCGCCTGGCCGAGAAGCTCGACCCGGAGGCTTATCGCATCACCCAGAAGGCCGGCACTGAGCCGCCCGGCTGCGGCACGCTCCTGAATAACAAGCAGGACGGCGCCTATGCCTGCGTCGTCTGCAACCTGCCTCTGTTTTCCAGCGCCCACAAGTTCGATTCCGGCACGGGCTGGCCGAGCTTTTGGCAGGAATTCGATCCGCAGCACGTGGCCCGCAAGCAGGACCGCGCCCACGGCATGACCCGGACGGAGATCAACTGCGCCCGCTGCGGCGCCCATCTCGGACACGTCTTCGATGACGGGCCCAAGCCGACGGGGCAACGCCATTGCCTGAATTCGGCCTCCCTTCGGTTCTACGACAAAGACCATTTGCCTCCGCCGGAGAAGACCGCCCAGAGCGAGCCCGCCGGTGCCCACGGGGCGCCGGTGAAAACCGAGGTCGCCTATTTTGCCGGCGGCTGCTTCTGGGGGATTGAACACTACTTCCAGCAAGGACCGGGCGTCATCGAAGCGGTTAGCGGCTACATGCAGGGACACCTCGACAATCCAACCTACAAACAGGTGTGCGGCGACCCGACCGGCCACGCCGAAACCGTGAAGGTAGTCTACGACCCCTCGCGCATCAGCTACCGCCGCCTGCTGGAGGCCTTTTTCGTGATGCACAACCCCACCGAGTTTAACCGTCAGGGACCGGACGTCGGGGCGCAATACCGTTCGGGCATCTGGACGGTCAACGATGACCAGAAGCAGGCCGCCCAGGCCTACATCCAGGAGCTGCAACAGTCCGAACCTTTCCACGGGCGAAAGATCGTCACGCAGGTGCAGTCGGCCATGACCTTCTTCCCTGCCGAGGACTACCATCAGGACTACATCACAAGAACCGGACGGGCGTGCCACGTCCGGAACCCATGGTAATCGTTTGAAGCTCCAAGTCTTGCACGGGGGCGGAAAGGGGATCGGAAAGGGGACAGATCGGAAAGGGGACAGCCCCCTTTCCTCAAGTGAGGTCGGCCACGTGGCCGGGGTTCGGTCCCCAGGCGCCGATGAGCATGGCCAGATCGGCGGCGTTGATCGCGCCGTCCCCATTGAGGTCCGCTGCACAGGGCGCGCTGCAGACCACCCGTTCCACCGCAAGATCGTCGATTCCCGCCTCGGAGATGGAGTCGTTCGGGCAGTCACACATGGTGAAGCGCACCCGGACGACATCGGTCGGCTCGACGTAATCGGCGATCACGAAGCTCTGTGCTTCCCAGGCACCACCGGTGTCGCTGACCGCATCCACGTACGTCCAGGTCTGGCCGTCGTTGTTCGACACCTCGGTGATCAGGGTATCCGGGGTCCCCGTCGCACTGAATACCCAGCAGCGGTAGTGGATCGCGACGGCCAAGCTGCTGACATCCATCGGTGGTGAGATCAGCCGGGTCGGGCCGCCGTCGACGTCGTGAACGCCGGCATCCTGGCCCGGTAGACCGTTGTCGGTCACGAAGGCCATCACCCCCGGTTCACTGGCGTCGTCCTCCGGAGCGGCCGGTTGACCCTCGTACCATGTGCCGACCGGATCGGCATGCTCCCAGCCCCCGTTGAGCAGGCCGGGGTCGTTGATCACGATCCAATCGTCTGCGGCGCCTTCCAGGTCGTCCTCCAGCATCACCTGAGTGCCGGTGCCGACGATCAGGCTATAGGCCGAGTCCGGAGCATTCGCGGGGTTGGTGTGGATTTGACCCTGGCCCTCGATCTCCGCGCTGAAATAGAACCGCAACTGGCTCAAGCAGCCCGCGGCCGGAATGGTGGCCTGGAACAGATCGCCGCCCAGGGGTGTCAGGGCGAAGCTGCTGAACGGGTGGTCGTCGAGCGCGACGTGCAGCAGGGCGCTGCCCTCTTCCAGCGCACCGCCGATACCGCTGATCTCCACCTCGATGTCGATCGGAACCCCGGGCGGCACCAGCCCCGACGGCAGGCCGTTGGGGAAGGCAAAAGCAGCGAACACCTGAGGAACCTGCATCCACACCTGGGTGCCGCCGCAGCGGCCCAGCACCAGGTCGAGGGCGCCGTCGTTGTTGATATCGAACACGGCGGTGTCAAAGGTGCCCTGGAGCGACGATTCGGGGATCCCCTCGAAAGGGGTGAAGGTGTTCTCCGGCGGGTTGCCGTCGTTTACGAGAATGTCCGTGATCCGCTGGCAGCCGGAGGCGTCCACGTCGACGTCCGCCACCAGAATATCGTTCCAGCCGTGTGAGCGCACACGAGAACCATTCTTGACCGGGGGGTTATCCTGGCCTGCGAGCGATCTGAATCCTCACAGCCCAGGAGGGCCCCATGTCCCGTTATTCCAGTGATGCGACGCGTCGCCTGTGGCAGCACCGTCTGGCCCG
>CAZUGO010000078.1:0-2671 GCA_964619935.1 uncultured Planctomycetales bacterium | reverse complement strand
GGACTGTAGTCGGTGATCAGGAACTCACCGGCCACCCCGCCCACCGTCGCACAGGCGTCGCCATTGACCACGCCGAAGACGAACTGGCCGGAGCAATCATCCAGCCCGTCGACCACGCCGATCCCCAGCGGAATCGCGGAGCGGATGTAGTAGCAGACCTTGCCGCGGCCGTCCGGCGTGGGGTCCTGGGCTTCGAAGTTGGTCTCCAGCTCATACCAGTCGGTGTCGCGGGTGCCGCCATCCATCCAGGCGGTTCCGGCGAACTGGATGGGCGTCTGGTAGCTGTTGGTCAGCACGGTGAACCCGGCTGAGTTGCAGCCGCCGTTGGTGTCGGTCCCGCAGTCCTCTACCTCGACGACGTAATCCATCCCGACGGCGACCTCACAGTTCGGAGTCACGGTCACGGTCGACACGCCTTCGTCGGCATCGGTGGACCCGCCCACCCGGATGATGTAGTCCTGGCCGTCCACGATCCCGTCGATGATCAGGTTGGATCCGCCGCCAGGGCAGTCGGCCGCGTTGTCATTGCACGACACGGTAACGCTGCCCAGCATGGAGCAGTCGTCGGTGTCGTAGATGGCCACCTCGGTGTCGTAACCGTTGGTGCCGCAGGTATCGATCCGCAGACCCCCGTCGGCGCTGGCCGTGTAGGTGTACCAAGTGTCGTTGTGGCACTGGTCATCGGCACCGCAACCCACAATGGACGGGCCCTGGGTGTCCAGCCCGATGGTCGAGTACAACGTCGGGCCGTCGTCGATCGGGCCGGCAACGTCGCAGGTGTTGAACGAATTCAAGGCTTCTTCCACGGTAAAGCGCACCGTGCCGCTGCCGACCTCGGGCGTGGAAGCGTTGCCGTTGTAGTCGGCGTCAAAAGAACCCAGCCGGATGAGGTAGGTGCGACCCGCCGTGATGCTGATCACCAGCGTGGAGGTGAAGTTGACCGCGTCCTCGGTGCAGTCCTCGTTGCAACTGATGGTGTTGGCTTCCAGGTACTCGGTGTTGCACACCGCCTCGCCGTCGTAGCCGCCGGTCAGGCCGGCGTCGTAGGCGGCGATCTTGGTATCCGAGTCGCCCAGCAGGCAGTTCTTGACGGTCAGTTGGCCGTTCACCGTGGCATCGACGCGGTACCACAAGTCGGCCCAGATCTGCGAGTCGTTGGCGGCGGACATGCAGGGGTTGGTGGCATCGTCAGGACCATCGGTCTCGGCCAGGGTGTTGTCGTACGCCACGACGACCGGGCTGTTCATCGGCGTCACCGCGACCACCTCCGGCCCGGTGAGATTGACCGGGCTGTCGATGGCCGGGTTGCAGCAGTCGTTGGCCGGCGAGGAGACGGTGCCGTTGCACTGGTAAATGTCGCACAACAGCTCCTGGATGCTCACACACTGCGAGTCCCACTCCACGACGCAGCAGAATGCCGACCCTTCATCCGGATCGGTGCAGACGTCGACACAGCAGTCCACGTTCTCACAACCGGGCGTGCCGTTGGCCGTCAGACAGTCGCCGGCACCCGCGCCGCAGGTGCACTGGCAAATGCTGGTATTCGAGCCCTGCCAGGTCCCGCCGCCGCCGGAGCAGGTGGCTTCGTCGGTGATGGTGCCGTCTTCCGAACCGCCGCAACAGGCACCCGTGCACTGCGTGCCGATGGTGTGCGAGAGGTTGTCGAAATCGCCGGTGTCCGCGGTGAGGTCGTTGGTGCGGTTGACCCGCACGGCCTCGATGCTGTCGGCAAAGGGAACGTCGGTGAAGGTGTAGATCAACTGCCCGTCGTAGGTGAGGGTGAAGGACGACGACGTGCCCGCCCCGCCGTTGCACAACGGGTCATTGATGCCGCAGGGGTCCAGGTCGATGACCAGCGTCTTGTATCCCGGAGTCCAGGTGAAGGTGGTGTCGATGAACTCGGCCCCGTTGCCGATGTCATCGAGCACCTCGATGGCACCCGTCGCCAGAAACTGCACGCGGGTGGTCACCAGGTTCTGCGATGCAGCCACCGGAACCACCTGGTAGTCGGCCCCGCCCAGGGCGCTGATGTCGATGTCGATCGACACCACCGCGGGTGTAGCGCTGAAATCACCGATGTCCGGTGACTCGGCGTCCAGCAGGACGCCCTCGTTGGCGTCGGCACTCGACGACAGCCGCAGATGCTGGGTGCCGGCTTCCGGGTTCGCCGTATCGATCTCGGCGAAGTCGGACAGCGGCAACTCATCCGGACCGTTGTCCAGAACCGCCCAGTTGTCCTGACCGTCGACCGACTGGCCCGCCGTGAAGCCATCGGCGACTTCAAAGCCGGTCACGTAGGGCGGCGAGCCGGTGCCGAATGTCGAGCGCTGCTGGCCCGGTTGAGCCGGGCCCACCGTCACCGCCATGCGGTCCGAATCAAGGGTGACCTGGCTGGCAGGCGCCGACCGCGCGGCCGCGCTTCCGATGGCACCCTCTTCGGCCTGCACATGAAAAACAAACGCCAGGCCCACCGCGGCCAAGGCCGCCGACCCCACGACGCTTTTTCTGCAGACACGGGAATTACCCATAACTCTGTTCTCCTTACTTTTTGACTTGCTTTAAGACGTGTGGTTACGCTTTATGACCGTTCTTCGACGTGGTCAGCAAAGTGCTCACGTGAAAAACAACGTAACCGAAGCCGATGTGATTGCCAAGGGTCTGCCGTCGGCGG
>CAZUGO010000077.1:0-1867 GCA_964619935.1 uncultured Planctomycetales bacterium | reverse complement strand
GGGTCAGAGGTGCTTTCTGGCTCCACGTCGGACGGCACGGTGACGCTGGTCGAGGACGCCGATCTGGTGACGAGCATCATCTCGTGGGTGTTCCGCGCCGCCACGATGGCCGGTGTGCAGAAGGGCCAATACACGGTCGGTGTCAGGATCGCGAAGGACAGCGACACGGTCCAGATTATTCTCGGCCGCCTGCCCGTCCTTGATGGCGGATTCAACTGATGACGGTCCAGAACGTCAAGCTGCGGGTGTTCCCGAGCCAGGCGCTCCGGGTCAACGTCTATCCGGGCGTTCCCGGCCCGCAGGGACCGCAGGGCGAGCCGGGAGAGACGGGCGCGACCGGAGCCACGGGTCTGCAAGGACCGGCCGGCGTGGATGGCGCTGAGGGTCCACAGGGTGAACAGGGTCCGGCCGGCGCCGGGACCGGCGACATGCTCATTGCGATCTATGACCCGACAGCGGTATCCGACGATGCTTTCGACATGGCCAACATGGTCGAGGCGGCCGACGCCAAGGTGCTGACCGGCACAGAGCGGACGAAGCTCGCCGGGATCGAGACTGCTGCGACAGCGGATCAGACAGGAGCCGAGATCAAGGTCGCCTATGAGCTGGAGGCGGACACCAACGCCTTCACCGACGCCGCCGTGGCGAAGCTCGACGGTATCGAAGCGGGCGCAACGGGAGATCAGAGCGGGGAGGAGATCAAGATCGCCTATGAGGCGGAGGCAAATACCAACGCCTTTACCGATGCCGAAAAGACAAGGCTCGCTCGGGCCGCGGTCCCAATCCAGGTGTTCGACAATACCACGGACTGCGTTGTCGGCGACGGTGCGGGCGGGCTCATGTTTGTCGTGCCGAGCGATCTGGACGGCTGGAACCTGGCGGGCGTTCTGGGTGCCGTGGGAACGGTCGGCACCACGGGGACGATGAGCATCCAGGTTCACAACATCGACAATGCTCTGGACATGCTTTCGACGAAACTGACGATCGACAGCGCCGAGCCGTCGTCGGTAACAGCGGCGGTCGCCGCAGTGATCAATGCCTCCAACGATCACGTCAACACGGGAGACCGTATCAGAATCGACGTTGACACTGTTCACACGACGGAAGCGAAGGGGCTTCAGGTCGTTCTGACGTTCCAGCTCCCATGATGATCATGCCGGTGATACGCCCGTTGGGCGCGCCGGGCGTGTGGACCTACCAGTCCCAGATATTCACCACCTCGGCGACGTGGGTAAAGCCCTCTAATCCAATCCGCTCTGTCTCGACGCAGACCGAGGGAAACGTCGATCTCAAGATGATTGGCGGCGGCGGTGGCGGCGGCAACGGCGACGATAGCAACTCGGCCGGTGGCGGCGGCGGGGCCGCCTCGCACATCGGTGAGGTTACTCCTGTCGGGAATGTTGCTGTCACTATAGGCGCCGGCGGCCTTAAGTCTGAGAATGGTAACGCAACAACATTCGGCGCGCTGGCATCTGCTGCGCGGGGCCTTGGGGGGAACAGTGTCAACACTACTCCGGGGGCAGGTGGGGCCGCGTCTGGGAGCGGATTCAATGGTGCATCTGGTGGCGCTGGTAGAGACAGCACCTCGGCCGGCGGCGGGGGTGGCGGTGCAGCCGGGTTTTCTGGTGCGGGCAGTCCCGGCACTGCTGGTACTGGTGCACCGGGTGCGGGCGGCCTTGGCGGCTCTGGCAACCCTGGAACAGGCAACGGCGGCGCCGGTGGCGATGATGACGATGCTCCCGCTTCGCAGCCCGGCGCGAATTATGGTGCTGGTGGCGGAGGCGGCGGGGTTGATGCCGATGGTGGCTATGACGGCGCTGCCGGTGCTCCCGGCTATGCGCTTGTCGAGTGGGAAGAACTCATCTGA
>CAZUGO010000076.1:0-1951 GCA_964619935.1 uncultured Planctomycetales bacterium | reverse complement strand
CTGCTTCCCAAGCCCGAGATCCGCGGAACGGGGAAAGTCCTGTACCGCTGCGCCGACTGCGGCGAGCTGATGGAGCCCGAGGTTGCCGTCATCGTCGCCGACCGTTCCTACCACAAAGATCATGCACCGGAGATGACCGATGGCCGCTGATCCGCGCCTTACCAATGCCGCCGCCAGCGCGGCAGCCGATGCCGTCGTGGATCGGATCGACGCTGGCGGTGCAGGCACCGTCAAGATCTACTCGGGCACCATCCCGACCGACGCCGATACCGCCGTCGGCGCCCAGGTGCTGCTCGCCACCCTGACGTTCGCGGCCACCGCCTTCGGGGCCGCATCCAATGGCGTGGCGACCGCCGCCGCCATCACCTCGGACACCTCGGCCGATGCGACCAACACGGCCGCATGGGCTCGCATCGCGTCAGGGGCTGGGACGACCCAGATGGACGTGACCGTCGGCACATCGGGCGAGGACATCAACTTCAACACGGTGAGCTTTGTCGCCGGCGCCACCGTCGCCATCACGAGCCTGACGTACACCCAGCCCAAGACCTGATAGACAGCCTGACATGGCCGACACCAAGATCAGCGCACTCGCGGCGGCATCTGCCGTCGTTGCAGCCAACGAGCTCGCCATCAACGAGGCGGGCACGTCCAAGAAGGTCACCGCCGACCAGATCAAGGCGTTCATCTATGACCGCTACCTCATCCGCTGCAATACAACGCACACGCTCGACAGCAGCACCAACGTCCAGACGCTCTTTGAGAGTCCGACCAACGGGCGGCTGACTCTGCCGAGCGGTGTCTACCTGTTCGATGGCATGTTCCTCATCACGGGCATGTCGGGCACCAGCGGCAGCGCCCTGATCGACATTCTCGGAGCCGGGACGGCGACGATCACGTCATGGCTGTGGCGGATTCTGGGAATGGACATCAGCACTCCGACCACCTCGAACACTGATGATGACTCGATCTACCGCGTCACCAACGCCAGCACGGCCTCGGCGCATGGCGCCCAGACCGGCACGGCGATGCGGACCCATATCAAGGGCACCTTCGACGTGACCACGGGCGGCACGATCATCCCGTCCATCGACCTCGTGACGGCTGCGGCAGCGGTTGTCGCGGTCGGCTCGTACTTCCAGTGCGAGCGCATCGGCGCGACGGGCCTGTCCAGCAGCGGGCCGTGGGACTGATGAGGTGTGGCTGATCGCCTTCTCCTCGAGACCGGAACTGATGCCTACCAGTTAGAGGACGCATCGGGCGTTCTCATACTCGAGGCGGTTGAGCCAACTACGGGCACGGGTGCCGTCGCCGTCCCGGCTGCCACCACAGCCGGTGTTGGTGCGCTCATCTTCACCGGCTCGGGCGCCATCACGGTGTCACCGCCTGCCGTTGCAGGTACCGGGGCCGAAGTTCTTACGGCGACTGGTGCGATCACCGCCCCTGCGCCCGCTGTCGTGGGCTCCGGCAGTCATACCCTTGCCGAGCCAACGGCGACCGGAGCCGTCAGCGTTGCGGCGGCAACGGTGTCCGGTGTCGGTGCGGTCGTCCTGACTGGCACGGGCGCGGTTGCGGTTCCTGCTCCTGCCGTGGCAGGTACGGGGGCCGAGGTCATCACCGGGACTGGCGCGGTCGTAGCCTCAGAGCCTAGCGTGGCTGGCGTCGGGGCCGAGACGTTCACGGCGACTGGCGCAATAACGGTCCCGGCTGGGACGGTGGACGGGGCTGGCAGTCATGGTCTCACGATCACTGGCAGCGGAGCCATCGTCGGTCAGCCGCCCGTGGCTGCTGGCAGCGGTGCGCTGCTTCTGACGGGAACGGGCGCCATCTCGATTCCCACCGCCATGGTGGTCGGGCTCGGTTCGGAAGTCTTTACCGGCACGGGTGCCATCGAGGGGCAGGCTCCCACTGTCAGCGGTGTCGGGCTCCATGCCGAGGCTGTCACCGGAAC
>CAZUGO010000075.1:0-26772 GCA_964619935.1 uncultured Planctomycetales bacterium | reverse complement strand
CTTGAACAACTCGCTGTCGCAATGGGGGAAAGGGGGCGGTGTGCGCAGACTCTCCCTCCACGGGAGCCCAGCCCCACCAGAGCAACTCCACACCAACCAAATCCGACACTTCACACATACTCATGAAATATGCGGGCTAGCTAGGGTGGTCCGGCTGATGGGTTGAACTGAGACCTTTGGAGTGAACCTGATGAATACGACCATGCCGCGGCGGCCCGAGCCCGAGTTGATGGATCTGCCGAGCGAAGCCGACGCCTACGCCCGGGCCGATTTCTCGGAGGTCAACGCCGCGTTCGTCGGCCGCGTCCTCGAATTGGGGGGGACACGAGCCCGGGGACGGGTCGTCGATCTCGGCTGTGGCCCCGCGGACATTCCGATCCGGTTGGCTCTTGCCCGGCCCGCATGGCAGGTGACGGCTGTTGAGGCCGCGCCCCCGATGCTGGCGATCGCCCGCAAGGCCATTGCGGATGCCGGGGTAGGGCCGTCCGTGAAGGTGCTGCAGGCGGATGCCAAGGGCAGCGGGCTGCCCGCCGGGTCATTTGACCTGGTGATTTCAAACAGCGTTCTGCACCATGTGAGTGACCCGCTGTTGTTCTGGCGGGAGGTCAGGCGAATCGCCGCACCCCAGGCGCTGGTGCTGCTGCGGGACCTGGCCCGGCCGGACTCCGCGGGGGAAGCCCAACGGCTGGTCGAGTTACACGTCGCCAAGGAGTCCGCGTTGCTCCGTGATGAATTTCATCGCTCCTTGCTGGCGGCCTACACCGTCGCCGAAGTGCGCGCCCAACTTCGCGCTGCGGCACTGCCGGAGCTGGTGGTCAGGGCCGTTTCAGATCGTCACCTTGAAGTGTTTGGTTGTATCGATGAGTAGGGCGCTGTCGGCCCATGGACGGCCCAGAAAGACCCAGGCCGTCTTGCCGGCAAGGGATTGCAGCTCGCCCCGCCCGCAGGCGGGTCAGAAGGACCCGTCGGGCAGCAATCGTTCAGCGGGGAATCGCCGAGCGCCGCTGGTAGGGCTCGTATTCCGCCTTGCTCAGTTGCACGTTGAAGAAGGTTGGAATCTGCCCGGTCAGCGGGGGCATCCCGGGGGATCCGCGAATGATCATCCGCTCGATCGTGCCGCGCACCAGGCAGGGGGTGAACGATTGGAGCTGGCGAAGTTCGTTTGCCTGATCCGGGTCGAACGACCCGGTGATCTTGGTTTCCCGGACCAACAACCAATCGAACTCGACGCGATCCGCGCGAAAGGTGGCCAGCCGGGCGTCGTCCATGGGTTGGGTGATGTCCAGGTTGGCCCGCAGCTCGACCTGCCGTCCGCGCAGGTTGCGGTTCAGCCAGGCGGTGGCCAGCTCCGATTGGACTTCGCTCCAGACCCGCGCCGATTTCGCTGGCAGCATGTCCTTGGGCAGTTCGCCAATGATCTCGGTGATCGAGGTGAACATCGGCCCGTCGGTTCCCGGCGGCAGCGTTCGCGAATCGCCGCTTGGGGCGGGATCGGCGGCCATCGGTTCGGGGGGTGCCTCCACTCGGGTCCGCGCCTGCTGGCGGGTCAGCGGCGGCGGATCGTCGGACACTTCGGAGCGGGTCAACGGCTGCTGCTGCGGCGGCGTTGGCGGCTGAGATTGAGCGGGGCGGGACGGGACAGCGGCCGGGGGTTCCGAATCGCCGGTCAGCGCCGTGAGTGCGTCCAGCTTCTTCTGGAGTTCCCGTTCCAGAAGGGCAATGCGGTTGTACAGGTTCAGGCACAGGCTGGTCAGTGTGGCCTTGTCAAACGATTCCAGTAGTTCTCGGGATGGGATCTCATGTTGCTCGAGGGCGTACTCATCGTCCACCGGCTCGCCGGCCCACAGGGTCACCGCCGCGACGCCACCCCATCCCAAGATCAGCAACACGCCCAGTCGGAATGATGTTCCTGCGTTCATGGTTACTCCGCCGGCGCCATCGCCTGCCAAAGGGGACTTCACCAATCAGTATACGTGGGTGCTCTCGGTTTCCTCAACCACCTGGTCGATCTGATCGGAGTTCATGCTGACCTTGAATCGGACATCACCCACCGCGAGTCTCATGACCACTACCTGGTAGGCGGTCTTGGCTCTGGGGGCCAGAACCGCCAGTGGCGTGAAGCGAACGGTTCGGCCTTGAGCAGTCAGCGGGCTGGGGCCGTTGGCCGAGACGTACTGCAGTTCCGGCGGTAGGGTGCAGGTGATGGCGATATTGGTGCCGTCGGCAGAGCCCTGGTTGGTGACTTCGATGACATAGGTGGTGGTCCCGCCGACTTCCACGGGGTCGAGCTGATCGACAACTTCCAGCAGGATGTCGGGGATTCCGCGGACCTCCAAGGCCACTGATGTCTCCGCCTGCCCGCACTCGCCGGTGGGGAAGGCCTGCTGGGTCCGAACCACGGTGGATGACGCGGACTGGGCGGTCGTCTGCTGGCTGGCCCAGGACATCGCGACTGCCGCACAGACCGCCCATCCGGCCGATCGAAAACCGAGGCCTGGCATGATGGAGCCCCCTATAAACAGGCGAGGCGGGCCAGGTAAACCTGACCCGCATCGCCAAAGTGTCAAAACGCTGGGAGCCGCTGAGCGACTACTCGTAAATGTTCGTCGCTTCGGTCTCCTCCACCGAGCTGGTGGTCTGATCGCTGCGCATCACGACCTTGAACCGCGAGTCCGCCGGGGCGTTCCCACGCATCGTCACGCGGAACACGGCCTTGGCCTTGGGCGCCAGGCTAGGCAGTGGTACGAACGTGACGTTCTGCCCGGCGTTGCTTGCATTCGTGGCGCCGGTTGCCGACACGAACGATGCGTTCGGCGGAATGACGGCCTCGATCGTGATGTTGGTGCCGTCGGACGAGCCCTGGTTGGTCACGGTGATCACGTAGGTCACGTTGGTTCCGACCTCGATCGGATCCTCGATGTCGACGACCTCAAGCAGGATCGCCGGGATGCCCTGGAGGGAGGTCTCTGCGGAATCCGAGTCTTCAGCACAGATCGCCGTGGCGGTCGCGGTGTTGCGGGCCATACCGGCTTGGTTCGCCAGAACGGTCAAGGTGACCGTGCGCGATTGACCGGCGTCGATGGTGCCAAGGCTCCAGCCCACGCTACCGCCTTGCAGCTGACCGCCGTCGCTGGCCGACACAAAGGAAGTGCCGGCGGCCAGCGTATCGGTCAGCATGGTGTTGTTTGCCGGCGAGTCGCCGGTGTTCCGGACCGTGATGCTGTACTCGACGTTGCGGCCCAGGAAGCGGGTGGCCGGAGCGGTCTTGTCCACTTCGAGTACGGGTTGGGTGACGACCGTCGAGCAGGAGTCCTGGGCGCTCAGCCCACCGGCTCCGCTGGCGGATGCGGTGTTGGTGTAGTTGCCCGAACGGCTGGCCTTGGCCGAGAAGGTCACCTGACGGGCTTCGCCTGCAGCCAGGGTTCCAATGTTTGCCGTCACCGAAGTCTGGCCGTCGGTTGTGGTCAGGCCGGCGGGCAGACTGTCATTGATCTGCACGTCTTGAGCCGGGCCCTGGCCGGTGTTACGCACCACCACGGTGTACTGGATCGGGTCGCAGACGGTCACGCGCGGCGTACAGGTCTTCTCCAGCGCCAAAGCCGGCGAGACCACGCGGGTGGTACAGCAATCATTGGCGGCGAGGTTGGCGTACACCGACGAGCGGACGTCGGCACAATTCTCGAAGGTCCCGTCGCGCGTGGCACGCACCCGGACGCTGATCTGCTTCTGACCGCGCGGCTCGACATCGCCCAGCGACCAGCTTAACGAACCGCCGCCGCCTTGAGCCGACGGGCTGCTGGAGACATACTCGATACCGCTGGGAATGCTGTCGCTGACCATCATGCCCTTGGCGGCGACGTCCGACGGGTTGCTCACGACAATGTCGTAGGTGAACTCGTCGCCGACCATGGCTTCGGGCACGCAGGTCTTCTCAATCGCAATCTCGGGGCCGATCCAGTTCTTGACCGTCGAACCGGTGGCAATGTGAACGGCCGGCTCGCAGCAGGAAGCGTTGGCCGGACGCATCACGTCGATCTCGATCTGGTTGGTGCCTTCGGCCGGGGTTGCCTGGCTCAGCACAGTGATGGCTTCCCCGTTGCCGTTGGTTTCCACGGTGCGGGTGGCGCCGCCGCCCTCAAACGATCCCGAGGGACCGCCGGCCAGGCGATAGGTGACCAGGTAACCGGGCAGCGGGGTGCCGTCCGAATGCTTGGTCACGACGGTGACCAACTGGTGGGGCTCACCGACCGGATTGGTCGCCGGTGGCGGGAATTCCCAGTGGACGTCATACCAATGTTTGGTGGCAAACGCCTTGTGCTTGTCCCAGTCGTAGATTCCCGGGGCGTAGGCGATCAGATGAGTGTCGCCTTCCACCGCCGAAGTGATCACACACCAGGTCTGACCCTTCTTCAGCACGATGTCATCCGACGGATCGTCGTTGCCGCGGGTCAACACGTGGCCGAAGTTATTCGTGTGTGAGACCGCATAGTTGTTGCCCATCTTGTAGCCGCGGCTGGCCCGCCAGCCACTCTCATCGACTTCGATGATGTCGCCAACGCTGCCATCGGCAACGATCCACTCCACCCGGCGATTCGGCAGCGGCCTGCCCTTCTTGTCCAGCACCGTGGCGATGACCACGTGCTGGGTGCGCACCGGATTGACATCCTCGACCGGCTCCACCGTCAGTTCAACGGCATAGGGATCCCAGTTCGAGTAGTAGCCGCCTTCCGGAGGCTTGGGATGGGTCGGGATGGTGTCGCCGCCTGCGGGCCAGGTCAGCGAGTGCGGCATGTGTCCTCTGCAGCCGACCATGAACGCAAAGGCACTAATCAGGATCATTTCGAACCGGAACATTGTACGTGCGAATCTCATTTGACTAATCCTCCAGCGAACCACGTCAGGGATGATTCCCTGTGAAATGGCACCCTCGAAACAGAAATCCCTCCCTACCATGGGAATGGGGGAAGGCATAATAGATCAAACTTTTTTCTCGGTCAAGCTCTTTTGGGGGTTTACGTCGATTCTGACTCCTTTGAGAAAATGGGCAGGGTGTGCCAATAAGGCAAGACCCTGTGGGCGCTGCGCAGAGCCCTCCACGCGGAGAAGGTATAGCAATTTCAATTCCAAAGCGACGCCCATCGCCTCGATTCCCAAGAACGCCATGCAGTTTTATCGGGACCTGTTGATAGCACGGGATGCTGCCATTTAGGTTATGGGACCATAGATCTGCGTCCCAGGCGTCTGCCGCGCCGGCTACCCGGGACTTGCCCATGTGGTTCCAGATTGTGGTCCCGGCCTTGCCCCTCGGTGACCGAACCAGAAGCCGTAGCAATGCTCTGGGATCCTGGTTTTCCGCGGGAGGGTGCCTCCGCCCGTTGGGGCAGGATGCTCCGCGCGGGGGGTATTGACCGAAACATAATCCGCCGCCGATCCACTCAGCCATTGCCGGAGGAGGGACTCGAACCCTCACTCTGTTGCCAGAACGGGATTTTGAATCCCGCGCGTCTGCCAATTCCGCCACTCCGGCATGCCCGTGAGCAGAGCGCGTGGCTCAATATATCCGCGAGGGGCCCCGAATGCGAGGGTCCTGGTTGCAATTGGCGGTTGAGGCGACCGCCGGACCGGAGGGCCCCGGGGGGGTTTTTTGGGGGGGGGCCGCCGGACTCAACGAGCGCCGGCAACCCGTCGATAATCGAGACGGACTTTGGCTTAGTCTGGGTACGACCGGGGAGGTGCGGCTTGAAGGCGGCAGTGAAGAACGGGGTCCCACCGTCGGGCGACGCCGGGTCGCTGGGCTGTGATTTCCTGCGGCAGGTCGGAGACCAGCGCGCCCAATGGATGCGGCGGCCGGCGTTGCGGGCGATTTATCACGACTGCTTCCGACGCATGCTGGCCGAGATGGCCCGGGATGCGACGGGTGGCATCGGCAAGTCGATCGAGTTGGGCAGCGGCGGCGGGTACTTCAAGGAGATCTGTCCGCGGATCATCACCACCGACGTGTTGCCGAGCCCCTGGGCCGACGCGGTAATCGATGCGGCGGACATGCCGTTCGAGGAGGGCAGCGTTCGGAACCTGGTGCTGTTCGATGTGTTGCACCACCTGTGCGATATCCCGTCGTTTCTGAGCGAGGCCGCTCGAGTCCTCGAGCCGCGCGGCCGAGTCGTCATTGTGGATCCGTACATCTCACCTTTGAGCCGGGTGATCTACGGGCTGTTTCATCGCGAGCCGATCCGGGTGACCTCGGATCCGCTGGCCGATCATGCCGCCGTCGGGGCGGCGCCGATGGACGGCAACCAGGGGATCGCCCGCGAAGTGTTTTTCAAGTCGGCCGGCCGGCTGGGTGCTCGCTGGCCGACGCTCACCCTGGTGACGCGACGGCGGCTGTCGTTGCTCAGCTACCCGCTGTCCGGTGGCTTCAGCGGGCCGACGCTGCTGCCCGCTGCGATCGCCCAGGCCGCTGTGAACGTCGAGCGGGCGCTGGAACCGCTGCTCGGTCGGTGGTTGGCATTTCGCTGCCTGGTGGTGCTGGAGCGTCGCGAGCGACCGATCGCCAGAGGCTGATCAACAAAGCGGCTCTTGACGCAACCCCGTCGCACCCGAATCGAATCAAGGACGCCCATTGCGGTGGTCGGTCGGATTCGCTGCGGGTGGCGGTTCGATCCCCAGGTGTCTCGAGACCCGCGGCAGCGCGATCACGAACCAGGGTGTGTAGCGCTGCGGACGGGACCGGATGTCGTCCAGCGCGTCGGAGACCGGCATCCAGGCGAGGTCATCGATCTCGACCGGATCGGGGGTCACCGGGCCGTCACTCCGGCCCACGAATACGTGATCGTACTCGTGCTCGGTCAGCCCGCTGACCGGGTCGGTGGCGTGATACACAAAGCCGAACAGCCGGCTGAGGTCGGTGACCAGTCCGACCTCCTCGCGGAGCCTGCGGGCCGCCGCCTGGTCCGTCGATTCATCACGGCGCGGATGGCCGCAGGCGGCGTTGGTCCACAGGCCTCCGAAATGGTACTTGGACCTGGCCCGTCGTTGCAGCAGTAACTCGCCGCGGGCATTCAAGATGAATACCGAGAACGCCCGGTGCAAGGCACCCCCGTGGCGATGGGCCTCGATCTTCTCGGCCCAGCCGACGATCTCATCGGCTTCGTTGACCAACTGCACCTCTTCACGCATTGGTCCATGCTAGGGATCAGGGCCCGGCGAATCAAGCGATGGCGGCCCGTCCCATATCCGCGTGGTCCGCGCCGCTGTTGGCAGACCGCTCCGCTGGGTCCGAACGTCTGGTAAGTGCTTTCGGCAAATGCCGTCGGCGAATCCGGTCGAGACAAGGGCTGAATCGGGTGCAGGCCGCACCGCACGCTTGAGGCGGACGGCAACGCTCATGTCAGGAAAGCCCATGCCAGGACCCGCGAGAACCCCAGTGGTTGCCACGGCGACTCCGCCACGCTCGGGCAGCGATGCCACAGTGGCCGCCCGGATCGTGGCCGCCGTGGTGGTGGTGTTTGCCTGGTGGGGCCCGCACGTGGCCAAGTTCCTATCGCTCGATACGCGGCTGCGCCATCAGTTGCAGCCGCAGGACTTCTGGTACCTCATCGGAACCATCGTGGCGCTGGCGCTGCTGGGGGTCGCGTTTTCCCAATTTCTTCGGCGCCTCGGTCGGCCGTGGGTCGGCCGGCTGTTGGACCACGTCTTCGTGGTGGCGCTGGGCGCGGGGCTACTCGCCAACCTGTGGTATCACACGCGCCTAGCGCCAGGTGCGCACGGTTATCAGATTGCCCAGTTCGGCGCCGAGGTCCGTAGCGGGTGGTTCGTGCTGCTGTTGCTGGTCGGATACTCGTACGGTCGTCGCAGCACCTGGCTGGTGTGCGCCTGCCGAAGGCTGTGCCAGATTCTGTTCCCCGGGGTCGTCATCGTAATCGTCCAGATGCTCAGCAGCCCGACCTACTCAACGGGTCGGGATCCGATTCCCCATGGCCCGCCGCCTGCCGGCCCCGAATGGCCGCCCGTCTACCTGATGGTTTTTGACGAGTGGTCCTACGCCCGGACTTTTGACGGCGGCGAGGTGCGACCCCATCTGAAGCACATCCGATCACTGGCGGACCAGGCGGCGGTCTTTCACGATGCCCGCGCTCCCAACGGCCACTCCACGGTCTATTCGATGGCCGGCCTGCTGTTCGAAAAAGGCTGGCCGGTGGGCTACCAGGAGAACACCGGGAGCAGCACCGTGTACTTCGAACACGGCGACCGGCGGGTGCACTGCCAGAGCTTGCAAAGCCTGTTTGCCGCCCTGCCCGAGGGCTACCGCCGGATTCTCATCGGGTACTCGCTGCCGTATCGCAACTGGCTGGGTGACCAGATCGACGTCTACCGCTCGCATCCCTACTACGGCTACTACCGCGGGGAGACGCCCTGGGCCAATATCGGTGTTCAGGCCCTGCAGGCCATGCAGTGGTGGACCGATCCGTGGTCCGCGTTCGCCTACGGCAAGTTGCATCACCAGGTGGAGGATGTGCAACTGCTGGACACCTACCGGAACATGGAGCAAGACGTCCTCGAGGTCATTCGCACCCAGCCGCGAAACAGCGCCGTGCTGGTGCACTACCTCCTGCCGCACCTGCCGAACATCACCGATGAGCAGGGTCGTTATCTGGGTCATGACCGCTTCCGTGACTCGGCCGATGAGGCCGCGTACGAGCGCAACCTGGCGTATGCCGACGTGGTCCTGGGGCGCCTCATCCAGGAGATGAAGCAAACCGGCGTGTTCGACAAGGCGTTGTTGATCGTCACTTCCGATCACAGTTGGCGGGTGGATCCGCAGCGGGAATCCGAGACCCGCCCGGACGCTCTGGCCCACGTCCCGCTGCTGGTCAAGGCCCCCGGGCAAACCCGCGGAGTGGCCATCGACCAGCCGTTTGAGAACCATCGGATCGGCGGCCTGATCCGGGAGTTGCTGCGGGCCCCCGAACCGCTCGCCGCCCTGCATCAATTCGTCAATCGTGCCGAGACGGCGGGCGCCGCCATCGGCCAGGTCCAGCCGCGGGATTGACGCGGTGGGCTTGCGGCTGCAACGGTCGCGATTTCAGCGCGCCCATCTGGGAGATCAGTGGATGATCGACATTCTGGCATACCTCGACCCGGCCACCGGCAGCATCCTGGTTCAGATGGTCGTCGGCGGCGTCGTCGGCCTGGGCGTTTTGTTTCGGCGGACGCTGGCGGGCCTGCTGGGCATCTTCCGGCGATCGCAGGGGCCCGGGGCCGAGCGCCGGTAAGGTGGACGGATTCATGACCGCGCAGCAGCTCAAGTACTACCGGCGGCACTCGCCGTTCGCCCACCTGGCGTTCTGGTGGGCCGCCGTGCGCAGTCGGTCGGGCGCCCGGCGGATGGCGCTGCTCAATCGCCAGAAGGACTACATGGCCTTGCAGCACCGACCGGACCTGCTCCCGCTGCACTACGAACTCAACCAGCAGCTGTGGGCCGCGCACCGCCAATGGCCCAGCCACGACTACGGCGCTTCCTACTTCTATCAGAGTTGCGCCGAGCTGGGTATTCGCGGACTGCGGCACACCGAGGCCCGCGTCGCAGCCATGCGCCTGGACACGCGCCTGCAGGGCCAACGGGTACTGGAGATCGGCTGCAACACCGGCTTTCTGTCGCTGGCCATGGCCCGCAGCGCCGGCGAGGTGTCGGCGTTCGACATCAATCCGCATCTGATCACCATCGCCAGGCGGGCCGCCGGATTCCTGAACGTCAACAACGTCCGCTTCTGGACGGGTGCCTTCGAGGAACTGCAGGCCCGCGAACCGGTGGACACGGTGGTGTCATTCGCCAACCACTGCACCTTCGATGGCAACACCCTCCAGCCGTTGCAGGCCTATTTCCAGCGCTGCTGGGCGCTGCTGGCTCCCGGCGGGGTGCTGTTGTTCGAGTCGCATGCCCCGGCCTACGAGGGCGATTCGCTGGCGACCGTGATGGCGACCCTTGAGGAGTGGTTCGAGATCGAGCAGCGCCAGATCCTCCGGCAGGGCAGCTTCCTGGATCAGGGGCGGACCTTTGTCGTGGCCCGGCGGCGGGCCCTGGGGGATCATCCATGAGCGTTGTTCCCGCGGCCCGTATTGTGGTTCTCGGCGCCGGGCGCCATGTCCGCGGCGCCGTGCCGGCGGCCGCGGTGCGTGTGTGCCGCCAGGGCACGGTGCTCGATTGGCAGCGCACCGCGTTTGCATCCATTCGCGGCGCCCGCATGACGTTCGTCGGCGGCTACGCGGCGACTGAAGTGGTCAATCGTCAGCGCGATCTCCAGGTCGTGCTCAATCCGGACTGGGAACGCAGCGGGCCGGCGGCGTCGCTGGCCCTGGTCGACCTGGAGCCCGCCACGGTGACCTACATCAGTTACGCGGACATCGTGTATCGCGGCGATGTCGTCGCGCGGCTGGCTGCCGTCGATGCCGACCTGGTCATTGCCGTCGATGGCCGGTGGCGGGTGCGCTACGATGGGCGGGCGGGCGATGAACTGGCCCGTGCCGAGAAAGTGCGCTGTCGCGGCGCTGGCATTGCCGACCTGGGGACACACATCGGCGTACACCAGGCGACCGCGGAGTTCGTCGGCCTGGTGAAGTGGTCGGCGGCGGCGGTGCGGAAATATCGAGCCGCGGTGGCGGCCGGGACCTTCGACGCCGGCGACGGGCTTCCGCGGGTGTTGTGCCATCTGCTGGATGCGGGGCTGACCTCGGCAGTGCTGGATATCGGCGGTGCCTGGGCCGAGTTGAACGCCCCGCAGGATTTGGCCCGCTTCGTCCTGGGCACCAAAGCCGAGTCGCTGGAGCGGCTCAAGCCTCTGCTGCGTCACGGTCACATCGCCGACCTCTATGTCCTGACCCACACCGACTGGCATACCCGCCGTGATGCGGTGCTTTCTGAAATTGCCGACACTTTCGGCGCGCAGCGGGTAATCGTCCGCAGCAGCGCCGCCGATGAAGATGGTTGGGAGGCGTCGCGGGCCGGTGCCTACCGCAGCATTGCAGAAGTCCCGGCGGCAAGCCCGCGATGCTTGCAGGACGCCATCGACGCGGTCCTGGCATCCTACGGCTCGTCCTGTCCGCAGCACCAGGTCCTGGTCCAGTCCATGGTCACCGGGGTGGTCCTGAGCGGCGTGGCCATGACCCGCACGCCTGCCGCCGGAGCGCCGTATTACGTGATTAATTATGACGACGCCAGCCGGCGAACCGACACCGTGACTGCCGGCACCTGCGAGACCCTCCGATCCCTGGTGGTCCACCGCGGCGCCGACGTTCGCGCCGACAGCCCGATGGCCCTGAAGCGGTTGATGGTCGTGCTGCAGGAGTTGGAGCGGTTGGTCGGCCACGATTCCCTGGATGTTGAGTTCGCCTGCGCCGCCGACGGCCGGGTGCACGTCCTGCAAGTGCGGCCGATCGCCGTGGCCCATCGGCAATGCCCCATGGATGACGACGCCGTGGCCGGCGGGTTGAGCCGCGCCGCGGCCATGATCGCGAAGCTGGGCCGTCCGGCACCGTTCGTGGTTGGCCGCGCGACGCGCCTGAGCATCATGCTCGATTGGAATCCCGCTGAAATCATCGGCACCAAGCCGCGGCGGTTGGCGTTCTCGCTCTATCGCCACCTGATCACCGACGAGACCTGGGCTCGGCAGCGGGCTGAATACGGCTATCGCGACCTGCGGCCCTGCCCACTGCTGGTGGACGTGCTGGGTCACCCGTACGTCGACGTCCGGGCTTCATTCAATTCGTTTATCCCGGCGGAATTGCCCGAGGCCCTGGCCGAGCGGTTGGTGGAATGTCACCTGCGCCGGCTGGCCGACCGGCCGGAGCTGCACGACAAAGCGGAGTTTGACATCGCCGTGACCTGCCTGACCTTCGATCTCGACGCCCGCCTGCAGCGCTACCGCGAGGCAGGCTTCAGTCGCGAGGAGACCGCCCAACTGGCGGACGGCCTGCGGCGGATCACCCGCGCCGGGATCGCCCGCTGTCCCGAGGATCATGCCGCCCTGACCCTGGCGGAACAGCGCTTCGAGCGCATCCAGAACGCCGCGCTGTCGCCACTGACCCGGGCCTTCATGCTGTTGGAAGATGCCCGCCGGCACAGCGCGCTGATTTTCTGTCACCTGGCCCGGGCCGCGTTCGTGGCCACCGATCTGCTGCGTTCGTTGTGCAGGGCAGGCGTGATCAGCAAGGTCCAGGTGGACGCCTTCGCGGCTTCACTGCGCACGGTGTCCAGCCGGATGCAGCAGGAGGCCCGCGACGTCGCCGGCGGGCGCCTGAGCTGGGAGACCTGGGTCCAGCGCTACGGCCATCTGCGGCCCGGCACCTATGACCTGACCTGCCCGACTTATGCGGCCGACCCGGAGGCGTTCCTGCGGCCGATCATTCGGCGGGCGGCGATTGGGGCCGACCGGCCACCGGCGGCACCCGTCTGGAATGCGGCGACCGCCCGCCAAATCGAACACAGGCTGCAGGCGTTGGGGCTGGACCTGGATCTGCCGGCCTTCGAACGATTTCTGCGGGTGGCCATCGAGGGTCGCGAGTTGGGCAAGTTTGTGTACAGCAAACATCTCAGCGCGGCCCTGGAGGCGCTGGCGGAGTTCGGCGCCGAGCACGGCATCACGCGTGAGCAACTGTCGGGGGTTCGCCTGCACGATGTGCTCGAGCTGCAGGACGCCCGGGCACCGGCTGCGACGCTTGAAGCACTCAGCCGCCGCGGCGAGGAGGAATACGCGATCACCCGGGCCGCCCAGTTGCCGGCCCAGATTGCCGACGCCGCCGACCTGTACTGTTTCGCCCACGGGCCGGCCGAACCGAATTTCATCACCCGCAAGCGCGTCAGCGCGGTCGTGGACCTGCTGTCACCACGGCAGCCCGATGCCCAACTGGACGGCAAGATCGCGGTTATTCCCAACGCCGATCCCGGATACGACTGGCTGTTCAGTCGCAACATCGCCGGACTGGTCACGATGTACGGCGGGTCCAACTCCCACATGGCCGTCCGGGCCGCCGAGTTTCAGCTGCCAGCCGCCATCGGCGTGGGTGCCCCGATCTACGAGCGAATCAGCCAGGCCGAGATGCTGGAACTCGACTGCGCCAGCAATCGCATCCGGGTCATTCGCTGAGGCACGGTGACATGCATCGAATCGGTCTCACGCAGCGGGTCGAGGTTCTGGCGGAGCGCCGGGAGCGTCGCGATTGTCTCGACCAGGCCTGGACCGTCATGCTGCAGGCTTGCGAATGCTGGCCGATCCCGCTACCCAACCGCATCGATGATGTGCCCGGGATGGTCGCTGCCCTGCGCTTGGATGCCGTGATCCTGACCGGTGGCAACGACTGCGCCGCGGTCACGGGCAGCGCTGCTGCGGCCGTCGAACGCGACCGCTTCGAGCAGGCGTTGCTGGATTGGTGCGCCCGGCGGCGGTTGCCGGTGCTGGGCGTGTGTCGTGGATTTCAGGCGCTGGTCCTACAGCACGGCGGCCGCCTGTCCGCGGTGCCCGGTCATGTCGCCACGCGTCACCGCATCACGGTGGCCGGGCGGGCGGCCCTGCCGCTGGCCGACGGCATGGAGGTCAACAGTTACCATCGCTTCGGCGTCCGGCTGGGCGATCTGGGCCCCGGCTTGCGGGCCCTGGCGACCGCCGCGGACGGATCGGTGGAAGCCCTGGCGCACGCCGAGTTGCCGCAGTGGGGCATCATGTGGCATCCGGAGCGCGAAGCCGACCCCGCCGGACTGGCGACCCTGCTGGGCCCACTGCTCGCAAGGACGGCGCCATGAGAGCGATTCTGCTGGCGGCAGGCCGGGGGGCGCGACTGCACCCGCACACCGTCGATCGGCCGAAGTGCCTGGTGCCGCTCGCCGGCCGCCCATTGCTGGACTACCACCTCGATGCCTTGCGGGCCTGCGGCGTCGAGGACCGCTGCATTGTGACCGGTTACCGCGCCGAGCAGATCGAGCGGCTGGGTCATCGCACCGTGCACAATCCCCGCTTCGAGGTCACCAACATGTGCGCCAGCCTGATGGCGGCGGCGGCGTGGCTGGACGGCGGCGACGACGTGCTGGTGGGTTATGGCGACATCATCTACGAGCCGCGGGTGCTCCGGGCCTTGCTGTCGTGTCCGGCGCCGCTGGCAACGGTGGTCGATCGCTGCTGGCGGCGGCTGTGGGAGGTGCGCATGGGCGATCCGCTGGCCGATGCCGAAACCCTGCGGATGGATTCCGGCGGTCGGATCGTCGAACTCGGCGGCACACCCCGTTCGTACGCCGACATCGAGGGCCAGTACGTCGGCCTGACCAAGATTGCGGCCGGCTTCGCACCGCAGTGGGTGCGCCAATTCGAGCGGCTGTCGGTCGCAGAGCGCGATGCCTTGGCCATGACCAATTTCCTGCAGCGGCTCATCGACCGCGGTTGTGCCCCCAGCGCGGTGTGCGTCGCGGGCGGATGGTTGGAAGTCGATACCGCTGACGATCTGCAGCGTTACCACGAACTTCTGGAGCAGGGTCGGATGGGCGAGTTCATCGAGCTGCCGGCCTTGGTGGGGGGCTGAAGCGGTGTCGCGGTGCTCCTGGCGCGAATGGGGCGGTGCCTGGCGGCAGGTCCGTCGGTTCCGGGCCCTGCCCCGGCAGGCCCGGTCGATCGTGTTCTATGCGGAGGATCGGCGGGCGCGGCACTACTTCGCTGCGATCATCCGGCACCTGACCGGCCCGCTGGGGCGTGCGGTCTGCTACCTGACCTCCGATGCGGATGATCCGATCCTGCGGGAAAGCGGCGAGCGCCTCTCCGCCTTTTTCATCGGCACCGGCACCCTGCGGACCCTGGTATTCACCACGCTGGCGGCCGACGTCATGGTCATGACCATGCCGGACCTCCAGACATTCCACCTGAAGCGCTCGCACGTCCACGACGTCCACTACGTCTATGTGTTTCACGCCCTGGTCAGCACGCACATGGTCTATCGACCGGCGGCCTTCGATGCCTTCGACACCGTGCTGTGTGCCGGGCCGCACCATCGGCACGAAATCCGCGCTCGGGAGCGCTGCAGCGGACTACCCCCCAAGCACCTGGTGCCGCACGGCTACGGCGCGCTCGACGACCTGCTGGCACGGGCCGACCGCACCGGGCCGCCGCGGCGGAAGTGCGTGGTGGTGGCCCCGTCCTGGGGTCCCGGTGGATTGCTGGAGAACCATGCCCGGGCGGTATTACAGCCACTGCTGTCCTCCGGTTGGCAGGTGATCGTCCGGCCGCACCCCCGGACCCTGGAGCGCCGCCCCGACGTCCATCGCCTGCTGCGGCAGTGGTCCGGCGAAGCGCGCGGCCTGGTGCTGGATGACGCCGCCGACTCCCGCCGATCCTGGGCCGACGCCGAGTTGATGATCAGCGACTGGTCGGGCGCGGCTTTGGAGTATGCCTTCGCCTACCGCCGGCCGGTCCTGTACGTCGACGTTCCACGAAAGGTCAACAATCCGGGATACAGCGCCGTGGCGATCGAGCCACTGGAGGTCGGCCTGCGGCAGCGTCTCGGCAGTGTCTTGCCGATCGCCGGCCTTGGCGGTCTGACCGAGGCCCTGAATGACCTGCGCCACGACGCCGGCCCCATCCGGCAACGCATCGAAAGCGTTCGCCGCCAGGTGGTGTTCAACCTGGGATGCAGCGGACCGGCGGGGGCCGCGTGTATTGCCGCGCTCGCCGATCAGCGCCGGGAGGCGGCCGGATGAGCGCTGTCAGTGATCGCCGGCTGCAGCCGCTGGTGGGCGCCAACCCCGAGTCGCACGCACCGGACGATGGGCAGGTGCGGGTGGTGGACGTGCTGCGGCACCTGGCCTCGATTCCGGCCGAGCGCCGGGCGCCGCTGGACCGGGCGCGCTTGACCCAATTGTGCCACCAGATCGCCGTGTGCAAGGGGGTCTACGCCACCTATGACGCCCACTGGCGCCGGACGGGCGACGCCAAGCCGCTGTCACCCGCGGGCTGGGCCCTGGCGGCCGGCGTGTTGCTGGCCCATGCCGAGGCCGGGAATCCCGAGTTCGATGAAGATCCGGGCCTCGCGTTCGTTTGCCTCAATGCCGCCTTGCTGGCGCTGGATCGGGTCGGCGACGCCCAGGGCACAGCGGTGCGAGACACCTTGCACGACTGGGCCGAACAACGCCTGCGGCGAGTGCTCATGGAAGAGACCGATGACGACGCTTGACCTGACCGTATTGGGGTATGAAGGGCCGCAACTGCGGGCCTACCTGACGGCCATGCGTCGCGGCGGATTTCGACCGCGACGGCTGATCCGCATGATGCTGACGCGACACCCGGCCACCGGGGCCGTGATCGGTCGCGGGATGCCCCGCACGATACGGTCGTGGTATGCCGGGCGCGTGCAAGATTACTCGCTGAACTACTGGCCGCGGCGCATCGGGCGGCACGGCGCGCTCGTCGAATCCATGCTCCGCGCGCTACGGGTGATTCGCAGGGACGCCGCCGAATTGGTGGCGGAAATGCAGGCGCGGCGGTTCGCCTATGAGCGCTACGCCGAGCGCGTCGACCGTGTGCCGCTCTCCGGTCTGGATGACGCGGCGCTGCCGGCCGTGCTCGGCGGCGCGCCAAGTGCCGTGGTGCTTTACACCGGCGGCGGGCGGGTGCCGCGGGCGGTGTTGGACACACCGGGCGTGCGGCTGGTCCACGTCCATCCCGGGCGGCTGCCGGCGGTTCGCGGGGCCGATGGCGTGCTGTGGTCGATGCTGGTGTACGGTCATCCGTCGATGTCGGCGTTTACCATGGCTGCGGGGATCGATACCGGAAGCGTCATTGCCGTGCGCGACTATCCCGCGCCCGTTTTTGAGCTGCCGCCCGCGACCGCCGCCGATGATCGGACGTGCTACCGGGCGCTGTTCAGCGTCTACGACCCGGTGCTTCGTGCCGATTTTTGGGTTCGCGAGGTCTTGGAAGCCCACCCCGACCTGGAGCGGCTGCCGGCGGTGCCCCAGGACGGCGCCGCGGGTTGCACCTACCATTTCATGCACCCGGCATTGCGCCGCCGGGTGTTGGCAAGGCTGTTCCGGACGGACCGCGCGGCCGGTGACGCCGCCCCCCGAAATCGCCGGCAGCCTGGTTATGGGACTCAGGTTCCACGGCCGGCGCAAGTCATCTCACTGGATGACCGATAACCCTCTGATGTCGAACTCAGAACCGTCTCTGGGCGCCAAAGCTGCGGGTGGCGCCCGGCCGACCGCTGTCGATGACCGCCGGGTGGACCCGGCGTCGGGATGGCGGGCGCTGTTCGGTCGCTGGCTGATCGCCCTGGTGGTGGTGTTCCTGCTCTTCGGGCCGTACATCTCGCAACTGCTTCGCGAGGAGACCCGCGAGCTGTTCATGTGGCAATCCGGCTATGCGGCCTATTTCCTGGTGGTGATTGGTGCGCTGGCGACCGGGGCCACCCTGGTGACCGAAGTGGTTCGCTGGGTGAATCGACCGCTGCTGACCCGCTTGGGCGAGTGCGCCTTCGTAATGGCCGTCGCAGGTGCGGTGCTCGCCAACGTCTGCCACCACATGAAGACCTTGGACGGGTATCACTTCGCCCCGCGCGACTGGGAAACCCAGACCCTCTGGATGCTGCTCTTTGGTGCCCTGGGGTATTCAATGGCCCGCAAGAGCACCACCCTGCTGCGGCGCTGCCGCCAGGCCTGCCTGATCGTGTCGCCGATCGCCGTGCTGCTCTCGGCCCAGTTGTGGCGGCTCGAGTCCCATGGCGGTTGCGTGGAGCCGTTTCCGCAGGACCCGCCGGCGGCGGCTCGGCTGGCCGGCGATGGACCGCCGCCGACCCCGGTGTACCTGTTTGTGTTCGATGAATGGTCGTACGCCCGAACGTATGAGGGCGGCCGGCTCCCGGCGGATCTGCCCCACCTGGCAGCGTTGCAGGAGCAGGCCGTCGTGTTTCACGATGCCCATGCCCCGGGAGAGGCCACGTTGTTGTCCATGCCCGGGCTGCTGTTTCAGACCGATCTGCCGGTGTTCCACGAGCAGCAGAAGCCCGGCCGGCGGACCGTCTTCAGCAAAACGGTGCACCTGCATTTCGAACGCGGCGACCAGACCGTCCCGGGCGCTGAGTTCGACGATTTGTTCCAGGCGCCGAAGGCTGCCGACTATCGCACCATGATCGTGGGCTTCGCCTGTCCGTACCGCGAGTGGCTGGGCGATCGCGTCGACGTCTACCGCTCCTATCCATGGATGACCTGCTACATGGGCGACAACCTCCTGGCCCATGGGGCGGTCCATCTGTACAAGGGCATGGCCCATTGGACCGATCCGTGGTCGGGGTTCCTGCGTTCCAAAGTGCGGCGGCGGGTTCGCGATGCCCAGGCGATGATTGTTTACCAGCAGTTGCGAGACGACATTCTGACCGTGTTGCGCGATCAGCCGCGGAAGACCGCAGCGCTGCTTCATTACCCGCTGCCGCATGATCCATACATCCTGGATGCCGAGGGCCGCTATCTCGGCCCGCAGCGCGGCACCTGGGACCTGTGGGTCAAACCGAGCTTGTATCACACCAACATCCGGCTGCTGGATCGATTCATCGGGGGCTGCGTGGCGGCCATGAAGCAGCGTGGCACTTTTGACGACGCCCTGATCATCATGACCTCGGACCACTCCTGGCGCTACGAGACGGACCCGCGGTTCGCCGGTCCGATGACCCATGTGCCGCTGATCATCAAGCTTCCGGGGCAGACCGCTCCGCGGCAGTTCGACGGCCGCTTCGACAACCACCGCCTGGGGGCTCTGATCGCCCGGGTGCTGAACCCTCGAGGGGCGAGCAGCGGTCCGGATGCCGTTCTGGATGCAATTCTGGCCCCGCCGCCGGGCGGCGACCTCCCAGGCGACCAGAATGCCGCTGGCCCGATTCCCGGCCCAATCAGGTCCAGCGGCGCCGGCGATTGGCCGATGTGACTGAAGGCCCCCAAACCGTTCGCCGCGCGGAGCGCTTGTGCATGTCTGACATCTCTGGATGGTATCTGGCTTACTTTGACCCCGGCACCGGCAGCATCCTGCTGCAATTGCTCATCAGTTCGATTCTGGGTGCGGGGGTGTTCTTCCGCCACAGTCTCTGGCGGGTGGTCCAGTTGTTTCGCCGGTCGCCGGGATCAGAACTCGGTGAGTCGCCGTCGGACGAGGCCGCCCGCTCGGCGCCCCGTTAAGGACTTGCCCCGGGATCGGCCATGGGACCGTCACTGTCACAACCGATCAGCCGCCGCGTTCCCGGGTCGTTTCGCGATCCGGCAGGATATGTCTTCGAGCGGCAGCAGCGCATTTTCCGGGCGATCAGCCGCGAGCGCCATGAGACCCTGAGTGCGTTGCAGGAATGCGGGCTGCTCGAGGCCTTGATGGCAGATGGCAGCCTGCCCGGCACGCGCTTCGTGGCGGCGTCCGACGCCCGGGCGCTGGCGGCGGAACACCCCGGCTTCTCCAGCTTCCTGGAACACGAGCGCATCGCCCCGATCAGCTACCCGTACGAGTGGTCCTACACCATGCTGGCCGACGCCGCGGCCCACACCCTGGACCTGCAGATCAGGCTGCTGGGGGCCGGATTCTCGCTGCAGGACGCCTCGGCGTACAACATCCAGTTCGTGCAAGGCCGGCCCACCTTCATCGATCTGACCTCGATTGAGCAGCCGCCGCGCCTGGACGTCTGGTACGCCCTGGGCCAGTTCGGGCGGATGTTCACCTATCCGCTGCTGCTGGTTCGCGATTGCGGCTGGGACCTGCGGTCATATTTTCTGGGAGCCCTCGACGGCCGCAGTTGTGAGCAGGTGGTTCGTTCCTTCGGGCCGGTGCAGCGCTGCCGGCCGCGGCTGCTGCTGGACCTGACCTTGCCCTACCTGCTCGGCCGCCGCCGCGATCGCCGACCCGGCGGTGACGGCCGGGAGATCCTCGACCGGCCGAATGCCAACGCCGCACCGCAGTTGGTCAACTTGCGGCGGTTGTCCGCCAAGGTCCGCCGGCTGGCGGCCGGCTATCGCCATGGCGGCGAGTGGTCGCGCTACACCACGACCTGCAGCTACGATGAGACCGCCGAGCGCGCCAAGAAAGACTTCATCCGCAACCACCTGCAGGCCTTGCAACCCCGGCAGGTGCTGGACTTGGGATGCAACACCGGCGATTACACCCTGCTGGCCGCGGCCAGCGGTGCCCAAGTCACCGCCGTCGATGCCGATCCCGGCGCCGTGGACGTCTTGTATCAGCGGCTGCGCGCCGCGCCCGCCCGGGTCACGCCGCTGGTCGCAGACATCGCCAACCCGAGCCCGGCCATTGGCTTCCGCAACCAGGAGCGCAGCAGCCTGGTGCAGCGGGTAGACGCCGATTGTGTCCTGGCGCTGGCCTTGTTGCATCACCTGGTGGTTCGGGGCAACCTGTCGGTGCAGGCCGTGCGCGACCTGCTCTACGACCTGACCCGCCGCCACGTTCTGCTGGAGTTCGTGCCACCGTCCGATCCGATGTTCCAGCGCCTGACCCGCTACCGTCAGGAATCGTTCTGCGAACTCACCCTCGACCACTGCCGGACCGTGTTCGAACAACGGTTCAGCGTCCGGCAGGAACAACCCATCCCCGGCAGCCTGCGAACGCTGTGGTTGCTGCAGAAGCGCTGACGGGAACGCACCCGCTCCAGGAGCGGACCGATCGGACCGCGCGCCAAGCGGGGACTGGGCCCTTGCCGCCCGCCACGGAAAGGGGCACGTCCTCTAGGTCCGCTAGCCGCCTACGATGGGCTGTAGGGCGCTGCATTCACCGATCAAGGTGGTGTTGTCTTCGGATCGCCGATCGATGAGCGTCCGGTAATAGACGCGGCAGTGGTCCAGGACCACGCCGGCGTCCGCTTCGAGTTCGAGGGTGTCCACGTACAAGGCCTCACAAGCGGGCGGGTCGGCCCCGTCGTTGTCCACGACGTCGACAAAGGTCACGACGTTGCCCGATTGAATGATCACGCGGCCCATGGCGAAGTTGGATACCAAGCCGGTTTCGGAGGGTCCCTGGTCGGTGCCGGCGACTTCGCAGGTATGGGCCTTGGTGGCCGCGGTACCGCTGGCGAACCGCAACCCGCCCGGCCACGCGAACCGGTCTTTGCTGTGGCTGCTGTTCTCGAAATTGCCTTCGAGGGTCAGCGGGTTCTCGGAGTGGACCTGAACGTCGGCGGCTTCGATGATCTGCACATCGCCCTGAACGGTGACCCAGGCGTTTCCGTCGGTCAGGAAGTCCGGCGGCGTGCAATCGCCCTGGTCATCGTATCCGGCGCCGTTGAGCACCAGGTTGCCCAGGACCACCAGGGTCATGGAGTCATCAAGCTGCAGGGCACCGCCGCGCGGTCCTTCCTCAATCGTGAGATCGCCGGTGGTCAGGGTTGCCCGCACCGGGCCGGTGGCCGCCGGGTCGGCCTGGTAGCGCCCGCCGTCCGCGATGACCACATCGCCGCCGGCGACATCAATTTGGCGATCTCCCGCGACCAGGATGGTGCCGGTGACCCGCAGCCCGCCGCTACCGACGAACAGGTCGCCGACACCGCGCTCGGCGAGAAGCAAGGTGATGCCGTTGCCGACTGTCAGGGACGGGATTTCGACGGCGACGTCCAGCACCAGGTTCTCGACACAGAACAGGCCGCTCAGGTCAACAGCCACTCCGGCGGTTCCGGAGCGATCATCGGGGTAGCTGCCGGTGTTCCAGATGTCGTCGGTCCAGCGGACGGTGGTCGCCGCGGGATCGCCGATGCAGGGCACTTCGCACGATGAGCCGGCCAGCAGTGAAAGCAGTCCGGCGAGCAGTCCATAGCGGTGGTAGGGTGTGAACGATAACGGTGCTTGCGGCGTCATCGGCAGCTCCATTGCGACGGGTCGTGAAATCATCTTGCGGGCTGCCCGGTCACGCCTGACGGCAGCAGGGCGGCGACGGCCTGGCCCAGGCCTTCGAGTTCCCGGCGGCAGTCAAACCACAGGAAGCCCTTCTCACAGTCGACGACCACCGGGGCATCGGCGAAGGCCGCAGGCCAGGCGCTGCGCGCCGCCGCCGCGTGCTCCAATGCGGTAGCGTGCCGCTGGCGGGCGGCTTCGGCTGCGGCGCAGATCAGGTGGCCGTAAGCCGCACGATCTCCGTTCTCGATGGCGGCGCTGGCGTGGCGCACCGCCTCGTCGTAGTTGCCGGCCTGCAGGTAGGCCTGGGCCAGCACCCGGCTGAACCGCGGATCGTTGCGAGCGGCCTGGGCAAAGGCATTCTTGGCTGTTTCCAGGGCCACCGCGCTGTCGGAAGCGCCCGGGAGGGTCAGCAGGGCCCGAGCCAGCATGAAGCGGTTGCGGGTGTCGTGGCGATCGATGTCGATCGCCTGCTGGATGGAGTCCAGGGCCTCCGGCTGGCTGAAGTGCAGTTGCAGCGTGCCCAGGGTCAGCCAGACGCCATCGTCATATTTTCCCCGATCGCCATCGGGCAGGTTCAAGGTCAGTCGGGCCCCGGCGCGGGCGGCGTCCAGGGCTTCCTCGAAGCGGCCCTGAAGGGCCAGCACCTTGGCCAGATTGGACTGGGCGTAGTGGTAGTCCGGTTTCAGCTCCAGCGTTCGGCGGCACGCCGCCTCGGCGTCATCCAGTTGGCCCAGGGAGCACAGAATCACCGCCCGCAAGTTCCAGAGCCCGTGCGAATCGGGTTTGATCAGCCGGGCCTGATCACAGAACCGCAGCGCCTCCTGAAGCTTCTCGGGTTGATTGTAGGTATAGGACTCACCGAAGTACTGCGTCTTGCGAAACAGCGCCGCGTAGCACAAGGCGTCGTAATTCCGGGGGTTGAGGTTCAGGGCTTGGTCCAGGGCGTTGATGGCCTCGTTCAGCCTGCCCTTGGCTTCCAGGGCGTGGGCCTCGGCCAGCTTGCCATTGGAACCGGCGATGGTCGCAGCCCGCTGCCTGGCCTGGTAGGTGATCGTGATGGCACCGGCCAGCAGCCCGACGGCAGCCGTGCCAATCGCGATCCTGCCGCGATTGCGGCGCAGCGATTTGCCCAGCACATAGCTCAGGCTGTCGCGGCGGGCCTCAATCGCGTCGCCGGCAAGATAGCGCTGCAAGTCGCGGGCCAGCTCGCCGCTGCTTTGGTAGCGTCGCGGGCGTTCCTTGGCCAGGGTCTTGAGCACGATGGTTTCCAACTCGCCGTCGATGGGGCAGCGGTTCTCGCGGTGCCGTCCGTGGGTCCGACGGGTGATCCCGAACTCGCGGGTCCAGCAATCAGCCAGGGGCCGCGGGTCGGTCTCGGTGATCTGTCGCAGCACTTCCATGGCTTGACCGCTGACCGGGTAGGGATACTGGCCGGTGAGCAGTTGGTACAGGATCACCCCCAGGGCGTAGACATCGGTGCGGGTGTCGATCTCCTCGGGGTTGCCGCGGGTCTGCTCGGGTGCCATGTACGGCAGCGTGCCGACGATCTCGGCGGTGATCGACACCACGGCATCCACCGGGCTTGCCAGCGGTTTGGCCAGGCCGAAGTCCAGGATCTTGGGGCTGCCGTCGGCATCCACCAAGATGTTCGACGGTTTGAGGTCGCGATGGATCACGCCTTTCTGGTGGGCATACTGGACCCCGTGGCAAATCTCTGCAAACAACGCCACGGTCTGCTCGAGGGTCAGTTGTTGCGTGCGAACGTAACGATCCAGCGGCAGTCCCCGGACGTAGTCCATGACGTAGTACTGCAAGCCGTCGGCGGTCACTCCCGAGTCGAAGATCGAAATCAGGTTGGGGTGTTTGAGCTGTGCGATGACCTCGATCTCGCGTTCGAAGCGGCGCTTGGCGGCGGCGTTGGCATGCCGGCCGGCCAGCAGAATTTTGAGAGCTACCTTGCGCTTGGTGGATCGTTGCAAGGCCTCGAAGACCACGCCTTGGCCGCCGCGATGCAGTTCACGGATGATCTCGTAACCGGGGATCGAGGGGACTAACGTGTCAATGGCCGGCGGCGGGCCGGAGTCCTGGGTGCGGGTGTGCAGCCCCGAGTCCGGGGTGTGCGAATCGGTCATTCTGGTGACTCATTGGGGGTTGAGGCGGCGCGTATCCATGATCGCCGATGCTCGGCTCCCCGGCAAGGAACTTCCTCCCAAAGACCCAAAGGGGGGTCGGCCAGGGGCCAGGCCCCCGGTTAGGCCCCTGCTCCCAGTGATGGAAGAATGGTCCCTGCCTCCCAATTGCTTATTGGCAGGCGCGCTGTCTCAATTGCTGTCCTGCAGCGACGCCGGCACCCGGCGCCGGGTCCAGATCAGGTGGTCCAGCGAGAACCGGCCACCGCCCGTACACAGCAACGTGGTGTAGACGGCCAGGTAAACCGCCGCCAGTTCCTTCTTCTGCCAAGGGTCGGCCTCGTGAATCACGAACAGCGCGATGATCATCGTAAAGGCCAGTGGCATGGCGGCGATTCGGGACCCGAGCCCGAGAATCAACAGCGTTGAGCAGCCGGCCTCGGCCGCGATCGCCGCGACCAGGCTCAGGCGACTGCCCAGGCCCAGCGGATCCGGAAAGGTGTGAGCCAATTCGCTGAAGCCCATCAGCTTGGTCCAGCCGTGCGCCACGAGCATGAACAGCCCGATGGAGAGTCGGAGCGTCAGGAGGCCAATAGAATTCAATGTCTCTCGGTACGTCATGAGGGTCTCCGGTGATTGGGGCGCGCTCAGGGGTCCGGCACCTGGACATCCAGCACTTGCAGCTCGACGCGCTGGCGGCCGTTGAAGGTGCTCAGGATGGGTTCGAACGCCACCCGGCAGCGGCGGTGGTCACGCAAGTCCTGCTCGTGGCGGGCCAGTCCGAAACCGATGGCTTTGCGGACCACGTCGCCTTCGCGGAGCGTGAATTGCAGATGATCGGCGGTCTTGCCGACCGCCCGCGGGTCGCCTTGCAGTTCCAGCCAGCGGCTGGCCAGCTTGGGCCGTGGGTTGTGCATTCCAAAAGGACCCAGGTCGGCCAGGGTTTGGACGGTACGGGCGTCGAATTCGGCCAGACCGACTTCGGCGTCCAGCCGCAGCCGCGGCACCAGGTCGCTGGCGGTCAGGCGGTTATTGGCATAGGCCACGAACGCCTCACGGAAGGCGTCGATGCGACCGGGTTCGATCTTCAACCCTGCAGCCATCTGGTGTCCACCGTAGCTCAGCAGGTGGCCGGCGCACTGCTCGAGCGCCAGGTTCAGCTCGAAGTGGCGAATGCTGCGGGCGCTGCCTGAGCCCACGCCGTCGGCCAGCGCAATCATCACCGTCGGCCGGTGGAACTCATCGACCAGTCGCGATGCCACGATGCCAATGACCCCCGCGTGCCAGTGTTCTTCGGCCAGCACGATGGCCCGGCAGTCGTCACGGTCCAAGCCTCGCTGGCGTACCAACTCGGTGGCCTGACGGGTGATCTTCTTCTCCAGGGACTGGCGGGCCCGGTTCTGCTCTTCCAGATAGGCGGCGATCTCGCGGGCCCGGTCGGCGCCGGCACGGGTCAGCAATTCCATGGCCAGCCGGGCGTGGCCCATCCGGCCGGCCGCGTTCAGCCTCGGGGCCAGCTTGAAGCCGACGGCGTAACTATCGATGGTCGCACCGCTCAAACCGGCGGAAGCGATCAGGGCTTGCAGCCCGACGATTGAGGTCCGCGGCAAGCCCAGCAGCCCGAACCGGGTGATGATCCGATTCTCACCCGACAGCGGGACGACGTCGGCGACGGTGCCCAGGGCGGCCAGCCCGGTGGCGTTGACCAGGTACTCCCGAAATTCGGGAGACACGCGCGCCGCCCCGCTGATTTTTTGGGCCAGCAACCAGGCCAGCTTAAAGGCCACGCCGGCCCCACACAGGTCGGGATTGGGAGACTCTCCCAGGGCTGTGGGGTGCACAATGTGCGCACATCGCGGCAGTTCGCCGTGCGGGGCATGATGATCGGTGATGATCAACTCCAGCCCGACGGCTCGGGCGGTCTCGGCGGCCTCGACCGCGGTGATGCCGCAGTCGACCGACACCACCAGGTGCGCCCCGGCTTCGCGGATCTGGGTGAGGGCCTGGGTGTTGATCCCATACCCCTCCTCCAGGCGGTGCGGCACGTACAAATCGACGTCGGCCCCGGCCAGGTGCAAAAGGTGCCACAGGATGGCGGTCCCGGTGATGCCGTCGACGTCGTAGTCACCGTAGATCACGATTTTCTGGTGATCCCGCACCGCACGGGCCAGTCGCTCAGCGGCGCCGGCGGCCCCCGGCAGGGTGCTCGGATCGTAAAGGTCGCTCAGCTTGGGTTGCAGGAAGGCTCGTGCTTTCCCAGCGTCCTCGATGCCCCGGTTGCACAGAATCTGGGCCACCAGCGGGCTCACGCCCCAGGCGTCGGCCAGGTGTTGCAGGTCATGGGCGGCGGCTGCGATCGACCAGGTCTTGGACATCCGGCTTCCTTTTGTGGGGAGGGTGCAGGCGGGAGTTTAGGGGCTGGCCGCCCAATTCGCCAGTCCGTTACCGGCGCCGGCCCAGGCTGGGTAGGGCGTCCGCGGCGGGGTTGAACTCCAAGCCCAACCTTGCCAATGCCAAAACGCCCACCGGCGGCTTCCTGGGCCGCTGACCTGGTCGACCTGGCAAAACGACCTGGTCGACCTGGCAGAACGACCTGGTCGACTTGGCGGAACGACCTGGTCGACTTGGCAGAACGACCTGGTCGACCTGGCAGAACGACCTGGTCGACCTGGCAGAACGACCTGGTCGACTTGGCAAAACGACCTGGTCGACTTGGCAGAACGACCTGGTCGACTTGGCAGAACGACC
>CAZUGO010000074.1:0-2614 GCA_964619935.1 uncultured Planctomycetales bacterium | reverse complement strand
TGCTGTCGTAGTCGCCATCGAAGTCCAGGTCGAGGATGCGGCAGGCGCCGGTGACCGTGCCGGTGCAGGTCGATCCGGGTGTACCCTTGTCCGTGGAATCGACGACGCCATCGCCGTCGCGGTCCCCGTAGCTGGTGTCCTGCTGAACGGTGAGTTCGCCGTAGGGCGAGTAAACGTAGCGCTCCACGACGCTGCCGCCAAGATCGGTGAGACCGATGACGTTCCAGTTGGCATCCTGGTGGACGTAGAGATCCCCTTTGTCCTTGGCGCGGACCATCACCAGCTCGTCGATGTATTGGGTGCCATGGATGAACTGCTGCTGGACATTGTTCGACCCATCTCGGGTTTCAACGATCTTCCAGCCATCGTACAAGTATACCACGGTGCCGTCACCTCGATGAACCACAGGTTTCCCATAATCTCTTGTGCGAGCAAGGAATGGAGTTCAGAGCGTGGGTTCGAGTCCTTTCTGCCTCCATGTCAGTGAGGGAACGATACCGGAAAAAGGCGACCGAGATGAAGATCTGCGATCCGGCCCACTTCTCCACGTGTTCGTGGGGTCCTCAAGGGGCGCCATCATCTCCGCAGGTGATCCGGTGGCTATTACCGGCACCGCTGGGGGAACCCAGCAAGGGCTGGGGACGCCCGAAAGGCATCCGCACCCGCCGGCCCGCAGGCCTTCAGTCAAAACGGTACCATCAAATACCCCAAATCAAGATACCATTTAATGAAAATGGTACCACCATTTTGACAAAATGAAGATACCGTTTTCACTAAATCAAGATACCGTTTGCACTAAATCAAGATACCGTTTTAATGAAATGGTGGTACCATTTGGGTTCATCCCCGCTTGCCGGGGGGTTCAACCGGGCAGGGCGACGGGGTCAGCGGGGGTTCATGTGGGCCAGGGCGGCGGGGTCACTGAGGTCCGACAGCAAGGGCGTAATGGTGATCCAGTCGTGGGTGAGGGCGTGGAAATCGAAGCCGCTGGGAGCCGGGCGGTCGAAGTAGCGTCCCGTGTAGTCGGTCTGGTAGCGGGTGGCGCTGGGGTCGGGCGGGGCGCTGTAGGCCGCGGTCAGCGGTTCGCGGGTCAGGGGGCAGATGCCGCGGGGCGAACCGCCGGTGGGTGGGGTCCGGGAGATTGATGTTGAGCAGCGGGTGGCCGGGCCCCTGCTCACCCAGGATCGCCTCCAGGGCCTGCTCGGCGAAGCGCTGGGCCCGGTCCCAGTTATCGGACCACTGCGGCCGCATCGACTGCGACACGGCCACGCCCGGCTTGCCCAGCAAGGCCGCCTCGCGGGCAGCGGCGACGGTCCCGGAGTAGTGCACATCGACGCCGGCGTTGGCCCCGTGGTTGATCCCGGCGAGCACCAGCCCGACCCGCCGATATCCAGGTGCAGCAGCGCCAGCCGGACGCAGTCGGCCGGGTGCCGGCCCACACAAAGACGCGCTGCAACCGGGGATCGTGGCAGCATTCTGATGTCGATCGGGCCGGCGGTCACCGCATGGCCCTTCGAGCTGTGCTGCACCCGCGGGACCACCACCACCGGGCGCTGTGTGACGTGCTCAGCGGTCCGCAGCGGGAGCGGCTTTGCAGGATTTTCCGGATTCTGTTGTCAGGTCTGCGGGTTCTTTTCGGCATTACCAGATGACCGAGCCATCAACGCGTCTCGCTGCAGTCGGGGCCAAGGGTTCGGGTTCTTGGCCGTTCAGACGCCTCTGATGTCCCGAGCCCGGACGATGGGACCGTCACCAGTATCATGCCGAGATGCTCAGGGCATTTCAAGTTTGAGCACGCGACCGGCCTGGAGTCGGGCGTGCAAGGGAGCCAGGGATCGCCCCCCAGGCAGTGGCGATCACTCGAGGAGCACGAAATCATGGGAAAGTACAATTACATTATTATGTGGCGCCGCCGTCTGGTGCTGGTCGGGGCCGCGGCGGGCGTCCTGCCCTGGCGGCCGTGGGCCGGGCACAGTCCGACTACGCGGAGAACTTCGACAACAACGGCCCGGTTGCGCCGGGTACGGACGGGCCAGCCAATCTCATCGCTCAGGGCTGGATCTTCAGCAACCAGAGCGAATCCCAGGGCTCCACGAGCTGGTTTGACGGCGTCGATTGGCCGAACGTCATCGAGCCCCACCAGGGCGCCGGGTTTCTCGGCGCTGACTTCAACAACGTTGACCATTTCGGCACGATCAGCAACCGGGCCGTTCTGCCGCAAATACCCGACCAGGCGGCGGGCGACATCCTGACCTTCTATACCATCTCCGGTTCGACCGGTCATCCGGATCGGTTGCAGGTCCGCTACGCTCCAGGGGGCGGGACGGACACCGCTTCCGGCTCCAACGACACCGGCGACTTCGATGTGCTGCTGTTGGATATCAACAGCGATTCACCCCGGATTCCTCCATGATCGCTGAAGGTACGCGGCGGCTGACCGTGGAGGGACTTCCGGACCAGCCGATCACCTAGAGCTAGTGTCCTGAGTTGGAAGTTCGTTGATTAAGTCGTGCCGCGTTTCCTCGGCCTTGAAGTACAGGGAACCGCACCTTTGAGACCACACAAGCCCCTGATTCTGACCACGACTTCTTCAGCGAATCTCGGATACAGGACA
>CAZUGO010000073.1:0-26161 GCA_964619935.1 uncultured Planctomycetales bacterium | reverse complement strand
GCCCCCCGTCGCCTGGTTGAGGAATTCGCCCGAATCAAGAGTGGCGATGTCGTTCTGCCGACGCGGAACCGAGACGGCAGTCCCGGCAGAACCCTGCACGTTCGCTGCGTCACAACGCCGGACAACGCTCAGAAGGTCCTGTTAAATCGCCTCGGGCTGACCCTTCCACAACGCCTGAGATACCTGGAAGAAGTTGTGCAAATGTAGTGAAGACTTTGGCCCCAAAACCGCATTTATAGGGGCGCCAGGGCCGATCAGGCTCCAAAAGTGTCTAACTTGGGCTAGTAGGCCACCCGCAGGCGAACGTGCCGGGACCCGCTGGAGTTCCGCAGCCGCAGGTCCAGCGGCCGGGTGGTGTCGGCTTGCTCGAGTCCTTCCTCGAGATCCTTGACGGTGACGATGTTCATGCCGTTGAGGGCCACAATCACATCACCCGGCTGAATCTCACAACGCGCAGCTTCGCCGCGCGGTTCGATGGCGGTAACCACCACCCCGCTGGAGATCTGCTGGAGGTGGTAGCGCTCAGTCAGGGGCTCGTCGATGACCTGGACCGCCATGCCCAGCGCCGGCAAGTCGGCACTGCGCGGCACCAGACCACTCCACTCCGGCTCGGACGGTTGCCCCTGGGGGCGGAGCAGCGGTCGCGTCGAGAACCCTTCGCGCTGCCGACCGATCACCACCTGCAGGCTGACCATCCGCTGGTTACGGAAGACATCACAGATGGTCTCGGCCCCCGGCGGGGTGTAGGCAATCTTGTCCATTAACTCAATCGTCGAACGCACCGGCTCGCCGTCCCAATTCACCAGGATGTCCCGCGGCAGCAGGCCGGCCTCTTCGGCCGGAGAGTGCTCCAGCACCCGCTCGATGATGATGCCGTGCAGTTGGTCCCAGCCCAACTCCACGGCGATGTCGGGATTGTCGAGCGCCGGGGTCATCGACACCCCCAGGAACCCGCGAATCACCGGCTCGCCCCGCAGCAGCGCCGGCAGAACCTTGCTGATCCGCGAGGCCGGGATCGCCAGGCCGATGCCGTTGAACCCACCGGTGCTGGTTTGAATGGCGGTGTTCAGACCGACGATCTCGGCACGCATGTTGATCAGCGGCCCTCCGCTGTTCCCCGGATTGATCACCGCATCCGTCTGAATGAAACCTTCGTAATCGATGATGGCGGCCGACGTCGAACGGTTCAAGGCGCTGACGATGCCCTGGCTGACCGTCCCCTCCATGCCAAAGGGGTTGCCGACGGTCATGACCAGGTCGCCGACCTCCAGGACGTCGCTGTCGCCCAGCGGCAGTTGGGACAGGTTATCGGCCGTGATCCGGATGACCGCCAGATCGGTCTGCGGGTCGGCCGCCACCAGGGCGGCATCACAGCGGCGGCCGTCGTGCAGGTGGACCGTGATGGACGAGGCGTCCTCGACCACGTGATTGTTGGTCAGAATGAATCCGCCCCCGGCATCGACGATCACGCCGCTGCCGACGCCCTGCCGCGGGCGATCCAGAAAGCGGCGCCAGGACTGCGGCACGCCGGGCGGCAGTTCGCCCGACTGCTCCGCCGGCTGGGTCACCGTGATGACGTGCACCACCGCGGGCAGTGCCTTGCGGGCCACCAAGCGGTTGACCCGGGCCAGTTCCTGCAGCGGATCGTCCGCCATCACCGGTTCGTCGCCGGCGCGGACCGCGGCCGGCTCGGAGGCGTCGGCCAGCCACCCGGCCGCGTTGGGACGAACCACCGCCACCGCCAACCCCAGCACCCCGCCAAGCAGTCCCGCCCGGATCCACTTCCTGAGGATCATCGTACACTCCTATGCCGCTGCGGCGGGCCGCCCGCCAGGTGCCGGCCCGGACCCGTCAATGCCAATACTTTACTTATAGTCGGTCCGACACCGGGGGGTTCACAAATTTCCTCTGGTCGGTTGGCCGGCGAATACCGCAAGCCGTTATTGCAGTAAACGTTCCAGCTTCTCGAGCTCTGCTGCGGGCAGGTCCGGGCAGTGCCGGCCGTCAGGGAACGCGCCACCCCCGACATCTTCGCGGTATGCTTGAAACGCGCGGTGCAAGACGTCGTGGAGGTTGGCATACACCTTGACGGACTTGGGCGGGTGGCCGGCGCTGTAGCCGAGCATGTCGTGCAGCACCACCACGGTCCCGTCGCAATGAGGTCCGGCGACGCAGCCGATGACCGGCGGATCGGATTGGGCGGTGATGATCCGGGCGACCTCCATCGGCACGGCCTCCAGCAGCAGCATGCTGGCGCCGGCCTGAACCATCAGCCGGGCGTCCTCGATCAAGGCCTGGGCCGACTGGGCGGTCTTGCCCTGGCCGCGATAACCCCCGACCTGGTGAATGGATTGCGGTTTGAGGCCCAGATGAGCGCACACCGGGATGGTCGCCCGGGTCAGGGCCTCGACCGTGTCCAGCAGCCGGCGGTCAACCTCTACCTTGACGGCGTCGCAGCCGGCCTCGGCCATGAACCGCCCGGCGTTACGCACCGCGGCGGCGCAATCGGCCTGATAGGACAGGTAGGGCATGTCCCCCAGCAGGAAAGCGTTGGGGGCGCCCCGCCGCACGGCTTGCGTGATTTCCACCATGGTGTCCATTCGGGCCGGCAGGGTCGAGCGGTGGCCGAGGCAGACTTCAGCGTAGGTGTCACCGACCAGAATGGCGTCAATGCCGGCCGCCGCCATCAGCCGGGCGGTCGGATAGTCGTAGCAGGTCAGCATGGCGATCTTGACGCCTTCCTGTTTGCGACGGCGCAGCGCCAGCAGGGTGACTTTGGCATCGTCGTCCATGACCCCCAGCATACGGCAAGAGCGAGCACAGCGGCAAGCGACAACCGGCCGGGGACCGCGTTTGACGCTGGATCTTCAGCGCTGTTAGACTGGCGACCTTTCGGCGGCGGCGGCCTGGGCGGCGGTCGGCACGCCGGCGACCGCAGGGATTTCGGCGCAATCGACCGACTCATGAAAGAACACCTCCCAGTCGAAGATCAGAAGCCGCCCGCCCGCTCCCTGGACGTCGAGATTCCCGATGAATTGCCCATTCTGCCCATCCGCAACACGGTGGCGTTTCCGGGCACCATCATGCCCCTGACCGTGGGCCGCGAGAAGTCGCTGCGGCTGCTGGAGGAGGTCCTCGGGGGTGACAAATTGCTCGGCGTGGTGGCACAACGCTCGGCCAAGTCGGAAGATCCCGACCTGGACGGCTTGTACCGCGTGGGCACGGCCTGTCGCTTGCTGAAACTGCTCAAACATCCCGACGACACCGAAACCATCATTGTGCACGGCATCTGCCGCATTGGATTGGAACACCTGGTCAAGACCACGCCGTACTGGAAGGCCAAGGTCAACCCGAGTCGTGACCTCGAGGACACCAGCCCCGAAGTAATCGCCCTGATCCACAACGTTCGCTCGGCGGCCACCGCGGTCATTGAGCGGTCGCCCAACGTTCCCGAAGAAGCCCTGATGGTGCTCAACAACATCGACGACGCCGGCGGGCTGGCCGACTTCCTGGCCGCCAACCTGTCGCTGGGGCTGGTGCACAAACAGGAATTTCTGGAGACCTTCGACGTCAAGGACCGGCTGCTGAAGGTCAACGCCGCCCTGGAGTCGCAGCTCAACATTCTGCAACTCTCCGAGAAACTGCAAACCGAGGTCCGCGACCAGATCGACAAGTCCCAGCGCGAGTACTATCTCCACGAGCAACTCAAGGCCATCCGCAAGGAACTGGGCGAAGACGACGGACTGGGCACCGAGCTGGCCGAGTTGAGCCAACGGGTGCAGCAGGCCAAGATGCCGGAGAAGGTCGAAGCCGAGGCCCGGCGCGAAGTGCAGCGGATGTCCAAGATGTCCCAGGGGGCTCCGGAGTACTCGGTGGCACTGGACTACGTCACCTGGTTGTGCGAACTGCCCTGGAGCACCGCCACCAGCGACCAACTGAATCTGCGCAAAGCCGCCCGCGTGCTGGACCAGGACCATTTTGGTCTCAAGAAGGTCAAGCAGCGGATCCTGGAGTTCCTGGCGGTTCGCAAGCTGAAACCCGAGGGCAAGGGACCTATCCTGTGCTTCGTCGGTCCGCCGGGCGTGGGCAAGACCTCGCTGGGCAAGAGCATCGCCCGGGCCATGGGCCGCACCTTCATTCGGATGTCGCTGGGTGGCGTGCGCGACGAGGCCGAACTGCGCGGCCACCGCCGGACCTACATCGGCTCGATGCCCGGGCGGATCATCCAGGAGATTCGCAAAGCTGAATCCAACAACCCGGTGTTCATGCTCGACGAGGTCGATAAGATCGGAAAAGACTTCCGCGGCGATCCGGCCTCGGTGCTCCTGGAGGTCCTGGATCCCCAGCAGAACGACACCTTCACGGATCACTACCTGTCGGTGCCGTTCAACCTGTCCGCCGTGTTGTTCATCGCCACGGCCAACTACATCGACGCCGTCCCGCCGGCGTTGCTCGACCGCATGGAGGTCATTTCGCTCAGCGGCTATACCCAGGGAGAGAAGCTGGCCATCGCCCGCAAGTACCTGGTGCCGCGGCAAATCGAGGAGAACGGGCTGAAACCGGAGGTCTTCAAGATGGATGACGCCGCGATCAAGCGGATCATCGAAGACTACACCCGTGAGGCCGGCGTCCGCAACCTGGAACGCCAGATCGGCGCCGTGTGCCGCGGTGCCGCGTCCGCCTACGCCGACGACGACAAGAAGCGCTTCGCCGTCAAGAGCGGGGACATCGAGCAGTACCTGGGCAGCCCGGGCTTCGAGTCCGACGTGGTCCAGCGGACCGCAACACCCGGAGTGGTTACCGGGCTGGCATTCACCCCCGTGGGCGGCGAGATCCTGTTCGTCGAGGCCACCCGGATGTCGGGTACCGGAAACCTGCTGCTCACCGGGCAGGTCGGTTCGGTCATGAAGGAATCGGCCCAAGCCGCCTACTCGTTAATCCGCAGCCGCGGGGCGGACTGGAACCTGGACGACCAGCTGGTCGCCAAGTCCGACCTGCACATCCACGTGCCCGCCGGAGCCATCCCCAAAGACGGGCCGTCGGCCGGAGTGGCCATGTTGCTGGCGATGCTCTCGGTCTTCAACCGACAAGTGGTTCCGCCCGATGTGGCGATGACCGGCGAGATCACCCTGCGCGGGCTGGTGCTGCCCGTCGGCGGCATCAAGGAGAAAGTGCTGGCCGGCTACCGCGCCGGGGTCAAGACCATCCTGCTGCCCCGCCGCAACGAGAAAGACCTGGCGGAGATCCCCCGGGAGGTCACCCGCGCGGTCAAGTTCAAGGGAATCGACCATATCGACCAGGCCATCCGGCTGGTGTTTCGACCCCCGGCCCGACCCGCGGCCGCACGGAAGCCCAAGCGGCGCACCCGAAAGGCCGTCCATTGACCAATCCGCATGTGCGGCAAGACCGTAAGCTCGAGAAACCTGCCCGATAAGCGTGGCCACCGCGAAAACGGCTCGACGCGGAAGTGTCGGCGATGGTAGACTATTCTGCGCTCGGCCACAGGCCGAATCGCAGGACCCGGCAAGGAGCCCGAATGTCAGCAGCAACCCGAATGCTGGTTCAGTCCATCCGAGATGTTACGATTGTTCGCCTTCGAGAGTCTTCCATCCTGGATACCCAACTGATCCAACAGATTTCAGAAGAACTGAACCAGCTCGTTGACAAGCAGAACAAACGCAAGCTGGTGCTGGATTTCGCCGACGTTAAGTTCTTGTCCTCCTCGGCGCTGGGAGTTCTGGTGACCCTCAAGAAGAAATCGTCCGCCATCAAGGGCGACCTGGTGATTTGTGGCATGAACAAGGACTTGCGCAAGATCTTCAAGATCACCAGCCTGGACAAGCTGTTCACCTTCAAGGACGACGAGGAAGGCGCCCTGGCTGTCTTCGGCGTCACCTCGGCCGGTTAGCTGACAATAAGGAGCGCACCCATGAGCGAAACCAAGCACCTGTTTGAGATCGCGCCGGACGGCAACGTCCTGCTGATCTCCCTTAAGGCGCCGTTCGTCAACGACACCGAACATCTCGAGAACCTCGAGGACGGCTTGCGCGACCTGCTCGGCGGCCACGACCAGCGGCTCTTGCTCCTGGACCTCTCCGAAGTCGAGTGTGTGGTCAGCCGGATGATCAACTCGCTGCTCCTGATGGTCAAACGGGTGCGGGCCGAAGGCGGCCAGGTACACCTCTGCGGTCTGGAACCCAAGGTCGAACGGGTGTTCAAGACCATGAAGCTGGATCGCGTCTTCGATATTTACAACGACCGCACCGAAGGGTTGGTCTCCATGAAGCACCTGGAAACCCAACTCAGAACGGCGCAGTTCGCCTGACTCCCGGTCGGCCTGGACCGGCCGTGCCCTCCTGACGAAGCCGGCCGGCGGACCCGCCAGCCTGCTGCCGCAACGGGCCTTGCCGAGCCCGCAGGACCTGCCGAACCCGTCGCCGCGGCGGCGGGTGCCCAGCGGGGTGCCCCTGACATGCCTGTGGCAAATCCACCATCCATCCACCTGCTGGACCTGACCCCCGAATCCCTGCGGGCCTGGCTGCAGCAACATCCCGAATGCGCCGCCCCGGCGTACCGTGCCGACCAGATTCTGGCCTGGGTGTACGACAAGGCAACCTTCGCCTTCGAGTCGATGTCGAACCTTCCGGCCGGGTTTCGCGGTCAGCTCGCTGCCGCCGCCCGGGTGCTCGACGGCACCCTCCTGCGCGAACAGCAAGCCGCCGACGGAACCCTCAAGCTGCTCCTGGGCTGGACCCGCGGGGGAACGTCGGAAACCGTGATTATTCCCAGCCACCAGCGGATGACCGCCTGCATCTCCACGCAAGTGGGCTGCCCGGTAGGCTGCAGCTTCTGCGCCAGCGGCATCGGCGGCTTGCAGCGCAACCTGACCGGCGGCGAGATCGTGGAACAAGCCCTGCGCGCCGCGGTGCGGTGTGCGACTTTGGGCGAAAGGCTGAGCAACGTGGTGTTCATGGGCTTGGGGGAGCCGCTGGCCAACTATGACGCCACGCTCCACGCCCTGCGCACCATCAATGCCCCCTGGGGCTTGGGGATCAGCGCCCGCAAGATTACGGTCAGCACGGTGGGGTTGCCCTCGCAGATGGTCCGGCTGGCCAAAGAGAAGCTGCCGATCACCCTGGCCTTGTCGGTCCACGCCCCCACCGACGAGTTGCGTCGCCAACTGATTCCATGGGCCCAGCGCGTGACCCTCGAAGCACTGACCACCGCCTGCCGGACCTATTTCGAGCACACCGGCCGCGAAGTCACGCTGGAGTACATCTTGTTGGCGGGCGTCAACGATCAGCCGGCCCACGCCGATGCCCTGGCAGCCCTCTGCCGCCGCATGCGCAGCAACGTCAACCTGATCGCCTATAACCCGGTCGCCGACCTGGGCTTCCGCCGGCCATCGGACCGTGCGGTCGGCCTCTTCGAAGATCGCCTGCGCAGCATGGGCGTCAATGCCCACGTGCGAACCCCGCGCGGGCTGGATATCGACGCCGCCTGCGGCCAACTGCGCCGCCGGCACGAACCAGGCACCCCCGCCACTGCCCCCCTCCAAGCCGGAAACCCACTTCCAGCGGCACGCCCGGTTGCCCCCGCACCTCGTCCTGATTCCCCCAGCCCTGCCGACGACAGGCAACCTGGTACCCTCAATCACCCCAAATGAAGATACGGTTTGTTGCAAATGGTACCACCATTTTGTGTAAATGGTACCATCGTTTGACGTAAATGGTACCATCGTTTGATGCAAATGGTACCATCGTTTGGTGTAAATGGTACCACGGTTTTGATAGAATGAAGATACCGTTTGAAACCAAGCGCGGTTGTCCTTTCCAAGGCACCCCGGCGGAGGGCGGCTGCGGTTGGCGGCACGGCTGCTGAGCTGGGGGGCACGGGGTCGGGTTGGTTGTGGTTCCGCCCGGTTCGCTTGCGGTTGCGGCCTCGGCCTGGTCAGCAACTCGGGGCGCGGTGCTCGATGGCGGCCCGGATGGCCTCGGCGTCATCGCCGACGGCCAGCGGGGGATTGGCCAGCTCGGCGGTCGAGCCTCCGGCGGCCTCGCCCAGATGGTAACGCACCGTCGCTTCCGGATCCTTAAGCTGGTGGCCGGTCAGGATGCAGACGACCCGGTCTGACTTCTCGATGACCTGCTGCTCGAGCAGCAACCGCAGCCCGGCGACGCTGGCGGCGCTGGCCGGCTCGCAGCCCAGACCGCCGCGGCCGATCAGGGCCTTGTGGTGCAGGATCGCGGTGTCGTCCACGTCACGGACCACCCCAGCGGTGAATTCCAGGGCCCGCAGGGCCTTGTGCAAGTTGACCGGCCGGCCGATCTCGATGGCGCTGGCCACGGTGCGGGCCCGGGTTCCGGCAGCCTCCATGGCGCGGTAGTAGCGGTCGACGGTCTGGCGATCGACCCGCCCGCCATTCCAGCGCAGCTTGCGATCGTTGACCAGTTGGCTCAGCGTGTTGGCGCCGGTGGCGTTGATGATCGCCAGCCGCGGCACCTTTGTGACCAGCCCGAGATGCTTGAGTTCCATCCAGGCCTTGCCGAAGGCACTGCTGTTCCCCAGGTTGCCGCCGGGCACCACCACCCAGTCCGGGACCTCCCAGTTCAGCCCCTCGAGCACGCGGTACATGATCGTTTTCTGGCCTTCCAGACGGTAGGGGTTGATCGAGTTCATGAGGTACAGGTTCAGCGGTTCGGCCGCCTCCTGCACGCGGTGCATGCAGGCGTCGAAATCGCCGGTGATCTGCAGGGTGGTCGCGCCGTAGTCCAGAGCCTGCGCCAGCTTCCCGGAGGCGATCTTGCCGTTGCCGATGAACACGATGGCCTGCCAGCGGTATTCCGGAGTGGATGCCGCCGAGGCGTACAAGGCCATGGAGGCGCTGGTGTTGCCGGTGGAGGCGCAGGCGACCCGGGTGCGACCCAGGTGGCGGGCCATGGTGAAGGCCGCCGACATGCCGTTGTCCTTGAAACTGCCCGAGGGGTTCAACCCTTCGTACTGCAGGAACAGCCCCCCGGGGCGCATCCCCAGCACTCCGGCGAGCAGGTCGGCCTGCTGCAATTGGGTGCGCCCTTCGCCCAGGGTGACCATCTCCGACCGGCGGGCGAACGGTAGCAGCTCACGAAACCGCCAGACGCCACTGTAGTCGAGGACCGCCCGATTGTCGCGCCCCGGCGTGGCCCAGCGGGTCTCAAAGAACCGCAGGCTGCCCGGAATCTCGGCGGTCTCCCAGTCGTATTCGACGTCCAACAGCGCCCCGCAGCGGGCGCAGGCGAAGATCACCTGATCGGCCGAGTAGGTCGCCCGGCAATCGGGGTTGATGCAAATTTGGTAAGCCAGTGTGCCCACGTTAGATCTGCTTCCTCCGGTCGGTCTCGCGGGTGAGTAGCTTTTTCTCGCGGGCGTTCAGGCCGGTGATCCCGTAGCGATGGACCTTGTCGAGGATGGCATCCAGCCGGGCGTCCAGCGCCTGCTGCCGGCGGCGATCGCCGGCCGCCTTCTGCGAGGCCCGGGCCGCCCGGCGGCGGGCCCACCACGACGGTTGGCGCGAAGCGGCCGACTCCTCGGAGCCCGGTCCGCGACCGGACTCGTAGCCCCAATCCGCTTCGGACTCCATCATCCCGGCGCGCAGCATCTGGCGGTGCTGCATGCAGGTCATGTACCCGAAGACGGCGATGCACACCAGCAGCAGCTCCTGGCTGAGCATTCCGAACAGCCCCAGCCCGATCGCCGCGGTCATGCCGATGAAGGTGGCCACGATGGTCGCGGTGGTGTAGTTGCGATAGCGCCAGATCACCGACTGCAGCAGCCGTCCGCCATCCATCGGGAACATCGGCAACAGGTTGAACAGCAACAGCCAGTAGTTGATGCCCCAGAAGATGGCCACCCATTCGACGGCGGCCCAGTCGCGCACCGACCCGCTGCTGACCCCGAACGGGGCAAACGGATTGAACGACACCGCCGCCAGGTGCCCGCTGAGCAGCAGGACGGCCAGGCAGAGCATGCAGCACAGCACGTTCACCGCCGGTCCGGCCGCCGTGGTCAGGAACTGGGCCCGCGGGGTCATCGGCACCTGCACGGCCGCCAGCCCGCCCAACGGCCACATCAGGATGTCGTCGGCGTCGCCGCCCACGCCGCGGGCCCCGAAACAGTGACCGAACTCGTGCAGCAACACCACCACGAACAAGGTCACGATGATCACCACCTTGGCCTGAAACAAGCCGTCGGCGGCGGTCAGACCGCGAACCAGTTCCAGCAGGGTCCACAGGATGAACAACAGGTGGATGCGCACCCGAATCCCGAACCAGCGGCCCAGCGTCAAGGACCAGTTGATCGGGTTGTCGCGATAATCCTGCTGCTGAAACATGATAGGCTCTGTGCGGAGAAGCCGCGTGACCCAAGGGCGGTCGCTACAAGCGGTCCGTCCGCCCGAACTGCTGTTCGACCCGGCGCTGCAGTGCTGAAGCCTGCGCCAAAATCTGTTTCTCGGTCTCGGTCAAACTGGCGATGCCCTGGTTCTGAATCTTCGCCAGGATGCGGTCCACTTCGCGGGACAGATCGGCGTCGGCATCCAGTTTGCGCTGCCAGGCACCGGGCCCCATCACCGGCCGGCCGACCACGCTGACCGTCTGCGACCGGTGCGCCCCGCCGTGCCCCCGCCACCAGGCATAACCGACGCCCACCAACAGCCCGGCGAGGTGGGCGGCATCGCCGCCGGCGTTCCACCCGCGCTCCACCAGGTTGGCCACGTACAGCACCAGGAACAACACCGCGGCCGTACGAATCTTCATGGGGAAGAAGTACACGATCAACCGGATTTGGGGAAACAGCACGGCACAGGCGCCCAACACCCCCAGAATGCAACCGGAGGCGCCCACCGCCAGGCCATAGGGCAGCCAGCCGATCAGGTTCAGGACCATCAGAAACACGTTCCCGGCCAACCCGCAGCAGGTGTAGACCACGAAGTAGCGGGCGCGGCCCCAATACCGCTCCAGGTAGTGCCCCAGGAAGTAGAGCGCCAGCATGTTCAGGAACAGATGCCCAATGCCGGCGTGCAGGTATTGCGAGGTGATCAGCCGCCAGATCTGGCCATGCAGCACGTCCGCGGTGCTCATGGCCCCCCACTCGATGAACAGCGGCATCTGACGCGGGCCGATGACCGACCCCACCAAGTAGATGACCGCGTTGAGGACGATCAACTGGGTGTTCAGCAGCATCCCGGTGGGCAATCTCGGAAAGCGGCGTCCGATGGCCTGCTGATAGCCGTTCGCGCTGGCGTAGTCTCGATCTTCCCAACCCACGATCTTCAACCCCGCTGCATCCAGTAGGTCGCCAGGGTGGCAATGGTCTTGCCGTCCTCGAGGGTGCCGGCGGCAATCGACCGCCACAGGTCCTGGAGGTCCATGATCTCGGTCCGAATCTGCTCGGTCGCGTCCCGCCGCGGCGCCGTCGGCCGCAGGTCGCGGGCCACGAACGCCCACGTGCGCTCGGTACAGATGCCGGGCGTGGTGTAGAACTGACACAGCGGCTGCAGGACCGCGGCCCGGTAGCCGGTCTCCTCCTCCAGCTCGCGCTCCGCCGCCTGTCGCGGCGCTTCACCCGGCTCGAGGGTCCCGGCGGGCAGTTCCAACAACTCGCCGCCCACCGCCACACGCACCTGACGAATCATGACCACATCGGCGTCGGTCAGCAAGGGCAGGATCACCACCGCACCTGGATGAACCACGATGTCGCGCTCGATGCGGCCGACCGCCGTGCCTTCAAAGCACCAGCGCTGGACCTCGAAGCGCCGGCTCCGCAGCAGGACTTCCACAGTGTCGGGTGTCATCAGTCTGGCTCCTGCCTTCGCAACCGATTATAGGTGCATGAGTTAACAACTTCAAAGCCCGGCGCCGTTCTTGAAAGATGCCCTGCCGGCAACTATGATGATGCCGGTACGATCCTGACGAGCCACCCTCTGCCGCCTGTGGGGCGGCTTTTGGTTTTCATCCCATGCACAAGAAACGCGTCGCCATCCTGGGATCAACGGGGTCCATTGGGCGCAACACGCTCGACGTGCTGTCGACGCTGTCCGACCACTTCGAGGTCGTGGGGCTGGCCGCCGGGCAGCGCTGGTCGGCGCTGGCCGAGCAGGTGACCCGCTGGCGACCGCCGTTCTTGGCCATTGGCGATGCCACCCACCTGCGCGACCTGCAATCCGCCGTGGATTCCGAAACCCGGGTGCTCGCCGGACCGCGCGGACTGGTCGATCTGGTGGAGCGGTCGGATTGTGACATCGTGGTCAGCGCCATCGTCGGCACGGCCGGGCTGATGGCCACGGTGCGGGCGGTCGAGTTGGGCAAGCGCGTGGCGATCGCCAACAAGGAGACCCTGGTGGTCGCCGGCCCGCTGATCACCGAGTTGGCCCGCGGCAGCGGCAGCGAACTGATCCCGATCGACAGCGAGCATTCCGCGATCTTCCAGGCCATGCACTCCGGCACCCGTGACGAACTGCACCGCATCTACCTGACCTCGACGGGTGGACCGTTTCGCACCTGGTCGTCCGACCGGATGCGCCAGGCCCGTCTGGAGGATGCCCTGGCCCACCCGGTGTGGAACATGGGCCCCAAGATCACCATCGACTCGGCGAGCATGATGAACAAGGCGCTGGAAATCGTGGAAGCCCGCTGGCTGTTTGACGTCCCGCACGACCGCATCGACGTCCTGATCCACCCCGAAGCGGTGATCCACTCGATGGTCGAGTTTCGCGACGGCTGCCTGATCGCCCAGTTGGGCACTCCGGACATGCGGATCCCCATTCAGTATGCCCTGACCTACCCGCAGCGGCTGCCCAGCCGCCAGGCGCCGCTGGACCTGGCGTCGGTCCACCGGCTGCACTTTGAAGCCCCCGATCCGCAGCGCTTCCCGGCGCTGGCCCTGGGCGCCGAGGTCGCCCGCCGCGGCGGCTCCACCGGCGCCGTGCTGAATGCCGCCAACGAAGCCGCTGTGGAAGCCTATCGGGCCGGGCAGATTAATTTTGGTGAAATCGCTGAACTGGTGACCGATACGTTAGGCAGGCACCGTCCAATCGATGTGCCGACGCTGCACGATCTTTTGGAAATCGATGCCTGGGCCCGACTTGAGGTAAGCACATGCACCCACTGCTAGCCGCGTTTTCGGACCTCACCGCCCACCTGTCGACCGCGCTGAACATCCTGCTGATTCTGGTGGGATTCTCGGTCGTGGTCTTCTTTCACGAGTTGGGGCACTTCGCCGTGGCCAAGTGGGCCGGCATCCGCGTGGAGCGGTTTGCCATCGGCTTCGGCGCGGAGCTGATCGGCCTGACGCGCGGCGAAACGCGATATTCCTTTAATGTGTTGCCGTTCGGCGGCTACGTCAAGATGCTCGGGCAGGAGGACTTCGACGTCGATGCCACCGGCGAGCTGGCGTTCAAAGCGGATCCGCGATCGTTCGCCAACAAGCCCGTCGGTCACCGCATGGCGGTGGTCTCCGCCGGCGTGATCATGAACTTGATCCTGGCGGCCTTGTTGTTCATGGTGGTGTTCATGGTCGGCAAGACGGAGACCGAGCCCATTGTCGGCCAGGTGGTGGCCGACTCGCCGGCAGCCAAGGCCGGTCTGCAGGTCGGCGACCGCGTGCAGGCCATCAACGGCTTCCAGATCAGCAGCTTCGAGCAGATTTCCACGGCGGTCAAACTGGCCGAGCCGCTGGAGCCGCTCCGCTTCGAGATCGTGCGTGACGGCGAACTGCAGACTCGGCGCATCGTGCCGACCAAGAGCGATCTCGAGTTGCTGCAGGTCGGCATCGCCCCGTCGTTCACCGACAAGATCGTATATGCCGCGCCCGAGTTCGCGGCCGCCACGCCGGCGCCGCGACCCGGCGACCGCATCGTCGAGGTCAACGGCACCCCCATCGATCCCGACATGCGGCTGTACGTGCTCGACCTGCTGCTGCAGAAGCGCAATCAACCCAGCACCGCGGTGCTGGAGCGCCCCGATCCGGAGCATCCCGGCGCGGCGCCGCAGCGTCTGACCGTCGCCGTGCCCAAGTTCATCGCCTTTGAACCCAACGGCGCCCACCGCGACGCTCCGCGCGACTTGCTGGGCCTGATCCCGCGGGTCCAGGTGTCCGAGACCGCCGAGAAAGGCCCCGCCGCCGCCGCCGGTCTGCTCGCTGGCGACATCATCGTCCGCTGGGCCGAGGAGTGGCACCCCACCGCCGAGTCGATCCGCGACAGCCTGTTGGCCCATGAAGGTGAAGACGTCCCGGTCGTAGTCCGCCGCGGCGAGACCGTGCTCGATCAACCGCTGTACTTCCGATCGAAGGTCCGGACTGCTGACGGTGACCAGCGCCAACCGCAACCCGGTTGCGCGTTCATCCTGAACGAACAGTCGCCGGTGGTTATTGCCGGGATTCATCCGCGGGCGTTCGACGTGCCCACTCCGGCGGCCGCCACCACGCTCGGCAAGGGCTGCCGGATCACCGCGGCCGACGGCACGCCGGTCGCCGGTTGGGCCGACCTGGCCGAACACTTTCGGACGCACGCCGGAAGCACGGTGGCCCTCGACTTCATCCCCGAGGGCAGCAGCGACGTCCAGCGTACCACCCTGGCGGTGCCGCCCTCCCTGTCCACCTTGTTGGACCTGCCCAGTTACGCCGGCTCGTACCAGACCATTAATTTTGCCCTCGATGGTCTGACCGAAATCCCGGTGCAGCGCGAGGGCAAGCCGACCTTCTACTATCCCGCATACTACCCGCTGGCGGTCCGCGAGTACCTGCAAGGCAAGATCGGGCAGCCCGTCGAGGTGACCTACAAGGACAACCGCGGCGAGATGGTCCAGGCCTCGGTCACGGTCACGCCGGAGATGATCGACCCCTGGTATCGGCGGGTGACCTACAGCATTCCCCTGATTCTGACCGAGCCGGCCACCTATCTGAACCAACAGCTCAATCCGCTGAAGGCCATCTGGGCCGGCGCCATGGAAACCTACTACTTCGTGGCCAAGACCTACCTGACGTTGCAGCGCTTGATCTTCACCCGCTCGGTCGGCGTCGAGCACATGTCCGGACCGGTCGGCATCATCAGCATCGGCGCCCAGATCGCCGGGCTCAGCAAGATCGAGATGCTCTACTTTCTGGCCCTGATTTCGGCCAACCTGGCGGTACTCAACTTCCTGCCGCTGCCGATCGTCGACGGCGGGCTGATGGTCTTCTTGATCATTGAGAAGATCAAAGGTTCTCCGGTTGGGATCCGCGCCCAGGTCATCACCCAGGTCATCGGCCTGGCCCTGTTCGCCACGATGTTCGTGCTGATCACTTTTCAGGACCTGGCCAAGATCCTCGGTTAGCCGTTCTGTTCGACCGGTTCAGGCGCGACGAATCCCGGCGGCAGTGGCATGGTCTCGCGGCACTTGGGAAATCCGCTGCAGCCCAGGAAATCTCCGGAACGGCCTTTGCGCATCAGCATGATTTCGCCGCAGGCGTGGCACTTGATGTCGGTGGGAATCGGTTTGGGCTTGGGCGGCGGCGGGGGCACGCTGGCGGCCGCCTTCTTCTTGGCCGCGCCGCGCAGATTGGCGGTGAACTTGCACTTGGGGAACCCGCCGCAGGAGAAGAACGGCCCCCAGCGGCCGGCCTTGAGGCTCATCTCGCTCCCGCACACCGGGCAATACAGGGCGTCTTCCGGCCAGTCCTCAACGGTGGGCTTTCCGGTGCGGGTCCAGGCATAACCCGGCGGCGGCGGTTGATCGTCGGCGGTCCGGACGATGGCCGTGCCGTTCTGTTTGATCGGCGTGCGGGCCGCCTTCCGGGAGTCTGGGCCTTCCTGGGGCGGGTTGGCCCTGAGTTCCTCGAGCTTTTCGACCGGCTTGGTGTTGCGACACCGCGGAAACCCGGAACAGGCAATGAATCGCCCGCGGCGACCACTGCGGATGATCATCGGGCTGCCGCAGCGTTCGCAGGCAAAGCCGGCCTCCTCGGGTGGCGGGGCCGGCCGTTTCTCGAGGCGGATGTCCTCGGGCAACGGCTCAGTGGTCTTGCAGCGCGGGTATTGGTTGCATCCCAGGAACGCCCGCCAGCCGCGGCGCTTGACCACCAGGGTGCCTTCACCGCAGGCCTCGCAGGGTTGTTCCAGCGCTTTCTCGGTCACCAGCCGGTGCGGCGTGCCCTCGGCATCGCAGGCCACGGTGTGGGTACACTCCGGGTAACCACTGCAACCCAGAAAGTAACCGTGCCGCGACTGCCGCAGAATCATCGACTTGCCGCAGACCTCGCAGGCTTGGTCGCTGTGCTTGGCGATGATCGGCTTCCCGTCGCGACCGACATTGAAGGCCTGCTTGCACTCCGGGTAGCCGGTGCAGGACAGGAACCGCCCGGTGCGGGCCCAGCGGTACGCCATCTGCTTGCCGCAGGTCGGGCAGGTGTACTCGCTGGGCTCGGCCCGGGCCGGCTCCATCTCGGTCTGGGCCGCTTCCAGCGACGCCCGGAAGGGCTCGTAAAACTCGTTGAGCACCTGGCCCCAGTTCAGATGTTCATCCTCGATCTTGTCCAACTCGTCTTCCATGTGCGAGGTGAACTTCAGGTCCATGATCTTGGGGAAGTGGGCCAGCAGCTTCTCGGTGACAATCTGGCCCTTGTCGGTGGCGTAGAACCGCCTTTCGATCTGCTCCACGTAGCCGCGATCCTGGATGGTCTGAATGATCGGCGCGTACGTGCTCGGACGGCCGATGCCTTCGGACTCCAGGGTCTTGACCAGCGACGCTTCGGTGTACCGCGGTGGCGGCGAGGTATAGTTCTGCTCCGGATCGATCTCCAGCGGGGCCACCCGGTCGCCCTGGGTCAGCGCCGGCAGGATCTGATCGGCGCCGGTGCTCAATCCGGCGACCTTCAGATAGCCGTCGAACAACAACACCCGCCCGCTGGCCCGGAAGGACGCCGTCCCGCGGGAGGTCGGCGCTTCGACGACAATAGTGCTGCTGTTCCAGCGCGACGGCGACATCTGGCAGGCGACGAACCGTTTCCAGATCAACTCGTACAGGCGGAACTGCTCTGAGGACAAGAATGGCTTGAGGTCTGCCGGGCGACGGTTGGGATCGGTCGGGCGTACGGCCTCGTGGGCCTGCTGGGCCCGGCCCTTGCTTCCGTAGTAGTTGGGCTTCTCCGGCCGGTAGTCGGGCCCGAACTCCTGGGTGATCAGGTCGCGGACCAGGGACAGGGCGTCTTTGCTCAGGTGGGTGGAGTCGGTACGCATGTAGGTAATCAAGCCCACGCCGCCTTCGGCGCCGATCTCGATTCCTTCGTACAGCTGCTGGGCAATCTGCATGGTCCGCGAGGCGCTGAACCGCAACTGGCTGGAAGCCGACTGCTGCAAAGTGGCCGTCGTGAACGGCCCGGGCGGTTTGACCGAGGTCTTGCGGGACTGGGTTTCGGCGATGGTGAACGCGACGGCGCCGGGATTGGTGGTGCCGGCGACATCGACAATCTTGAAGCCCTGCTCGGCGTACTCGTCCCAGGGACGTTCCTCGATCTCTTCCACCACGAATCCCAGGTCGCGGGCCAGACCGAGGGCATCTTCCTGGGTGGTTGCCTGGTAGGTCTTGCCGTCGAGCCTGACCAGTTCGGCCTCGAAGCTGTCGTGCTCGCGGAGCCACTTCATGCGCTCTTTCTGAGTTCGCCCGACGTCCGGGTCTTGCCCGCCGGCCAGGTATTCCTGCCACTCCCGCATCAAGGCCGCCGCCTGACCCAGCCCCGGCGTGAACGAGCCGGTAATCCGCCAGCTCTCGGTGGGCACGAAATCGCGGATCTGCCATTCGCGCTCCACGATCAGCCGCACGGCCACCGACTGCACGCGGCCGGCCGACAACCCGCGGGCAATCTTGGCCCACAGCAGCGGGCTGAGTTCGTAGCCGACGATGCGGTCGAGCAACCGGCGGGCCTGCTGGGCCTCGACCTTGTTCATGTCCAGGGCCCGCGGCTGGGCAAACGCCTCGGTCACCGCCGTCCGGGTGATCTCGTTAAACACGACCCGTTGGGTCTTCTCGGGCGGCAGGTCCAGGGCACACGCCAGGTGCCAGGCGATGGCCTCGCCCTCGCGGTCCAGGTCGGTGGCCAGGTAGACCATTTGCGACTTGTCGGCGAGTTTCCTAAGCTCTTGAATCAGCTTGGTGCGGCTCGGCAACAGCCGGTAGGCGGGTTTGAAGCCGTCCGCAATGTCGATGCCGAGTTCCCGTTCAGGAAGGTCACGCACATGCCCCATGGACGCCTTGACCGTATGGCCGCCGCCAAGGTATTTCTCGATGGTCTTGGCTTTGGCCGGCGACTCCACGATCACCAGCCGGTGACCGTTGGAACGGCTGCCGGCCACCTTGGGCTTGCCCCGGGTCCCGGCCGACTTGGTCTTGGTCTTGCGCTGTACCTTGCTCACGATGTTTGGGACTTCCTGATTATTAGGGATCGATTCGTGCCGCCCTGCCGACCGGCTTCCCGACCGGCACGACAATTACCCCCGAGTTGGGAGGCACTACCAAGCCGGCCCGGAGTTGTCAACTTCTGTATCGTTCGGCCCATCGGCGGATTCTTGCTTTTTCTGGATCAGACGTTATATTCTACCGCTTCGCTGTTCCCACAACCCTTGAATTCACAATGGATTAGACGGTCATGATCAAATTCTTCCGCAAGTACAACAAACAACTGCTGGCCATTATCACCGCTTTGCTGATGTTGTCGTTCATCGGCGGCGTCGCGCTGGAGTCGCTGCTGTCTCCCTCACCCGGACGCCAGGTCTTCGGGTCGGCCTTCGGGGCGCCGCTCACTCAGAGCGATTTGAACGTCATCAGCTCGGAAACCCGGCTGCTCAGCGCCCTGGGGTTGCCCTGGCGAACACCGTGGGGTCTGGAGCGCAGCATGACTGCCATGCCGCCGCTCGACGAGTTGCATTACCTGCTGCTGCTCCGCGAGACCCTGCACCGCGGCATCAAGCCCAGCCGCGAGTTGGCCCGGATTGAGCTGCAGCGCTCCGGGCGCGACCTCAACCGGCTCAGTCTGGACTACGGGGTCGCCACCGAAGCGTTCGAAATGGCCCTGGCCAATTACCTGTCCATCCAGCGGCTGTGGGGGCTGGCCCGGCAAAGCGCCATGCCCAGCGAACTGGAGGTGCAGCAGGCCGTCCGCGGACAGAAGGAAACCGTCAATGCCACCATCGTGCGAATCCAGGCCGAGCCGCTCGTGAGCGACGAGACCCTCCCCGACAGCGTGCTGCAGGCCCATTACGACCAGTGCAAGGACCAGCCGCAGTCGGAAACGCCGTTGGAGTTCGGGTACCTGATCCCCGATCGCCTCAACGTCGAGTACCTCGAGATCGACACCTCGGCGATCCCCAGCGGGCGGCCCGTGACCACCACCCAGGCCGAGAAGTACTGGAGAGAGAATCAGACGCAATTCCGGCGACCGCCAGAGGAGTTGGTCGTGCCGCTGCCCGACGCCGCCGGCACGGGCCCCGACGATCCGGAGCCCGTCAAGCCCAAGTCACCGTACTACGAAACGTTCGACGAAGCACGGGACGACGTCGTGAAGTACCTCGCCGACCAGGCCAAGCTGGAAGAAGCCCGGCAGATGGCCGGCGTCCTGTGGCAGGCCCTCCGCGAACCGTGGTATAACCGCAGCCGCGACGCCGACGGATTCCTGAGCGCCCCCGAAGCGGTGACCCAGCCGGGGTACCTGGAAGGCCTGGTGCAGAGCCTCCGCGAACGGCTCAAGCACCCCGCTGCGGTGCAGGTCCGCCGCACGGGCCTGTTTGCCGAGTCGCAGGCCCCCGACCAGGAGGGCATCGGGGCGGCCCGGGCCGACACCCAGGGCGGCCCACCCGGCGTGCCCTTCGGCGCCAATCTGTTCACCGTTCAGGGCCTGGTCGCAGAAGCCCCGCCCGGCGGCCGCACGCCGTCGTTGTATCAGACCGCAGCCGAGTGGCTCATCGACGACCACAACCACTTGTACCTCTACCGCGTCGTTGAAGCCTCCAAGAGTCACCCGCCGGACTCGCTCGACGAAGTCCGAGATCGCGTGCTGGCGGATGTGCGGTCGCTGCGTGCCTTTGAACAGGCCCGCGAACACGCCACCCGCGTTGAAGCCCTGGCCGCCCAGGCCGGCGACCTGAAGCGCGCCTGGGAATCGTACGACGGCCTGCCTGCCGACCAGAAGGCCGCCGTCGGGACCTGGTTCGAGGCCAATCCTTTCCCGCGGACGGCTCCGGAGATTTTCCCGGGCTTCCGCTTTCCGATCACCATCACCGACGTCGAAGGCGCCCGCGATGAACAGGGCCGGCTGTTGAATCAGATCCGTTCGGACGACTTCGTCATGGAAGCCTACGACCTGCTGGACCGCCAGGGACCGCAGGCCCGCGGCGTGATCGTGGTGCCCCAACTGGAGTGCTGCTATGTCATCCAGCTTCGCGGGGTCAACCACATCACCCAGCCGGAATACGACGACCAGGTCCAGGAGGTTGAACAATCCTTGGCGCGCAGCCGCATGGAATCGCTGAAGCAATTCTGGTTCACCCCGGAGAACATCCGCAGCCGAGCCGGCTATGTGCTGAGTTCCTGAAGCCGGGCGCATCAGGCCACCCAGCGCCAGCTCCGCCTGCCACCGCTGCTTGGGGCCGAACCGGGAAACCGGATGGGCCTTGGGCACCGCGGCGGCAGGTCTCCAGCGCTGCTACGGGTGCGTCACCAGCACGTAGAGCCCCAGTCCCCAGACGTAGTAGCTGAACCAGTGCAGTCGGGAGCGCTGCACGATGCGCAACAGGAGATGCACGGCGGCCAGGCCCACCGCGAAGGCCACCAGCCCGCCCAACAGAATCGGACCCGCAGACGCTGCCCACTGCGTGGCGGCCGGGTCGAAGGTCAAGTCCCAGAGTTTCAGGATGGCGGCCCCGCAGATCGCCGGGGTGGCAATCAGCAGGCTGAATTCCGTGGCCCAGCGGCGGCGAACGCCCAGCAGCATGGCGACACCGATGGTCAGGCCGCTCCGGGAGATCCCCGGGACGATGGCGATCGCCTGGGCCAGTCCGACGGCTACCGCGATCCAGAAACCGAAGCGTTTCCAGCCGCGCCGCGGGCGGGGCGCCCGCCCGGCGGCCAGCAGGACTGCTCCGGTGGCCAGGAACGCCAGACCGACGAGGTGGTACTCGGCAAACAGCGACTCAAACTGGGTCTTGAAGGTCACCCCGATCAGCCCGGTGACCGCGGTGGCGGCGGCGGCCAGCCCGATCACCCGCCGGGCGTGCCGCCGATGGTTGAGCAGTCGCAGCATCGGCCTGCAAAAAACCACCGCGACGGCCAGCAGCGTGCCCAGGTGCCCGACGACGTCGAACACCAGCATCTCCGGCGAGTTCGGAAGCAGGCCTCGAGAAGCTTGAAACACCACCAGGTGCCCGCTGCTGCTGACTGGCAGAAACTCGGTCAGACCCTGCAAGGCACCCAGAACGCAGGCGTCAAAGTAGTTCAAGTGCCGATCTCCACCGTTAGTGGAACAGCAGTTTGCGGGCCTTGTACAGGTAGTTCAGCCCGGACGCGCTGGTAATCACGACCGTCAACCACACCAGCACCGCCGCGGTCAGGTCCAGCCAGGCACCGCCGGTCTGACCGTGGGCGACACGCAGCATGATCACCCCAGCGGTGATCATCTGGGCCCAGGTCTTGACCTTTCCAAAGATATCGGCACCGAACGCCTGCCCCATTGACTCCGAAAACCCGCGCAGGCCGGTAACCAGCAACTCCCTGGCGATGATCACCACCACCATCCAGGGAGCCACGCCGGTCACGTTCACGCCGCCGGCATTCACGAAGGTCCGACCGATAAAAATGATGAACGCCCCGGCCACCAGGACTTTGTCCACAAAGGGATCGAGTATCCGGCCCAGGGAGGTCACCTGGTTGGTCTTGCGGGCGAGATAGCCGTCCAGCCAGTCGGTGGCCCCGGCGATCACGAAAATGGCAAGACACACATCCAGCAACACCGTCCGCGGCGCGCGGACGTCAAACTGGCACAGCAGGACAAAGAACAGAATCGCCAGGATCAATCGGATCAAGGTGATCTGGTTGGGCAGGTTCAACATGGGCGCTGCTTCGCGGTCGGGTGCAACGTGCTCTGGGTCTCGGCAGTTCGATCAGCCGAGCACGGGCAAGATCACGCTGGTGGGTTGAGCAATCAAGTCGTAATCAACCGCCGCGGTACAGCGCACCTCGACCACGTCGCCGCCGGCGTAGCGGGCGCCCTGGATGTAAGTCACGCTGTCCACCTCGGGCGCCTGACCGGTGTGCCGGGCCGGTTGCCCTGCGGCGGTCGGTTCGCCGTCGATGAGCACGTCGAAGACGTCGCCGACCCGCGCCTGGGCCTGACCGAAGGCAACTTCCTGCTGCACCAGCATGAGTTCGTGAACCCGCTCCTCCTTGACCGCGTCGGGGACCTGATCGGCCATGCGCTCGGCCGGCGTCCCCGGTTCGCGGGAATAGGGGAACACGCCCAGGGCGTCGAAGCCGACCTCCTCGACGAATTCCAGCAGCTCTTCGAACTCGCGATCGGTCTCGCCCGGAAAACCCACGATCATCGTGGTTCGCAAGGCCACCTTCGGAATGATCCGCCGAATGCGCTCCAGCAGCTCGAGGGTCCGGCGCTTGTCAATCCGGCGATGCATGGCCTTCAGCACCCGATCGTTGATGTGCTGCAGCGGCATGTCGATGTAGTTCACGATTTTGTCACCGTCGGCGATGGTCTGCAGCATGGCGTCAGTCAGTTCGGTGGGATACACGTATAACAGCCGGATCCAACGCACGGTGTCCAGGGCGTTGAGCGCCTGCAACAGCGCCGACAGATCACCGCCGCCCGGCAGATCGCGGCCGAAGCTGGTGGTGTCCTGCCCGATAAGGTTGAGTTCCACCGCCCCGTCGGCGATCAGCTCGCGGGCCTCCACCAGGACCTGGTCGATCGACTTGCAATGCATCGGGCCCCGGATCGAAGGAATCGTGCAGAAGGTGCATTTTTGATCGCAGCCCTCGCTGATTCGCAGGTAGGCATAGTGCTGCGGTGTCAGCCTCAGGCGGGCGGTGTCATCGTCCTGCCGCCAATAGTAGTCGCCGAGGTATACGTCCGGTTTGCCGCGGCCGGAACGACCCACCACGGCCCGGACCACGTCATCGCGATTGTTGACGCCGACCAGCACATCGATCCCCGGGATGTCCGCCAACAGCCGGCGACCGTCGCGCTGCACCAGGCAACCGGCCACCACGACGGTGCGGCAGCGGCCGGAAGCCTTGTGGCCGACCGCCTCGGCAATGGCCTCGTGGGCCTCGGTCCGCGAGTCCTCCAGGAACCCACAGGTGTTCACGACAATGGCATCGGCGTCGTCCGGATCGGTGGTGATCAGGCAGCCGTGCTCCGCCAACTGCCCGAGCATCTTCTCGGAGTCCACCAGGTTCTTCGCACAACCCAGACTGACAAATGCAACCCGTCTTGGTTTTGACATCTCGTTTCCGTTTGTGTCTCAAAGCACCCGCCAGACCCCCCGCAGGTCGCACCGCGGCGGCGTCTTGCGGACGCGCCCTTCCGTTCCTAGAATTGTACCGTCCGGGCAGATGCGTCGACATATAATAACGGATGTACGGGTCAACCGGAAACCGCCCGCCCCGGGAGGCCCCGGCCGCCGGCGGTGCTCAGCACAGGATGTGCCAGCGATGACACGACCCACGCGATCCGAACGAATCAGCCTGGAAACCATTGAGCCGCTGGGCAAGCGCATCTTGATCCGCAAAGACAGGGACAAGCAGCAAACCAAGGGCGGAATCCAACTGCCCGACAGCGTCGAAATCCCCACGCTCACCGGCCGGGTGGTGGCGGTCTCGGCCCAAGTCCAGAATGATGACGACTACCCGGTGCGGACCTACGACAAGATTCTCTTCAATCCCAAGCGGGCCATCCCAGTCGATTTCGAGTCCGACAATGAACTGTTCGTGGTCCCCATCGAAGATGTCGTGGCCGTGTTTCGCCGCGAACCGCCCGGCCCGGCAACTGACGGCAACTGAGCCGGTGATCCCCCGAACGCCGGAAGTTCCCGCAGCCCCAGCGGCGAGAATGGCATGCTCAAGCTTCCGCAGAAAACCCTGATCGCCGTGATTCACCTGCCCGCGTTGCCGGGCAGCGCCCGACACCACGGGACGCTCCAGCAGATTGTCGACCGTGCCGCCCGCGAGGCCCACGCCATGTGCCAGGCCGGCTTTGACGCCGTCATTGTCGAGAATTTCGGCGACGCCCCCTTCCAGGGACAGACCGTCGGACCCCACACCGTCGCCGCGCTGACCCGCTGTGTGCAGCGGGTGACCGCCGAGATCGACATCCCGGTGGGCGTCAACGTGCTCCGGAACGATGCCCGAGCGGCACTGGCCGTGGCCGCCTGCAGCGGTGCCCGGTTTATTCGCGTGAATGTGCACAGCGGGGTCTATGCCACCGACCAAGGCATCCTGGAAGGCCGGGCGGCACAAACGCTGACCTATCGCCGCCGCCTCGGCGCGGAGATCGCCATCTTCGCCGACGTGCACGTCAAGCACGCCCAGCCGCTGCACCAGCCGGACATCGCCTTGGCCGCCGAGGAGACCGCGCTGCGCGGGCAAGCCGACGCGGTGATTGTCTCCGGAACCACCACCGGGCGGGGCCCCGGTAGCGAAGACCTGACCCAGGTCAAGGCCGCCCTCCCCGGCCACCGGGTGCTGGTCGGCAGCGGGGCCACACCGACCACCGCCGCAGGCTACCTGACGCTTTGCGACGGCATCATCGTCGGGTCCTGCCTGCGGCGCGACGGGCAAGCCGGTGCAGAACTGGATGCCGAGCGCCTGGCGGCCTTCATGCAGTGTCGCCGCGACGCTTGAACCGCACCGGCAGTCCCCTACAATCGCACGCGTGAGCCGCACCACCAAACCGACCATCCACCTGCTGTCAGTCGCCGGCAGTGACCGCGAGATGGCCACCCAACTCGGCCTCAAGCGCGTCGCCCAGATCATCGACTGGGTCCAAGACATCATCGGACCGGCCTACGAGGTCAGCGGGAACCCCACCCTGATGAATGCGACCATCGATGAGACCCGGGGCGGCCGCCGCGATGATGCCCGCCGAGCCCGCGAGATCCAAAGCGTGCTCGCCGACGAAGACCTGGCCGCGGTCGTGTCGCTGCGCGGCGGTTCCTGGCTGGCCCGGGTGCTGCCGCATGTCGATTTCGACGTGCTCACCCGGCGGCGCGCTCCGCTGCATGTGTTCGGCTTCAGCGAGTTGACCCCCCTGGTGAACATCGCCGCAGGCTACCGCCCCACGGTGCGGGCTCGCTACGATCTCGGCCCGGGTTACCTGTTGTGGGGCCTGCGGAACTACGCCGCGCGCCACTTCGACCAACTGACCGGCTCCGGAACCAGCGGTGCGCCCACCCGCGAACACCGCGCCGGCTTCGCCCGGGGCTGGGCGCTCGCCAACTTCGCCAACGAATTTGCAGCATTCTTCATCGATGTGGCCGACATCATCAGCGGGCGGGGCAGTAGCCGCATCCTGCGCGGCACCCGGGTTGCCGGCCAGCTCCGGCCACGGCAGAAAATCCGGATCGTCGGCGGATGCCTGTCAACGCTGGTGACCCTGTTGGGCTCGGCCCACCAGCCGGTGCTGGAGGCCTCACGTTGCTGGCTGGCACTAGAGGATGTTGGTGAGGACATCCACCGCATCGATCGCTACCTCGCCCAACTGAAAATGGCGGGGGTTCTGGAACGTTGCCGCGGGCTGTTGCTGGGTGACTTTCATCACGGGGCCGTTGATCAGACTGCGGCGATCCTGCAGTTACTGCCGTTCCACCTGCCCAACCGCCCACCGCCGATTGTGGCGCATTGCAACTTCGGTCACTGTTACCCGGCGGCCGGCGTACCGCTGAATCAGGAAGTCACGTTGGTTCGGGAGCATCAGGGAAAGTCAGATGCGGTGCTGCTGGCAGTTCCGTCCTAGCCCGCATATTTCATGAGTATGTGTGAAGTGTCGGATTTGGTTGGTGTGGAGTTGCTCTGGTGGGGCTGGGCTCCCGTGGAGGGAGAGTCTGCGCACACCGCCCCCTTTCCCCCATTGCGACAGCGAGTTGTTCAAG
>CAZUGO010000072.1:0-18750 GCA_964619935.1 uncultured Planctomycetales bacterium | reverse complement strand
ATCGGGCACGATGATTCAGGTGACACCCCAGATGCGGATCCTGGTGGCCGTCGAACCGGCGGACTTCCGCAAGGGCATCGACGGTCTGGCGCAAGTCTGCAAACAGGAGCTGCAGCGCGATCCGTTTTGCGGCTGGGTCTTCGTCTGACTCATCAACTGCACCACAGAGCATGCCGTCAGAACTCCTGTTTCGGATCACGCACCCCTTCCACCCATTGCGCGAGCGGCAGTTTGAGGTCATCCAGTATCTCTCCGTGTGGGGTGAGTACACGGTGTGCTTCCATGATGATGCGGGACGGCTGGTACAGGTTCCAGCGAAGTGGACGAGCCTCGTGGGACAGGATCCGTTTGTAGTCGCGGCAGCCGGACGCACGCCCCTCCATGTCGAGCACCTCGTACAACTTGCTGGTTTGGTGGTCGATTGCCTAGACGCCCGGCGGGCCCACGGTATGTGTAAACCAAATTCCGCCGAATGTGTCAATCTAAATATGCCGGATGGAGGAGAAGATAGAGGACCTAATGCCTAAATAATAGCGTAATTATAACCTGTAATGGAGGGCTTGGCCTTGACGGGATCGCTGGTATGTGACATAATTAATGATACACGCAATCGCGTAGTCATGTGGAGGAACGCCGATGCCGGCCAAGCCAAGACCAGACCCCAAGCTGCGAGCGCTCGAGGAACACGGCAGTCTCAACCCGCACTCACAGGAGGTCCGCGACGAGTTGTTCCAGGGCAGCACGTTCTTCGACCCGCGGGATCTCGTCCAAGTCAAGTACGAGATGCTGCGGCGCGTGCAGAAGGATGGTCAGGAGGTCGTTCGGACAGCCGCCACCTTCGGGCTCTCAAGGCCTTCGTTCTACAAAGCCCAGGAATCCTTCGCCCGCGAGGGGCTCTGCGGATTGGTGCCCAAGAAGCGCGGCCCCAAGGGTCGGCACAAGCTTACGAGCAAGGTCATGAAGTTTGTGCACAAAGTTCGGGAGCAGGACGAAAGCCTCGATGCGCGTGCGATCGCAGAGCTTATCAAAGAGAAGTTTCAACTTACCGTGCACCCCCGCTCCGTGGAGCGCGCCCTCAAGCGTCAGGAAAAAAAACGCCCATGAACCGCGAGCCTCGACCAGCGGAATCACTCTTTGGCTTCAGGCAAACGCTGGGCGAACAATACGAATCTTTGCGGAAGGCAGCCCTGGGGCTGGACTTTCCGCCCCCATCACGCGTTGGCTTTGCGATCCTCGTCGGGAAGGGCATGGCCGCGTGGATCCAGGCATGCTCACTCGTAACGCCACAGGCACCGTCGCCGGTGTTACCCCGACCGCGCGGAGCAGCTGACGAAGCGGGAGTTCCGGAGCAACTGCATGGGGCGTTGGTAACGGTCTTAACCACCATGGCCGTCGCAGCTGTAAAGGAGATATCAATATGACCAGGGACGTTCCCGGCAAAATCCAAGGCCACCATCTTCAACGGACGGCCTATCTGTATGTTCGCCAATCCACGATGCGCCAGGTGGTGGAGAACACAGAGAGCACCAAACGGCAATACGCGCTTCGAGAACGCGCCATCGCTTTGGGGTGGAAACGTGATCAGATCACCGTGATCGATCGTGACCAGGGCGTCTCAGGTGCCGGGACGGGCGAGCGGGAAGGCTTTCAACGGTTGGTGACCGAAGTCAGCATGAACCGTGCCGGGATTGTGATGGGCCTCGAGGTTTCGCGCCTGGCCCGCAACTCAAGCGACTGGCATCGACTACTGGAGATCTGTGCAGTTACCGATACGCTGATTCTCGATGAGGACGGTGTCTACGACCCAGCGCACTTCAATGACCGCCTGCTGCTGGGGCTGAAGGGCACCATGAGTGAGGCCGAGCTTCACATTATCAGGGCGCGGCTCCGCGGCGGCATCTTGCAGAAAGCCCGGCGCGGGGAACTCGGCGGCCGGCTTCCCGCCGGGTTCGACTACGGGCCTGACGGTCAGGTCGTGCTCGACCCCGACCGGCAAGTCCAGGAGAGCATCCGGCACCTGTTCCGTACATTCAAACGTGTGGGATCCGGAATCGGTGTGGTGAAGGCCTTTCGTCGAGAAGGCCTCCATTTCCCCCGACGCGTCTGGGGAGGTCCCCATCAAGGAGAGCTTGTCTGGCGGGATCTGGATCATCACCGAGCGCTGTGGATCCTCAAGAGTCCGCGGTATGCGGGGGCTTACTGTTTTGGCCGCAGCCGTCACCAAACACTTCCCGACGGACGTCGTGTATCCAAGAAGGTCTTGCCGCAGGAGGAATGGATTTCACTGATTCGCGATGCGCATCCGGGATACATTTCATGGGAACAATTCGAGGAGAATCAAAGGCGGCTCCGGGAAAATTCGACGCAATACCGGTGCCATCACAGACGTTGTCCACCACGTGAAGGTCCTGCGCTCCTGCAGGGCCTGGCCATTTGTGGCCGTTGCGGGCGCTTTATGACCGTCCGCTACCACCACCGCAGAGGACGGCTCTTCCCCGACTACATTTGCCAGGGTAGTGTTCCCCAGGGCGGGCGCCGATGCCAAGGAATCCCAGGAGAAAAGACCGATGAGGCCATCGGACAACTCCTCCTTGAGGCGGTCACGCAGCTCAACTTGGACGTCGCCCTCGCCGTTCAGAAAGAGCTCGAAGCGCGTGCGGATGAAGTTGATCGCCTTCGCCGTCAGGAGGTCGAGCGAGCCCAGCATGAAGCCGATCTAGCCGGGCGGCGTTTCATGCAGGTCAACCCGGATAACCGACTTGTGGCTGACGAACTTGAAGGGGAATGGAACCGTAAGCTCCGGTTACTCAGAGAGGCCCAGGAATCGTATGAAAGGCACAAACAACTGGACCAGCAAGGGATTGACGAAGAGAAGCGAGCCAGAATCCTCGCCTTGGCCACGGACTTCCCCAGGCTATGGAATGATCCGAACACCCCGCAGCGTGAGCGAAAGCGGATGGCCAAGCTGCTATTGGAGGATGTGACCTTGCTGAAAGACAAGGAGGTCATCGTGCATGTCCGTTACAAGGGAGGAACGACAAGGATTCTGCACTTGCCGTTGCCACTGCCGTTCTGTCAACTGTCAAGAACTGCACCCGAAGTAATCCAGGAGGTCGATCGCTTACTCGATGAACACACATGGAAGACCATCGCGCGAATCCTCAACGAGCGAGGACTTCGATCCGGAGATGGGCGCATCTTCAGTTGCGGCATTGTCAAAAATATCGAGAAGACGAACGGACTCGACTCGCGTTACCAACGCCTTCGTGACAAGGGCATGTTGACTGCCGCAGAATTCGCGCGCAAACTCAAGGTCAGTACGCAGACAATCGCCAAGTGGCGTCGAAAAGGATTCATTAGTGGATCTCGGTACAACGAAAGGAAGGAGTATCTTTATGAGCCGCGCCAGAAGGAAGTTGTCGAGGAACTCAGGTACGGAAAATCGTTTCCCGGCAAGCCGTTGCGTAGGGCATGATCGCCATCGCCAAGCGGGGTGCAGTATGAAGGCCAGTCCTTTGTGTTCCGCAATCGCCGGAGTACGGGCGTGAAGGTCCCGTCGCCCGGCAGGAGTGATCTGGTCGGATCGATTCGCATTTCGGGAGGCACAGGCGGAAGCTTCGCATCCACCTCGATTCTCGCCCAGTCATCGAGTGCGCGGTCGCCCACTCCCATTTCGAGCACTCGGTAGGAGGTCAGTTCGCCGTTTACCCAACCCACAGCGAGTCCAAACGAGGCATCGAGCAGCACGTGCTTGCAGCTACTGAGCTCATGCTCACTCAGAGGAATTGCTGACCCCCAGGTAACTGGCTTGCCGGGCAACGGTGCGCCCCGGAGTTCAGCCACAGGAACGATGTCGAGCAAGGCACGCTTGTCCGAATATGCCAACCGGGGCTCGATGCCCGAACGGCAGCCGGTAGCGATGATGGACACGACCACAAGGGCGAGCACGGTCCTCATTGCGTCATGCCAGGGGCTCATATGCCCGCCTTGACCGGTGCTCACGCAGCCGGCCCGTTTCGCTAGATATCAGCCATTGTCCCCCCCCCTGCATGCAAGAACTGTCTTGAGCGGTTTTTGTTCGTATGGACCGGGCTGGCTGGTTGGCCGACGTCACCACTGCCAACGCGATTCGAGGCGGGCCGCTGACAGCGTCCTGCTGACCCCATACAATTCGTGGCATGAGTCCGCTGGTCGCCGTGTTGCTGTGTTTCGTGCTGTACGGTTTGGGCTATGGCGTCTACGCGGGCTTCCTCGGCCGCCGGATTTTTCGACTGGATGCCGGCCGTCCGACGCCGGCGCATACCCTGGCCGACGGGGTGGACTACGTCCCGACCCGCCCGATCGTGCTGTTCGGTCACCATTACGCTTCGATCACCGGGCTGGCGCCGATGCTGGGGCCGGCGGTGGCGGTGATCTGGGGCTGGCTGCCGGCGATGTTGTGGGTGGTGCTGGGGGCCGTGCTGGTGGGCTGTGTGCATGACTTCGGGGCCCTGGTGGTATCGATTCGGGCGCGTGGGCTGTCCATCGGCAAGGTCGCCGAAGGCGTCATCGGTTATCGAGCCAAGATGTTGTTCCTGTCGTTGATCTTCTTCGGCATCGCCCTGGCCATGGGCGTCTTCGTGTACATCATCGCGATTCTGCTTTGTGCCGGGCCGGACTTTGATCCGGGCCACCTGGCCGGCGCCAGGACGTCGTTTCCGTCGTCGGTGCTGCCGTCGTCAGCCCTGGTGGTCATGGCCATGATCATGGGCTACGTGGTGTACATCCGCCGTTGGCCGTTGGCGCCCACCACGGCGGTCGGGTTTGCGTTGCTGCTGGCGTCGGTGTGGTTGGGCACGCGGCTGCCGACCCTGGGGTTGGCGATCGAGCACTGGCCGTCCAAGGGGGCCTGGATCTGGATCCTGGTCGGCTACGCCTTTCTGGCCTCCGTTCTGCCGGTGTGGAGTCTGTTGCAGGCGCGCGATTTTTTGAACTCCCTGCTGTTGTACCTGGGACTGGCGGTGACTTACATCGGATTCTTCGTGCTTGACCCGGTGTTCAGTGCGCCGGCACTGAACACCCACCCTGAAGGCGCGCCGCCGCTGTTCCCCTTCGTGTTCATCATCATCGCCTGCGGGGCGGCCAGCGGTTTCCACGGCCTGGTGTCCAGCGGCACCACGGCCAAGCAGATCGATCGCGAGGTCGATTCGCGCTTCATCGCCTGCGGGGCCATGATCGGTGAATCGTTGCTCGGGCTGTTGGCGGTGTTGGCCTGCACGGCCGGTTTCCGCAGCACCACCGCCTGGCAGGCGGCCTACCAGAACTGGGGCATCATCGAGGGCGACCTGGCCAACAAACTGGGCGCATTCATTCAGGGTTGCGCCGAGTTTATCGGGGCCTTGGGGGTGTCCCACGATCTGGCGGTGGCCTTCATTGCCGTGATCGTGGTGTCGTTTGCCCTGACCACCTTGGACTCTGCAACCCGGCTCCTGCGCTTCAATGTTTCCGAAATCGGGACGGCCCTGGGCCTCCCGCTCCTGTCCAATCGGGTGGTGGCGACGGCGCTCGCCTGCGGGGCCATCTGTTTCTTCGCGTTCTACAAGATTGACGGTGAACCCGCCGGCCTGGTGTTGTGGACGTTGTTCGGGATCACCAACCAACTGCTCGCGGGGCTGACCCTGCTGGTGGTCTCACTGTACTTGACCCAGCGCGGCCGCAACCCGTGGTTCACGGCGCTGCCCATGGTGTTCATGCTGGTCAGCACCGGCGTGGCCATGGTCCGCAAGCTTGCCGGCTTTGCAGTCGACCGGGAGTACTTGCTGCTGGCGGTCGGCGTCGCCCTGATGTTGATCGGAGTCGGCATCTTTGTGGAGGGTCTGCGGGCCTACCGCCGCCGCGAGCGGTACACGGACGAAATCATCCGCCTGAGTTGAGTTCGGCGGCCGACCGTTCCACGCGGTTCGGCCGCCGGCCCCGGACTCCATCCCGCGCTGTGCTGAGCATGGGGTCTTGTCCAACCGCGTGCGCGGTTGGCGTCCGACCCCAGCCGCGCATGGGGTCCGGCAAGACCCTCACGGCGCTGGCGGTTTGGACCTCGTGCTGCGATGTGGTACGATTCCGGGCCGTTTCACAATCCTGGGGCTGACGATGGCCGAAGAGACTGAAGTCACCCGAGTGCTGACCCAAGCGGCCGACCGCCCGCCCGCCGAGGTCGCCAAACTTCTGATGCCGTTGGTCTACGACGAACTGCGGGCCTTGGCGCACCACTATCTCCGCCGTGAGCACAGCGACCATACCTTGCAGCCGACCGCGCTGGTTCACGAAGCTTTCATGCGCCTGGTGGACCAGAGCCGCGTGGACTGGCAGGGGCGGACCCATTTCTTCGCGGTCGGGGCGGCGGCCATGCGCCGCATCTTGATCGATAGCGCCCGCCACCGCGGTCGGCTCAAGCGCGGCGGTGAGTGGCACCGGGTGGTGCTCGATGATGCGGTGGCGCCGCTGAACTTCCACAACATCGACGCGGTGGCTCTGCACGACGTTCTGGAGGCTCTGGCAGCGCTCGATGCCCGGCAGGCCCGCATTGTGGAACTGCGGTTTTTCGCCGGAATGACCGTCGAGGAGGTCGCCCAGGTCCTGGGTGTGTCGAAACGCAAGGTTGAGAGCGACTGGACCCACGCCAAGGCCTGGCTGCGGGCCGCCCTCAGTAACCACACGGAATCATGACCCCAGAGCAGCACGCCCGCATCAGAGAGGTTTTCCTCGAGGTCTGCGGGCGCTCGCCGGCCGATCAGGCGGCGTTTCTGGCAAAGCGCTGTGCTGATGATCCATTCCTACGCGCCGAGGTCGAGCGGCTGTTGGCCCATCATCACGAAGGGACGTTGGGCATCGATGCCGTCGATCCGCAGCCGTTGGCCGTGGACCCGTCGGACGCCCCCACGCGCCCGATGCCTGATGTACCGACGGTTGCGGGTGCTGAGCCCGAGCCGGATCTGGGCCTGTGCCCGGGGCACCTCCTGGCCGAGCGCTATCGCATCGTAGCGCCGCTGGGCCGCGGCGGAATGGGTGAGGTCTACCGCGTCGACGATCTCCGGCTGAAGCAGACCGTGGCCCTGAAGTTTCTGCTCCCCAGCCTGACGGTGAGCCCGATGTGGGTGGCCCGTTTTCACCAGGAGGTGCGACTGGCCCGGGAGATCACCCACCCCAACGTCTGCCGCGTCTTTGATGCCGGCGAGGCGGACGGACTGCACTTTCTATCAATGGAGTATGTCGACGGTGAGAACCTGGCGGTTTTGCTGAAGCGCCTCGGCCGACTGCAGCACGACAAGGCCGTCGATATCGCTCGCCAGATCTGCGCTGGGCTGGCCGCCGCCCACGCCCGCGGCGTGCTGCACCGCGATCTGAAGCCGGCCAACATCATGATCGATGGTCGCGGACAAGTGCGCCTCACCGACTTCGGCCTGGCCGGGGCGGCCGCCGACATTCGCGGGCTGGAGATTCGGGCCGGCACACCGGCCTATATGGCTCCGGAGCAGATCAGCGGCCGGGAAGTCACCGTCCGCAGCGATATCTACTCCCTGGGATTGGTGCTCTTCGAGCTGTTTGCCGGCCAGCCGGTGTTTCGGGCCCGCACCGTGGCGGACTATGCGGCGCTGCACTGCAACTCGCGGCCGCCACTGCCATCCGACGTGGCCGAAGACCTCGAGCCGGACGTCGAGCGGGTCATTCTGCAATGCCTGGAAAAAGATCCCAAGCGGCGTCCGCCGTCGGCGCTGGCGGTGGCCGCCGCCTTGCCGGGCAGCGACCTGCTGGCGGACGCACTGGCCGCGCACCAGACGCCGACACCGGAGATGCTGCAACTGGCGGCGGTTCCGCAAGTGCGGTTGCCGCATCCGGCGTGGGTCGCAATCGCGTTCGTCGCCCTGGGGCTGGCGCTGCTGCAAGTGCGGGCGCTGGCTCCGCTGCCGTGGGACCTGGCAACTGACCGGCCGCCGGCCGTTCTGGCGGCGACAGCCCGGCAGGTGGCCGAGCAATCCGGATTCCATCTGAACCCGGGTGGTTTTGCCATGGGGTTCTGCGACGTCGCCGACATCTCTCCGGCGGCCTTCGGGCTGGACGGTTGGGGGCATTCCGAGCGGCGGATTGGGTCGGCCCACGACGGCGAGCTGCTGTTCTGGTATCGCCAAGGCCCCACGGGCCTGGTGCCGAACGATTTCGTGAACATCCTCTTTGGCAGCGCCCGGGTGACCTTCAATGACCCACCGCAGGCCGCTCCCGGAATGTTGACCGCCGTCCTGACCCTGGACGGACAACTGCGATTCCTGGCGTCCGTTCCCGAGCCGACCGCCGGAACCGCACCAGGTTTCAGCCCGGATCTGCTCCGCGACCAGCTGTTCATGATGGCTGGATTGGACGCGGCCGCTGCCACCGAAGTGCCCGTCCAGGTGGCGTCGATTTATCGCAGCATGTCGGCTCAGGCCTGGAGCACGGCACCTGCCGCCGGCGGCACCACGACCGTGCATGTGGAGCTGCATGCCTCCGCCGGGCGTCCAACTGTGTTCTTGGTTTCCGGCGCCCGGCAGGTCCCGGCCGTAATGTTCGGCAGGCAGCTTCGCAAGGAAGTCGTCACGCTGTTCTGGGCGGCCCTTGCCACGGTGTTGCTCGGCCTGGTCGCCCTGCCCTGGGCCTGGCGAAACTACCGCGCCGGGCGCAGCGATCGCGACGGAGCCATTCGTCTGGCGGCCGCGGTATTGGTCATCCGGCTGGTCAGTTGGGCCCTCGAGAGTACACACACCGCCCGCCTGCCGCTGGAGATCATGCTGGTATGCGCGGCCTGCTTTCGGGCGTTGGCCACCGCCTGCCTGATCTGGCTGTTCTATGTGGCCCTGGAGCCCTACGCCCGGCGGTTCTGGCCGGAGATGTTGATCAGTTGGCGGCGCCTGCTCGCCCTGCGCTGGCGTGATGCCGCCGTGGGCCGCCATGTGGTGTTGGGTGTCGGCGTGGGCTTGTTCTGGGCGGTGCTGTTCTGCTCCGAGCGGGCCGTGGTGGGGGCACTGGGTTGGCCGGTTCGTCCGGTGCTCGCCGACAGCGGCCAACTCGAGCTGTTGCTCGGCGGTCGGCTGCCGGTCGCGGGCTGCCTGAGCCTGCTGCTGCGGGCGCTGTTTCGCGGGCTGCTGTTGGTGTTGCTGCTGGCTGGGTTGCGGGCGCTCTTCCGGCGGCCGGTGTGGGCCATTCTGGCCGTCCTGGTGCTGGCCCCGGCGTTTCTGCCGCGCGGCGCCCACTCTGCGACGTCCTGGTTGGTGGTCGGCCTGGGCGGGGTGGCGCTTGGCCTGTGGTTGATGGTTCGCTTCGGGCTGGTGGCGTTTGCGGTGGCTACCTTCGTCAGCGGCGTGCTGATCTCGTTTCCAATGCGCTTCGGGGCTCGACTCTGGACCAGCGACCTGTCGTTGATGGCGCTGGCCATCGTTGCCGGATTGGTCGTGGTGGGCTACGCGTTGGCGCGAGCGCCACGACCGCAGTCCAGGATCCGCGCTGCACCCGGGCCGTGAGCACATCTGCTGTTCCGGAAAACCATGCGGGATCGGGCGGCGGACGTCGCGTCCCTGATCGGGGCCGAACTGCGCGGGTGGGTCGCTCGGCGGTCGGTCATTACCGGGGGCGCTTCGTCGATGACCAGTCCCGCTCCGTTGCTGGCGGTATCCCGCCGCCTGATCGTCACTCGGGCGGCGGAGTTGTTCTCCAGCCGCGGCTACGCCCGAACCACGCTGCAGGAGGTGGCCGACTCCGGCGGCTGTAGTCTCGATGTGGTTCACCGGCACTTCGCCACCAAGAGCGATGTGTTGGCCTGCATGGTGATTCGCGGCGCTGCCAAGATGTTGCGGGCCGGCAGGCGGATTATCAGCCGCTCGGGTCCCGATCCTGAGGTGGCCGTCGCACGGCTGTTTGAAGCCTATTTCAAGATTGTGGTGCGGGCGGGATGCCGCCATGTGCTTCGCGAACTGGCCGGCGAAGCCATCCGCTCGCGACGGGTGGCGGCCTGCCTGGCCGGTCTGGAATTGCACCTGGTGACCCAGGTCCGCAGCCTCATCGAAAAACACCAACGGCAGGGGATTCTGGACGATTCCCTGCCGTCCGAGGCTGCTGCCTGGGTGCTGTTCAGCCTGTTCATGAACGCCTTCTGGATGTACCTGCACCGCGAAGACCAAACCCACCAGACCTTCACCCAGGGGCTGCATGCCGCGATTGCGACCGCCTTTCGGCCCTGGTCCGCCTGGTAGATCGCCTTTTTCGGGGAGTTCGCTGAACTTCTGGAGGGTCATCCGCCGACACAAACCCATGGCATCGGCTTCGACCCACCATCTGGTGGTGACTTAGAGAGCCCCACCCTTCGCCTGGCGGAGGGTGGGGTTGTTGCTGCGCTGCACCCTGCTGCTGCCACCGCCGGAAACGTGTTGGATCTTTGCCGTGCGGATCCCGATGGAGATTGTCGCGTGTTGATGTGGGCAGGCAGATTCGCCTGCCCGCTTGAACGGCGTTTGAGCCACTTGAAAGGAGACCGACGATGTTTACTGACTTGTTTGGATTTCTGGGTGATGATCTTGGTGGGGTGTTGGGTCCGCTGGCTGGCCTGTTCGAGTCGATTCTGGGGATTTTCTCCAGCCTGTTGGGCGGCTTCGGCGGCCTGGGCGGCTAGCCCGCGACGGCGTCTGCGGGTCTGTCCGTCTGGTCTCGGATCAGCCAAGCGACGCATCCCGGCAGGCGACAAGTGGCTGCCAGAGGGAGCCCCGTCGGGTTCCCTCTGGCAGAAGCAATCATCAGCAGGTGATCCGGATCGCCGGCATCACCGATTCGATTCTTCCCCGGCACGGCCGGCAGCGATCGTTCTCTCCCTCCCAGGCCCACGGGAATTCGTCGGCGTCCAGTGCGTCGCGATTCCCGCGGGCCACAGAATCGGCACCCTGCGCATCCGCTGGACTTCGTGGGCCCCGCCCGCCGCGGCGGCCCGCCGGCGCGCTGGGTCTGCTGGGGCTCAGTCGCTGCGCTTGAGGAAGCGCTTCATGGCCTGCAGCGTGGAGCTGCTGAGGTGGTGTTCGATTCCTTCGGCGTCGATGTCGGCATCTTGTTGCGGGACGCCGAGGGCCAGCAGAAAGGCCACCACCACTTCGTGTCGCTGGCGTGAGGCGCCGGCCAAACGGGCGCCTTTGGGAGTCAGGAAGATGGAACGGTAGGGCGCCGAGGTAATCAGATCTTCGCGTTGCAGCCGGGCCAGCGTCTTGGACACCGTGACGTGGGTGACACCCAGGCGGCGGGCGATGTCGACCGTCCGGGCCTCACCGGTGTCTCGAATCAGCTCGGCGATCAACTCCACATAGTCCTCGGCGGTTTCCTGGGCATGGTCGGACCGGGTCCGGCGATAACCCCGGGTGACCTCCTCGGCGGACCGCCGGGGCGGCCGCGTGCGTCTGGCTTTGGGCGGCATGAGGCCTGCCTCCATGGAAGAGAAGCGGGTGTGGGCCTCCCTCCCGGGCACCGACGTCCTCCCTCCGACCCCTTCCCCGCCAATCCTACAATATTAAACATTGACCATCAAGTGTAGCATATACTACAATTCGGCCAGAACTTCAGTTCTTCCCCAGGGTCGATCCAGGTGCAGGAGCAGAATGTCATGATGTGCGAACGAACCCCCGGCGGGATCGGAGTCTGGGTCTCGGCACTGGCGCTGGCTTGGTGGGCCGGCGCTACGGCGGCGGGCGAGCCGCCGGCCGCCGGGCCGGTGAGCCATCCCTACCGGATCACCTGTACCACCGGCATGGTCAGCGACATCGTACGGCAGGTTGCCGGCCCAGCGGCGGTGGTGGAGGGCATCATCGGCGCGGGGGTCGACCCGCACCTGTACAACGCGACCCGCGGCGACGTCGCCAAGCTGCTGTCCGCTGACGTGGTGTTTTACAGCGGCCTGATGCTGGAAGGCAGGATGGCGGATTCCTTGATCAAGGTCGCCCGGCGCCGGCCGGTGTTCGCGGTGACCGAGTTGGTGGACACGGCATTGCTGCTGGAACCGCCGGAGTTCAAGGGGCATTACGATCCCCACTTGTGGATGGATGTCACCTTGTGGAAACGCTGCACCGAGCGCGTCGCCCTGACGCTCAGCGAATTTGATCCATCGCGGGCGGCCGATTACCAGCGCAATTACCAGTCGTACGCGACCCAGCTCGATGCCCTGCACGCCTACGCCCAGGCGACGCTGGCCACCATTCCGCCGCGGAGCCGGGTGCTGGTGACCGCCCACGACGCTTTCAACTACCTGGCCCGGCAGTACAGCTTGGAGGTTCGCGGAATCCAGGGCATCAGCACCGAATCTGAAGCCGGCATCGAGGACATCAACCGCATTGTGCAGTTGCTGGTGGATCGCGGCATTCAAGCCGTGTTTGTGGAAACGTCGGTGTCGGACAAGAACGTCAGAGCCCTGATCGAAGGCGCCCAGTCCCGCGGTCACGCGGTCCGGATCGGCGGCGCCCTGTTTTCCGATGCGATGGGCCCGCCCGGAACCTACGAGGGCAGCTACCTGGGCATGATTGACCACAACGTGACCACCATCGCCCGGGCGCTGGGGGGTCAGGCCCCTGCCAAGGGTCTGAACGGGAAATTGACCGCAGCCACCGAAGACCAGTGAGTGCAGCGCCGGCCGGCACCGCACCGGGGGATACTGATGAGCACACAAGTACAGTCGCCGCCGCGTCGTTCTCACGCCGTAACCGAGGATCACGACGCCGCAGCGCCGGTTTCGATCCACGACATGACCGTGGCGTACCACCGCCGGCCGGTGTTGTGGGACGTGGACTACGCCGCTCCCGCCGGCCAATTGATCGGCATTATCGGCCCGAACGGGGCGGGCAAGAGCACGCTGATCAAAGCCTGTCTCGAGTTGGTGAGCAAGGCCTCGGGGAGCGTGCGTTTCTACGGGCAGCCGTACCGCAAGCAACGCAAGCTGGTGGGATATGTGCCCCAGCGCGAGAGCGTGGACTGGGACTTCCCGGCCAGCGTCCTGGATGTGGTGACCATGGGGCGTTATGGCCATGTGCCGTGGTGTCTGCCGGCCGGTCGCAAGCATCGCGAGGTGGCGATGCACAGCCTGGACCAGGTCGGGATGGCCGATTACGCCCGCCGGCAGATCAGTCGGCTGTCGGGCGGTCAACAGCAGCGGGTGTTTCTGGCCCGGGCTTTGGCCCAGGATGCCGCCATCTACTTCATGGACGAGCCATTCGCCGGCGTGGACGCCGCCACCGAGTCTGCGATCGTGACGCTGTTGCGACAGCTTCAGGAACGACGGCGCACCGTGCTGGTCGTGCATCATGACCTGCAGACCGTTCCGGAATATTTCAACTTCGTGGTGCTGCTGAACATGCGGATCGTGGCCCACGGGCCCACGGCCGAGGTGTTCACGCCCGAGAACCTGCAGAAAACCTATGGCGGCCGCCTGACGTTGCTGGAACAGGCCGCGCAGGAGATCGCTGAACGGAGGTAGGGGGCATGACGCCTGCTCAGTGTGCCGGTGGGCTGCTGCTGCTCGCCGTGGTGGCGGGGCCCGCCGTGGCCGACGGCGCGGCGGGCGGGCCGGACGCCAAGCGGTCGATCACCGACAACCGGGTGGCGTGGCCGACGGCGGCGGCCATCCGGGAGGTGCTCTGGCTGCGGCAGCCCAACACCCGGGTGGTGGTCATGGGCACCACCGTTCTGGGAATCGCCGCCGGGGTCATCGGCACCTTCGCCTACCTGCGGAAGCGGTCCATGATGGGCGATGCCCTCAGTCACGCCACGCTGCCCGGGATCGCGGCGGCATTCATGATCACCGGATCGAAGAGCCTGCTGGTGCTGATCAGCGGCGGGGCGATTACCGGAGTATTGGGTGTCCTGGCGGTGATCGGGATTCGCCGCAGTTCGCGCATCAAGGAGGATGCCGCCATCGGCATTGTGCTCAGCGTGTTTTTCGGGGCCGGGGTCGTGCTGCTCAGCCTGGTCCAGAAAATGACCACCGGCCACCAGGCCGGGCTCCAGACCTTCATCTACGGCAAGGCGGCGGCCATGATCCACCGCGACACGGTGCTGATTGCGATCACCGCCTTGGCGGTCATCGCCGGCGCCGTGCTGTGCTTCAAGGAGTTCCGGCTGATCTGCTTCGATGTGGATTTCGCCGGTTCACTGGGTTGGCCGGTGGTGCTGCTGGATGTCGTCATGATGAGCCTAGTGGTGCTGACCACGATCATCGGCCTGCAGGCCGTCGGGTTGATCATGATCGTGGCGCTGTTGATCATTCCGGCGGCGGCGGCCCGCTTCTGGACCGACCGTTTGCTGACCATGACCGTGCTGGCCGGCGCGTTCGGCGCCGCCAGCGGATACCTCGGTTCGGTGATCAGCGCCCTGTTCGCCCGCATGCCCACCGGGCCGATCATCGTGCTGACCGGTGGGGCTTTCTTCGTCTTCAGCATGCTGGCGGCTCCGCGGCGCGGGATCCTGATCGCGGTGCTGCAGCGGGTCCGGCTGCGGCGGCGGATCGCCGACCAGAACCTGCTGCGGGTCCTGGCCGAGCACGAGGAGCGCCGCGGCGAAGTGGCGGTGGCGTTCGCGGACCTGCTCACGCGGCGCAGTTGGAGCTTTGTCGGCCTTCGCCGCCGACTGCAGCGGGCCCTGCGGCGCGGCGATGTGTGCCGTCGCGGCCCGTCACTCTGGCAGTTAACCGACACCGGTCGCCGGCGGGCCCAGCGGGTGCTGCGGAATCATCGCCTGTGGGAGGTCTACCTGATCCGGTACGCCGACATTGCCCCGTCGCATGTCGATCGCGACGCCGACGAGGTCGAGCACGTGCTCTCGCCGGCGCTGATTCGCGAATTGGATCGGGCGCTGCGCGACGAGCAGCGCATTCCACCGTCGCCGCACGCGGCCGGAGCCTGATCCATGACCGGTTGGAACACACTGCTGGACACCTGGACGGTCCTGATCGGCGTGCTCAGCGCCTGCTCCTGTGCCCTGGTCGGGAACTACCTGGTGCTGCGCAAGCTGAGCCTGATGGGCGATGCCATCTCGCACGCCGTGCTGCCGGGGTTGGCCGTGGCCTTCATTGTGACCAACAGCCGTGCCGCCGGTCCGATGTTTCTCGGGGCGGTCATCGTCGGCGTGCTCACCGGGGTGTTGACGGAGGTCATCCGCCGCTACGGCAAGGTGGAACACGGTGCCGCCATGGGCGTGGTCTTCAGCCTGTTTTTCGCCGCCGGGTTGATCCTGATTCGCCGGGTCACCGATCGGGTGGATCTGGACCCGGGCTGCGTGTTGTACGGCAACATCAACCAGATCGCCTTGGAGGCCCTGGACCAGCAGATTCCGCAGGCGGCGGTGATCCTGGGGGGGGTGCTGCTGGCGAACCTGCTGTTCGTGGGGCTGCTGTACAAGGAACTCAAGATCTGTGCCTTTGATCCGGAGCTGGCCAGCACGCTGGGCATTCCTGCGGGGCTGCTGCATTACGGGCTGATGATCATGGTCGCGGTCACCGCCGTGGCCAACTTTGAGGTGGTCGGATCGATCCTGGTCATCGCCATGCTCATCGTGCCGGCCGCGGCGGCCCACCTGTTGACCGATCGGCTGGGGATCATGATCCTCTTGAGCGTGGTGCTGGCCGCGGTGTCGGCGGTGGCCGGACACATTCTGGCGGCGTTCGGTCCCGGATGGCTGGGCCACAGCGGCGACGCCAACACCGCCGGCATGATGGCGGTGGTCTGCGGCGTGCTCTTCGCCGGGGCCCTGTTGCTGGGTCCGCGCCACGGCATCATCAGCCGCCTGGTGCATCGCCTGCAGTTGTCCGCCAAAATCGTGCGCGAGGATCTGTTGGGGTTGTTGTATCGCTGGCATGAGCGGCAATCAGGCCCCGCCCGCGGGATGACCGCCGAAGCCCTATTGGCGGCCGTCGGGCAGGACCGCTTGACCCGCCGGGCGCTGCGGGCCCTGCGGCGCTGCGGCGATGTGCAGATGGCCGTTCGCGATGCCCGCTCGGAGTTTTCGCTGAGCCCCACCGGCCTGGTCAAGGCGGCGCAGTTGGTGCAGTCGCACCGCCTGTGGGAAGCCTACCTGGACAAACACTTTCAGTTGCCCAGCGATCACCTGCACATGCCCGCTGAGCGCGTCGAGCATTACATCACCCCGGCCATCCGCGAAGGGCTTCGCGAGCAGCTCACCGATCTCTCACACGATCCGCACGGCAGCCAGATTCCAGAGTAGGCGGCGCGGTCGGGCGGTTGCCGCCGTGGCACGATCACCGGAGGGCCGGGCCGGTTCCGCCGGCCAGGCTCGCGACGTGCATGAAGCGGCTGCGGAACTGCTCGGGCGTGAGGTCGGCCTGGGCAGCCAGGCGCCGCAGCATCTCGGGGTTGTCCAGGTCGCCGCGCTCCAGGCGAATCATGTACGCCCGGGCTACCCGATAACTGTCCGATTCGACGTCCACCAGCCGAATGCGCGTGCGATTGCTGGCCGGGTCGATGAACTCCTGGAGCTCCATGGGCCTGAGATTGCCGTTGACCAGCGTGATCATGACCGCGCCGGAATGGGCCGAGTGCGTATCCAGGAGCAGCCGCACGCTGCCGTGGCCCAAGCTGCGGCAGTAGGCCATGTCCCCCGGGGTGGGGTCCGCGGACCGCAGCTCGTAGCCGAGCACGTGGCTGACGATGGTGATGGACTCGTTGCGGGCGGCGAAGCGTTGCCGCAACTCGTTCTTGATCATTTCGGCCAGCGGCACTTCCGCCAGGCGGGGGTGCCCGGCGGCATCTACCGGAACGCTGCGGCCCAGAAGTCGCTCGAGTTCGGCCCGGTCGCCCAGGCGATAGGCCAGCCCTTCGGCGAACACCACCACTCCGTCCGGGCGACCCATCACCCGCCGCTTGAGGATGGCGCCTTCGATGACGTCCACGATTCTCTGCAGGCTGGTCAGTTCCTTGAACTCCTCGGGGATCAAGGTCAGCGTGGCTCCAGCGGATTGCCCGATTCCCATGGCCAGCCATCCGGCGCTGCGGCCCATGGCATTGACCAGGTACCACCGTCCGGTGGTCATGGAATCCTGCATCAGGTTCTTGACGATCAAGGTTCCCCAGTAGCGTGCCGTGGAGTACCCGAAAGTGGCCACGTCGTGCGGCAGCGGCAGATCGTTGTCGATGGTCTTGGGGACGTGTACGATGCGCAGTCCGCTGGTTTGCGCTTCTGAAATGAACCGGGCGCTGAGCAGGGTGTCATCACCGCCAATGGTCATCAGATGGGTGACGCCGATGTGCTGGAGGTTCTGCAACGTACGTTCGACCTGGACGGGGTCCGGCGACACCACCAGGGAGGTCCGCAGGGCTGCGGGGTCCAGAAGGCTGGCTCGCGAGGTTCTCAGGATCGAGCCGCCGGTGAAGTGGATGCGGGCGACCTTTTCGATGGTCAGTCGGGTGGTGTGGTCGTCGATGTTGAACGAGTCGGATGCCAGCCAGCGGAACCCGTCGAAGATCCCGCAGACGCCGAGCCCCTGGTTGATGGCCTCAATGGTTGCGGCACCGATGACGGCATTGATGCCGGGGGCGGGGCCGCCACCCACCAGAATACCCAGTCGTGTTGGCGCGCTCATGGCCGCGATCCTGTTCGGTGAATTCGATGGTCCGGATGGCCCTCAGCAAGCGTTGTAGGATAATGCGGCCGCGAAAGCAAATTTTTGCGCTCCGCCGTTGCAGCGCTCGTCGTCGTGCCCGATAACCGCGGCCGAGGCGGCACGGTTTGACTTCGGATTTCGTGCGGAGAACAATCGGATAAGCCCGATGAATTCCTGTGCCGAGTGCCGGTCAGGGTCAGGCGGCCCTGGGAGTGAACCATGATTGTCATGATTTGCGCGTTGATCGCCGGAGCGGTGATTCTTCAGGGATTGTCTTGCGGTCCCAGGGGATGGCTTCCGGCCGGCAGCGCCGCCGCGCTGCGTCGATCACGGGCGGTGCTGGACCTGGCCATCATCGTCTGCATTCTGGTGCTGGGCTGCCTGCAGCGCAACCCGGGAATTTTCGCGCTCGTTCCCGTTGCCATCCTGTTGTGGTCCCCTCTCGAGACCTCGGGTGACGAGGCCGCGCCTCAGCCTGCCGCGATCCTCGATGGCGGTCGTGTTTCCAACCCGCCGATCTGCTCCACTACGCCGGGTCGCCTGCGCTAGCTGGGTCCAGAAGCGCCGCTGCCTGCGTCACCGCATCCTGTGGGTTGGCGGCGGTGGTCAGCTGCCCGCTTTGTTGAAACTCCGCGAACAGCCCGCCGGCGTCGAAGCCAAGCAGGATCACCGGCCTTTGGTTTTTCACCGCCAAGGCCACTTCGGCGGCGGTGCCGGCAAGAACCAAAGTGACGCTATTGTTCCCGAGCGTAGATCGCAATGGCCCTCCTATTTACCCGTGATGACTGCGGCGGAAGCGCACCTCACCTTGCTGAATTAAGCGCTTGGTAGTGCGCATCCAGCAAGAAGCCGTCCGTCGGATCCGTGACGTTGCGGGCAACCTGCTGGATCCACTCACCACGCGGATGCGGGGTGATCCCTGCGAAGTGCACCCGTCGGGTCGAGGAAGAACAGGACAAAGTAGCGGACCAAGCCATGTGCCTTCCACACCTCAACGGTGAAGAAGTCTGCCGCGGCAACGCACTCCCAATGCGCCTTGAGGAAGGTTCGCCAAGGGGTTCGCTTGCTGCGTTGCGGCGCCGGCTCAATACCGTATTCCTTCAAGAGGTTGG
>CAZUGO010000071.1:0-55188 GCA_964619935.1 uncultured Planctomycetales bacterium | reverse complement strand
GGTCAGTTCGGCAAGTCGACCAGGTCAGTTTGGCAAGTCGACCGGGTCAGTTCGGCAGGTCGACCGGGTCGTTTCGCCGCAGCGACACGGTGGTCTTGGCAGCGCCGGAGTGGTGGGCGGGCGCAGCCTCGTGCCTGGTCGCGAGACAATCAGGCAGTTGCGCCGGATCACGTCGGAACCAACTGCGGGTCAACACACTCAGTCAGGTGGCGGGCGCAGCGAACTCCTATACCTTATTATTATGCGCGTTGGGCCCCGCACGTCCACAGCAGCCCGCAGCGGTAAGAAGGGGTCGCGGCCTGCTGGGTCAAGGCCGATCCGCAAAGGGCAGCATGATGTGACGGAACTGGCCCTCGCAATAGCGATCGGTCATTCCGGCGATGTAGTCGCACACCACCCGGTGAGTGCCCTGGGCCGCGACGCGCTCGGCGAAGCGCGGCGGCAAACGCTGCGGGTGGCGGACAAAGCTTTCGAACAGTTCGACGATCACCCGCGAGGCCCGTTGATCCAGTTCGCGCAACTGCGGGTGGCGGTAGACCCGCTGCAGCAGGAAGGACTCCAGCTCGACCACCAAGCCCTCGGCCTGAGCGGACAGGCAGACCAGCGGCTGGTCCTGGAGGCGGACCTGGTCCGCCGTTTGAACGTTGGCGTTCTCGATAGCGGCGGTGGTGGCCGCCACGGCGTCGCTGAGCAGATGCTGCTGGAGTTGCTCCAGGGCAGGCCGCCACATGGCAAAAATCGACTCCATCGGGAACGCCTGCCGCACGGGAATCCCGACGCGCTCCCACAACTGCAGCGCCGCCAGATCGGATTCCGCGATCAGCTCGGCTCCGAGGGCGTCCTCCAGATCGTGGCAGTTATAGGCCAGGCGGTCGGCCAGGGCCGCGACCTGCCCCTCGAGTGGCGGCAGGGCTCCACGCCGCAGCAACCGGTCAAGCTGCGGATCGTCGACCGTTGTTGCGGCCGGCTGATCAAAGCGGGTGCGATGCTTCAGCAGGGCCTCGCGAACCTCACAGGTCAGGTTCAAACCCCGAAACGGAGGAAACGGATGCTCCAGGTAGCTGACCACCCGGTAGGACTGGGCGTTGTGCTCGAATCCGCCGTGGTCCTGCATCAGGCGGTTCAGCGCCGCCTCCCCGGCATGGCCGAAGGGGGGATGGCCCAGGTCGTGGGTCAATGCCACGACCTCCGCCAGCGAGGCACTCACCCGCAATGCCCCGGCCAACTGCCGGGCCACGGCGGCGACCTCCAGCGTGTGGGTCAGCCGGGTACGATAGTGGTCCCCTCGAGGGCTGACGAATACCTGTGTCTTGTACTGCAGCCGCCGGAAGGCGGCGCTGGCCTGCACCCGTCGGCGGTCCAGCTCGAACGCCGGCAAGACGGTGTCAAACAGTTCGCGGTGGGCCCGGCCCAGTGACGCCGCGTCGTCCAGCGCATATGGAGCCAGCCGCGCGCTCATGCCAGCCCCAACTGCCGGGCGGCTTCGCACAGCCGCTCGTAGACTGCATCGGGCGATTCGGGGATCACCCGAACGTCACCGACGATGGTCATGAAGTTGGTGTCCCCGCTCCAGCGCGGCACGATGTGCCAGTGCAGGTGGCCCGGCAATCCGGCGCCGGCGCAGCGGCCCAGATTCATGCCCACGTTGTAACCCTGGGCGGTAAAGGACCGTTTGAGCATCTTCAGGGCATCGCGGGTCAGCAATCCGATGGCGTTCAGCTCCTCGTCGGACAAGGCCTCCAAGTCGGCGACGTGCCGCATGGGGGCGATCAGCAGATGACCATTGGTGTAGGGATAACGGTTCAGGAGCACCAGCCCGTCCGCTGCACGGCAGACGACGTGATGGGCGCGGTCCTGATCAGGACGCCCGGCGTAATCACACAAGAAACAGGTCATCGGTTCGCAATTATCAAGCTGGCGCAGGTAGGCGCTGCGCCACGGTGCCCAGACATTGCGGTTGGTCTCGGCCATGACCGCTTCAGTTTAATCGGCCACTGGGGCCGCAGCAAGCAACCCCGCCCCGTGTTGCATCACAACGGTCTTGTGCTACACTGTGTTCGGTTCCCGCTGTCCCAACCGCCGTCCAGCGGCATTGGCCACCTGTCCAAACACGAAAGCTGCACCAATGGTGTGTCCTCGCAGAGGTAAGTGCATCGCCCTGGGTCTGCTGTTGGCAGCCGGGTGCCGCAGTGACGCGCCGTCGCCGGCCCGTGAGTTTCTGCCCCCCGGCAATGAAGTCGTGGTCGCCTATGATCTGACGTTGGACGCTCAGGCCACTCCCGAGCAGGTCGCCTGGGTCCTGCTTCAGGCGCTGCGTGAGGATCTGAGGCACCCGGTCGGTTCGTCACCCTGGCGGGAGGTCATGGCCCTCGAGTGCCGCCTGGCCGACGTCGAACTGCTGCGCGCCCAACTGACGGGCGCCCGGCTCACCGCGGAAGAGCGCGAGCATTTCATTTACGATCTGGTCAAGAACTGGGCCGCCAAGGTCCATTACTACGCGCCTGGCTTGGAAGGCGAGTTTGCCGCGGCCCGGCGCCGCATGACGGTGGCCCAGGCGGTCGATCTCAAGTTGCCGGCCGGCCACCAGCAGGTGTGCCAGGTGGCCTACACGGCCGGCCGGGACCCTGCCGACCCGCCGGCGGCGGCCGTCGTGGTCATCAAGATGTCACGATCTCCGGCCGATCTCTGGCGCGTCTACCAGGTTCACATCCAACCGCCGGCAAGGCCGGTATCTTGAGGCCTCCTTGGAGGGTTTGATTCCGTGATTCAAAAGCACCAACCCAGCACCGTCACCGCCGAAGAATTGGCAGTCGCCCGGATCATCTCGCCGCGGCGGAACAGCTCGACCGCCACCTCGCTGGAGGCCCTGGCCGACGAGCAACTGCAGCATTTCAGCATCGACAAGAACAGCCCGTACGGACAGGCGTTGCACGCCACCGTGCTGCGGCTGTACGAGGCTCAGATCAGCCTGACGGAGCTGTGGAACCTCACGCTGACCACCATCCGCAGCCTGGACCGGCGCGACCGCATTGCCTATTTCAATGCCAAGAAGTTCCTGTGCTTCCAACTGGCCAAGCTGCTGGACAATCTGCAGAACCCGTTCCGGATGACCTACCAGAGCATGGACATGGTCGACGCCACGCTGTGCTCCAAGGGTGCCTACCCGATCTTTGACAACGTCACGGCCTTGTTCGCCGCCAACCCGGTCATTGTGCGCAGCGCGACCTACATCTATGCCTGTACCGAGTGGATCGACGACGCCTTCAAGGGCAAGGAATTGCTGCACCAGGTCTACACCCGGTTGCTCAACCCGACGTCGATTTCGCTGGCAAACTACATCGTGGACATCGAGGCCGGACCACACGCCAACCAGTACTGGGCCTACAATTTCAACAGCGGGATGGCGGCCATCGATGCCATCTTGACCCATCTGATCGACTCCGAAGACATCATCATTTCGTCGCGGAACACCTACGGCGGAACCTACCAGTTGCTGGTGGACCTGTTCGCCCGCAAGAACAAGCAGCGGGTCACCCTGGAGTGGTTCGACGGCTACAGCGGGGCCGAGTTCGGGGCGTTCCTGCAGAAGATGCAATACAAGCATCGCATGACCATCGAGCGCGGCCGGCGGATTCACGTCTACGTGGAATCGCCGTGCAACCCCCACGGCTACGTGCTGGACACCCCCGAGATCTGCCGAATCGCCCACGAAGCCGGCTGCCGGGTGGTGCTGGACTCCACCGTCGGCACCCCGTTCCTGAACAAGCCGCTGATGCGTGAGCGCCCGGAGGAGCGGCCCGACTTCGTGGTGCACAGCTACACCAAGGACCTTTGCGGACACGGCACCGCCACGGCCGGCGTGGTCATCGGGCGCAACCACGACATGTTCATGCCCAAGGGACTGCCCGACGACGGCACCGGATGGGAACACACCTTGTTCTGGGACGTCTATTACATCAAGGGCGCGTTTCTGGATTCGGACAAAGCCTTCGACGTCATCAACGGCATGAAGACCCTGGATCTGCGGATGCAGCGCAAGTGCATCAACACCAAGATCCTGGCCACCTTTCTGGCGTCGCACCCCGACATTCGGGTCAACTGCAATGCCCTCACCACCAACCCCAACCATGTCCTGGCCCAGAAGGTGCTCCGTTTCGGGCTGTCGGCGCCGTTGTTCACCATCGACATGGATTCCGCCGGTCTGCCCCGCCACCTGTTCCAGCGATTCTTCGATTGCCTGTCACCGTTGTTCAATCACATGGTCAGCCTGGGGCAGTCCAACACGGTGGTGCTGTGCCCGGCGCTGACTTCGCACTCGGAGATGTCCGAAACCGCCCAGCGGGAGGCCGGCATCTACCTGACCACCATGCGGATTTCGGTCGGCAACGAGAACCCCAAGCAGCTCATCGCCCACTTCATCAGCGCGGCCAAACTGGTAATCGATCCGGAATTCCCCGGGTTCACCAGCCGATTCATGCCGCCGGCCGAAGTCGATCAGATGGTCGAGAACACCTACCTGGAGTGCCATCGCAAGTACATTCAGAATCACGAGTCGCTGGAGTCGTTTCTGTAAGAGGACCCGCTGCGGTGCGGCAGCGGCGCAGTGATGAACGAAATCGGTGCCCCCGGAAACCTGGCCGTCATTCCCGCCAAGACCAGAAGCACGCGCTTCCCCGGCAAGAATCTGGCGGCGCTCGGCGGGATCCCCCTGGTGTGTCGGGCCGTGCAGTCGGCCCTGGCGGCCGGCGTCTTCGAAACCGTGCTGGTCTCCACCGACAGTCCCGACATCGCCCTGCTCGCCCGTGACGCCGGGGCCGAGGTGCCATTCACCCGGGGCGCCGAACTCACCGCCGATCTCGTCGAGGTGCCCGCCGTGGTGCGCCATGCCCTGCAATGGTTCGAACCGCAGCGACGGTTCGAGTGGGTGTGCATCCTGCAGCCCACCTGCCCCTTTCGAACCGCCGGGGATATCGTGGCCGCCCGCCGCCGGATCCAGGAGGTTCCCGACGCCGACGTGGTCATGTCGGTCAGCCCGTTCGAGCCCCATCCGCAACGGGCCCTGCACCTGAGCCACGGGCAACTGCTGCCGGACCACCCGGCCGACGCTGGCGCCAGCCGCCAACACTTGCCGCCCAGGTATCGACCGGACGGCCTGATCTACTGGTGGCGGGCCGCCGCGCTGCTTCGATCGCTGGATCCTTTCCACGGCAAGGTGATCCCGTTCTTCACGCCCCCGGCCTCGCGGCTGGACATCGACTATCCAGAGGATCTCGAATACGCCGAGTGGCGCTGGTCCCGGAGCTGACTGGGTGGTGAGCGGACGAGCGACCGCCCGGGATGGGAGTTGCCCACCGGACGAACCCGGCTCAGCGCCCGAACGGGACCTTCTGGGTGGGTTCTGATTCGTCCGCAGTCGCCGGCCGCTGTCCCCGGTCCCTGGGCGGCTGCTTCGCTGGGCGGCGTTTCTTGGGCGAGGATGATGTGGCGCTGCCCTCGGCGGCGTCCGGCGCGGCCGGGTCGGCGGTCACCCCAGCCCGATCCGACGAATGCCGCGGAGCGCCGCGCGGCGGAACCACCGGGGCTGACAACCCGCCGGCGGTGGCAGCGCCAGCCGCAGTCCGGCCGCCCGGAGTGGCGTCAGGATCGGCTGCCGAACTGAAGTAGGTGGCCAGCGCGATGACCAGCAACGCGCCGCAGGCCGCCAAAACGATGATTTGTTTCTTGCTGCCCATGAGAACTCGCATCCGGGAACGGGTTACATGCTCATGTTGGTGTTCACCGCGGGGGCCGGAAAGCAATGGTCGGTCCAGTCTTCCCCGCTGTACATCAGATGGCCCAGGGCGCCCTGGGCCGGCGGCAGGGCGAACTTGTACTCGTAGACGTAGGCGCCGGCACTATTGACGTACCAGCCGATAACCTCGGTCTGTTCCAGACGGCCGCCCCGGACCTCAAAGTTGCCGCTGTGCACGACCTGGCCGTTGACGATCTGATTCACATCGGTACGAACTTCGTAGCGCACCGGGGCGGCGTGCCCGTCGGCAAAGGCGGTGTTGTGCGTCCGAACCGCTCCATGGTTGCCGGTGGTCCACTCGCTGGGGTCTCCGACGGCCACGGCATTCCAGCCTGAAGCATAGAACCCCTTGGTTTCTTTGAGCACGGTGGTGCGACTGACTCGTGGAATCTGTGAGTAAGGCCGCAGCCACGGACCGATGGAGGTCAGCGGCTCGCCGCTGCCCGGCAATCCCAACAATATGGTGTCGCTGGCGTAGCTGCTGCCGTGGGTGTCATAGAAGCTGCGATTCTGCAGGTAGGCCAGCCCCAGCCCCAGGTAGGTGCCCGCGCTGCCGTCTTGGCCCGAAAGATAGCCGACGTCCGAGGGACACTTGAAGACATCGAACGACAGTTCCTCGTCTTTGCGCATTTCCTCGAGCGTCTCGCCGGCACGATCCTGAATCGAGCGGTACAAATAGCGATTCAGCGGTCGGGTGGCCGGCCCCATGTCGTTGGCGGTGGAGTACCGCCCGATGTTGGTCATGGCCCCCGGAGGAAACCCGGTTCCCAGCGGGGTCTGCTCCTCGTCGTAATCGTAGGCACCGCTCTTGCCGCCGTACGCGCGTCGCCCGGCGGAAATGTATTGACCCGGGCTGTTGGGACCGTTCTGGTTCTGGGCAATCGCCGCCAGGTACCGCGAATGGACGGGCACCAGGTTCTCCTCGGGATCCTCCTGGGCATACACCTGGCAGGCCGCCAACTGGTCGCGCAGGTTGGCCAGACACTTGGAAGACTTGGCCTGCTCGCGGGCCGTGGACAGCGACGGCAGCAGAATCGAAATCAACAGCGCGATGATGGCGATGACCACCAGCAACTCCACCAGCGTAAAGGCCGCCGATCGGCCGCGGCGGGCGTGATATTGCGGTGCGCTCATGACGTCTTCTCCACGGGTCGGCGCCCTCCGTCCGGCGCCGGCTTGGTGCGGTCTGATCAGAAGAGCTTGGCGTTGACCCGTCGCTGCTCGGTGTCCGGCGTGGCCTCATGATTCTTGCGTTCCCGTGGCTGCCGCTTGGCATGGCGGCGCTTCTGGGTCGGTTCCGGACCGGTGCGTGCGACCGGTTCGTCGACCGGATCCGCCGCCACCCGGGGCGCCGGTGCTGGAGCCTGCGGCCGGGGCGCCGGCTGGGCCTGGGATACCGGGGCGACCCGGCGCGCGGCCCCTGCGGGGGGGTCGCCTGCGAACAGCAACCAAGCGGCGCCGGCCAGCAGCAGCACGCCGCCGCCGCCCCAGATCAGTTTCTTATTTGTGAACATCGCGATTGCATCCTCCTGCTTAGTTCCACAACAGTCCCGGCGTGTAGGTGTACGGTGCCGGCTGACAGTGGTTGACCCCCCATGGACCACTGACCAGATAGCGCCCGATGTCGCCGAAGGTGTAGGCATTGGGGTCTTCGAGGTTGGTATTGTAGAGCATGTTGGTCACCGTCCCGCCGCGCAGCTCATAGTTTGGGCCGTAGGTGACCTGACCGACGCCGCTAACGCCGCTGGCGTTGGTGCGTACTTCAAACAGCGCCGGGTTGACGTGCCCATCGGCATATGACACGTTGAACTGCCGCGGCTTGCCGTGCCAGCCGAAGGTGTAGGCCTCGCCGGCGTTGTCGATTTCGCCACCCAGATAGTTCCACAGCGCCGCGTAAAATCCGTTGCTCTCCAAGTAGGTGACCACCCGGCTGGGCGTGGGAATCGCCGAGTATTGCCGCAGGAAGGGGCCAAAGGAGCGGACGTCACCCGATCCGGCCTCTCCGCCAACGGTCACCACCAGCACCGAATCGGTGGCGTAACTGTTGCCCATGGCGTCGTAGGTGCTGAGCGACTCTTTGTACTCGCGATGTTCGCCGGTGCCGTAGCCGAAGATGACATCGGTGCTGCCGTCCAGCCCGGCCTGATACCCGACGTCCGACGGGCACTTGAAGGTCGGCAGATCGAGGTTCTCGTCGAGCTTGGCCACCGCCACATCGAGGGTCTTGATTTCGTTGTAGGAGCGGTTCGCGAAGGAATTCCGGTACAGGAGCTGATTCAACGGCCGTTTGCTGGGACCGAAACCGTTCTTGGTCGACCAGATGCCGTACTTGACGCCGTTGTACCAGGTGGGATGCCCAGGAAATTCCCCGCCAATGGTGTGCAAGCCGCTCTTGCCGCCCCAGGCCCGCCGTGCGGCGCTGAGGTAGTCACTGCTGGGCAGCGTGGGCGACAGCGGGATCAAGTACTCGCTGGAATCGGCAAACGCGTATGAGGTGGAGGCGGCCATGATGTCGTGCAGGTTGGCCAGACACCTGCTCGACTTGGCCTGTTCGCGGGCCTTGCCCAACGACGGCAGCAGAATCGAGATCAAGAGCGCGATGATCGCGATGACCACCAGTAGCTCAACCAGGGTGAAGCCCGGCTGCGCACGGCAACCCCGGCGATGGATAGGCTGAATCATGGATCCATCTCCAATTCTGTGACATCCCTAAGATGCGGTCAAAGCACTAGTTCCATTCGCGCGAACCCGCCGGCGAGAACAGTCATGTCCTTGTTCGAGAAGTGGCTCAAGAACGTTCTATGCGACCAGAACGATATGCGTCAACCCGTATCATGACTGATCCCCCGGGGGCTGTCAAGCGTTAAAACCGGATCACAACAGCCTTGCTTCAAAGGAGTTGCCGCTGCGCGCGGCTATGCTTGACGGGGCATTTCCGCACCCGTAAGCTGCCAGTTGGTTTGGACGCCTCAGCCACCTGCCCGATCATGGATCGAGCCGACCGCTAGGTTTTGTAGAGGAGACACATGCCGCACCGCGTTCTGAGCGCCACCCTGGTGGCCCTGTGCATGGGATTATCGACCGCCTCGTGCAAGAAGGAGCAGCCTGCTCCCAAGCAGATTGACCTGCGCGAGTGGACGGCCGACCCCAGTTTGCCCAAGCCGGAAATCACCACCACCGTCAAGATCATCAAGGAACCCGAGCGCCAGAAAATCTCCATGCAGGTCGAGGCCAGGGAAGCCCACGGCCTGACCGTTCACGAAGTACACTTCCGCCTGAAGTACCGCATTCGAGGCGAGAACGGCGAATACACCTACCCGGATGATCTGTGGGCGCTCAAGATGATTCCCAAGATCACCCAGGGCAAAGGCGAATTCAAGACACCCATCGTCGAGTTACACCTGCGCGACAAGGCCTGGCAGAGCACCGACGACAACTGGGAAGCCGAAGTCATGCAATACAACCAATACTACAAAGAGTGATTGGCCCGAGCCGGCCGGGCGGCGGATGGCCGCCCACGGATCAGGAGTTGCCGCGGACCAGCGGTTGGGCGGCCGACGGCAGCGGAATCGCGGGGGTCGATCGTTCCACCGCTTCCACCGGAGACGGCGGCGCGTCGTGCAGGTAGCGGCGGAAAAACGCGGCCGTGCGCCGGGCGTAGGCCTCCGGTTCGACGATGGCACTTTGATTGTGTTTGGCCCGCGGCACGATCCACATCGACTTGGGGTCCTGGGCGGCCGCGTACAGCATGCGGCTCTGATCCACCGGAATGTACCCATCGCGTTCGCCGTGGATCAGCAGAATCGGGGTTGGCTTCATCCCCAGAATGGCCTTCCGGGCCGAGGGCAGCCGGATCCCCAGCTTCCGCCGGCACTCGCGAAACAACATCCAACGCAGAAAGCGCCAGAAGGTCGGCGGGTGGTTCTCGTAGACGAAGCGCACCTTGGCGAAGATTCCCGCCCAGCGCTTCATGAAGTGCTCGATCACCTTGTCTGAGCTGAAGGCCCCATCGGTGATGATGGCCCCGACCGTCGGGTTGTGCCACGACGCCAGCAGGCAAGCGGCCCCGCCCCGCGAGATTCCGAACAACCCGATGACCTTGGGTCGTTGACGCCGTTCCAGCCAGTCCTCGACGTAGGCAATGGCTCCCAGCAGATCGCTGAGTTCACGATCGGTGCACCACTGCAGCGGGTGATAGCCCTCCTGAACGGTTGAGCCGCCGTGGTTCCGGAAGTCGAATCCGAACACGTCGAAGCCGGCATCCAACAGCCCCTGGCAGTAGCGGGCCGCGCTGTACATGTCGCTCTTGAACTCGTGGGCAAAAATGACCATCCCGCGGCAAGGTCCGCCCTCGTTGCCGTACAGGAACATGCCCTGCAGGCGAACCCCGTCAAACGCCCTGAATTCGACAATATCGCCCTCCATCCGGACAAAATCCCGCGGGCCCATGCTCAGCGGGGGCACGGCGTCGCGCACGATATTGACCGCGATGCGAACGTATTTACGAACCACCAGGTAGGGTACCAGCACCAGCACCAAGATGGTGGCCGCAATAGAGATAAGCGCCCAGTTAACCGTCAGGAACTCGAGCATTTAGTGCCGCGCCCCACGACCAGGCCGCGTCGGAATGGAAGCCACCGCGAGCCAAAGGTAATCGGTTTATACCCGGCAGAGCGGCATTTGCAAGCGACAACTTGAAAGGGCCGCCCCCGGGCCAATGCCCGGTCTCGATCAGACCAGCGGAACGCCTAAAACGAATTGACACGTAGGGTTATGGCTCTATAATGCTTGCGCGTCGGTTGGGCAACGCCTGCCGCCAGGTTCGATTGGAGGTCCGCACCCGTTGTGTCCGAAATCGAACTGCGTGGGCTGACCAAGCACTACGGCAAGGGCAGCCGAGCCGTGACCGCTGTTGCGGATCTGAGCCTGACGGTCAACCCGGGTGAACTGCTGGCCGTGCTCGGCCCTTCGGGGTGTGGCAAGACTACGACGATTCGCCTGACCGCAGGTTTGGAACGTCCGACGCATGGGTCGGTCTGGATCGACCACCAGGAAGTGACGCGAGTTCAGCCGCATCGGCGGCACCTCGCGGTGGTGTTTCAAGATCTGGCGCTGTACCCGCAGATGACGGTCTTCGACAACTTGGCGTTCTCGTTGCAGGGTCAGGCCCGCAAGCGCCGAGACATCCGGCAGCGGATCCTCGAGGTCGCCGAAGGGTTGCAGATCGGTGGATTGCTGTCCCGCCGCCCGGGAACGTTGTCGGGCGGTCAGTCGCAGCGGGTGGCTTTAGCCCGAGCGGTAGTCAAGCGGCCGCGGGGCTTTCTGCTTGACGAACCGCTGGCGAGCTTGGACGCTCCGGCCCGCGTCCGGATGCGGGCCGTGATCAAAGGCCTGCTGCGAGACCTTGGGGCCACGGCGTTGTATGTGACCCACGATCAGGAAGAAGCCATGGCCTTGGGCGATCGCGTTGCGGTGCTCAACGGCGGGCGCCTGGTGCAGATCGGCAGCGGTCCGCAACTGTTCGAGAAGCCGCTGAACCGTTTTGTTGCCGGGTTCGTGGGTGTGCCTTCGATGAACTTTCTTGACGGGCGCCTGGAGTCGACCGCAGGAGCCTGTGCGGTCCGTACCGCCGCGGGTGAAATCCGCCTCGCCCGGCCCCCAGTGCGGGCACCTCGCGGCCGGGACGTGCTGGTTGGTGTTCGACCGCAGGCCATCCAGTTGCAGCCACCCGGCGCCGGACTGGACGCCCGGATTGCTTTGTTGGAGTACCTGGGTTCGACCATGAACGTTCATTGCGTGACCCACAGCGGACAGCCATTGCTGGCCAGCGTCGCGGCGACCCCCGCCTGGCGGGAGCAGACTGCGGTCGGTCTGGCCATTGATCCAGGACAGGTCATGCTGTTCGAGGCGGATGCCCAAGGACTGAATTTGATGCAGAATGTGACAGAGGCTGCGCCCCGATGAGCGCCCACCGTGGTCAACGGTGGGAACGCCCGGCGCCTTCAGAGATCGATGGGATCGCTGGAGGGCCTCAAGTGTCTTGACTTGCGTACAGCCTGCTTGAGGAGTGCTTGGTGCAAGAATGTGGGCAGTATGCGAGCCCACTTTTTTTATTCGCGCGAACCGGGACCGCCGGCGGCTGCCAGCCCCGGCAGGAAGGTTGCCATGAATTCAGAGTTACTGCGGATCGTGGATGCCATCAGCCGCGACAAGAACATCGATAAGGAATCGGTCTTCCAGGATCTGGAACTGGCCATGGTCTCGGCTGTGAACAAGACCTTTGGGACCACCGACGAATGTGCCGTGGTCATCGACCGGCTGTCCGGTGACATCAGCGCGACCCACGCCGGGCAACCGATCGACATGAAGACGCTGGGGCGCATCCCGGCGCAAACGGCCAAGCAGATCATGATTCAGAAGATTCGTGAGGCCGAACGCGGCAGCATCTACGAGGAGTATTCTGAACGGGTCGGTACCATCATCACCGGTACGGTGGTGCGCTACGAGGGCGGCGCTCTGATCATCAACCTGGGCCGCACCGAAGGTTTTCTGCCGCGCAGCGAGCAGATTCCCGGTGAGTCTTCACACCACCCCGGCGAACGCATCCGCGCCATGATTCTGGATGTGCGTGAGGCCCCCCACCAGGTCAAGATCGTACTGACCCGCACCCACCCGGACTTCATCCGGCGGTTGTTCGAGTTGGAGGTGCCCGAGGTCGCCGAGCGGATCATCGAGATCAAGGCCCTGGCCCGCGAGGCCGGTTATCGCACCAAGGTGGCGGTGTCCTCGATCGACACCAAAGTCGATGCCGTGGGCGCCTGCGTCGGCGTTCGCGGCAGTCGCATCCGCAACATCGTCGACGAACTCGGCGGCGAGAAGATCGACATCGTCCGCTGGAACGAGTCTTCCCAGATTCTGATCTCCAACGCCCTGAAACCGGCGGAAGTCCAGGAAATCGCCCTGTGCTTCGAACTGGGCCGGGCCACCGTGGTGGTGGCCGAGGACCAACTGTCGCTGGCCATCGGCAAGCGGGGACAGAACGTCCGGCTGGCCGCGCGACTCACCGGCTGGGACATCGATATCCTGACGCCCGCAGAATACAACAAGGGACTGGATGCGCTGGAGCGGACCCTCAAGAGCATCGAACACGTCGACGACGTGCTCGTCGAGAAGATCATGACGTTGGGGCTGATTTCGCCGGCGGACATCGCCGAGGTGGGCGTCGATCCGCTAATCGGCGAACTGGAGCTGGACGAAGCGGTGGCCGAGATCATCGTCGCCCGAGCCGCGGAGGAAGCCAAACGCCTGGCCGCGGAGAGCGAAGCGGCCAAGGCCCTGGCCGCCCAGCAGGCGGCGGCCGAGGCTGCCGGGCTCGGCAGTGCGACCACCGACGATGACGGTCTCGCGGACTCGACCGCCGGCGACCCCGCATCCGAGACCGGGTTCGACCCCGCGACCCTGGAGCAGGACGCCGTGGACCCTCTGGAGCCGTCCGACGCCGAACCGGGTGACGCTGCGGCGGAGGAAATCCCCGCAGCGGTGGACGCCACGGTGCCGAGCGCCGGGGAGCCGCCGCACCGCCCTGGCAACCCAGAGCCGACCCCACCCGGGCACCCGGGCTAGGGCATTTGTTTTAGGAAGGGAGCTTGTTTTTGGCAGACAAACAGCGGATCCATCAACTGGCCAAGGAACTGAGTGTCGACAGCAAGGCCATCCTGGCCAAGTGTCGCGCCGAAGGGGTTGAGGTCAAGAACCACATGTCCACGGTGTCGGCCGGCCTGGAGGCGACGATTCGCGAATGGTTCTCCGAGGAGACCTCCGAGACCGCCATCGAGGTGACCGAAAAGGTCGACCTCAAGAAGGTCCGCAAGAAGCGGGCCCCGGCACGCGTCCGCCAGCAGGCCGACGCCGAGACCGAGCGCACCACCACGAGCGCCGTCCACACCCACAACAGCAGCCATGCGGCCAATGCCGACGACCCCCGCTCCGGCGGAATCGCCGTGGTCGCCCCACCCGGCCAGGAGTCACCGGACACCGGCCCCTCGACCGAGCCGGCGTTCGAGCCGGAACCGGGACCACTGCCAGCCGTCGCCGCCGAAGCCGAACCTCAGGATCAACCCCAAGACCAGCCGTCGGGCCCTGGTTCCGAACCCGCCGTCCAGCAGCCGGTCGGACCGCAAAACGTTCCCCAACCCGCTCAGCTCAAAGGACCGCGGGTGATTCGGGTGGAAGCGCCGGAATCGGTGGGTCCGCCGCCGCGGGCCAGGTCCGCCTCGCCGCGCTACCGCCAGACCACCCTCAGCGATCGCCAGCCGGACCTGCCGCCGGCGGCGGACGCCGGCACCGCGGCGCGGCGCACGCGCTCCAAGACCTATCACTCCCAAGACGCGGTCGAACCCCGCCGGGCCAAGCCGGCCGCCAGCCGTCGCGGCGGCCGCGGCTCGCCTGCTGACAAGATCCGCGAATGGCGCGACCGTGATCTGGCGGAGCGCCAGGAACGCCTCCGCGGGGCCACCGGGCGACGCGCCAAACGGCGGGCCAGCGAGGGTCGCGGCAGCGTCGAGCACAAGACCATCACTGAAGCCGTGGTCACCGAACCCCTCATTCTGAAGGACTTTTGTGCAGCGACGGGGCTGTCAATGTCTCAATTGACGCCCTACTTCGTCAAGGAACTCAAGATCATTCCGAATATCAATATGATGCTCGATCGAGAAACCGCAGAACGGTTGGCCAACGCGTTCGAGATCGACCTGACCGTGGTTGCCGCACGCAGTCCGTTGGACGACATCCGCACCGAGTTCGGCCGCCGGGAGCGGCCACACACGGCGGTCCGGGCTCCGGTGGTCACCTTCCTGGGCCACGTCGACCACGGCAAGACCAGCCTGTTGGACGCCATCCGGCATACCCGGGTGACCGCGGGCGAAGCCGGCGGGATCACCCAGCACGTCGGCTCTTATCACCTTCAGAAAGGTGACCTGGCCGTCACGTTTCTGGACACCCCCGGGCACGAGGCCTTTACCGCCATGAGGGCCCGTGGTGCCCAGATGACCGATGTGGTGGTCCTGGTGGTGGCCTGCGATGACGGCGTCATGCCGCAGACCCTCGAGGCCATCAACCACGCCAAAGCCGCCGAAGTCCCCATCGTGGTGGCGCTGAACAAGGTCGATCTGCCCGGCGTGGACATTAACAAAGTCTACGGGCAATTGGCGGAACATCAGCTGGCCCCCACCCAGTGGGGTGGTCAGACCGACGTCATCCATACCTCGGCCACCACCGGTGAAGGCATCGATGCCCTGGTGGAACATCTGTCCACCCTCAGTGAATTGTTGGAACTCAGGGCCGATCCGACGGTGGCCGCCTGTGGGCGGGTCATCGAGGCCCAGATGCGGCCCGGTGTCGGCGTGGTGGCCCGCCTGCTGATCCAGGACGGCAGCCTGCAACGCGGGTCGATCATCGTCTGCGGATCGGCGTTCGGGAAGGTTCGGCTGATCAAGGACGACCAGGGCCGCACCTTGGACACCGCCGGCCCCTCGATGCCGGTGGAGATCTCCGGGCTGGACGAGCTGCCCGGTGCCGGTGATGAGTTCTTCCAGGTGGCCTCGTTGCGCCGCGCCGAACAGATCGCCGAAGAATCCAAGCTGCGCCGCCGGCGGGACTCGTTAAGCACCTTCAACAAGCCCAAGACCCTGGAAGACCTCTTCGGGCAGCGCAAGGCCGGCGAGATCCCGGAACTCAACGTGATCGTCAAGGCCGACGTGCAAGGCTCCAGTGACGTGCTGCGGAAATCGCTGTCGGAATTCCCCAGCGATCAGGTCAAGTTGAACATCCTGCACGCCGGCGTCGGGGCCATTTCGGAGAGCGATGTGCTGCTGGCCGAGGCCTCCGGAGCCATCGTCATCGGCTTCCAGGTGGTGGCCGACACCCACGTCAAACGTCTGGCCGACGAAAAAGGAGTGGATGTCCGACTCTACCGCGTCATCTACAATGTGATTGACGAGATCAAGAAGGCCCTGGAAGGCCTGCTCGAACCGGAAGAAAAACTGGAACCGCGGGGGGTTGCCGAGGTCCGAGACGTCTTCAAGGTCAGTAAGGTCGGAAGCGTGGCGGGCTGCCTGATGCGCGAGGGCAACATTGCCCGCGACCACCGGGTGCGAATTATCCGAGACGGAGTGGTGGTTCGTGACCAGGCCAAGCTGCAATCGTTGCGACGGTTCAAAGACGACGTCAAGGAGGTCAAGGCCGGCTACGAATGCGGGATCAAGGTGGACGGCTTTGACGACGTCAAGCCGGGTGATGTCATTGAATCCTACGAGATCGTCAAGATAGCTCGGAAGCTGTGACGCTTGAGGCGTCCTGCACATGATCGAGTTCAAAGCAGATTGCGGCCACACGCTTCAACTGCCAGACCGCGAGGCAGGCAAGGTGGTCAAGTGCGCCTACTGCGGCCGCGAGGTTGAGGCGCCCAGCGGCGACGAGCATGATCCCGACTTCCTGTTTCAGGAGGTCGACATCAGCGAGCTCGCCAAAGGGGAAGGCCCCGGCGGCAGCGGAGCCCTGACCATCAAGGGCCGGCAGAAGCGGGCCAAGGCCGCTCCCTCCGAGGAGCAAGTGGTCGAACGCGGCAATACCGCCATGCGACTCACCATGGTCGCCGGGTTTACCGTGGTCTGCGTGCTGGTGTTGCTTTTGGTGCTCCGCTCAATGATGAACATTGCCGAACCGAACATCCCGGGCCGGCCGTCGGCCACCGCTGCCACACCGCCCGTGCTGCTGCCGCCGGCGCGGCAGTCGACCCTGGATCCGGCGCCACCGCGGCCATCGTCGGACATGCCCCCGCCGGCAGCCGTCGCCAGCGGCCGCCGGGGCTACACGTTTGGATCTGACAGCAACGGGATCGTGGTGGAGACCGTCGCTCAGTCCGCGCGGATCTACCTCCGCGGCGCGGACTCGCAGAATCCCGAGATCCTGGGAATCGACGAGACCGAGCGCAGAGGGACCGGAGCCACCCGCCTGGAAGTGCCTCCCGGAAACTACATCCTGGCGGTGGCGATGATGTTGTCCGATTCTGATCTCGGCGATCTGCCCGGATTTCAAGCCCTCCGCAGCCAGTTGGAACTGGGCGGCGATGCCGGCGATGCCGACGACTACTTCGCCCCCGACTGTGCCCGCGCGCTGGTGTTCATCGATGAACTGGACATGGAGCCCCGCCTGGTGCGCTATTACGACGTGGGGGTTCGGCCGCGGCATTGGTCGCTGGTCGCCAGCTGGTTCATCCCCGGACAAACGCCCGCTGACCTGCTGAACCACGCGCCATCCGATCGCCACTATGGCTTCGCCCACGACGAGGTTCGCCGGCAGATGGCCCGGATCGGAGTGCCCGCCGGCGTGCACTCGACCCTGGTGGATCTGCTGGAGCGTCTCGGCCAGGTGGTCTATGTCGCGGCGGACGGGGCCCGCTGCGTTTTGGAGATCGACCCACAGACCGGCGTATTCGCGAGTCGGGTGGCAGCGGCGCCGCCGCTTGAAGCACCGCAGGACTCGTCCCCGGTGGTCGACAACGGATCGGGCCAGCAGCCGCCACCGCGTCCTCGAATCGCCAACCCTTGGGAGCATCCCCGCACCCCGCCCCGGACCCGGGCGCAGGAGGACAACCTCGGGGCAGTGCTCAGCCGTTTCGAACAGCACCCGGAGGACAGGACCCCGGCGGTCTGGGGCCGCTACCTCGCGGGCGGAAGCGATTACCGGTTGTGGCAGAAAGCGGCCGCCGCCGAGCGCGTCGCGTTCGCCCGGGGGATCGACGCCGACGCCGCCAGCCAACTCATCGACCCTTTGGGCGAGACCCTGCTCGGCGATCCCGACCTGGCCGTCCGGCTGGCGGTGCTCAGCGTGCTGTTGGAGACCGCCGATCGCCAGGTCATCGCCATCATTGACAGCCGGCTGGAAGCCTTGGACCAGGATGACACCGCCAGCCCGCAAGATGCGGATTCCGAACGCAACGCCTTGCTGGAAGCCCGCCGGCAACTGACCCGGCCCGCGGGCCCACCCAAGAACCCCTGGGAGCGCTGAATGGTCATCGGTGTCCTGACCGCCCGGCTGGCCATCTATCAGGCCACCTCGCTCAAGGATAAACGCCGCGTGGTGAAGAGCCTCAAAGACCGGATCCGCCGTCGATTCAATGTCTCGATTGCCGAGACGGCCGCCCAGGACCACCGGCAGTCGGCCGTGCTCACCGCCGCGGTGGTCAGCACCGACGCCCAACACGGCGAGCAGTGCCTGCAGCAGGTCGTGAACCTGCTCGCTCAAGACCGCGGGGCTTCGTTGGTCGACTACACGCTGGAGACCCGCTGACCGGAAAGATGGACTCATGAAACCCTATCGCCCCGAAAAAGTCGGCCGAGAAGTCCAGCAGATCATTAGCGATACCATTCGTAACCATTTGCAGGATCCGCGGATCTCACCCATGACCAGCATCACCCGCGTTGAGGTCTCCGCCGACCTGGAGTGGGCCAAGGTTCACGTCAGCGTGTACGGCGACAGCGCCGCCCAGAACAGGACCATGGCCGCCCTGCAGCACGCCGCCGGATACATTCAGAAACGGCTGGCCCGCACCCTGCCGATCCGCCAGTGCCCCCAACTGCTGTTTCAGCTCGATGACTCACTCAAGAGGAGCTTCGAGATTAATCAGACCATCGATGCGTCCATAAACGACCTGCGGCCGACGACCGCCGCCCCAGCGGCGGGCGGCGATGCCACCGCAGAATCCTCCGAAGGAACGACCCCATGAAGAACCGAGCCGAATCGGTCAAGGAGTTGAAGCGGCTGGTCAATCGCCTGAAGCGCGGTGGGCCCAAACCGGTGTTTCTGGAGTCGGACAATCCGCTCGAGCAACTCATCTTCGCCGTCCTCGTCGAGAACAACAATCCGCCTCGAGCTCGGGCGGCGACGCAACTCCTGGTCGCAGAAACCGTGGACTACAACGATCTGCGGGTGTCCACCGCCCAGGAGCTGGCCCGGTTGGTTGCCGCCGAGTTGCCGGATGCCGAAGACCGGACGACGGTCCTGATCCAGGTGCTCAACGCAGTCTATGAACGGGAAAATGCGGTGACCCTGGAATCCCTCAAGCCGCGCACCAAGAAGGACATCCACGCCTACCTCGAAGCGCTCGACGGCATGACCCCGTTCGTACTGGCCACCACCATGTTGTATGGCTTCGGAGAGCACAACATGCCCGTCGATGAGGACATTCTGGAAATCCTGAAGAAAGACGCAATCATTGACGAAGCCGCCGGCGCCGTCGAAACCGAAGCGTTCTTGAAGCGGCAGATCTCCGCCGGCGACTCCGCCCTGTTCGCGGCGCTGCTCAAGCGCTATGCCTCGCAGAAGATGGCCCGGGCAACCCGCGACAAGAAGTACCGCCAGAAGAAGAAGACCCTCAGGCGCCGAACCGCGTCCCGTCGCTGACTCGGGAATCCGCGACCGCCCGCCCGGCAACCCGGCCGGCGGCCGCCAGACAGGCGAAACCGATCACCGTGAGCATCTTCTCGGCTCTTATGGATGCGGACCTTGGCACCCCGGCGCGAGCGTCCAGAGGTCTGCTGTGCCTGATCATCAGCGGCGCCGCGGTGCTGGGACCTGTCGGCGGACCGTCCACCCGGACCGCCGCCGGCATGGCTCCGCACGAAGCGCGCCCCACCGGCATGGACCCGACCCGGGCCTACGTGCCCCTGGACGAGATCGGCCCCGAACCAGAGGCGTTGCCCAGCGCCGTCCTGACCGACGACACCACTCCCCGAGCCGAGCGGCAAATCGAGAACGCCCGCGAACTGTACCAGGAAGATCGGTACACCGAAGCCGTCCAGACCCTGGAGCGGGCCCTGCGCTACTCGCCGAACAGTCTGCCGGCCCACCTGCTCATGGCCGAGGTCTGTCTGACCGCCGACAACCCCGCCCGCGCCCAACAACACCTGCAAAAAGCCCTGCAAATCGACACCCAGCGGGCCCGGGTCCACGCCCTCAGCAGCCGGGCCCACGCAGCGCTCCAGGAGTGGGCCCAGGCCATTGCGGATTGTCGCCGCGCCCTGGGCTGCGCGGACATCGAGACCGACCCGGTGCTGCACCGTCGCACGCGCTACCAGTTGGCCGATGCCTTGAGCCGCTCCGGGTACTGCTCCGCGGCCATCGAAGCCTATGCTCGATTCCTCGCGGCGGCGGGCGCCACGGCGGCCGTGGCCGACCCGGAGGCCCGGATTCTCCTTCGCCAGTTGGAGTTGGCCGCCTGCCTCGATCAAGCCCGCCTGCACCAAGCGCTCGACCAGCCGCTGGCCGCGGCCAAGGCGTTGGCCGGCGCCGCCGAGCGCGATCCCAACAATGCCGAGGTGCTCAGACGATCGGCGGCTTTGTATCAGCAGGCCGGCCGTGCGGATGACGCGGTGGCGGCGGCCCTGGCCGCCGCCAGGCTCGACATCGACACCGGTCTGCCGTTGCTCGTGGACCTTCGCCGCAGCAGCCGGGAGCCCGAAGCGCTGCTCGGCGACCTGCGGACGCTGGCTTCGGCCCAGCCCCACGCCGCGGCGGTCGCCTTGGCGCTGGCCGACGAGTACCAGCGCCTGGATCAAACCGAGCAGGCCATCCAGACCCTTCAGGATTATCTGACCCATCACCCGAACAGTGCCGCCGCGGCGATTCGGCTCTCCGAGCTGCTGTTGAAGCAGCAGCGTTGGCGGGCGTCGCTTGATATCCTCGCCGGCTTGATCGCCGACAGCCCGGATCCGCAGGACCAGACGGCACGATGGATCCAGCGACTCCAGGAGTCTGGATCGTGTGCCGCACTGCTGGAAGCGCTGCGGCTGGACCTCAGCGACCCAACTTGGTCGGCGGCCCATCTGTACCTCGTCGGCCAGGTCGCTCGGGCGGCCGACCGCCTGGATCTCGCCGAAGCGGCCTACCGCCGCAAGCTCGGCGAGTCGTCGGCCACCGCGTTGGCCCTGGCCGAACTCCTCATCGATGAGTCGCGCTGGCAGGAGGCCATCGACATCCTCCTGCAGGTCAGCAGCAAGCCCCCCGCCAACTTTCGCACCGCCCGGCTGCTGGGCGAAGCCTACCTGGGCCTCGATCACTACCAGCGCGCTGCCGACGCCCTGAACGACGCCATCCGACTGAACCGCTCGGACCTGCCAACCCTCGAACTGCTTGCGAAGGTGTACGAGGAAGCCGGCAAGCCGCTGCAGGCCCGGCGACAATATGGGATCATTGTCGAACGCGACCCGCACAACGCCCATGCCCTGGAGGCGCTGTTTTTGCTCGCCTTGAACGATCAGGACCGCGACGCCGCCCGCGATCTGCTCAAGACCCTGGAGCGGGTTGAGTCGCTGCAAGCCACTTGCCGGCGCAGCCAGGCGCTGCTGACCATGATCGAGCAGCGCGACCTGAACGCCTATTTTGCAACCATGGAATCGATCCTCGACGATCATCCCGAGGATGTCGAAACCCTCATGCAACTGGCTCGGGCGCATCTCAACCGCCAGGAACTGGATGACGCCCGCGGGTATCTGGAACGGGTCATCGCCATCGAGCCGCACAACCACACGGCGCAGCACATCCGCTGCCTGATCGATCTCCAACAACTGCATTTTGCAGCCGCCATCGACAATCTGCGGTCCCGTCTGGCCATTCACCCCCGGCGCGTGCAGTGGCAACAGACGCTGGTCCTGGCCCTGACCGGCGACCAGCGTTTCGCTGAGGCCGCCACGGCACTCGCAGCCTTTCTGGCCGACCCCGAACTGCCTGACCCGCCGCGCGGCGGGTTCTACTACGATCTGATCATGACCTTGACGCTTGACCATCAGCAGGAGCGGGCCGCCGAGCTGCTGCAAGCCTGGATGGCGCCCGAACCGGAGCGCGTCGAGTTTAAGGTCCTGTGGATCGACCTGTGCCGGATGATGGACCGCACCGAGCGCGCCGTCCAGGATGCCGAGCGCTGGCTCGAGGCTGCCGGCCTCCAGGACCGCAACCTGTTTCGCAACCTGCTGCTGCAGGCCTACTGGGGCGCCCAGAACTACCAGGACGCCGAGGTGCTGGTGCTCGACTGGCTGGAGGAGAACCCCGAATCGCAGGAGACCTCACTGCGGATGATCCGGACCCTCGAGCAGGCCGGTCGGCGGGAGGAGGCCATCGAGCTGGCTCGGGCCGGCCCCGAGATCCTCACCGACGACCTGGTGTCATTGTATGTGGAAGCCAAGGACTACGAGGCCGCCATTCGCATCATCAGGGACCGCATTGGGCAGACGCCCCAGGCTCTGCCGGGCATGCCCGAGCGCGAATCGGCGCTGGCCGAGCTGCGCCACCGACTGTGCTTTGTGTTAATCACTGCCCAGCGTTACGCGATTGCCGAACGCGAGTTGACCGCCTGGCTCAACGAGAGTGTCCATCCCGCCGTGCAGATCCAGATCCGACGATTGATGAGCTGGTGCTATCAAATGAGCGGACGGACCAGCCTGTCGCTGCAGCAGCTCGAAGAGATTCTCGAGATCACGCCGGACGACCCCGGAATCAGCAACGATCTGGGATACTCCTGGGCCGCTCAGGGAATGGAACTGGAACGTGCCGAGCGCATGATTCGGCTGGCCGTCGGATCGGATCCCCGCTCGGCGGCCTATCTCGACAGCCTGGGCTGGATTCTGTACAAGAAGGGCCGCTTTGACGAGGCTCGGCACTGGCTGAAGCGCGCCGCTGAGACCCCCATGGGCCGTTGGTCCGAGTGGCTGGGCAGCGACGATCATCGCTGCGGCAGGGACGACGCCGTCATCCAGAACCACCTGGGTGACGTGGCCTGGCGCCTGAACGATCGTGAGGCCGCGGTCAGCGCCTGGACCAAGTCGCTGGAGCTCGCCCGCGCCGAGTCGGCAGACTCACCCGGCACGCCGGAACTCCAGGAAGTCCTCACGGCGGTTCCCGCCAAGCTGAACGCCGCGGCCGGCGGCGGCACTCCCGAGGTCGCCGCGGTGGCCTCTGAACCCCCCCGGGACGATCCCTGACCTTGTCAAGCGCAGCGGACTTAGGCTACAGTGATCCGGGCGGGTAGGCGCCGGCTCCCAGCATCCCCGAACCGATCAAAGCAGAAGGAAAAGGCATGGCAGGACATTCCCATTGGGCCAACATCCAGCACAAGAAAGCACGCGTTGACGCCAAGCGCGGCAAGATCTGGACCAAGGTTGCCCGCCTGATCACCCAGGCCGCCAAGTCCGGTGGCGGGGATCCCGATGCCAACCCGGGCCTCCGCCTGGCCATGGACAAGGCTCGGGCCGCCAACATGCCCAAGGATACCATCGAACGCTCCATCAAGAAGGGTACCGGCGAGTTGGCCGGCGAAACCATCGAAGAGGTGACCTACGAAGGGTATGGTCCCGCCGGGGTGGCCGTGATGTGTAATGCCCTGACTGACAATCGCCATCGCACCGCCCCTGAAATCAAGAAGATCTTCGAGCGGTCCGGCGGGAACCTGGGGACACCGAACTGCGTGGCCTACATGTTCACCCAGAAAGGCGTGTTTGTGGTCGGCAAGGACGGCACCGCCGAAGACACCCTCATGGAAACCGCGCTGGAGGCCGGTGCCGATGACGTCGAGGACACCGGCGAGATCTTCGAAATCACCTGCAGCCAGAGCGCCTTCGAGTCGGTCAAGCGGGCCCTCGAGTCCGCTGGATTCAGACCCGAATCCGCCGATATCTCGATGGTACCGAACAACTACGTGGCCATCGCCGACGCCGGAGCGGCGACCAAGATCCTGCGGCTGATGGAATTGCTCGACGATCATGACGATGTCCAGAGCGTTGCGGCGAACTTTGACATTCCCGACAACATCATCAACCAGGTCAACGCCTAGCCCGCGGACTCCCGCCGGCAAGGCATCGCGGTGATGTACACGGTACACCGCATGCGGGTTATCGGTCGCGTTGAGGGGCAACGCGCTCCTACGCCACCCGCGCTGGACGTCGGCGAACTTGGGGCCCAGGGTCATGAGACCGGCCGACCGCAAGAGCGGCGCTGCGGGTCTGGGAGCATTGGGCGAGTGAATGAGCATGCAGACTTTGTCTCGCGTGCCGGCGGCAAGCTGGCCCATGCTCTGGATGTCTTTGAGGTCCGGCCGGTCGGCTGGATCTGCGCCGACTTAGGGAGCCATGTGGGTGGATTTGTCGACTGCCTGCTGCGGCGCGGAGCCGTTCGAGTGTATGCAGTGGATACGGCGTACGGCACCTTGGCCTGGAGGCTGCGCCGCGATGATCGCGTCGTCGTACGCGAGCGAACCAATGCCCTGCACGTCGCATTACCCGAGCCTGTCGACCTGGTGACCATCGACGTCGGCTGGACCCGGCAACTGCGGATCCTGGACCATGCCCGCAATCTGCTCGCGGAAGACGGACGGATCATCACCCTGATCAAGCCGCAGTACGAAGCCGAGCCGCCGGAGTTGCAAGGCGGTGTGGTCCGCGAGGCATGTCTCGACGCGGTCAGCAATCGCGTCCGCGATCAGGTCGCCGCCCTCGGTCTGACCATCGACGGCTGGGTGGACAGCCCTCTGATCGGTCACGGCGGCAACCGCGAGATGCTGGCCCTGCTGCGGCGCGCCGCCCGGGCCTCATGAGCGCCGGGCGCTCAAGCCACTTCTGTCAGGCATCGAGCCTCAAAAGGAGAATCCCGAGCGCACTGTCAAAGCCGCAGAGCCGCGGATGGTCGTCGGTCCAGGTTGATCCGCCATGGCTGCCGAGCGACCGTCGATTCCACGCGGCCGGCGGTTCCGAACGCCGACTATTCGCACAGGTTGCTCTCGGGCGGACTGTTGGTAAAGGGCACCTCGGACAAATCGCAGCCGGCGCCGATCCACCAGTTACTGCCGTTCATCTGCACGTAGTTACTGCCGCACCAGTAGTGGTCGAACCGCGATACGATCTGGGGACAGAGCCAGGCCCGGGCATCCTCGACGCTATCGAACCCGCCTTGAACTTCAAGTTTGACCACGGGTATCGAAGGATCGATCCCGCCGCCGCTGAACGAAGAGGCCGCTTGTTCGGCCTCAAACGCGGAGCGCGTGCCGATGAGCAGGTGCGGGGCGCCCCAGCAGCAGACATTTCCCGTGTAGAAAACCACCACGTCGTCGGCGGGGGCGACGCACTGCACGTCAGCGCAGGACTGTCCGGCGGAGTACGCCGCGCCGGCGATACCGGCACAGGCCTCCCCGGTCATGATTTCGCAACTGCCTCCGCTGCAGCAGGCCCCGGCTCCCGGGGCCACGCACACGTCACCGGCCGGACAGCGATCATCAACAGACTGCTCCGGTTGCTCCTCGCAGGCATTATCCATCAGCGAGTCAAGCTCCAGGAGCAGATTGTGGCCTTCGAAGTCACATTCAGTGGGTGGGAAGTCCGTGTCCTCGTCGTTGATATCGGTGGTCATGCCGCCATGCATGGTGCCATCTTCGTCGACTCGAAACGACCCTTGAGCGTTGAAGGTATCGGTGTATCCCCCACCAACGGTGACCGACGAGATATCGATCTCAAACGACAACGAGCCGTCGTCGTTTTCGGTCTCCTCGATGGTCCCATCCACAAAGAACTCCGTGCCGCCCTCGGTGGTCCCGGTAATGCCGTCCAGATCAATGCGGCCGCCCTGGGTCTCGCCGCCCTGCGGCGTGATCCGGGCCGTACCGTTGAGCGTAACGCCCGGGAAGATCATGCAGGCACTGAACGTCACGCTGCCGTCCGGGTTGGTTGTCCGCGACCCCCCCCCGGGGCAGGGTGAGGTCTGCCGGGCCTGGCGCTCCTGGCGATCCTCGCTGCGCACGACCACGATGGACAAGGCCACTTCCGTAGCCACGCGCTGATGGTCGATCAATTCCGAAGTTCGGGATCCTGAATCTGGCTGGCCGGGGACGTTCGCCCCGTCGGAAGCACCGCCGCCGGTAGAACAACCGCCGAATCCCCCCCACACGCACACTGCCACCAGCAGCGCATACCGGTTCATCCCTGCCCGTACACACATGGCACTCATCTCCTTCCCGTACGAAGTGGCCTCCACATTCTGAAGGTACAAGACCTGGGATTCGACTGCAACTGCAAAGTGCCGCGACTTCCGGTCGCTTCACCGCGAATTCAAACAAGAATCGGAACCTGCGCTCAGCTGCAGTTGATTATCGGCCCGGGCGATTCCGGAACCTCACGAAGGGGCGTCCGCTCGCAGGACGACGCCTCAGCAGTGTGCACAATCAGAGGTCCGACCCCTGCACGGCGCGCGAGGGCCATGCTCGCCTGGCGTGGCTGTTGACCGCACACCGCCGCATTGGATAAGGTACTACGCTTTGCGAGACATTTTCTTGGGGAGCCGGTGATGTTGCAGTCTTCATTCCCATCGCGTTCGATCAATCCAATCTGGATCATCTGCTCCGTTTTTTCCTGCGCGTTGCCAAGCTGCGGACCCGACGGCGGAGGAGATTCGATCAGAGCGACCGACTGCGCGAACCTGGACGCGGATGTCGCACTGAGTCTGGACAGCGCCGGGTCGCGCAGCGCCGCGGCGATCACCTCACAGTGCGAGGAACTGGCGGTGTTCAGTGATCCTGAATCGCACCAGCTCACTGGGGTGGCCGTCTCGCTCCCGACCGACGGCGGTTCTGAACAAGCCCAAGTTCTGATTGACCAGAACGGCGTGCCCGTCGCAATCCGGACTAACGAGGGCGATGCCACGCTCAGCCTCAACGGCGTGACCGGAGCGGTGCGCATCAACGTCGGCGGACAGAACCCCGCTTCGGGCACCTTCGCCGTGGATCGCCAGGAACTGGACCCAGCGCTGCGGCAAACGCGGCAGAGCGGCGGCTTCAGGAATAAAGACGAGCTCTGCGGCCAGCTCGCGGTCACCGATGCTGTGCTCAAGGCGATCCTTGACCCGTGCGACGGTCCAGATACGCCGGCCTACTGCGGCAGCAGAATCGAAGATTCGGCCCGGGCCGTCAGCCGATTGTGCAGCGCAACTGATGTGCTGCAAATCGACCAGATCAGCGAACTGCAGCTTCCCGACGCACCCGAGGGACTGCGATCGGAATTGACCGGCCTGGGCGTGGACGGCTTCGTGGTCACGCGGGAGGCCGCGGGCGGCGGAACGACCTTCATCCTGACCTCGATCATATACGGCGGGTCACCCCCCTATTCCTCAGCATGGGCGCAGACTCCCACCCAACCCGGCCAAACGGTATCCCTGCAATCCCTGCCCGGCAACGCCGCCGTGGGGGATTCCTTCAGCCGCCAGGGCAGCTACGCCTTTCGAGTGACGGCCACCGACGAATCGGGACGCAGCGCCGCTGACGAGGTGGGAATCGACCTCGACTTGGACCTCGGGGTGGCCATCTCGCTGACGAACTCGGCGCCAGGGACCGGCGAAGCGGTCGTGTTCAGCGCCGTGGGCACGAACATCCCCAACTCGGCCACCTATTTCTGGACGTTCGGCGATGGAGCCAGCGGCACGGGCGCTCAGATCTCGCACGCCTATGACAGCGAAGCCGTGTTCTCGGTCAGCGTGAATGTGACCGTATTGGGGCGCGACCTGGCCGACAGTGTCGAAATCGCCGTCGGCGAGGCCTCGATCAGCTCCGACCCCGAGTCATCCGGCCAGGGCGGAACGCGCAGCAGCGGCGACTTTTCGCTCGACGTCCTCTTGGGAGGGCCGGACTCCTTGGACGTGGGTGATCAGCGCCTGCTCGAAGTGCAGGCCACCGGGGCCATCGAGCCGGTCGAGTTCGGCTGGTTCATCCTCCAAGGGCCGGGCTCGATCTTCGATGCGCCCGAGGCGGGCGAGCAGGGGTTTGCCTATTCCGCGACGCCCACACTGCGTGCCGACGCCCCCGGAATCATCGTGGTAGGAGTGGTGGCCATCGATCTGCAGGGACGCTTCGCAGAGGCGACGCGAGCCATACCGGTCTTCGGAGCGGAGGGCGGACTGTACGCCACGATCCTCGGACCATTCGCCGTCAATCCGAACCAGCCCGCGCAGCTGGATACCTTCGTGGTCGGGGCCGAGCCGGCCGCGCTCCAATTCAACTGGTTTGTCGAACCGGATGGTTTCGGTGCCGCGGACGATGCCGCGACATTGGAGTCGCCGGATGGATCGTCCAACGTACTCACCGGTAAGACCCCGGGATTCATTCTCGTGGGCGTGGACGTGGAGGACTCCGCCAGCGGCAACATCTTCACCGCGTATTTCGTGCTCGAGATTCTGTGCGGCGGTGATGAGGACTGCTTCGAGGACGTGCAGTGCCCGTTCGACTACTACTGCGACCCCTTCTGCCCAGGATTTGATCCGGATTGCGAGCAGCAGATCGAATGCGGGACGGCCAACGGTGTGTGTGACGTCTTCTGCTACTTCGCCGTCGAGAGCGATCCGGATTGCACGAATGCGGACATCTGTGCGCAGACCGGCGGCCTGGAGCTGGGGGGCGCCTGCTGCAACAACGACGGATTCTGCGACCCGGGCTGTCCTACGCAAGAATCGGAGTGCAGCGGAGGCAACATCGAGACCTGCTTCGGAGAGGGTTTCTGCTGCCCTGGGGACAGCATCTGCGACTTGGACTGCCCGGAACCGGACCCGGAATGCGAGTTCTGCGGCGTCGACGGAGTTTGCGTTTTCGGCTGTCTTGGTGCGGATCAGGATTGCGGCGGCGGCAACGACGACATCTGCGCCGCAACCGGCTTCTGCTGCAATGGGGACGGCTTCTGCGACCCGGGTTGCCCGCAAGTCGAGTCGGACTGTTTCTAGGATCGCGGGCGCTTGCCTCCGGCGTGCTCCTGCGTAGGCTCCCCTCGTTCACTCATCCCGACCTCCTGTCGGGATGTCCGCCCCCGGCAGTCCGCCGGACTGCCGGGGGCGGTCGTTCACTCGCTTCGAATCCCTCCCCCTCGATCTCGGGCGTACCCCGGAATCCGGCGCCGCCGATCGCCGCTGCGGGCATCGGAGAGGGAGGGATTCGAACCCCCGCGGCGGTTACCCGCCGACCGCATTTCGAATGCGGCTCCTTCAGCCACTCGGACACCTCTCCATTGGAATGCGTTCGTAACTGGGCACTGGGTCAACGTCGAACAGTATAGGGTCATGCAGGTCTGCCTGAAAGACCCCCAACCAGGGCTCATTTCAGGGACACCGTCCCGGCGGGATGGATCGCGATCCCGCGGTAGTTGCCGTGAGCACCGGGGGCTCGTGCCCGCCCTGATCCATCGCGCCATCGACGAAATCGCATCAGCACCTCGCCCCGAGGAATCTAAGTGTTCGCGATCAGTCACGATGCAGAATCCTATTCTTGGGCCCAGGGTCACCACGGCCAGAAAAAACAGGGAGTTGGGATTGTCGAACGCATCGGCCCAGAACCGCCCGCGAAATGCTGGGACCTCGCGATTCCACAAATGCTTGGCGACCCTCAGGAGCGCATTCGCTTCCGTCAAGCAGGTGGTGTACCCCCGGCAGCTTGACCCGCAGTCTGCCCCCTACTTGGCCTCAGCAAGACTCGTTGTCCAAAACGCGAACCTGAGTTGGATCGCAGCGAGCCCCCTCTCGAGTTCGCTGACTGGGGGCAAATTCAGGAGCAGCGCGGAGACTGCCCGCGGCCAACGCCGACAAGCTCAGCTGTCATGAGCGGCGCTGCCGATCATGAACGTCGCCTAATTTTCGAATCCGCGCCGCCGGTGTCCGGCACTTTATGTTGTCAGAATCCGGCCACAGAAGTTACCCCATCTTGACAGGAGAACGTTGGATGATGGGTTTTTGGGGTCCCAGGGCGGGTACCTGCGGGCCACCCGAGGCGGGCACCTGAGCCTTATCTTGAACCGGATGACCGACTTAGGCAGAAAGAATGCCGTCCGAATACGCCAATGAGATCTTGACGGCTCTTGGAGGATTGCTGTACAGTGAGTCTCGGTCGAAGCGGACCGGGGAGAGAGAGAGCGAGTTTACACCGTGAGCAGGACTTTAACCGGTGAGGGCCGGGGAAAAGTCGTGTTTCCACAACTACCTGTAGCTCAACTCCTCTAAGTCCGTCAGGACAATCAAATGGTCGGGGCACCTGAATGTGGGGGTGTGCCCGAGGCACAAAGAAGCACTTGAGCTTCAGTGAATCCGATTTATTAGGAGAGGGGTCTATGCGAGGCATGAGGAACAAAACGAGAACACGGGCCCTACTGGTCAGCACGCCGCTGATGCTCTGTTTGGTGTTCAAGCCGGGGTGTTCCATCGGCGGGAACTTCCTGGGACTGGAAGACTACCAGCGAGACCTGCTGTTTGGGCTCGGCTCGCTGGCCCTGCAGTTGCTCCTGCCGCAGGAGGACCCGCAGGTTGCCGGATCGTCTTGCTGGGATCTGAATGGCAATGCAGTCGGCGATGCCGATGAGGACAAGAACAACGACGGCCTGTTCGATGCCCTCGACTGTGTCGGAGCCACCGGGGCCACCGGCCAGCAGGGTCCGCCAGGGACGCCGGGTCAGGACGGCCAGGACGGCAATGACGGCAACCCGGGACCGGCGGGACCGGCGGGGCAGGACGGCCAGGATGGTCTGAATTGCTGGGACCTCGACGGTGACGGCGTTCAGGATGAGGCCGAAGACATCAATAATGACGGCGAGTTCGACGCCCAGGATTGCCAGGGCCAAGGCGGCGGCGGTCAGCAAGGACCAGCAGGACCATCGGGACCTGCAGGCCCCGCCGGACCGCAAGGACCGGCCGGACCGACCTTGTGCAACACCTTCATTGACGACTTCTTCGGCGTCAACGAAGTGGCCACGGCCGAGGCCTTGGAGCAGGGTGCGGTGCTCGACGGCCCAATCCCGACCAAGATCGAGGAGCCGGCGCTTGGCAATTGCGAAATCAGTTCGGACACCATTGCCTATAAAGTGGGCGTCTCCGAATTCTGCAACCCGGGCAACCCGATCACCATGCGGCTGTTCTTCTGGCGTGAGGGCACGTTTAATGACAATTGCTTCGTGCTCCGTCTGGACGCCTTCAAGGCCAGCCACGGCACCGGGATCAGCCATTACGGCGACACCCGCTACATTCGGTTGAACGATCCGCCGCCCGCCGTGGTCGGCGACGATGATGACGACGCCACTGCCGATGGCGTGCTGCTGGTTGTGGATCTGCCGCTGAACGTGGCTCTGGGCAGCGGTTTGGGCTTCCCCAACACGCTGCAGCCGGGCGACCTGCTGGCATTCGAGCTGAACACGCTCAACGAGTTTCTGGACGGCCGCTGCTACACCATCCTGGGTGCTGAGTTCTTCGAAACCCAGGCCGGCGATCCGGTGTCGGTGGAGCACGCCTTGGTGTACACCAGCCTGGACCAGATCGATTGCGGCGAGGAAGTCTGCACGCCTGAGACGTGCAACGACGGCGATCCCTGCACGACCGACTCCTGTGTTGAGAATATCTGCGTCCACACCCCCGTGGTCTGCGATGACGAGAACGATTGCACCTCGGACTCCTGTGACGGCGGAGAATGTTTCTTCGCGCCGCTGCCCGTCGGCGAACCCTGTGATGACTTGGACGCCTGCACGTCGTCCGACGGCACCGAGGGTGGCGCCGACGCCTGTGACGGCCAGGGCGAGTGCCTGGGCACGCCCGTGGTGTGCAACGACCAGAACCAATGTACCTCCGATGCGTGCCAGGGCGGAGAATGCGTCTACAGCAACCTGCCGGAAGGCTCGCCGTGCGACGACGAAAACTTCTGCACGTCGTTCGAAGGAGTTGACCCGGGGCCGGACGGCTGTAACGGCGAGGGCGAATGTCTGGGCACTCCGATCGAACAGACCACCACCTGCCCGAACCTGCTGGAAGTGGTCTTCTTGATGGATACGTCCGACTCGATGCTGGATGAAGAAATGGCGCTGTGCGAGGCAATCCCGAACATCGTGGCCGCGGTGCAGGCCAACCTGGGCGCCGAAACCACGGTGAACTCCACCCTGTGGGGCATCACTGCCGACTCCGGCGATTTCGTCGGCCAGTTCACCTGTCTGGCCAGCGACGTCCTCGATGAACTCGGCCCGGTGGTCCCCGGTGACAACGGCGCCTGCAGCGACCTGCTGGATGACGGCCCGACCGCTCAGGCAGAGCAGGAAAACTGGGGCTCCGCCGTCGCGGTGGTTTCCCAGAGCTATGCCTGGCCGCCGCCGGGAGATGGCGTTCGGATCATCATCCCGGTAAGCGACGAAGGGCCCTGCTTCGGTGGCAACAACACCCCCCATGGATGTGGCGCGCCCGACCAGGATTCCATCGAGAACGCGATTGCCATCGCCAACCTCAACAACGTCACTGTCTCGCCGGTCATCGGACAGCTCACCGGCGCCCCGATGTGCATCTTCGATCTGGCCAACCAGTTGGCCACCGGAACCGGCGGTTCGGCGTTCTTCACCACCGACCCGCAGATGCAGTTGACTGATGCTATCGTCGGCATTCTGCTCGACGCCTGCACCACCTTCTGTGCCGATGAAGAGGCGGCCCAGGCGGGCGGAGGGCAGTCGTCCGGCGAGACCCAGCCGATCGTGCCTCATTCGGGGGTGGAAGTCACGGAGGATGACGAGGAGTAGCGCAGTCTAACAGGCCTGTCATGGCAAGCCCAAACACCCCGGGGTTACCCTTCACGGCCCCCGGGGTTTTTTTCGCGCCCGCCGAACCAGCGCTCGTGCTCCATCCGCTGCTGGTTGCCCCGGCTGCGGCGAAGCTCGGCCTCGGGAACGAACGCCTGCAGCTCGCGACCGTGCAACCGGGCAATGTCCGTAAACGCCTGATCCTTGGAAGCCGCCGGGATGGCTGCCAGCATGGCATCGAACAGGACGTCGTAATGCTGACCGACGTCCCTGGCCAGCCCGGAATCCTCCATGATCCGCAGCACCGTGGGGCTGTCCAGCATGCCCCAGACGTCGCCGGCCTTCACCGCCGCCTTCAGATCCCAGTCGCCACGAATCTCCGATTCCACGCGATCGAGTGCCGGAAACTCCGCCATCAGCGCGACGATCACCGGATTGGTCTTGAGCCGATCGATCACCGTGGGATACTTGCTGATCAACGCCAGGGCACCCCCCAGCTCCAGCACGCGGCGGCGGTCATCGTCACCCAGTCCCAGGCGCCCCCGGAGATCCAGCGACCGCGAGGTGTCCTCCAGCCGCATGACTTGGCTGTACGCTTCTGCGGCCCACTCGTGGCGGTCCATGGCCAGGCTCAAGCCCATTCGTGCGGGTGGCTCCACAGCCAGAATCGCGGAGATCGCCGCGCAGGCGAGCACCGCACCCTCCAGGAATCCCAACCCCATGCCTAGGGCGTTGGCACCACTTCCGGTCCTACCGTAACGTCGGCGACAGCGGCGCTGAAACCACCAGCCCAGGACCTGGCCGACTGCCAGAATGGCGAAGGCGGCGGTCAGCACTCCCAGATGACGAATCGGCACCGTCGGCCAATCGACCATCAAGCGCAAACGACCGGCGGCCATCTTGCCGAGCGGTACGGCCCAGGCGAACATGGCCACCGCGGCACTCAGCGAGAACACGCACTTGACAATTCCGCAATTGAATCCGCGCCAGCCAAAGAAGGCTGCCGCCACGATCATGGCCCCCGCAAATGCATCGGCGGCGTAGGCAATGGCGACCCCCAGGACCAGTACGCTGATCATCAGGAAGCCCCCCGCCACCGTGATGCCCGTGGTGCTGCGACCGGTCCTCGGAGACTCCTCGGCGGGACCGGCCGCAAGATTGGGGTTGCCAGTTGATGTACTCACGGCACCTGCGCTCCCGGCCCGCATCGTCGATCCGCGTTGCGGCAGGCCTGCTCGATCAGAATCGGCGATTCACCGGGAGCGGTTTGTTAGGGAATCCCAGGCAGATGCTGACGACCGATAAACCACTGAATCAACCGGCATCGTGCCGGGTCGGCCGCAGCGCCGCCGTGACTTGGTCCAGCCAGTACCGGCATTGCTGTTGCCGATCGGGATCGCTGAGTTGGGCCGCCACCTGCCGCAGGTGACCCTCGGCCGCCTCATATTGAGCGAGGTCGCGAGCGTAGATGATGCCTACCAACAGGCGGACCTCGTCCACTGCGGGAGCCTTGGGATACTGCCGGAGGTATTTCTCGAACGCCGCCGCCGCCTGCGGCAACTTGTTGTGGGCGTACAGGGCCTTGCCCACCTCCAGTTGATCGGGGCGGGACAGGCACTGGGCCGGATCCAAGACCATTAGTTGTTCGTAGCCCTCGACGGCTGCTGCCGCGCCGCCCTGCCGACCCAAGGCACCGTGAATCTCGGCCCGCAGGGTGGAGGCCTGATCCAGGCGGGCCTCCATCTCCTTCTGCTTCTGCGGGCTAAGCGTGATCGGACGGGCCACCGTGCCATACTGGGCGCTGGCCTGGACGGCGGGATCACTCATCATCGAGCTGAAGGTCCGCCGCTGGTTCCAGCGCTTGATCATTGCCGGCAGGTCGAAATGATCACGCGACAGGGCGCCGAACAGCAGCATGGCCAAGGTCGCCACGAACCCGTACACGTAGCCGTAGAGGTGAGCGGAATGGGCAACCTGGGTGTCCCCGCCGGCGATCGCCGGGCCCAGCACGTTGTCCCAGATCACGATCTTGAACAGAATCACCCACACGCTGGGAAGCTCGAACGTCGTGATCAAGAACATCAGGAACAAGAACAGAATGCGGCTCTTGGGAAACAGCACCATGAAGGCGGTGGTGATGCCGGCGATCGATCCGGAGGCACCGATCAGGGTCGCATCGCTCAGCATGCAGAATCCCCAGCCGGCGAACACGCCTGCCGACAGGTAAAACAGCAGATAGGGTAGGTCCCCGAACTTGGCATTGACGCTGTTTCCGAACACCCACAAGAACAGCATGTTGCCGGCCAGGTGCCAGGGATCACCATGCAGAAACTGGTAGCTGAAGAACTGCCACCAGTCGGGCATGCCGGCGTTCAGCGATAACCGGCCGATGATCGGGGCCGCGGCGGTGCCGCCCATCTCGCAGACCAGATACAGCAGGACATTGGCTGCCAGCAGCAGATAGTTGGCCAGCGGCGGCCGCCGGACCGGGGTATCGGTACGGATCGGAATGATCATGCGCTGCCCAAGTATCCGGGGCCTCAAGGGGTCGGACTGTCACCGTCCTTCGGAGTGCGGGTTCCGAAGGTGCGCACGTAAATCAGGCGCAACTCGTGCAAAGTCGATTCCAGAACACTGCGCTCGGTGGCCTCCAGACCGGCGGTGGACTTCTGCAACAGGATATCCAGCAGGTCGATGTAGAAGGCCGCCAGTTCGGGGTTCGCCGGCAGTTCCCGGCCGTCCGGAGTGCGAATGCCCCCCAGGCTGATGGCGGCCTGTGTGGCAAGCATGTTCACGATTTCGAGGAACGAGGCCTCCGGAAGCGCGCCCCGCTCCGGGACCACCTCCTCTGACAGCCGCTCCTTTTCGCGCTGGGCCTCCTGCTTCCAGTCGGAGTCCACGATGATCTTGGGTTGTTCGTCTGCCATGTCGTCCTCCTCGGCTGTGGGCCAGCAGCGACGGATCCACCAGTGTGGGCTCGGTCGGACCGAGACCCCACCATCCCGCCCAGCGCGCTCCAGGATAACTGAATCTCCCCGAATATGACAGTTCCAGCGCTCGCCGAGGAATGGTCACGGCGGTTGGCAGGCGCCTGGGTCGATGTTATTCTACGCCACAGACATCATCCGGAGTCATTTGAGCCGCGACGCCCCTGTGGTGGAACCTGAGCCGATGGATACCTTGCTGGATCGCTTTTGCCGCTACGTCCAAGTCGAGACCACGGCGGACGACAATTCCAAGAACGCCCCCAGCAGCCCGGGACAATTGGACCTGGGCCGCCTGCTGGTTGACGAACTGAAACAGCTCAAGTTGGAACCGGTGCACATGTCGCCCCAAGGCATCGTAACCGCCACCATTCCGGGCAATCGCCCGGCCCCGGCGATCGCCTGGTTTGCCCACATGGACACCTCTCCGGAAGCCAGCGGGCGGAATGTCAAACCGGTGGTCCACCGCAATTATGACGGTACCGACCTGGTGCTTCCCGGCGCCGACGACCGGATCATCCGCGTCGACGAGACCGCGGAATTGGCCGCGCTGACTGGCCAGACGCTGATCACCAGCGACGGCACGACCTTGCTGGGTGCGGATGACAAGTGCGGCGTTGCGGTGATCATGACCGCTGCCGCCCGACTGATGGCCGATCGCACCATCGCGCACGGCCCCATCCGGGTATGCTTCACCTGCGACGAGGAAATCGGCCGCGGCACCGACCACATCGACCTTTCAGCCCTGGATTGCGTGGCCGGCTACACCCTGGACGGCGAGGGCCACGGCATCATCGAGGCCGAGACCTTTTCTGCGGATCTCGCCACCGTCACCCTCCGCGGCTACAACATCCACCCCGGGCTGGCCAAAGGCAAGATGACCAACGCCATCCGGCTGGCGGCGGCATTCATCGACCGCCTGCCCCAACGTCGGCTGTCGCCCGAGACCACCGCCGATCGCGAACCGTTCCTGCACCCTTACGTCCTGAGCGGGGGCGTGGAACAGACCGAGGTCCGCATCTTGCTGCGCAGCTTCGACACGGCCGATCTGGGGACCCAGGCGGAGCTGCTGCGACACATCGCCGCCACGCTCACCGCCGAGCATCCGCGCGCCAACATCCGCATCGACATCAAGAAACAGTATCGCAATATGGCCGAAGCCTTGAGCAAGCATCCACACGTCGTAGCGAAAGCCCAGGAAGCCATGGCCCGCCTGAACCTCGACTACCGCATGGAGCACATCCGCGGCGGCACCGACGGTTCGCGGCTCACCGAGAAGGGACTGCCGACGCCCAACCTATCCACCGGCATGCACAATTTCCACTCGCCGCTGGAGTTCGCCTGCCTCGAGGAAATGCAGCAAGCGGTCGATGTCCTGGTCGAGTTGGCCCGCTGCTGGGCCAGCGATCCATCCGCACCCGCCGCACGCCCCCTTGCATGACCCTCAAACCGGGACGCGACGGGGTGGCCACGGCACGGGGAACAGGGTGGCACTCTGCGCCGGTCACTCCCTGCCGGGCGCGGGTTACGGGTTCGTTCGTTAGCCCAGCGCCGCGGCCACGCGGTCGCGGAGCGCCGCCAGCCGCCGTTGGGGAAACAGCCCGTAGTAGAACTCGCGGGAGCGGCCTAAGCGCTCGGTATGCACGCGCCATTGCAACTCCGCCAGCCGGCGCCCGGCCTCGCTGAGCTGGCCCTCGCAATGGGCCAGCAGCCGGAGGTTTGTCTTGCGGGTGGCGCTGAAGAGTGCATGACGGCGGTGATGGGCCCGGGGCGATTCTCGCCGCAGTTGGTCGGCGTCCGCCAACAGGCGGCCGCGCTCCGCCATCAACCGGCGGGCATCGGCGGTGTCGATGGCATGCCTTTGTGGGTTGCAGCGAATGTCGCGAAGCCGCTGCCTGGCGGCCTGCAGGTCGGATTCGCCGACGTCGTAGCGCGGGAGGTCCAGCCACAGCGTGGCGCTGACGCAGCCGAATTCGGGCGGCTCAACCCCATAGTAAGTGCGGATCACCGCGTCGGTGATCTGGTCATACTTGGCACCGCCAATCCCGTGAATGAACAGATCGCTGAGAACCAGCCGGGCCCAGATGGTGAAGCTGATGGCCCGCAGGCGCAGCGCCCGGCCGGTCAGCAGGTCGTCCACCAGCGGGCCGGCGGTTTGCGGCTCGGCGAACTCGCGCGCCCGGCAGCGCTCCACCAGTTCGTCATCGGCCTGCAGCAGGATCCAGTCGTCCTGGCGAACGACGTGCAGCCGGCCGCGACGCCCTTGGTGGTCTGCAATCCAGACCGGCAGTTCCGCCCGGTCTGCGGTGACTTGAAGGTCGGGGATCGGATGGCGCGTGCCGCGGATGCGATTCGCCCGGCGATAGGCCCCCAGGGCGGCGTTATAGCAGAGCGCAAAGCGGTGGGCATTTGCAATCAGATCGCCCACGTAGTAGCCGTAATCCAGTTGACTGGAGCGGAGCATGCTGATGGCGATCTCGAAGGCGGCGTCGACCTGCCGCGTGCCGCAGATGTACTGCCCAACCCAGTCACGCGGCGCCGCGGCTTGGCGAAAGCCGGCCACCAACCGCGGCAGCGGTGACCCTTCGAAGCGCTGGCCGGCAGTCGTGCGCAATGCGTCGGCAAACTCCTGGACCCCAGCCTGATCCCAGGCCGGCAAGTCCTCGTAGTACAACCCCTCGGAATCAGGTACCAGCGGGATGTGGCTCAGCCGGATGCGACCGGCTTCGACCTGGGGGATCGGCAGGCTGCGGACCTTGAGTTTGTCGTGGTCGATGACGATGTGCACGCCACCCACGCCCAGCAGATCGCACAACCGCTGGCACACCAGGCTCTTGGCCCATACGCCGCAGTGGAAGAATTCCGGCTGGTGCCCGCCGGCGACCAGCGGCACGTCGACCGGGAGTTCCAAACCCCGGCGCACCGCCCGGCGGTACTCTTGGATGGGCATGCCGCACAACGCCAGATCGTACGCGGCAACCCGCCGCCGGTTGGTGTCAATCGTGGCCTTCAGCAGTTCGGGGACCGGGTCGATCAGCACATCACCGTCGGACGCCGGCGTCTGGAGCGCTGCCCGCCGTGGTGTCACGAGCATCCCAAAGTACCCAGCAGCGCCAGGGCGCCGGGTCGGATCCGCTGTGACTTCTTTAGCTCGCGGCACAGCACGTCCAGGTAGTGCTCCAGCCGCAACGTGGGATCGTCGAGGCTGCCGCCGAAGTGGCGGTCCGGGTCCTTGTAAATCAGCCGCACCGGGATCTCACGAATCACCAGCCCCAGTTCCGCCGCCTGGACCCACAACTGCAAGGGCATGGCATAGCCGGGCACGTCGATGGCCAGCCGCCGCAGGGCCGCGGTACGGTAGGCCTTGAAGCCGCAGAAGGCGTCGGTCAACTCGAGGTTCAGCACCTGGTTTAGCAGATCGGTGACGTAACGGTTGATCCGCCGGCGATCGACCGGCGGCTGGCCGTCGGCGCCGGAGGCGCTGAGGTAGCGCGAGCCACTGATGATGTCGACGTCGTCGGTGACCGCCTCCAGAAAGCGGGGAATATAGCCGGGCTCATGCTGCTCGTCGCAGTCCATGGTAATCAACCAGTCGTAGCCTCCGCCGATGGCAAACTCAAACGCGCTCATCAGGGCGCGACCATAGCCGCTGTTGGTCCGATGAAAGATCTTGTAGCTATCGGGGATGCGGCGGATGACGGCGGTGGTGCCATCGGTGGAACCGTCATCGATCAGCAGGATGTCGGAGGCGTATTGCCGCACTTGCTGAACCACGCCGCGGACGTAAGCACGTTCGTTGAAGACCGGGATGGCGACGACAAATCGGCTCATGAGTCCCTCGATCCGTCTGACCCTGCCAGTATGGTAGTGCCCGACGCGCGAAAATCAACCGGCGACCGCCCCGGCACCGCTACCGCCAACTGTCTGGCCTACATGGCGATGGGTTCCTGGAGGGCCGGCCTGCGACCGCTGACGTCGATCCGGGCCGCCGCCACTTCCGGATCGTGTTCGAAGAACAACAGCAGGTCGCCCGCCGCGCACTCACGGTAGAGGGCCTGCTTCTCGGCAATGGTCTTGAGCGGCTCGTTGTCGTAGGCCATGACCCACGGAGGCGGCAGGTGGGCGGTGGTCGGAATCAGATCGGCAACGAACTGCACCGCCAGGTGGTCGTCCTCGAAGCGCGGCAGCAACTGGCAGGGCGTATGACCGTTGGCCACCAGCCACGAGACCCCGGGCAGCGGGCTGGGTCCGCCGCGGCCGTCAACCATCCGAAACAGCTCCCGCTCCAGCAGCGGTTCAAAGTCGCGCCCATAGAATGAAGCCCGATCCTTGAGCCCCGGCTGCCGGGCGTGGGCCAGGTGGCCGGCGTGCAGCCAGTGCACCGCATTGCCGAACCGAGGCACCGCCCGCGTGCCCGGGTCATCCTCCCAGCGAGTCAGCCCGCCGTTGTGGTCGAAGTGCAGATGGGTCACCACAACGTCGGTGATGTCCTGATCGTGAATGCCCAGGGCGCTCAGTCCGGCGCCCAGCGGGTCGGGCCCGCCTGAAAAGGCGAACCGCTCGTTTTCCTGCTCGGTCCACTTCTGGCCGGCGCCGCTGTCCACCAGGATCACCCGTCCGGCACGGCGATCGATCGCCACCAGGCAGCGCATCGCCAAGCCAATGCGGTTCAGCGCATCGGGGGGCGTCAAGGGCGCCCACAGGACCTTGGGCACCACGCCGAACATCGCCCCGCCGTCCAGCCGAAAGTGGCCGCTCTCGATGGCGTGCAACTCGTAAGAACCAACCGCGAGCATCGCTACACTGTAACGGCCGCGCCAGGGCATCGCAATCGAGCGTCACGGTTGACCGCTGCGGCGCGGCATTGTAACGTGGCGGCCATGCGTTTTGTGATGATTCTGCCGGACGGTGCCGCCGATGAAGCGGTCGACAGCCTCGGCGGGCGCACCCCGCTACAGGCGGCCCGCACACCGCACATGGATTGGATCGCCGCCCACGGCCGCTGCGGCACGGCCCTGACCGTTCCTGCCGGATTCACTCCGGCCAGTGATGTCGCCACACTGTCGGTGATCGGGTACGACCCGACGCGTTACTACACCGGCCGGGCCCCGCTGGAAGCGGCCGCCAGGAATTGCCCGGTCGGACCCGCCGACGTGGTCTTCCGCTGCAACCTGACCACGATTGTCGACCACACCATGTTCGATTTCTCGGCCGGTCACATTTCGCAGTCCGAAGCCGAGGTCCTGATTGCCGACATCAACCAGGCCTTCGGCGGCGACGACCTGCGCTTTTACCCGGGCGTCATGTACCGCCACCTGATGGTGCTTCGAGATCCGGGTCCGCTGGACGTCACCTGCACGGCCCCTCACGACATTCCGGGCGAGCCCATCGAGCCTCATCTCCCGCGGGGCGCCGATGCGGCCCGGGTGATTCGCCTGATGGAGCAGGCCCGACCGTTGCTGGAAGACCATGCCGTCAACCAGGCCCGCCGCACCGCCGGGCAGCCGGCGGCGAACGCCATCTGGCTATGGGGCCACGGCCGACCTCCAGCGCTGCCTTCCTTCGCGGAGCGCTTCGGTCGCCGCGGCGCCTGCATCGCCGCCGTCGATCTGATCCGCGGGATCGGCAAGCTGATCGGCTGGACGATCCACGACGTCGCCGGGGCCACCGGGTACCTCGATACCGATTACGCGGCCAAGGGGCGGGCCGCCGTGGCCCTGCTGAAGGACTACGACTTGGTGTGCGTCCACATCGAGGCGCCCGACGAGGCCGGTCACAATGGCGATGCCGCCGCCAAGGTCGTCGCCCTGGAGCAAATCGACCAACACATCGTCGGGCCGCTGCTGGATGCCTTGAGGGCGTACGATTGCTGGCGGATCCTGGTCATCCCCGACCACCCCACCCCCGTCGGTCTGCGCACTCATACCCGCACGCCGCCTCCGTTTTGCATGGCGGGGACTGGGCTTGCAGCGGGTGCCGCCCGAACGTTCGACGAGGCCAGTTGCGCCGGCAGCGGCGTGCACTGCAATCCCGCTCATCAGCTTATGGAATCCTTCCTGACCCTGCAGCCCTAAGCGGGTCCATAACTCCTTACATACAATACAGTTGACGAGTTCAGCGAGGTGCCAATCGGCGCTACGGATGCCGATACCCGGCCCGGCCGTCAAGTTTTGCGACCGGCCCTGCCGATGACCTTGATCGAAGCGCTGGTCGACCCAACTGGTCCGGAAGGAGTCTGGCCCCCATGGACGCGAGGATGCGTGAACAGCACCGGCAGGCAGCGAGCCAGCGTCGCAAAGCGCCCGTCAAGGCCCAGCGGATCATTCTGCCGGCAGCGGAATTGGGCGATCTTCCGCCCTGCAATCCCGACCATCCGATCGAGTTGTGCATCGAGGCCACCGACGCCGAGGGCGTGCTGGCCCCCTGGCTGTGTGACGAGTGGTGGATCCAGGTGCGCTCCCACTGCCGGAACCACCAGGTCACCATCAACCTGCTGCCGACTCCGGGGGCCGTCTTGGACCGGGTGGTCCGCCATCAATTGGAAATGGTTCGCCGGATCTCCGGCACCTGGCACCTGATCGCCCACGCCCGCGTCCAGGAAGCCTTGGGTGAACCCAACGCCGAGCACTGGCTGGCGACCCCCTACCACGAAATCCGCTTTTGTCAGCAATCGGGCGATCGCCCGGAAGCGGTCGACGCGGCGGCGGCAGTGATCCGCAGGGCTGCGACCGTGAACGTCCCCGCAGGCTTTCACCGGCCGAGGTTCTCTATGGTCCGCGCCACGGCCGGGCGGGTCCTCCCCAATACCCATCCGGCGGCCGGGCACAACCCACTCGGTTTCGAGTCCTCCCCAATCTCGATCGCCTGAGCCTCACCGAGTACAATCGCTCCCATGGGACTGGTGGTCCAGAAATTCGGCGGCACCAGTGTCGCTGACGCGGTCAAGATTCAACGCGCCGCCCGGCGGGCCATTCGCGCCCAGTTGGACGGCAACCGGGTGGTGATGGTAGTCAGCGCCATGGGCAAGACTACCGACCTACTGATCGATCTGGCCCACGAAGTGTCCCACAACCCGCCCAAGCGCGAGTTGGACATGCTGCTGACCACCGGGGAACAGGTCTCGATCGCCCTGATGGCCATGGCCATTGCCGAAGCCGGCGCCGAAGCCATCAGCCTGACCGCCGCACAGGTCGGCTTGGTCACCGACAGCACCCACACCCGGGCCCGAATTCAGAGAATCCACAAGGAACGCTTGGAAGCCGAATTGGCCCGCGATCGCATCGTCATCTGCGCCGGGTTTCAGGGCATCGATGAGAGCGGCGAGATCACCACCCTGGGTCGCGGCGCCTCGGACACCACCGCCGTGGCCCTGTCCGCGGTGCTGGGCGCCGACCGCTGCGAGATTTACACCGACGTGGACGGCATCTACACCGCCGACCCGCGGCTGATCCCCCGGGCTCGAAAAATCGACGTGATCAGCTATGATGAGATGCTCGAAATGGCCAGCCTCGGCGCCGGCATCATGCACTCGAGATCCATTGAGTTCGGGAAGAAATACAATGTGCCCATCCATGTCCGCAGTTCACTCAGCGACACCCCGGGAACCATGATCGTGGCCTCCACACCCGGCATGGAAGACATCGTCGTCCGCGGGGCGACCCTCAAGGAGCACCTGGCCACCGTGGTGTTCCGCGATCTGCCGAATACCCCCGGAATCGCCGCCCGGATCTTCGGTGAAATCGCCGATCAGGGCATCATCGTCGATGACATCATGCAAAACCTGCACAGCGACGGAGCCTTGGCCAACATCGGGCTCTCCGTGGAAACCGGCGACATCACCGCAATCCGGCCCATTGCCGAGCGGCTGGTCGGTGAACTGTCCGCCCATTTTGAGATTTTCGAACCGGTGACCAAGGTCAGCGTGATCGGCGTCGGCATGCGCACCCACGGCGGCGTGGCCCGCAAGATGTTTGAGACCCTGGGATCGGCCGGGATCAACATCCGGCACATTTCCACCAGCGAAATCGTCATCAGTTGCATTGTCGATGCCCGCGACGGGCAGCGCGGTTTGCGGCTGCTGCACGACGCCTTCGGCCTCGGCGATCCACCCGGCGACGCCTGATCCCCGCGCCCACTCCGTCGCTGACCCGCGCAACCGCTGGCCAGGCCACGCATCGGCCAAGTAACATGCCAGTGACGCACAGGCCCACTGCTTAGCCCGGACCCTGCATCTGACACCAAACTCCCTTGGAGCTCGGCCATGAACATGAGCGCATTGACACGGTCAGCAGGCTACTCGTACCGCGGCTGACCGCCACCCCGGGCCCCGGGGGCCAGGCCACGCTTCGAGGGCGTCGACACGAATTCCAGGAACCGCCGGCCGGCTTCGGAAAGGACCTGCCCGGCCAGTCGCTCCAGGGCCTCCGCACGACCCAGCCCGGCGCGATACATCAAGCGGTAGGCCTGCTTGATCTCCTCGCGCTGGGCGGCATCGAAGCCGGCCCGCCGCAACCCGATGACGTTCGGGCCGACGATGCGCCCAAGCAAGTCGGTGAGCATGAACGGTGGCACGTCGTGCGTCGCCCGGGCCAGGCCGGCCACCATGGCCAATTCACCGATGCGCACGAACTGATGGATATTGGCGGCCCCGCCACACACCACCCGTGACCCGACGCGTACATGACCGGCCAGGTTGACGTCGTTCACCAACACGACATCGTCGCCCACTTCGCAATTGTGTGCCACATGGGCATTGACCATCAGCAAGCAGCGCTGCCCGACCACGGTGCTGCTCTCCGGCCCGGTCCCGCGATGGACGGTGGCACCTTCCCGCACGATGGTGCCCGCGCCGACCCGGCAATAGGAGCGGGCCCCGTCGTAGTGCAGATCCTGCGGCTCATGACCGACCACCGCGCCGGGGTGAATCTGACATCCCGGACCGATTTCGGTCCAGCCGGCCACGTAGCTGTGCGGGTACAGCCGTGCGCCGGCGGCAATGGTCACTGCACCGTCTACAATTGCATAGGCATCGATTCGGGCATCCGCGTGAATCTGGGCCGCGGGGTCGATCATCGCCGTTTCATGGATAGCCATCAACGCTCCAGGACGATGGTGTTACACTGCTGGGGATCCGCAGCCCGGGGCCGGTCTGCCGAACCGGGGATTCTATGATACCGGAGCGGCGGCGCCCATCCCGGCGAGTGGGTGGCAGCAGATGGCATGAACTGGCAGGCCCACGGAGTGGGAGGCAGGCGACACCCAGCGCGGTCCGAGCGAAGTGTTGACCGGGTGCATGGCCGCGCCAGCGCGACCCGCACCCAACGGCCGGCGGCGCGAGTGGGCGAGGCGGGATTCGAACCCGCACGACCTTCACGGCCAGGGGATTTTAAGTCCCCAGCGTCTGCCATTCCGCCACTCGCCCAAGTGCCGGCCTTTGGAGATCTCCGCTCACGGCAGCTTGTGCACCTGCTCGACACTGAAGGCCGCGCCCGGACCGTGGCAGGTCGAACACGATTCCTGCCCGACACCCGCAGAGTTCAGCTCGACGTGCAGCGCCGTTGACGCGGAGTCATGGCACGAGGTGCAGACCACCATCCAGATGCTGGCATTCTGGCGCTCCGGCGGCTGGGTCCACGACTCGGTGGCATGGCAGGCCGTGCACGCCGCCGGCCCGCTGGGCATGGTCGGCAGATAGCCGGTCGAGAAGTCGTTGACGTTGCCGGTGTCGGCCGGTTGCCCAGCGGCGAACCCGATCAAGTCGTAAACCCCTCCCGACTGCACCACGCTCAGCTCACGGGCCGCGTGAATCTTATGGATCATGACCTTCCAGTCGATCAGGTCGGGGGCGGGATCCTGGGTCTGCCCGGCGACCGGATTGGGACGATCCTCAGCGCCGGCGGTGTGACAGGTCACGCAGCCGGCGACACCCTTGCGGTTGTTGCCGTGAAACGCCAGCGCCCCGTGGCAGGCGTTACAGGTCGTATCGCTGACCGGGGCCGCATAAGCGGCGGCGGTCCCGCCGGAGCCGATGCGGAATTGCCCCAGCCCCGGCTCGGACGGCTCGCGATAGGTCACCCCGCCGCTGTCGAAGGTCCGCGTCGCGTACACATAAGCGGTATAACTGCCGGGAACCAACACCTGGCCGCTGAGTTCGCCCCAACCCGAGGCGAACTCAATGTCGGCCGAGTCGTTGAACGGCGGCGGGTAGGTCTCGGGAATCGGTTCAGCGCTGGTGTAGGCAAAAGGACCGTTGCCGCTCGAGGGCACCCCGCCCTGGCCCTTCAGCGACAGCGTCGTCCCGCTGGCGGGGAGGATTCGCTGATAATTGTCGACCGGCCCGGAGACCACCAGGTTGACCGAGGCGATGTCGGCCATGTCCACCGGCTGATCATCGCGATCCAGAACCTGGAATTCCACCACCGGAACGTCGCCCGCCTGGAAGAATCCCGCCCCGGTGTTGCCGCTGATCGAGTTCACCACGACCTTCAAACCCAGGGTGTTCGCCGGGTTGGCCAAGGGCGGCAGGTGAACCTGCCGGGGATCCAAGGACGGCGACGACGAGGTGTGGCACCCCTGACACTCACCATCCGAGAAGGTGTGCGCCAGATTGTTGCCCGCGAAGAACACCCGGAACGTGGGGTCATCCAATTGATCCCGAGTCAACAGGCCGGCCGCGACGTCCGCATTGCTGTCGTCCAGCAGGGTGCCGGCGTCCCAGTCGATGTCATCGTGGCAGCCGCCGCAGGTGGCCCGCCGCGGATTGGTGTAGGCCTCATCGCCCTGAGCGGCACCGTCGTGGCAGGCCCCGCAATTGCGAACCTGCTCGTTGAACCCGGTGCCGCCGGGCATCACCGGGAACTTGACGTCCGAATAATCGTGCACCGATCCCTGGAACCCGATGACCTGGTAGCGGAACGGATCCGCACTGTTCGCGGTGGCCTGCACCGTCGGCAATTCGGAGCCCCGGTGCAGGCGATGGATCAGGTTGGCGAACTGAATGGTCACGTCCGGCGTCTGCGCGGCCGGATCGTCGGAAGCCAAGTCTTCGGCGCCGTTGACATGGCACAGCACGCAACCGGTGACGCTAAAGCGATTGCCACCGTGCAACTGAAGTTGATCGTGACACTTGGCGCAGTTCTCCTGGATGACCACCTCACGGTGCACAATGGTGGACGATCCGATCGCGGCAAAATCGAAGGTGGCATCCCCGGCGTCACGGACGGTCGCGCCGTCGATCATGTATGACTGCCGGGCTTCGAGCCCCACGGTGTGCGTGCCGGCGGAGACCGGCACGCCGGTCAATTCTTGATCGGACTGGTCGAAAACCGGCGAGTCGTTGGGCGGCGGGGCGTACACCGCCGGGAAGGGCGCTTCGAAGGTGTAGCGATAGACGCCGGTGTCCAGCGTGCTGATCCGATCGATGTCGCCCTCCGGGGGCAGGACCCGCTGGTAGTTGAAGCTGGAGCCCGACACATAGGCTGAGAAGCGGTCGATGTCGTCGAGCGACACCGGATCGCCCTCGCGGGTGCTCAACCGAAAGCGCACGCTGACGGTATCGCCGACTTCGACCACGTCGCCATCGTTGACGTCCAGAATTTCAACGACGGTTCCCGGCAAATCGCTCCCGGCATCCAGACCGCGCGGACCGGAAGGTCCCGACTGTCCGGCAACCGGTTCGAAGTTGCAACCGGCCGGCAGCACCATGAGGAACGAGCAGACCAACCCCGCAGCGCAGTACGTGAATCGCTTTGTGACGTATCGCATTGAGCGTCTCCCTGGGGCAGAGATTTCGTGATCGTGACCGCCCGGCATTATATGGACCCCGGTCGCCGGCGGCAATCGAAGACAGCTCCGCGACCCACTGGGGTATTTCGCCGCGCCTGAGTCCGATGCGGCGTGCGCGACCCTCGACCGCGCCCCCCCGAACCTCGTACAATCAAGCCCGCACAGGAGGCTTGCCATTATCGCCACCCACCCCGCCAGATCAGGGCTTGGCCGCTTCTTCCTGCGGCCACTCGACGATCTCGGCGCGGCCATCCACGGCCAGTTGGGCGGCGGAGTCCGTCCGGCCCGCCTGATGATCGGCTTCGTGCTGTCCGTGGCCTTGACCTGGTGGATCTACGTCCCGATCCACGAGTTGTTGCACGTGCTTGGCTGCGTGCTCGCCGGTGGATCGGTCAGCGAGCTGCAGATCGATCCCAAGTATGGCGCCGCGCTGTTGGCGAAGGTCTTTCCGTTCGTGGTCAGCGGCGGCGACTATGCCGGCCGGCTCAGCGGCTTCGACACCCGGGGCTCGGACCTCATCTATCTCGCGACCGATTTCATGCCCTTCCTGCTGACCGTCGTTCTGGGCGTGCCGGCGCTCAAGCGGCTGGCCCACACCCGCAGCCTGCCGCTGGTGGGCATCGCCGTGGTCGTCGGGCTGGCCCCGTTCTGCAGCCTGATCGGTGACTACTATGAGATGGGCTCCATCCTGGCCACCCGCGGCGCGGCAGCCATGGGACACCTGTCCGCCCAGCAGGTGGCGGCACTGCGCAGCGACGACGTCTTCAAACACATTGGCGACATCATCGCCGACCCTCAGGCCTTCCACCTGACCGGCACCGCCGGCCTGGTGATTGCGCTCCTGGTGATCACCGCCTCCGTCATGCTGGCCGTAGTGCTGGCATTGCTGACCTACCACGCCGGCAGCGGCTTTGCCCGCCTGATCGGCCTCGGCGGGCCGGCAGATAAGCCAGCCGATCGAGGAGATCGAAGCGACGCGGTATTGTTGTGAGAAAGAAGACCGCACGCGGCACGAGCCTGCATGCGGCCTCCAACGGTCCAGGCCTCACCCTTACGCGTGAGGAGCTTTTCCAGAACTCCGAATGGCGCCTACAAGTGCCACCAGGAGGTCTCTTCGCCTATTGGCAGCCGCCGCTGCACGTGATGGCAACGTGACCTGCATTGACGCGGCGGCCTTTGACAAAGCATGGACCGGCCCAGGAAGTCCGCCGGCGTTTTGCGATGTCGTTGTCTGTCCGGACATGAATGCGGACGAGTCGGTTGACGCCGCTGATCTGGCGCAGCTTCTGGGCGCCTGGGGCGACAACCCAGGACACGTGGCGGATCTGACTGGGGACGACATGGTGAACGCCGCGGACCTGGCCGAACTGCTCGGGGCATGGGGTCCGTGCCGGTAAGCATTCCTTCGAGCAAATCATCTGGCCAACGACATACGGTGCTTGCAAGCAAGGACTCATCCTGAGCTCCAGAGAAACGCGCGCAGTTTCTTAATGTGCGGGCAGAGAGGCGCTCGCGAGAAGCGGTTAGACGCGAAGCGCAGGAGTAGCCCCACAGAGCAAAGCGACCTGAATCTAATGGGCGTTGCTGGTCAAGTGCGACGGGCTGGGCGGTAATGCGCTCGATTGTCCGGCCGAGCGTTGTGTTAGAGAATGCCCCATCAGCTTCCTTCCACCAGTAAGTGTAACCCCACATTAGAACTATCAACGACAAATCCGCGCCGGTCTTTGCTGTGCGGAGCGCATGCGCTTGGCACCCCTGCTGTTGTGAACAAGAAAAACTTTTCTCGTCGGCACAGCTCTTTATCGAACGAGCGTGCGCCGTTATAAGTCGGCTGTATGACCAAAGAAGCAGGGTTTCGTTGAGGAGCGAGGCCACGGCGACAGGAACAGAGCATTTCAATCTGATAAGCCGCCCGCGACGGCGGCCGCCTGAGCCCGGGCCACAGCAGCCCAACCCCCCCTTGTACCCCCCAGTACCCCCCTGCTGGAGCCCCAGACCGCCGGACACACCGGGTCTTGATAAAACGGTACCACCATTTTTATCAAATGGTATCTTCGTTTATATAAAACGGTATCTTGATTTATACAAAATGGTATCTTGATTTGCATCATTTGATGGTACCATTTGAAGTAAATGGTATCACCATTTGAGCGCTGTGCGGGTATCCTTTGAGCCGCAACGAGCGGAGACCCGATGTCTTGGGCGCCGGGCGTTGACCTGGGGTCCGCCACGGGTTGGGCATGCCCGGGCGTCCTGGCCCCCAGCGGAGGCGACGCAATCGCGTGGGGCTCAAGGCCTACCGCCCGACGGGCAGCTAGGGCTCCATTACTTCTCAACTGATGGATAAAGCCGCCTGAGCTTTATCCGTGCATCCTCTGCGGTGAGCTGCCAATCCGCTTTTGTTCCGACAATATCGCGCGCGACTTCCCATGCCTTCACTTCACTTCACGGCGCAGGTCATCGACGTTGTCAATGCGTCGCGACAAGCACTGTCGGCCAAGAATGCCCAGTTCGATCTCCGCCATATCCAGCCAGCTACCGTGCTTGGGCGTGTAGTGGGGTTCACACCGATCCGCTAACCGCTTGGCTTCCGTTGGCGAGAACGCCTCGTACAACGAAGTCGGCGAGTGCGTGTTCAGATTGTCCTGCACCAGCACGATCACCTCTGCTTCCGGGTACATCTCATCGGCGATCTTGCGGAGGCATTCGGCATAGTCCTTCTTCGTCCGTCGATCCGTGACTTCCACGTCTCGCTGACCATCACTGACACGCGCCCCAACTGCCGAGCAGCAACGCCAGGTCGGCGGCGTTCACCTCGCCGTCGGCATTCAGATCGGCGGGGTGACCGGGGTGGCTGCCCCAGGCGCCGAGCAACTGGGCCAGATCCGCGGCATTGACCACGCTGTCGCCGGTCAGATCGGGGGCGCAGGGGCATTGATACACCAAGTCTACCGCATCGCTGTTGTCGGTTTCGTGGACCTCTGCAATCTGGCCATCGGGATCGACCCACAGGGTCACCGACAGCGGCAACTCCAGCGGGACGATTGCCTGGATCGCGGCAAGCGTGCCCACGCCGGGCATGGCGATGGTCCCCTGGGCCAGGATCGCGTCGTCGGCAGTGCGCACGAGCCGCCAATCCACTGGATCCGCGGTCACCGCGCTGCCGTCATTGCCGATCGAACCGTTGAGCACCATGTTGCCCTCGCCGTCACACACCGCCAGCGGCTCGGAAATCGCCACCAGGTCCGGCTGGTACAACTCAACGATCGCCACGTTGTTGGCCTCGTCGGCCTCGGCGACGTCGTTCTGCGGATCGGCCACGGCCCGCAGGTTGTGCAGGTTACCCGCGGCCGGCAGCGTCCAGGGCGCCTCCAGGATCACCGAGCTGCCCCCGGCAAGCGGCTCAGCCAGGGCCAGACGGCCGATCAGCACCGGACTCTGTCCCGCGGGATCGTCAAACAGATCGACGGCGGCCGCCGCCACCGGCAACAGTCCGCGGTTAAGCAACGCCACCGTAATGGTTACCGCCTCACCTGGGGCGGCGTCCAGCGGATCGAGGTTGACGCCGTCGACGGTCAACTCCAGATCCGCGGTCGGTTCGTTCTCGATGTACACCAAGTCGGCCTGACCCAGCAGTGGGATGCGCGGCGGTTCACCACCACCACCGGCCGGCAGCGGCGGATCGCCGTCAAAGGCCCGCCGGACGTACACGCCGGCCGGATGTCCCTGCGCATTGACCTGCAAGGCGGGCTCGTATTCCACGAAGGCATCATGGGTCAGGCGCACCGGCTGCGACCATCCGGCGAGGGTCGGATCAAAACGGGCCGCCCACAGATCGGTGGTCTGATCATCCGAACCGGCCACCCAGTGGGCCCAGATCTCACCGCTGTCCGGGCACAAGATGCGCAGGTTGCCGATTCCGGGCGCTTCGACGACCGTCGTCGGAGCGGTCCAGGCGCCGCCGACCCACGTCGAGGACAACAGCACGTCGGTGGTTCCGAGCAGCTCGCGGTCGTCTTCGTCAAGGGCCGTCGGCACCGAACCTTGCACCCACAACGCCACTGGGAGCGGCGTGGCGGGCGGGCCCAGCGTCGGCGACGAATCGGCCAGGGCGTTGCGGGTCACCTGCACCGGCGGGTTCCAGACGTCGCGGTCCTGCCCGGCAAAGAAGATTTCCTTGTCAGCGACCGTGGAGTAGTCGCCGTCGGTGTCGCCCTCCCACATGGCCATGATGTTTCCGGCGGCATCGACGGTGATCGCCGGCAGGTCTTCGGTGGTGATGTCCACCAGTTCCAGTTGCGGCGAATCGAATGATGCGCCGTTCCAGTTGGCGGAATAGAGGTTGGCGGTCACCGCGTCATGCTGCAGCGGATTGGTGCGCACCGCGTCGTCGGGCATTCCCAGCCAGAATGCGGTCAGCGAACCGTCGGCCCCGCGGACCAGGCGAGGCGGCAGGTCCTGGTACGCGTTGCTGGTGATCAGGGCCGGCGCCGACCAGCTGCCGGCGACATCGTCGTACACACTGAAGGCCACCTCTGCCTTGGGCGCCAGCACCTCGGGCAGATCGCCGATCTGGGCCGTGGGGAATCGGCACCAGGCGGCGACCAGTTGCTCGGCGCCGTCGACGGCCAGGGCCGCACCCACATCGGGCACGGTGTCGTCGGTTACCAACATGAGCGGGCTCCAGACGCCGGCGGTTCGAACCACGGCGGCAATCTCCAGGGCTTGCTCCGGGTCGCGGCCTGCGGCATCGTGGGTCAGCAGCACACAGGCATCATCGCCCCGGAACGCCATCGCGGTCTGCGTTCGCGGAAAGATGTTGGTCAGGACGGGTGTAATCGGCAGGCCCGCACCCAGGATCAGCGAGCCGCCACCGGGCCGGGCATAGCGCGAGACCTCGTCCAGCCAGGTCCGCTCCGCGAGCGTCCAGGTCGGCGCCAGACTGGGATCGTCCAGCATCTGGAACCATTGGAAGTCAAACGGTTCCCAGGTGATTTCGAAGATCGCCCCGTTCACCAGGGTGGTTTCCCAGAGCAGGAAGTAGGCGACAATCTTGCCGTCCAGGCCCAGGCGACCGTCGCCCAGCGCCGGTGGCCAGGTCAAGGTCGCATTCACCTCGCCGCCGACCCCACAGGTGCCCTCGATGCCGACGACCTTCCAGGACTTGCCGCGCACGCCGGCACCCACGGTGAGTTCGGCGCCGGCGGTCATCTGGGCCTCGATCGGATTGAACTTCAAGCCGGAGTTCAGAATGCCGCCGCCGTTGTCCTGGGCCCAGCAGGCCGACACGCTGCTCAGCCCGCCGTGCAACCGGCCCGTGACATAGATCGGATAGGGGGCAAAGTAACGCAGCGGAAAGGGAATCTCGCCGCTGAGCCCGGTCATGATGCAGATCTGCTGCAGGCGCAGGTCAGGATGCACCCGACCTTCGGCGGTGAAAGACAACGGTACGTTCAGCTTGTCCTGGAAGGTCTGGTTGGTTCCGAAGGTCTTGAAGAAGGTCTTGCCGAAGAGGTTCTTCTTCTGGTAGCGGGTCCCGGAGAACGAGGTTCCGACCTTCAGTCGAAACTTGCCCTGGGTCACGGTCTTCGGCGGCACCCAGTACTCCCCGGTGAACTTGATCGGTTCCAGCTTGAGCCCCCAGGCGCCCTGGAACAACCCGGTGGAATCGTTGGTCACCTTGCGGGTCCAATCGTACTTCTTGGTCGAGCTGCCCCAGTTCTTGAATTCGTAGCTGAGCTTGAGATGCAGCGGGTTGGGGCTGATGTCGAAGGCCAGGGGCTCCCCCTCGCCGCCCCAGGCGATGCCGGTCAGCCAGGCGGGCACGTCCTGACCCCCGAAGTCGAGGCTTTCAAACGGTTCGCCGTCAAAGCCCAGCAGCGGAATCGGCGTGATGGTCAGCGGATTGAGGATCGCGGCGGTCGGGTCGGTGCCGAAGTCCAGCACCGCGCCCATCTCGGCGGCCAGCACGGCCGAATCACCGACGGCGGCGACCAGTTCCTGAACGTCGCGGGGCTGCCAGTCGAAGCGGACTTGATTCGGCGTGCAGCTCTGCCAGTTGATGGCCACCGACATGTAGTTGGTGTAGCTCAGTTCGGGATCATCGCCCAGGAACGTCCCTTTGGCGATCGGCGAGAACCCAGTGATCCGCGGGGCCTCCGCGATCCACGCGCCGCTGTCGCTGCAGTGATCGGCCGTGAAGGTCACGCGAATCGGCAGGAGATGGGCCTGCGCATTGGTCGCGGAGATCAACATGCCGGCAGTCCCGGGGACGCCGCTGGCACAGGCCGGAACATTGTACGCGCCGGCGCTGGGCGCCACGTTGTACAGGGTTCCATGACCGGTGATGGCCCAGTTGCCGGCGATCACCTGGTCGGTGTAATTCAGAATCTGCATGTTGAACCACTGGGTGGTGCCGGGGCACAGGCTCAACGCCGGCATCCCGCTGCAGACGATCTGGGTGCTGGGTTGGTGCACGCAGGCACCGGTGGCCGGGGCGCAGGAGTCCTCGGTGCAATCGTTGAAGTCGTCGCAGACGATCACTTGGACGATCACGCAGTTGCCGCCACCGTCGCAGGTGTCGACCGTGCAGGCGTCGCCGTCCAGGTCGCACGGGGTGCCCGGGGCCGCCGGCGTGATCACGCATTGCTTGCCGATGCACTGGTCGTCGGTGCAATCGTTGAAGTCGTCGCAGACGATCACTTCGTCGAGCACGCAGTTGCCGCCACCGTCGCAGGTGTCGACCGTGCAGGCGTCGCCGTCCAGGTCGCACGGGGCGCCCTGCGGTTCATTCGAAAACACGCAGCGCGTGCCGGAGCACTCCTCGGCGGTACAGGGATTGCCGTCGTCGCAGGTGCAGTCCTCCGGACAGTTGTCACAGTCCTCCCCGTGGTCGCAGGTGCCGTCGCCACACACCGGGACACCGGGGCATTCCAGAAGCAGCGGGACACCGCAGATGGGATTGATCAAACCCCCGCACGGGCCCCAGCGACCCAGCATCAGGCCCAGGTCGGTGCTGTCCACCTGCAGATCGCAGTTCAGGTCGGGTGCGCATCTGACGTCGCACGGCCCCCAGGCGCCGAACAACTGGGACAGATCGGCCGCATCGACCACGCCGTTCGCGTTGAGGTCAGCGGGGCAGCCCGGATCGGCCTGGGTCACTGAAGCGTCGCGGACCCAGGCCACCAGGTCGCCGCTGACCATCTCCCCGGCGGGCACGGTTAGCTGGGCGATCAACACTCGGTTCACCAGATCGGGCAAGCCCTGACCGCTGGGCGGATTGTTGCAGAACCAGCCGCCAGCCACCCCACCACCGGTGTTGAACAGGACGGTGTCAAAGTCGGGGTCGAGCGTCGAGCAGCCGGTACCCCCAACCGGGACGCTCTTGATGCCGATGGTCACGAAGCTGTCGCAGGCCAGCTCGGGGAACAGACCGACGAAAATATCGAGCGGGGCCGTGTTGCCACCACCCATCGCCGCGGGAACCTGGAAGAAGCCCCCGGGCGCGGTGGTTCGAAGCGCGGCAGAGGCCAGGCTCAGCACCGAGGCATTGCCGTCGTTGAACTGCACATAGATGTTCCAGACGTCGACGCCCAAGGTCGACGCACAGAAGAACGCTGGGTCGCCGGGGTCGTCGGTCTTGGCAGCCTTGGTCAACGTGACGAAGCTGGCCGGGCAATCATCGGAGGCGATACACGGCCCGGCGATCGCCCGGTCCGCGAAGCACTCGGCCTCACTGGGGCAGGCTTCGTTGAAATCGACCACCACCACGCATGCGGTGTAGCCGTTGCCCATCGGCCCGCCGCACTCGAAGTCCTCGAACAATCCGCCGGTGACATCGGCATCGAAGCCGCTGACAAAGATGCCGTAGGGGTACGGCCCGGCCGGACTGTAGTCGGTGATCAGGAACTCACCGGCCACCCCGCCCACCGTCGCACAGGCGTCGCCATTGACCACGCCGAAGACGAACTGGCCGGAGCAATCATCCAGCCCGTCGACCACGCCGATCCCCAGCGGAATCGCGGAG